>NZ_FIZY01000026.1 GCF_900060185.1 Grimontia marina | reverse complement strand
ACAATGAACAAGGATGCTATTGCGACTAAGCAGGCGCAGTTGTCTAAAAAATAGGGAAGCTGGTATTTCAGCTTCCCTATTTTTTGCTTGATTTCTTAATGGCAAAAACGGCTTTTTCAGGGCCGACTATTTAACTTCTTTTTTTGCCAATTCTCCCAAGTGATATCAAATGAGTAATCTTTTGCTGATTTTCCGGATTTTCCGGATTTTCCGGATTTTCCGGATTTTTTGGATTTTTCGAGATTGTTGGATTCGTAAAATACAATCACGTTTCACGGCTGGTTATTAAATTTGGAATTGTGTCTTGTTACCAAGTCTTTTTTTTGCTCGATTTTATTTAATTTATATATTTATCAGGTTAATAGAGGAAACCCCTGCCTTTATTTTTCTTCCCGATAATTTTCAGTTGTGAAGTTTATCTATCCCATAATGGCTCATAAATAAATCATTAGTCTTGTAAAAAAGTTGCAGGCCCAGCTCATACTTAAGTATTAAGCAAAAAATATAATAACATCGTCTCGTAATTGAGACGACGTATCGAAATAAATAATGATAATTTAAACCAGTGTCGCAAATTTGGGTCACTCATCCATTACTAGAAAATTTCGATTAAATGCCTTTTTTAACGTTCAATTGAAAGTTATAGAAGTGCAGATTTTATCAATTAACATTCTAATTTTTAAGGGAATAAAAATGAAATACAGAATTGCTATTATTTCATTATTTTCATTTTCGGCGCTTTCAGCACCATCTAATCAGCAATTGCCACCATTGCCAAAATTGAATCGTGACGTCGTTATGCTTGATAGTGGCAACTATCGACAGCCACATATCACTTCTAACCGTTCTTCTGGTGATGGACGTGTAATAGTGGTGACGAAATCCGTCGAAGGAAAAATGGAAATTTACTTGCGAAAGCCCGAGGTACTGACGTCTCACTTTAGTGAGTCTTCAAAAGGTACTGCGTTGATTGGTGGGGCCAACGCGTTCAGTGTGGACATGTCTGGAGGCGCTTACTTTGGGGGGGAGTTTTCTCACGTGGCTGTGTGTGATACCACAGACTTCTATCTTCGCCAGAAAGCCCTGAATGAGGCTGATCCAAGATATGATAGTAAGTATATAAATGACTATCTAACACGACTTTCTCCGATGCCACACAATGGAAAGAAAGATTTGTACAAGCTCGTTGTCATAGGGCTTAAAAACAATGGTACTTCGGACGGAAACCAGCGGTTAGTTAGCATTCCAGTTGATGTTTTGGTGGCTAACCCCAAAACAAAAAACGCATACATTGAGTCTGCCACCCCTGGGACAATGAAAGAGGGAGCCATCTACAAAGGTGATAATCTCCTCGAACCCACAGTAACGCGAGATGGACGACTGCTCGTTGCCCGCTTTGGTGACAGCACAGATAATGTGACATGGAAAGACAATAACGGGAGCGACCATACCACGTCTAATGCGAACATTTTTTATGCGTACAATAATGACCAAGGTCCTTGTGATGTTTCTGGCTGGGACCAGCAGCGTCCAATCAAGTACGCGCCATTTGACAACGAAATTAACCAAATTTACGGCTTCGCAAGCCAGCCTTTCAGATATCCTGACGGGTCTCTCGTATCGCCGAGCGGCAGTGACTTTACGACTGGCTTTGGCGGTACCTACCCTTGGATTGACAGGGATGGTAACAATCTGTTTTTTACAGTAAAAGGCCGTTTCCTGGAACAAAACGACTACGAACTGCAAGATTGCGATAATTGCCTAGACACGCAAAGATCGTTGAAAACACTGACCGTCGCTATGATGGGGTTGTGGACTCGGGGAAAAATAGTCATTCCAGATAATTTGCTCAATAACACTGATTGGGGCTTCGAAATAGCAGACCGCCCAAGAGTCAAGCTTTACCGTGGAAATAGAGGATGGGTTGATGCAGGCGTTGGCCGGGAAAATGGCAATAACAACACATCAGCGTCGGCATGGAACCGCAACAGCACAATAATTGAATCAACTGAGCAACTGTTTAACTACCATCCCCAAATGGTGCCGTTAACGCCAAGGGATGTTGTGTGGTACATCAGCAATGGTAAAGCAACTGATGAGATTGTTTTTGATGATTACTTGGACTCAAATGCGTTGATTGTTTCAGATATGAACAGCCATTTCGGATTGGAAGGTAACGGCTATCTTCGACCTGAATCAAGCAGCGACGTGGTGAAAGTCCAAAATGCAGCGACAGGCTCCTCGGGCAGTATTCCTTTATATGGCTCCGTTGTTGGAAGCGAATACAAGCGAATAGAGCCTCAAGCGATGGGCGGGATCAAAGGTAAGGGGCTTTGGCTTCATAGAACAAATTACCTTGCTTATGATTTCGCTAGTGCACCTGACAATAGCGATGGTTGGTTGCTGAGTCTGTTTGTTGACGACAGACTTGCCGCCAACCCGGGGAAAAACTATACACTGGTTACCCTGGCGTCGGGTGGATACATTTCCTTCAACCGCGACGAAGCGGGAAGGACCTATATTAAATTCAGATCGAATGGCGCGACGGGGAATTATAAGTACGACATCACTGATCACTACCAGCTTGGTGGCCAGGGCTGGAAACACTTTGCTATAGAAATCAAAAAACAAGGTAACACAGCCAACAGTGTCACTCTATTCATAGATGGAACAGAAATAACCACATTCGACCTCCCACAGACGATGAAAAGTGGTTTTGTCTTAAGTAAGGGGACACTGAAAATAGGCGAGGGTCTTAGAGGATGGATTGATGAAGTCAGGCTTTACAACCATCTCCGCCTTAACAATGAGTTCGTATGTAACCTTGGTCATGGAAGCCTTGTTTCGACCTCTTCTGGGACAACATGTCTAACGGATCACACACAGGATGGCTATGCGCATCTAGCAGATAAAGGCGCTTACGATTGGGTAGGAGACCGTATTCATCAACCTGTCAGCGTAGTTTGGAATCAACCCAGACCTAGCGAAGAGAACAATGGCTTTTGCCTGGTATGTCACAATAGCAACGGGAAATTTGGACTGTCGAAAAATGCATTGGTGATGAACTCAGGAGTCTGGGCATCAGACGATGCGCGTCGCCAACCGATGGATCCACCACCAAGAATTTTGGGACAAATTCCACAATACTGGCTTAAAGACGCATTCCCTAGTCAACATTTGTCGGAGTCAGAAAATGGTTACATTGTTGACCAAGTCATCCACCCAGACTAAATCTCATCGTTCGTTGGGGTAGTAAAGCCCCAACCAGACGAGAAACAAGACAGCATAATAACAAAGAGCCAGCAATCGCTGGCTCTTCATTCTCTAAGTCTTGGAAAAGAAATTTCCCGGCAGCGCCAATCACAATCTGCAGCGATTTGAGCGATACACCCTTAATGTAAAATCGGCTTCACATTCAAACTGTTCGGCGTTTTTCAATGTTTGCCACAGGCTTTCCGGCGCACGCCAGGCGAACGGTGTCATTTGCAGCAGAGTCGTAGCATCGGCACTATTGAGTGTCATCGGGTAAGCGACGGTTTGCTCGGTTTCAAGCTCAAAACCCGGTAAGTCTTCTACAGGCACATCGTGCAGGCGCACTTCGTCATAAATACCCGCTTTGAGCTGATACAGGTGGCGAGGCCCCGGAGTGACGGTAACGACCACGCCATTGTCTTTCACTGCACGCGCCAATTCTTCGCCGTTGCACGGCGCGTAAATGCGTACCACCGCATCCAACTGCTTGTCGGCAAATGGCAGACGCTGGCTGGAAGCGACCAGAAAGTCCACATTCGGGTAGCGTTTCGCCGCGTAGCGGATCATCACCTTGGAAATGTCAAGGCCAAACACCGCGGCATTATCCAGCTCATCGGCGAAAAAGCTGGTGTAGTAGCCTTCGCCACAACCGATATCTAAAAGCTGTGCGTTTTCCTTACCATCAAGCAGTGAAGTGAGCAGAACACTGACCGCATCTCGCATTGGCTGGTAATGACCACCATCCAGAAACTGGCGGCGAGCCTGCATCATCTCTTTGTTGTCACCCGGATCTTTTGAACGCTTATGCTGCACAGGGAGCAAGTTTACATAGCCTTCTTTCGCCAGATCGAACTGGTGATTGTTGGCGCATTTGTACGTGCGGTCAGAAAGGTTCAGCGGCTCTTGGCACAGCGGACAAAGATAAGATGACATAGCGAAATTTCGGCAAGGATGAATGAGCGGCAAGGATACGGTGTGGGGCTGAAGGGTTCAAGCAAAGTAGCGATAATAGCGCGATAGATGAGTGCAAATAGAAGGTGTTTTTATTCGCTACTTTTGGCTTAGCAAGAATTTTCGAAGATCTCTTTCTGCACGCATGACAAATAAAACAAACACCTTATCGCCTTCGTGCTTGTAAAAAACGCGGCAAGGATTCACAACAACTTCACAATAGCTGAGGTTTTCGAGTTCTGGAGGCGTGCGTCCTGACTCAGGGAACTCTTCTAATCGTTCAATACTAGCGAACACAGTCTGAACAAGGTGCTTTGCCGCTACGACGTTTTCAAGCGCGATGTATTCGGCGATATCATTGAGATCTGACAGCGCTGATTCCGTCCAGATTACTTCAGCCATTTCGACATTTTATCCTTGGCTTCTTGCTGGCTAACCGTTTTACCTTCAGCTAAAGCGCGCTCTCCCCGAGCGATTCCCTCAAGAATGGCTAAACGGTTCTGCATAAACTCGTAATCCTCAACGTCGACAAGATAGGCTGACGGCTTACCGTGTTCTGTAATCAATACCGGCTCTTTTGTATCGTGCAGATCAGCGAGGATTTTGGTTGCTTGACGTTTCAGTGAAGTAACAAGTTCGACTTTCATAACAGCAGCTCCAAAGTGACACTATAGTGATACTATTCTATCACTTTGGGCATAGCAAGCTGTGCTAAAAACAAAAACACCCGCCTAAGCAGGTGTTTCTAGTAAGCAAAGTCACAATCACTTCGCTTTACGATTTGCCGCCCACACATACAGCAGGTCAGTTGCGATCGTCGCTGCCGCCAGAGAGGTCAGGTCTGCGTGGTCGTAGGCCGGAGCCACTTCTACCACATCCATACCAATCAGGTTGATGCCCTGTAGTGAGCGGATCACTTTCAGGATCTTGTCAGTGCTCAGACCGCCGCAAACCGGAGTGCCTGTACCCGGCGCGTAAGCGGGATCCAGACAGTCGATGTCGAAGGTCAGGTAAACAGGACGGTCGCCAACGCGGGTTTTGATCGCTTCTACGATTTGTTCCACAGACCAATCATTCGCCGTTGCTGCATCCACTACTTGGAAGCCCAGAGTATCGCTGTGCTCAGTGCGGATGCCAATTTGAATCGACGCGTGTGGGTCAATCAGACCCTCTTTTGGCGCGGTGTAGAACATGGTGCCATGGTCGAATTCGCTGCCTTGGCTGTAGGTGTCGGTATGGGCATCAAAGTGAACCAGTGCCATTTCACCGAACTGCTTTGCGTGGGCGCGCAGCAGTGGCAGGGTCACGAAGTGGTCGCCGCCAAACGTCAGCAGGGTTTTGCCTTCTGCCAGAAGGCTGGTGGCGTGGGCTTCCAAACGCTCGCTCATGTTGCGTGCATCGCCGCATTCAAACACCAAATCACCGCAGTCAGTGATTTTGATTTCTTTGGTCAGGGAGAAATCCCAAGGCCATTTTTTACTTTCCCACGCCAGGTTGGTGGATGCCTGACGAATCGCCCCTGGGCCCATGCGCGCACCAGAGCGGCCTGTGGTTGCCATATCAAAAGGAACGCCTGTGATCACCACGTCAGCGTCGCAACCTTGTGGGTTAAACACCAGTGGTTGGCGCAGGAAACCGAACGCGTTGGCGTACAGGGAGTAATCTGGGTAGTTGGCCAATGTTGCCATTGATAAATCCTTGAAAAAGAGGCCGCCCGCTATGCAGGCAGCCGAAATCATTAACGGTTGTGGTGGATGTCTTCGAGGTAGGTGTAACCTTTCAGACCTTCAGAAAGCTCAGACAGAATTGCGTCTTGCTCCTGCTCTGGCAGGGTTTTCACCATTTCTTCGTATTGGCTTAGGAACTCGTCCGCTTCCAAGTGTACGTAACGCAGCACATCACCCACGGTGTCGCCGTGGTGGATAGATTCAATCTCGTAGCCGCCATCTTTATTGCTGCGAACGACCGCAGAATCGGTATCACCGAACAGGTTGTGCATGTCGCCCAGAATTTCCTGATATGCACCCACAAGGAAGAAACCAATACGGTAAGGCGATTCATCGCTCCAAGTCGGCACAGCCAACGTGCTTTCAATGCCTTGGCCTTCCACGTATTGCTCAACGGCACCGTCAGAGTCACAGGTGATATCCAACAGCACTGCGCGGCTTTCCGGCTCTTTATCCAGCTTTGACAGCGGCAGGATAGGGAACACCTGCTCAATACCCCATGCATCCGGCAGTGACTGGAACAAGGAGAAGTTCACGAAGAACTTGTCTGCCAAGCGGCTGTTCAGCTCGTCCAGAACCGGGCGGTGTGCGCGGTTTTTGTGGGACATCTTGCAAGACAGCTCGTAGCAAATACGCAGGCTGATTTGTTCTGCCCAGGCGCGCTCGGCAAAGTTCACCAAGCCCATGGCGAATTGCATGTGCACTTCTGCCAGATCGTTCTGGTTATCGTGGTAAATCTCCACCAGTGAACGCTGGTCAGTCGACTGGCTC
This sequence comes from Grimontia marina, assembly GCF_900060185.1. Lineage (GTDB taxonomy): Bacteria > Pseudomonadota > Gammaproteobacteria > Enterobacterales > Vibrionaceae > Enterovibrio > Enterovibrio marinus. The sequence goes on along the minus strand of NZ_FIZY01000026.1, from coordinate 70,357 downwards.
AGGTCTTTGAAAGAACGCCACATGTTATGAAGGATCTGCGACGCATCTTCTGCAGGCGCAAACACTTCCTCGCGCTGGTAGCTTTCCACGCCCATCACATCAGTGATCAGCACAGCGTGATGCGCCGTCAGGTTACGGCCCGACTCAGAGATAATACGCGGCATCTTGATGTCAAAGGCTTTACACACATCACCGATGGTGTAGACGACATTGTTGGCGTACTCGCGCTGGCTGTAGTTCATGGAACAACTGCTTTGGCTGCGTGTGCCTTCGTAGTCGATTGCCAGACCACCGCCCACGTCTACCGTCGTGATGCCCGCGCCCATTTGGGTCAGCTCTGCAAAAACACGTGCCGCTTCGTTCACACCGGAGCGTACATCGCGGATGTTGGCGATTTGCGAGCCCAGATGAAAGTGCAGCAGTTGCAGTGAATCCAGCATGTCGTTTTCGCGCAGGCGATCCATTACCGTCATACACTGAGAAGCTGACAGACCGAACTTCGATTTCTCGCCGCCGCTTGCCTGCCACTTACCTTTGCCTTGAGACGCCAGACGCGCACGCAGACCCAGACGTGGTTTCACGCCCAATGCTTTCGCTTCTGCCAGCACAGTATCCAGCTCAGAAAGCTTCTCCAGCACGATGTAGACTTCGTGGCCCAGCTTTTCGCCAATCAGTGCCAGACGGATGTATTCATGGTCTTTGTAGCCGTTACACACGATTACAGAGCTTGCCTGACGCGCCATGGCCAGCACTGCCATCAGCTCAGGCTTACTGCCCGCTTCCAGACCCAGCTGACGTTCCTGGCTGGCGTATTGGCTTTTCAGGATTTCGCCAACCACTTCTTTTTGCTGGTTCACTTTAATCGGGTAAACCAACAGGTATTCGCCTTCATAGCCGTAGTCAGCAATGGCATCGTTGAAGTGGGTGCACAGGCTGTCTACGCGATGGTGCAAGATCTCTGGGAAACGCACCAGCACAGGCAAAGAAGCGCCTTTGGCAATCAGTTCATCAGCCAGCGTTGAAAGCGCGATGTTGTTGTCCGGTTGTTGAGTATCCGGACGGGCAATCACCTCGCCTTGTGAATTAATATCGAAGTAACCCTGACCCCAGTAAGGCGTGTTGTAGACATCGCGGGCGTCATTGATAGACCAATCACTCATGTTCGTTCCTCAGTGGTGATTGGGTACAGGAAACGCCGCTGACGGCAGATAATAGGTGGCCGTCACCGGTGCTGTGTACCAGATAAAAATAATGGGTAACGCTGGCAGACCTTACTCAGGCATCTGAAGCGACAGTTCAAAAAGCACGGTTTCCGCGCTGCGTGTTCGCTTTAACGATGCCCGTTTCCTGCGCACATGGGTCGACAGGTTCTGGGGTTTGTTTTGCGGGTGGATGTTAGCTGCGGTGTCGCAAAGAGTAGTCAGGCCTTCAGCCTGAACAGCGTGGTTTGCGATAGATTTCATTGCCATTCCTAAAAAGGCCGCGCTTACTGCTGCACGGTATGACAGAGAAAACGGCTCGTCTGCGTGGAAACTGCAACTTGAGGTTGTTCCAGCACATTGCAAATCAGAGTTTGATTTGCTCGACCTAGCCCGTATACACCTCGACGGCATCATCAAAACCTGTTGGGTGCGTGGCGATTAGACAACCGATTTAGCTTGGGCGCAAATAAATTAATTTGTCACTGATAATCAAAATTACTTGTCAATTTTCCTGTCAATGCTTTGCGGGGTAAGTTCAATTTAAACATGAGGTTATGAGTGGAATTTGAATACAGAAAAGCCGCTGAAAACAGCGGCTCTTGATTGAGGTTTTTTGAACTTACGCGCCCACGATTTGGCAAAGTTCGTTACCACACAGGTGGTACTGACGAGGGCAGTTGCGCCATACCTGCAGCATGCGTTGGTATTTTGCCAGCATCGGTGTTTGGCTGTTGAAGTGGTGTGAACCCTTGTCGAATTGTGGGTACAAACCTTCGACATCGGCCAGGAAGCGCACATAGTTTACCAGATGTGCTTCAGTCGCTGCATCAAAACCCCAGAATTGAAGACGACGTGCATCCACGTCACATTCGCAACGGGTGCCATCTTCCAGCATGCGGTAAGATTCTTGAAGTGCGTGGTGCATCTCCATGATATCAACCACCTGGCGGCACAGTTCTTCTGGCATGTCGACAAAGTCTTTATCCAATTCACGCATTTGCAGGGCATATCCGCGCTCTACAATAGTTTGTAGACGACGATATTTTTCTGCATTTTGTGGATCAAGTTGGGACATTAGCGTGTATTGATTAGATAGGATAAGACGTTGAGCGTGTGTCATTTCCATAATAGTGGCCTCGAAAAATAAAAATTCTTCATCCAAACAGTCTCTTAGTAATGATTTAAAGTGAGTAAGTTTGGCAATTCATGTGCCACAGATTAACAGTTGGCGCAGGCTACTTTTTTGATCTGGATACAGGTTAGTTACGCTTTTTTAACTTGAAAATTTATTGATTCTTTTAGCTCAGCGCCCAAGGAGAAAAGGACAAGGATGATTTACTGGCAGGTGTTTGGTTGGACATGTTTTCTGGTGTCGCTGTGGCTTTGCAGATCGCCGCTTGGCTGGCAGAAAATGCGCACGGAGAAGGACTATCAGCATTTGGTTTTTGCCAGTGGGATCATTCTGTTTTGCCTGTGGGCATTGAAAGCGGGGATCAGCGAAGGGCTGGATATTCACTTTCTGGGAATGACAGTGCTCACGCTGTGCCATGGCCCAAGGATCGCGATCTGGATTTCGGTTATTCCGTTGGCTTTGATGGTGGGCTTCGGCTTGCTACCGTTTGTCGATGTGGGGCTTTATGCTTTCACGACGGCGGTGCTTTCTGCTTTGGTCAGCTATGCGATTTTCCTGCTTTCCTATCGATACCTCAGCCATCACCTGTTTATCTATATCTTCATCGCTGGTTTTCTTAATGCGGCCTTTACCATTGTCTTCCACCTTTGTACGGTGTCGACAGGGTATTGGGTGTCTGGCCTTCATGGCTGGGATACTATCCTCGACAATTACCTGACACTGGCGCTGTTGATCTGGTTCCCGGAAGGGCTATTGAATGGTATGGCTGTCACCTTGATGGCAGTGTATCGTCCACACTGGCTGCGTACTTTCTACGATAGGGAATATTTGTCGCCGGATAGATGACATTCGGCGGATAAAGAAAAACCGGCTGGTGGCCGGTTTTTATCATCTGTTCGCTTAGTAAACCACTTTGTGGCCGTAGCCTTCGAGAATCGCTTTTAGCGTTTCCATGGTTTCTTTCTTCGGTGGGCTGACATCTTTCAGCTCATACTCGTAACCCAGCGCTTCCCATTTGTGCGCGCCAAGCTGGTGGTATGGCAGCATTTCCACTTTCTCGATGTTGTCCATGTCTTTGATGAACTCACCCAGACGGTGTGCAGATTCTTCATCGTCAGTGTAGCCCGGAACCACGACGTAACGAATCCAGGTTTTCTGACCACGTTGATGCAGGTAGCGGGCGAAATCCAGCGTTCGGCGGTTTGATACGCCAATCAGATCTTTGTGGATTTCGTCGTTCATTTGTTTCAGGTCCAGCATCACCAGATCGGTGGCATCCAACACTTCATCAACGACATCAGTGTGCTTGCGGATGTAACCATTGGTATCCAGACAGGTATGAATGCCTTCGGCTTTTGCTGCACGGAAGAAATCACGCACGAATTCAGGTTGAAGCATGGCTTCGCCACCGGATGCTGTAACACCACCACCAGAAGCATTGATGAAGTGACGGTACGTGACCACTTCTTTCATGATTTCTTCGACAGTGACCTCGCGGCCATCATCCAGATCCCACGTATCACGGTTGTGGCAGTATTTGCAGCGCATCAGGCATCCTTGCATGAAAACGATAAATCGAATGCCAGGACCATCAACGGTTCCACAAGACTCAAAAGAGTGAATACGGCCAATCACCGACATGAGCATCTCCAAAACTACTGTAAAAAGTAAGGTGTTATTTTATTACAGAAACGTGGTGACCTAAAGGAAATAAGGTGGCTTTGCGGCCAAGTAAAATAGGAAATTGTAAGGGGAGAAGAAAGGCGCGAAAGCCGCGCCTTTTCGAGGGTTAGATAACGATGGTGTTCAGTGCCAGAGGTGGACAAAGCGTTCGACTTTCGAGTAATGAATCCCAAAGCTCTTGCCAGCCCTGCAATTTGTCAGCGGGCATGGGTTTGGCAATAAAAAAACCTTGACCATAGTTGCAGCCCATATCGCGAAGGGAGTGCCACACTTCAATACATTCAATGCCTTCAGCGACTGATGCCACATCAATGCGGTTGGCAACCAAGACACTGGCTTCTACCAAGGCGAGGGCAGTGCGAGAACTTAACATCGGCAATATGAGGTTGAGGCCTATTTTGAGAGAGTCTAGTGGTAGAAATTCCACTTGTTGCAGAGTACTGTAGCCGGAACCAAAGCCGTCTATCGAGATACGGAATCCATTGAGCAGTAGACGCGAAGCGGCTTCCTGAAGTTGCGCAATTTGCGAAAAGTTATCAGGTTCGTGAATCTCGAAATAAATCAGTTGGTTGAGGTTTGGGTACTGATGACCCATCTCGATGAGTTCATCGACGAAATCCAACTCGATAAGGTTACTCACCGAAACGTTGATACCGACAGGATGCCCATCAAGATAAGTCTGGTTGGCGATCACTGAATCGATGACCGAAAACGTCAGTTCTGCTTCCAGATTCAAGCTTGTTAGCTGAGGCAGGAAAGAGATGGGCGTTAACGTCCCCCTGACGGGGTGTTTCATTCGCTGAAGTGCCTCGCATGCCACCCATTCCCCGGTATCAAAGCGAACAATAGGTTGATACCAAGTCTCGAACAGATTCGACTGCCATGCTTCCAGCACTTCATCATCCGACAACGCCAGCAAGTCTTGGGGGTAATCAGTGTCATACTCATGGGCGAGTGTCAGGTAGTATTTCAGCAGGGGGATAGATGCTGGTTTGGGCAGGATACCTAATACGTTGAGCTTCATGTGTTCACACATGCTTTTGACCGTATCCAACACTTTTTGGGAGGCAGCACTGGTAATGACAATGCACCCAGTAAATCCGTACTCGGCAGCTTTGCTTAAAAGCTTGATACCATCCATATCCGGTAAATCTAAATCGCAGAATATGATATCCGGTGTTTCATGGAGGATTTTTTCCAGTGCGGTGTTACCAGACTCGGCGAATACCAGCGTGTCATCACCTGATATGAGTTGCATTAATTGCCCAGCAATTACATCTCGTTGGAAGAGATGGTCTTCCACTAGCAAGATATTCATGGTGTTCCCCTAAATGCGCATATGGCGGTATCGAATGGCGATACGAAAATATTGTTCTAGGGGCTGCTGACCTTTGGTGGTTAAATTTTGTTCTAGCTGTAAGCGTTTTAGGCGCGGCGAGGTGTGTGCCGCCTAGTCATTCTAAGCAAATACACCTCAACAAAGCGTAAAACGCTTAGAGCAGAACCCTTCGGGCAGCGTTTGTGGGGAATTTCTGCTGCGTTATCGGCTTATCATGTAGGCTAGCTACACATCGAAGCCTCTGCCTTGCATAAAATCCCCACAAACTGCTGCAAAAATCACCACCAAAGGTCAACAGCCCCTAGAAGAGCTTGATTCCAGTATGGTCGCTATTTTTGAGAGCGTCGACAGAACGTTATGCGGTTATTGCCTTTGTATCAGGGGCTTGGCGCTTTTTGGACAGGCATAAAAAAACACCTCCCGGAGGAGGTGCTTTTCAATTCAATGAATACTCAGATTACAGAGATTCAGTGAAAGTACGTGCGATAACGTCTTTCTGCTGTTCCGCAGTCAGAGAGTTAAAGCGAACTGCGTAACCCGATACTCGGATAGTCAGCTGTGGGTACTTCTCTGGGTGCTTAACTGCGTCTTCCAGAGTGTCACGGTTCAGAACGTTAACGTTCAGGTGCTGACCGCCTTCGATACCAGACTCGTGGTGGAAGTAACCATCCATCAGACCAGCAAGGTTAGCTTTCTGCGTGTCACCGTCTTTACCCAGTGCGTTAGGCACGATAGAGAAGGTGTAAGAGATACCGTCTTTCGCGTGAGCGAATGGCAGTTTACCTACAGAAGTCAGAGAGGCTACTGCACCTTTCTCGTCACGACCGTGCATTGGGTTTGCACCTGGTGCGAATGGCGCGCCTGCACGACGACCGTCTGGCGTGTTACCCGTCTTCTTACCGTACACAACGTTTGAAGTGATGGTCAGGATAGACTGAGTCGGTACTGCATCGCGGTAAGTTTTCAGCTTACGAATCTTGTTCATAAACTTCTCAACCATTTCACATGCGATGTCATCAACGCGTGAATCGTTGTTACCGAACTTCGGATAGTCGCCTTCGATTTCGAAGTCGATAGCGATGCCGTCTTCGTCACGAACTGGTTTCACTTTCGCGTACTTGATAGCAGACAGTGAGTCAGCTGCTACAGACAGACCAGCGATACCACAAGCCATAGTACGGTAAACGTCACGGTCCATCAGAGCCATCAGAGACGCTTCGTAGCTGTACTTGTCGTGTGAGTAGTGGATAGCGTTCAGCGCAGTTACGTACTGCTTCGCCAGCCAATCCATGAAGTTGTCCAGACCGTTCCAAACTTTGTCGAAGTCCAGAACTTCGTCAGTCATTGGATCTTGCTTAGGACCAACCTGCATCTTCAGTTTTTCGTCAACACCGCCGTTGATTACGTACAGCAGGGTTTTCGCCAGGTTCGCACGTGCGCCGAAGAACTGCATGTGTTTACCAACAACCTGTGGAGATACACAACAAGCGATGGCGTAGTCATCGTTGTCGAAGTCTGGACGCATCAGGTCGTCGTTTTCGTACTGGATAGAAGAAGTATCGATAGATACTTTCGCACAGAAACGCTTGAAGCCATCAGGCAGTTGCTCAGACCACAGTACAGTGATGTTTGGCTCTGGGCTTGGACCCATAGTGTACAGAGTGTTCAGGAAGCGGAAGTTAGTACGTGTTACCAGCGTACGACCGTCACAGCCCATACCACCCATAGATTCTGTTGCCCAGATTGGGTCACCAGAGAACAGCTCATCGTACTCAGGAGTACGCAGGAAGCGAACCATACGCAGCTTCATCACGAAGTGGTCGATGATTTCTTGCGCTTCAACTTCAGTGATCTTGCCTTCAGCGATGTCACGCTCGAGGTAAACGTCAAGGAACGTAGAAGTACGACCCAGTGACATTGCAGCACCGTTTTGAGACTTAACAGCAGCCAGGTAACCGAAGTACAGCCACTGAACCGCTTCTTGTGCGTTAGTCGCAGGACCAGAGATGTCGTAGCCATATTTCGCAGCCATTTCTTTCATCTGGTTCAGAGCGCGGTATTGCTCTTGGATTTCTTCACGAAGCTGCATGGTCATTTGCAGATCGTCGCCCGCTTCCAGTTTCTCTTGCAGAGAGTGGAATTGCTTCGCTTTGTCTTTCAGCAGGAAGTCTACGCCGTACAGTGCTACGCGACGGTAGTCACCGATGATACGACCACGGCCGTATGCGTCAGGCAGACCAGTCAGAACACCAGACTTACGGCATTTCAGGATATCTGGGGTGTAGATATCGAAAACGCTTTGGTTGTGAGTCTTGCGGTACTCTGAGTAAATTTTTGAAACCATTGGGTCCAGCTCACGGCCGTAAGCCTTGCAAGAACCCTCGATCATGCGAACGCCGCCGTTTGGCATGATTGCACGTTTCAGAGGAGCTTCAGTTTGCAGACCAACGATCTTTTCCAGATCTTTGTTGATGTAGCCTGCGTCGTGAGCAGTAATGGTAGAGATTACAGAAGTGTCGAAGTCTACAGGCGCATGAGTTGAGTTCTCAAGCTTGATGCCTTCCATCACTTTTTCCCAAAGCTTGTTAGTTGCTTCAGTACCTTCAGTGACCAGGAAAGACTCGTCGCCCTCGTAAGGGGTGTAGTTCTTCTGAATGAAGTCACGAACGTTAACTTCGTTCTGCCATTCGCCGTCAGCGAAACCTTCCCATGCTTTAGCAAATTGCTCAGACATGTTGTACCTACCTTTTTAGTAGAAGAAAACAAGTACTTAGCGACTTAGATGTCGCTCCACCGTTGAGCCAGTGGTCGTACACGATCATTAAAAAACTGTAAAAGCAAAAACGGTCTTTCAAAACGCGTTTGATTTTACGCTTTCTAGCCAAGTTATGAACAGTAATTTGGGCAGCCAGTTAAGGCTGCCCAAGCCGTATTTACATAAGAGCAGGGATGCCAAACTGATCTTCCAGCATACCAACCGCGAGCATAGCAACCAGACAGATAACCAATACTGAACCTGGAATCACGATACGATCTACGAAAGACAGTTTTTTCGCGCGCGCTTTGTCACCGATGAGACCATTGTTGTCGAGCAGCATTGCCAGTGCCCAAGCCAGTACTGGGTTAGCAACCATTGATGCGAAGATACAGATACCTGCTGATTGTGAATCCTTCGTTTCACGAACCATCTGCACACCTGCTTCGAGCAGTGGCAGGAATACACCCACCAGCAGCGCGATACGCATCACTGGTGGCCATACTGCTATGTCCATTGGGAAGCCAAGGATAGCGATGAACATCACCAAACAGCCAAGCAGAATGGCACCAGCAGGGATTGGACGCTTCGCAATCGCTGCAGGGATCATATAAGTACCCCAAGAAGACGTGATGTTACCGCCACCTACCGCAGTACCAACCATCTGACGGATAGAACACATGGTCATAGTGTCATCTACATCCATCAGGACTTTTTCGGTTTTCTTCGGATAGTTCAATTCTTGGAAGATACGGTGGCCCAGGAAGTCTGGAGACCACATGGCTACCGCCAGGATGGCAAACGGCAGAGAAGCGATGAAGTGCTGCAGATTTGGCAGACCCAGCATCCAACCTTGCTCAGTGCTACCCCACCAGTAAACAGGGTTAAGGTTAGGCAGACCCATTTCAGTGGTGAAGGTCAGGTCGAAGCCTGCACCGAGCGCCAGTGCTGCAATCAGCCCTGTGAAAGCACAGGCAGGAATGGCCAGCCAGCGTTTGCCGATACGTGCAAGTAGGGCGTAAAGCACCACGTTCACAGCCAGAACTACTAGGCCAACATAACCCATGCTGCCTTTTGCGACCGTCGCAGACTCAAGGCCTTTTGCCCAGGTTTGGATGTCCGCGATTTGGCTCATTGCACCAGTGAAACCAAGGAAGATAAGAAGACCGCCGGCAACCCCTTCACTGGTGAGATTCACCAGTTTCGAGCCACCTTTGAAGTAACTCAGCATCAAGCCGAACATACCCAGCAGAAGAGCAAGCGCAAGAGGGTGAGCACCGGCTAGTGCAATGGTACCGATCAGCGGGATCATTGGGCCGTGGTTACCGGCAAGGTTAGCGCGTGGGTTGATAAAACCAGAGGCAAGCACACAGAACAGCAGGGCAGGGATAAGCATCTCTACACGTGCAACTTCAATCGCAAACTCTTTACCCAGATTGATATGATCCCAAGCCTGGGTCAGGCCATCAGCCCAAGACATCATGACTGCGGAGTACATCGCGATAATGCCGATAGTACCCGCCAGTGCAGGAACGAGGTCTTCGAGTTCGAAACGGAAATCACGGCCAGGAAGGTTTAGTTTCCAGCGGCGCGGGTTCATGATTTGAAGTTCGTGGTCCAGGTAATCTGAACGGGTCGCGAACTCTGAGGCAGGTCGGTGCTTAGCTTGATACTCGCTTTGCGCCTTATCGCCGATATGCTCTGATGGAGCTTGAGTTGACATAAAGTCCTCTTCGTACAAAAGCAAACAGAACTGGTTACGCTCCCCGCGGGTTTTCGCTTTTATTCAGCAATGAATGCGCTGCTGAGAGAGGTGAGGCCGGGAGCCAAAAATGCGTTACAAACATACTAACAAACCTCCTATGAGTAAATTTGATTTAGATCATTTTCGTGAAAATAAATTACAGAATTTGAAAGTGATAAGAAGCGAAAAGCGCCATGGGTGGTGAGGATATTGCCATTTTTACCGAATTTATTTCATATTTTGAAAAAAAATTACCAAATATGGTGCGGGATATGTGCCACAAAAATGCACTAAATTGCAGTGAAATGGGGTTGTTAATCACTTTTTCCGCATGGCGTGCTTGAAGAAAAAGAAGAAGCCTGAGCCAGTTTCCCGGCACAGGCTTCTTCAGTGCAAAATCGTAAAAAGTTATTACGCAGCGTTGGCTTTTGCTTGTTGAAGCTTTTCGTAGGAGGCCAGAAGTTTCTGATGTGCACCGAACGAGGTTAAATTGGCATTCGCAAGCTCAAGGCCATAGAAGCGAATGTCACCGCAGATTGAGCTCCAAACCGCTTCGGTGATGCTTTCACCGTACACAAAGCCAAATGCGCGGCGGTATTCTGCAGCATCACGTGCTTCATCTTGAGCCAATTCAAGGCTTGCGATCAGGCAGCGCATAAACATGGTGCGTTCCTGACTGTAGATGGTCGCGTTGTATTCCAGACTCCAGGTGGCAAAATCCTGCGCTGTTTCCAAGTCGCCCATCGCCAGCGCCAGCAAACATTTCAGTTCGCCAATGGTAAGTGACTTCCAAGCGGTACCTGCATCCGGCAGCACGCCTATTAATTCGCAAACCATATAGCTATCGTCAAAGTCTGACATTTCCAGCACGTCGAACAGAGACTCAACGGATTCATCACTGAAGCCAGTTGCCAACAGCATGGACATTGAATCACGCAGATCGGTACCCCGATTGTTATTGCAAAGCTGCACTTCTTCCGGAGGGTAGATTTCAGACCAGCCGGGCACAATCACACGGCAACAGTTCACTCCCAAGTGGCTGTAATCGGCGATGTAGGCATCGGCATCTTCAGCGTGGAGCTTACCCAGTAACCAGGAGACTTCTTCTTCTGAGCTGCCTTCGAAGTTCCACTCTGTGAATTCGTAATCTGGCGTGGACTTGAACATGTCCCAGGAAACCGTGCCTGAAGAATCAATGAAGTGAGTTTCGAGGTTGTGGTGGTCCGCCACTTCTTCATCATGAAATGATGGCGCTTCGAACACATCCAGATCTTTCAGACTGCGGCCTTGCAGAAGCTCGGTTACAGTGCGCTCGAAAGCCACCTGAAAGCGGGGATGTGCGCCCCAAGATGTAAAGCAGGTGCCATTGTTGGGGTTAAACAGTGTCACACAAACAACCGGATACAGACCGCCCATGGAGGCGTCATAAACCGCAATTGGGAAACCTTCTGCCTGCATGGCTTCAATAGAAGCTTGAATGGTAGGGAACCGCGCAATCACTTCCTGCGGGATTTCTGGCATGCTGATGCGCCCAGCAATGATGCGGTTTTTGATGGCACGTTCGAATACTTCCGACAGCGCCTGGCTGCGCGCTTCGGTTGCAGTGTTACCTGCTGACATGCCGTTAGATACATAAAGGTTGCCAATAATGTTCATTGGCACATATACCGTTTGCTGATCTTTCTGGCGAATGAATGGCAGTGCACAGATCCCGCGTTCTTCGTTACTGGATTGAAGATCAATCAAATCGCTCGCCATTAGGGTTTCTTCCTGGTCGTAAAATGCCCTCATGTCTTCATCAAGCAGACCATCCGGCAGCGTGTCGTCATCTGTGAGTGGAAACCATTGCTCATCGGGGTAGTGCACGAATGGTGCCTTTGCGATCTCTTCACCCAAATAGAAATCAGCGTAGAAATAGTTACAGGAAAGTCGCTCAAAATACTCACCGAGTGCTGAGGCCAGCGCGGCTTTTTTACTGGCGCCTTTTCCGTTGGTAAAGTTCATCGGCGCGTAGACATCACGGATGTGAACCGACCAAACATTCGGTACTGGATTAAGCCAGGAAATAGGTTCAACGTGGAAGCCAGCTGCTTTCAGCTTTGCTTCGAAGTTGTTAATGGACACTTCGAGTGCTTCGTCTTTACCAGGGATATAGGTTTTCATGGGAATCTCAGTCTTTTATGAAGGCGCGGAGTATATACTTCTTTCTTTGACGTGTGCATGCACTGAAAGCTAGCACGTATACCGAAACAAGCTGAAGGTGCAGGATTTAGCATGTTTCGGTATATATGTTTGCGTGCCTGCAAAAAATAGACGTTTTTAAAGGCGAAGAGTGTCTAATCTGCGTTATATTCGAGATATCAAATCGTTATTGGCTGAGGGATATGAAACTTTTTGGCGTTGGCATACTTCTTTTCTTGGTGGGTTTACCGGCGTATGGCAGTGATCCGGATTTTGCCCGTCATCTAAATCGTATAGAAACCCTGCTCTCGAATGATGATGTAGATACAGCTGCCGGTCTTGCCAAAGCTTTGGTCGCTGACAATGAGGAGCAGAAAGCCCTTCACCAACGTCTGCTTGGCTATATATACCTTCATGAAGGCGACTACGACCGCGCTTATGTGGCTTATACCAACGCGTTGGAATACAGAAAGCTGCCCGAAAGCTTGAGGAAAGATGTGCGAGGTGCGCTGGTGTCACTCTCAATGAAACGCGGCAGGCCGGAAATGGCCATTCAACATGGTAAAGCCTATCTAGAGAAATTCCCGCCTTTTCAGCCCATAGAAAATCTTTATACCCGTGCGCTGTTCAGTGAACAGCGATATGGTGATGCGTTAACGCAAGCCAATGCCATCATTGCCCGCTATGCCGATGTACCTGAATTTATCTGGCAAATTAAGCTCTTAAGCGAGGAGCAACTTCAACAGCATCGCGCGCTGATCAATACCACACGTGTGATTCAGGACAAGTTTGGTCATGATGTGCGCTGGCAACGTAAGAGGGCGGCATCTTACGCGGCTTTGGGTGAAGCCCGTGCTGCGCTGAAAACCCTGCAGGATGAAGCTAAAGCAGGTGCTGAACTGACAGAAGCGGATTACCTGAATATGTCCCAGTATGCGAGTATGTTTGGGGACATCGACCAGGCTAAGCGCCTGCTAAACCAAGGTATCAACTCAGAAGCGGTGACGGTAAACCGCGAGGTGCTGAAACGAAAACTCCAGTACCACATGCAGGCGATGGAATGGATGGATGCCTGGGAAGTGGTTTCTGTGTTGAACAAAGAACCTGAATTGTCGCTTGTGAAAGTGCAGGTGCGAATAGCTTCCCAACTAAAGCGTTGGCAGGAAGCGGCAAATCTGGCCCAGCAGGCGATTGATATGGGCGGTAGCCGTGATGATTTCCTTTGGGAAATCCTAGGTTACAGTGCCATGAAAACTAACCAGTTTGAACGTGCACGTTCAGCTTATGAGCGACTAAAAGTACTTGACCCTAACGGAGATGCCGATGTCTGGCTTAAAACTCTGGAGTTGATGGGTAAAGAGTAACGTTAACGGAACAAAGAAAAAACCAGGCTGTTGTCTGGTTTTTTCTTTTTCTATTTAGCGCTTACTACTGGTTCCAGTTCCAGAAGTTGGATAAGCCTTGGCCTTTCGGTATACCAAATCGGCGGTACATTTGGAGAACCATCAGCGTGCTTTCGCCAGCCTTTGTAACGGGTAGTGGTGAACTCAACGGTTTCCAGTTTGTAATAAAGCGGCACAGTGACCTGCTGTTCGGCAACGCGAAGGTGGAGATTGGTTATAATGTCACGTTGTTTTTGAGGATCAGTTTGAAGCAGGAAGTCAGCCAGTAGTCCATCGACTTCCTTATCTCTAAAATAGTGCTGCGCAAACCGCGGAGAGGTAGGCGTTTGATAGGCGCTGTTAAATGCTGAGTTAAAGTACTTGAACGGTGTCAGGCCAGAGAAATAGTTCGTGATACCCAGATCATAGCTCGCATTAGCCATACGGGCTTCGTATTCAGGAAATGGCAAAACTTCTATTTTCACGCGAAGGCCTACCGCAGCAAACATCTCCGCAGCCACATTGGAGGCCGAGATAAAATCGCTCCAACCGTGAGGTGCGATGATCTGCAGTGTCAGTGGCTCTCCTGATGGTAACTCACGGAACCTGTCGCCATCGAAATCTTTCAAACCTAACTCGTCGAGCAGGCGCGATGCAGCCTTGGGATGAGAGCGAATGTAGTAAAGATGCTGCTCGGCGGCCGAATTTGGTACCCAATCCTCAAATTTTGATTCCATTCCACTAGCAAAAGCGGCTTTTTCACCTTGCCCAAAAACTGCAATATCAGTTAAAAGTTCCCGGGCAAGGCTCATCGACACAGCACGGCGGAAGCGCACGTCCTGAATAACTTTTCGTATTTGTTCATTTGGATGTTTGAAGTTAAACATCAGGCTGACAACGGTCGATGGTTTGTGGTGGTAATGGTAATCGCGCGAGTAGGAAGCGTAATTACGTTCAATATCTGGAATAAAGGCGCTCGCCCAGTCAAATTCTCCGTTACTGAGACGGCTGATGAGCTCGTCGTTGCTTTTTACCTGTGGGTAGCGGATGCAATCAACCTTGAGTTCATCCTGCTGCCAATAGTGCGGATTACGGCATTGAACGATGTTATTGCTGCTAAAGGCTTTTATATCGGTAAAAGGTCCAGTGCCGACAGGCTGGGCATTGAGGTAGAAGCGCTTGTCAGGAATGTTCTCCCACTGGTGTTTAGGGACAATAATAGCTTCCTGCAAACGATGGGCGATCTGGGCATTGGGGCGACTTAACGAGACGTATACCTCATTTTCATTATGTTTTTCGATACGCTCAATCCAGTCACCGAGTGAATTGTAATCCAGTTTGGGTTCACTTTGGAGTAGTGAAAGACTGTACACCACATCATCGGCGCTGAATGGGGTTCCATCAGACCATTTAATGCCGTCACGTAGGGTAAGAAGAATGCCTTTAAGGTCGGGGGATAAGGTATAGCTCTTGGCGAGGCGGAAGTGTACGACACCCTCCTCAAAAACCATCAGCGGCTCGAAGATAAAGTCTTTCGTCGTCGCCAGTGTATCGGCGCGGAAAGGGTTGTAGTTTCTGACAAAGCCGCTCGATAGCTCAGGAATGATGGTAAGTGTATTTGTCGTGGCTGAGCTGGCGAATGAGATGAGCGCGAAACACAGGGTCAGCAAGCGTGGCAACATAGCTCTCTCGATATTAATCTACAAGCAAGTTTTTATCGAAACACACCCTACACTAACCACCCAAAACCATCAATCGCTTCGAACTCTTGATAAAGCACTTGTTGTGTTTAATTATGCATTAAAAATGACTTGTTTTTTATTCACTTAAAGGTTAACAAATTGTTGCTGTTGAAACTGATGGATGTTATTTTCAGAGAAACGAGCATCAGTAGTGAAATGTGTTGTGGCACGGTGAAAAATGACAATTTACGTCATAGATACGCTGAACTCCGTACCACTCAGCCACATAAACCAGAGAGCCTAAACCATCTTTATTAAGATGCGGGCACTCAAACGAAGCTCGGCGTGAAAATAGAAAGACAGGAGTCAAGCGCATGACGGAAGCAGTAGCGCTACAAGTCAAAGACCTTCACAAGACCTTTGGTCAACACGAAGTACTAAAAGGGATTTCACTGGACGCACACCGTGGCGATGTCATCTCTATTATCGGATCTTCCGGTTCAGGAAAAAGTACCTTCCTTCGCTGTATCAATTTGCTAGAAACCCCAACAGCAGGTGAGATTTGGGTTAATGGCGAACTCATCGAAATGAAAAACGGCCGTCATGGTGAAGCTGTGCCGGTGAGTGAGAAGCAAGTTCAACGTATTCGTTCGCGTCTGGCGATGGTGTTTCAAGGGTTCAACCTTTGGTCTCACATGACAGTGCTTGAAAATGTCATTGAAGCGCCTATCCATGTTCTAGGCGTATCAAAAGCAGAGGCCATGGAGCGTGCAGAAGCCTTTCTGCAACGTGTTGGCCTTTGGGAACGTCGCGATTACTACCCGGGACACCTTTCAGGTGGTCAACAACAGCGAGCGGCTATTGCTCGCGCTCTTGCCGTAGAGCCAGAAGTGTTACTGTTCGATGAGCCTACCTCAGCGCTCGATCCAGAATTAGTGGGTGAAGTTCTCAATGTCATGAAAATCCTTGCTGAAGAAGGCCGCACCATGCTGGTGGTGACCCACGAAATGGCATTCGCACGTGATGTTTCCAACCATGTCATGTTCTTACACCAAGGATTAGTGGAAGAGCAGGGCGACCCAGCTAAGCTATTTACTAACCCTGAATCGGAGCGGTTACAACAATTTATCTCTTCGATTTACTAGGGCATTCAACTCGAAACGATTTTGTAATACGAAAGTCCCAACGCGTGTAAACGCATACGGCAGATGGCAATGGAGTGACGCCATCTGGACAATATTTCCATAAGGAGACAGAAAGATGAAAAAATGGTTAGTTGCTGCTGCTGTTACAGCTGCACTGGGCGCAACAGCGGTTCAGGCAAAAGACTGGAAAGACGTACGCATCGCTGTGGATGTACCTTATGAACCATTCGAATACAAAGCGCCAGATGGCACGCTGACTGGTTTCGAAGTGGATCTGGGTAACGCTGTATGTGAAAACGCAAAACTGAACTGTAGCTGGGTTATCCAGGCATGGGACGGTATCATTCCAGGTCTGCAAGCCCGTAAGTACGACGTAATTTTCTCGTCAATGTCTATCACTGAAGAGCGTGCCAAGCAGGTGCTGTTCTCAGAGCCATACTACAACACCCCAAGTGGCTACTTTGCTGCTAAAGGTTCAGGCATTAATCCAGCTGATACCGAAACGCTGAAAGGCAAGCGCATCGGAGTACAGCGCGGCACGATCCAAGATGGCCACGCAACCGACACTTTCGGCAAAATTGCTGATGTAAAACGCTACACTACAGGTGATGATCTGGTACTGGATCTGCAAGGTGGTCGTCTGGATATCGTTCTGATTGACTTCCCAGTGGGTGAAGCGTCAATTCTGGGCGGGAAAGATGGTGGCAACTTTGAAGCAGTCGGTGACACCCTGCAACTGGGTGGTGGCGTAGGTGCTGCGTTCCGTAAACGTGACAAAGACCTTGCGGCGATCTTCAACAAGTCTTTGGCAGAAGTGAAAGCGGACGGTACTTATGACGAGATTCGTAAGAAGTACTTTGCCTACGATATCAAAATGTAAATCTGCTTCGCTATTGGGGTGATAACTGCGTTATCTGCGCGAACTCACCACGGTCACATAGAAACTATGCTCCCGTGGATTCGTTCACTTGATGCCTTATTCTAACCCCAACATCTTTGCAGATTGGATTACTGGGCATAGTTGGTACTCCCTTGATACAGCACCATCTATTTACAGCAATCTATAGTTGGAAAACACTCTCCAACTACTTTGCAGGAAATCTGCTAGGCCTACATGGCAACACATGGCAGATTTATCAGCCCTCTGATTTACGGGGCTGATAAAGCTCTAGGGGGAGCGGGATTCGCTCCCTTTTGACTGATAAGCGAAAACTGAATACAAGATCCATAAAGCGGTAGTTTCGCTAGCGGTTTATTCGTGCAGGAGGAAAGGATGTTAGATCTGCATGGTTATGGCCCTTCCATTTTCATGGGCGCAATATTGACCGTCGAATTGGCGGTACTTTCTGCTGTGATTGCAGTGTTACTGGGATTGGTAACTGCATTGGCCCGCCTTTCTAAGAATCGTTTTGCCCGGGGGGCAGCGACGGTCTACTCCACCGTTGTTCGGGGGGTACCGGATCTGGTGTTGATGCTGCTGATCTTCTTCGGCGCACAAATCATGATGAACAATTTCTCTGACTGGCTTTACGAAAAGTATGACATTGATATGTTCATCAACATCGATGAGTTCACAGCGGGTGTTTCTACCATTGGATTTATCTTCGGTGCCTACATGGCCGAAACCTTCCGCGGTGCATTTCTGGCGGTCGACCGCGGCCAGTTGGAAGCGGGCACGGCTTACGGTATGAGCCCTTGGATGATTTTCCGTCGCATCATGTTCCCGCAAATGATGCGTCACGCGTTGCCCGGTATTGGTAACAATTGGCTGGTGTTGGTGAAAACCACGGCATTGGTCTCAGTGATTGGTCTCGCGGACATGACGCGCCTTGCTAAGGAAGCGGCAGGTGCAGTGAACGAACCGTTCAAATTCTTTATTCCGGTAGCAATGGTCTACCTGCTGATCACCTCCATCTCTGAGCTTGGGCTCAAGCGCTTGGAGCGTAAATTCAGCGCCGGTGTAGTAAGAGGCTAAGGAGACACGGAATGTTAGAATCAATTTACGCTTACCTCGACCAAAACGAGATTTTTACGTCGACCACCATTCTCCACTACTGGAGTGGTCTTACGGTCACTGTCCAGCTGGTGTTCCTTTCACTGGTATTGGGTTTCATCCTGTCCGTTCCATTGGCGGTCGCGAGGACCTCAAAGAATCCTTGGATTAACCGTCCAGTTTGGATTTACGTATACATCTTCCGTGGCACGCCACTGCTTATCCAGCTTTACCTGATCTACTATGGTGTCGCGACGATTGAAGGCATTCAGCAAAGCATGTTCTGGGCGGTTGTCGAAGATGCTTTCTATCCATGTCTGTTTGCGTTTGTACTTAACACGGCTGCATACACTACAGAAATCCTCCGTGGTGCGATGGTGGCAACGCCTGTGGGTGAAATCGAAGCAGGTAAAGCCTACGGTATGTCGCGCTTTACGATACTACGTCGCATCATCCTGCCATCCTCCTTCCGCCGCGCATTACCCGCGTACAGCAACGAAGTCATCTTCATGCTGCATGCGAGCTCGATTGCATCAGTCGTGACCATCATCGACCTTACAGGCGCAGCAAGGGATATCTACGCGCGTTTCTATGCCCCGTTTGATGCCTTCCTGTTTGTGGCGGCTATCTACCTATGTCTGACCTTTGCTATTGTTTATGGCTTTAAACGCTTAGAGCACCGCTGGCACAGGCACTTGAGGCCGTTGGAGTCGTAAGAGCAGGTCCTAGGAAGAGCAGGGTCCCAGATCCTAGGGAAGAGCCAAACCCCAAAAAGAAAAACCGCCATTCACTGGCGGTTTTTTGTATCTTGCTCTTCCTAGGACCTTTCTTTTCCTATGACCTAGATCCTTCTATCCTAGGCCCTGATCTACTTAAACTTAGCCCAAATCGGCGCGTGGTCGGAGGGTTTTTCAATGCCACGCAGTTCGTAGTCGATACCTGTATCTATGCAATCTGCTGCCAGTGAAGGCGTTGCCAAAATCACGTCGATACGCAGCCCACGGTTATCGTCAAAGCCGCGGGAGCGGTAATCGAACCAGGAGAACTTGTCGTCCACATCTGGGAATTGCTGACGGAAAGTATCTACAAAACCCCAGTCCATGAGGGTTGCCAGCATTTCGCGTTCCTCTGGTTGGAATGAACACTTACCGGTTTTCAGCCAACGCTTACGGTTGACTTCACCAATACCGATATCCAAATCAATCGGGCTGATGTTGATATCCCCCATCACAATCAACTGCTCTCCGTTGCTGTGGGAGGTGTTGAGGTAGGTCATCAGATCTTTGTAAAACTTGCGCTTGGCTGGGTACTTGATTTCATGGGCAATGTTTTCACCCTGCGGAAAGTAGCCATTTAGCACCGTCACTTCACTGCCATCGTCTTTTTTAAACGTTGCCATGATCATGCGGCGCTGCGCATCTTCCTCGTCTGTTGGGAAGCCTTTTTGTACTTTGACTGGCTCTTGTTTACAAAGCATTGCGACACCGTAATGTGCCTTTTGACCATGGAAATAGACTTTGTAGCCCATCGCCTCTAAATCTTCTACTGGAAAAGCCTCATCGTGAACCTTGATTTCCTGCAGACCGATAACATCTGGCTGGTGCTTTTCAATCAGCGCCTGAAGTTGGTGGAGGCGGGCGCGCAATCCATTGATATTAAAAGAAATGACTTTCATGCTGATTTACTTCTCTTTATCTGAAATCCATTGAGTTCTGAACAGTTTATCTGAAAATACAACGACTCGCTGCTTAGATTCAATTTGCTAATCGCGCATTATCTCAATAGTGCAACTATGCTTGTTAAATAAAGAATCTTTTGACACTCAAGATGTTATCAGTTTTTGAGCGAAGGGAGCGCAAATGATGAACACAGTTTCTTTGGTGAAAATGTCAGTGGCTTCACTGATGATGACTTTGGTGGCTGGATGCAGCGAGTACGGTGATTTCACACAAGAGCAGATTTGTCGGGCGAGTCTCGCTGCTGTAAAGGGGAAAAGCCCAACAATCATGACCATAGAAGAAGTAAGGAAAGATCCGGAAACCGAAAGGGAAGTGTTTTTCATTTCTTATAAGCGCCCAGATGATGGAAAGAAATGGCACTATAAATGCCGAATTGTTAGAACCCGCGCTGTTTTGGCGCAGGGCAAAGAGGGAAGGTGGCGCGATCAGGCTCAAGATCCAACGATTAGATTCCAAATAGAAGGCCAGGATCTTCACATTAACGAAACCTTCCCTGATGGAAGCACGGCAATGAATGTCACTTATAGCATCTACATGCTTGGTGGTAAGCCTAGCGAGTCCAATTGAATGTAAAGGGATTATCGTCAGAGTGATTTCACGTTGTTCCAAATATTCGAACGACTCTGACGAATTCCTCCTACGGACTTCTTTCTAACCCTCTCATATACTTTTGAATGATAAATTCAGGAGATTGGATATGGGAAAATTAGTCGAAGGTGTTTGGCATGATGTTTGGTATGACACCAAATCATCTGGCGGGAAATTCGTGCGTGAAGATGCTGGTTTCCGTTCTTGGGTGACGGCAACAGGCGAAGCGGGTCCAACGGGGGATAGTGGCTTTAAAGCAGAATCTGGTCGCTACCATCTTTATGTGTCGCTGGCATGCCCATGGGCACACCGAACGCTGATTTTCCGTAAATTGAAAGGCCTTGAAGAGCACATCACCGTATCTGTGGTGAGTCCTGACATGTTGGAGAAAGGTTGGCAGTTTGATGAGCCTGAGTCGCTTTATGGCTTTAACTACATGCATCAGGTGTACACCAAAGCGAAAGCGGATTACACCGGGCGCGTCACCGTGCCTGTGCTGTGGGACAAGAAAACCGAAACCATTGTCAGCAACGAATCGTCTGAAATCATTCGTATGTTAAACAGCGCCTTCAACCAGGTGACAGGTAATTCGGAAGATTTTTATCCAGAAGCACTGCGCAGCAAGATTGATGAGTGGAACGATTATGTTTATCCAAACATCAACAACGGCGTATACCGCTGTGGATTTGCGACCACGCAAGAAGCGTATGAAGAAGCGTTCGACAATTTGTTCTCCGCGTTGGACAAATTGGATGCGCATTTGGCGACCAGCCGTTACTTGGTAGGTGATCAAATTACAGAGGCAGACTGGCGCGCCTTTACCACGCTGGTACGTTTTGACCCGGTATACGTGGGGCATTTCAAATGTAATCGCCAGCAGATTGCCCAATATGAGCACATCTTCGGCTATCTGAAAGAGTTATATCAGGTTGCGGGTGTGGCTGAGACAGTCGATATGCCATACATCAAGCGTCACTATTACTACAGCCACGCCAACATCAACCCAACCCGTGTTGTGCCAAAAGGGCCAGTGCAGGATTTGACCACGTCACATGGCCGCGAAAGCGTTTAGTTTGCAGGAAAGCAAAAAGCCAGCTCGATGAGCTGGCTTTTTTAATGATGGTGGTGGGAGAAGGATTCGAACCTTCGAAGGCGGAGCCGTCAGATTTACAGTCTGATCCCTTTGGCCACTCGGGAATCCCACCACGAGTTATTCTGATTGTGTGCTGCACTGCGGAAATCTAATGAACATCGCAATGAAGCTGAAAGATGGTGGTGGGAGAAGGATTCGAACCTTCGAAGGCGGAGCCGTCAGATTTACAGTCTGATCCCTTTGGCCACTCGGGAATCCCACCACGAGTTATTCTGATTGTGTGCTGCACTGCGGAAATCTAATGAACATAGCAATGAAGCTGAAAGATGGTGGTGGGAGAAGGATTCGAACCTTCGAAGGCGGAGCCGTCAGATTTACAGTCTGATCCCTTTGGCCACTCGGGAATCCCACCACGAGTTATTCTGATTGTATGCTGCGCTGCGTAAATCAATTGAACATCGCGACGAAGCTGAAAGATGGTGGTGGGAGAAGGATTCGAACCTTCGAAGGCGGAGCCGTCAGATTTACAGTCTGATCCCTTTGGCCACTCGGGAATCCCACCACGTTGTGCGGGGCGCATATTATCAAACGAAGCATGTCTGTAAAGCATTTTTCTCGAAAATGCCGCGCGTTTGCTGGTTTTTTCGGCGTTGAAACGGTTGACTGATAGGAAACGTGGAATTTTACCGCATTTCGAGAATCCAACAGGGGTTTTCTGGGGTATCCAAAAGATATCCCAGAGGCTTTTTTCGCCGACTGCTTGCGGGTAAATCTTTAACGAGATTTACATTACTTTACCGCACGCAGGATAGGCATAGAGTAGACTATCGCGAGTTGTTATTTACGGTTAAAAAAATGAAAAATAAAGTCCTTTTCGCTGCCATTGTTGTGCTTGGCACTGCCGGTTATTTTGCCTGGCAGGGTAAAACCGAAGCCGCGGATAAACCTTTAGCGCGTCCTGCAAGACCCGCTATTGCAGTCGCTACTGCCCAAGTTGAATCGCGCCTGGTTGCGCGAAACCTCTCTTTGATTGGTAACCTAAAATCTGAAAATTCAGTGGTTATAGCGCCTGAAGTGGCTGGAAAGATTGAGGCTATTTATGTGAAAGCGGGTCAGCAAGTGAAAGAGGGTGATGCGCTGCTGACGCTGGATACGGCCAAATCTGAAGCGGCTGTCGATGAAGCTCAGGCGTTTCATAAGGACGAGCTTCGCAAGCTTCGTGAGTTTTCCAAGCTGCACAAGCGTGGCGCGCTGACCAAAACTGAACTCGACGCACAACAGGCGAGTGTTGATGTGGCGAAAGCGCGTCTGGATTCGGCCAAAGCCGATCTGGATGATCGTTTTATCAAAGCGCCATTTAATGGTACGGTCGGTCTGGTGGACATTACCCGCGGTCAGTTAGTGTCAGTTGGTGAAGCGCTGCTTAACCTCGACGATCTTTCCCAGATGCAATTAGACGTGAATGTGCCTGAGCAATACCTGTCAGAGCTGAGCAAGGACATCAATGTTGTTGCAAGCTCCAAAGCCTGGCGTGGTCAGTTCTTCGAAGGTCAACTGACGGCGGTCGACTCGCGTGTTAACAATGATTCTCTGAACCTTCGTGCACGCATTAACATCAATAATGACAAACGCCTTCTGCGTCCGGGTATGATGATGGAAGCGACAATGGGTTTCGCGCCTATGATAAGCGCAGTCATCCCGGTTCAGGGCATCGAGTATTCTGGCACTAAGCGCTTTGTTTATCTGGTGGATGACAAAGGCATTGCTCACCGTACTGAAGTGAAACTTGGCGCACGTATCGATAATCTGGTCACAGTAGAAAGCGGTTTAGAAATTGGCGATCGCATCGTCGTTCAGGGACTGGTGAGCATGCGTGATGGCACCAAAGTGAACGACCTGACGGCGAAGGGTGAGGGCAAGTAAATGTGGCTCTCAGATGTCTCTGTTAAGCGACCCGTTGTCGCGATTGTTCTGAGCCTGCTGCTGCTCGTTTTTGGTATCGTTTCCTTCAGTAAGCTTGCAGTGCGTGAATACCCGGATATCGATAGCCCGGTTGTGTCAGTGATGACCCGCTATGCCGGGGCGTCCGCCAGCATCATGGAAAGCCAGATCACTCAGGTTCTGGAAGACGAGCTTTCCGGCATCAGCGGCATTGAGGAAATTACCTCTGTCAGCCGAAACGGTATGTCGCGTATTTCCGTCGAATTCAATATCGACTGGAACCTGACCGAAGGGGTCAGTGATGTGCGTGACGCGGTCGCGCGTGCACAGCGTCGTCTGCCTGATGAAGCCGACGAGCCGATTGTGTCCAAGTCCAATGGCTCCGGTGAAGCCTCCATTTACATCAACCTTGCCTCGCCGGAAATGGACCGTACTCAGCTCACCGAATACGCGCAGCGTGTGCTGGAAGACAAATTCAGCCTGCTGACGGGTGTAAGCTCGGTGGAGCTTTATGGCGCGCTGTACAAAGTGATGTATGTGCGACTCGATCCCGTGCTCATGGCGGGGCGTGGTGTCACGACTTCTGACATTACCTCTGCACTTCGCAGAGAGAATCTCGAAAGCCCAGGTGGTGAAATTCGTAACGATGTCACCAAGATGACGGTGCGTACTGAGCGGATGTACCAGACCCCGGAAGATTTCGACTACCTTGTGGTTCGCACCGCCAATGACGGTAGCCCGATTTACCTCAAAGACGTGGCTGATGTTTATATCGGTTCACAGAACGAAAACGCGACCTACAAAAACAACGGCGTGAATAACCTCAGTCTGGGTATTGTGCCGCAGTCTGATGCCAACCCGTTGAACGTAGCGATTGCCGTCCGTGAACTGGTGGATGAGTTCCAGCCATTCCTTCCTGAAGGGGCAAAGCTATGGGTCGACTATGATTCCACCGTGTTTATCGAACGTTCGATTGATGAAGTGTACAGCACCCTGTTTGTCACTGGCGCGCTGGTGGTTCTGGTGCTCTACATCTTTATCGGTCAGGCGAGGGCGACACTGATCCCGGCCGTGACAGTTCCGGTTTCCCTGATTTCATCCTTTATCGCCGCGTACTTCTTTGGTTTCTCAATTAACCTGCTGACCCTGATGGCACTTATCCTGGCGATCGGCCTGGTGGTGGATGATGCCATCGTGGTAGTGGAAAACATGTTCCACCACATTGAGAAAGGTGAAACTCCACTGGTAGCAGCATTTAAAGGTACCCGCGAAGTTGGCTTTGCCGTGGTGGCGACTACCGCAGTGCTGGTCATGGTCTTCCTGCCAATCTCCTTTATGGAAGGCATGGTCGGCAAGCTGTTTACCGAGTTCTCGGTACTGCTGGCAATGTCGGTGATTTTCTCTTCAATCGTGGCACTGACGCTGACGCCGGTGCTGGGCAGTAAAATCCTCAAAGCCAATGTGAAGCGCGGCGCGTTCAACCGCTTGGTTGATAACTTCTTCGAGCGATTCGAGAGTGGCTATCGCTCAGCAGTCACCGTCGCTGTAAAAGCGCGCTTTGTGGCTCCGCTGATCATCCTCACGTGTATTGGCGGCAGTGCTTACTTAATGAAAAACCTGCCAGCGCAGTTGGTACCGCAGGAAGACCGTGGCGTATTGATGGCCTTTGTAAAAGGCGCAGAAGGCACCGCATACAACCGTATGGTCGGCAACATGGAAGAAGTGGAACGCCGCTTGATGCCATTGGTTGATAAAGGTGTTCTGACCTCTATCAGCATGCAAGCGCCAGCGTTTGGCGGTATGGCGGGCGATCAGACAGGCTTCGTGATTATGCAGCTTGAAGATTGGGATAAGCGTGACCAGACTGCAGCGCAGGTTCTGGGCGAAGTGCGTAAAGCACTGGGCGGTATTCCGGATATCTTTGTCCGTGCCTTTATGCCGGGGTTCCGCGGTGGTTCGAGCGAGCCTGTTCAGTTCATTCTGGGCGGCCCTGACTATCAAGAGCTGAGCAAATGGGCACAAGTACTGCTGGATGAAGTCAAAGCCAGCCCGATCCTTCAGGGGGCGGATCTGGATTACGCGGAAACCACCCCAGAGCTGGTGGTGAGCATTGACCGCAAGCGTGCGGCTGAACTGGGTATCAGCGCAGATGAAGTGTCTAACACCATGGAAATCATGCTGGGTGGTAAGAGTGAAACCACTTTTGTAGACCGCGGTGAAGAGTTTGACGTTTACCTGCGCGGTGATGAAGTCCGGTTCAACAGCAAAGACGACATCAGCCAAATCTACATGCGTACCCGCAACGGCGATCTGGTGAGTCTCGACACCCTTGCTGAAGTGGAAGAGGTCGCGTCAGCGCAGACGCTTCGTCACTTTAACAAACAGAAGTCGATCACCCTGAAAGCCAACCTTGGTGATGGCTACACCTTGGGTAATGCGCTGGATTTCCTTGATGTCAAAGCGATCGAGTTGCTGCCTGCAGATATCACGATCAGCTATTCCGGTGAGTCGGCAGAGTTCAAAGACAACCAAAGCAGCATTCTGATTGTATTTGGTTTGGCTCTGTTGGTGGCTTACTTGGTTCTGGCTGCCCAGTTTGAAAGCTTCGTGAATCCGCTAGTGGTGATGCTAACAGTACCTATGGGGATCTTTGGCGGTTTTGTTGGCCTGTGGCTGACCAGTCAGGGACTCAATATCTACTCGCAGATTGGCATGATCATGTTGATTGGGATGGTGACCAAAAACGGTATTCTTATCGTCGAATTTGCCAACCAGCTTCGTGACCGCGGCGAACCGTTTGAGAAAGCGATTATCGACGCTTCCGTGCGCCGTCTTCGCCCAATCATGATGACAGCGTTCACCACCATTATCGGTGCTATTCCGTTGATCATCTCGACGGGCGCAGGCTACGAAAGCCGTGTGGCTGTCGGTACGGTCATTTTCGCCGGTATGGCATTTGCCACAGCGGTTACTCTGTTCGTTATCCCAGCGATGTACCGTCTGCTGTCTGTGAAGACGCATTCGCCGGGTTATGTGGAAGCCCAGCTCAATGCGGAGCTAGAGAAATTCAAGCCACACCGCCCAGGCCATGGTGACTTTGAACCGCACTGATGAAAACACAAGAAGAGCAGGTCCAGGTCCTAGAATCCTAGGTCCGCTCTTTCGTTTTAAAGCATCCGTTGGTATGTTTTATTACCATAACCACCAAATAAAAATCGAAGATAAAGGAAGCCAGTCATGTCGGATAAACTGACCCAAGAACAGCAAGATCAGTTGGATGCAGCAACGTTTCGTCGTTTCCTGTCTCATCTGGATAATCACAAAGAAGTACAGAACATCGATCTGATGATCCTTGCTGACTTCTGCCGTAACTGTCTGGGGAAATGGTACAAAGCCGAAGCGGATAATGCGGGTGTTGAAGTGAGTGACGAAGAAGCACGCGAGCGCGTCTACGGCATGCCTTACAGCGAGTGGAAAGCAAACCATCAACTACCAGCGACGGATGAGCAAATGGCAGCATTCAACGCACGCCAGAAAGCGAAAGAAGCTAAGTAAGCCTCAATATCAAAAAAGAAAAGCGCCGATTGGCGCTTTTTTTATGAGGTTTCGCCGGAAAGGTAGATGAAGGCATCGCGGTTTAATAGTTGCGGATACAGCTCTTTCAGCACTTCCATCTTCGGCGCAATCACGCGACGGCAAAAGGGCTTCGATGGATTGCGCCAGAAGTAGTTCTGCTGGCGCGCTGGTGTTGGGTAAAACGCCATCATGGGCACCACTTTGGTGACCACAGGGTTTACGTAATCTGAAGCCGCGCTTGCCAGTGCCTTTGAACACTTATCCATGTGTGCGGCATTGGTTGGATAAATAGCACTCGGGTAGCTTTCCCGAAACGAATGGTTTGAAGTACAAGCGTGCGAGTCCAGATGTACACGGATCACTTCATCTAACGAAATAACCTCTTCGTCGAAGCGAAACAACACCGCTTCAACATGCTTACTGTCTTCCGTGACTAAAAATCCCTGCTCGACATCCGACACGCCTTTTAACGCATTGAAGATGGCTTCCATGCACCAGTAACAAGTACCACTGACGGCAAGATACATATCACCTCCCAATGAACAAGATAGATATACCCAAACTCGCTGAATTCTGCATTTTCAGGTTGTTTGGATATAAAGAGTAGAACCGGATAGAGGCCAATATGCTTTCACATAGTCTAAAATGGGACGTTCCCCTTTTGGTGTTTTTCAATAATAAATTGTCGATAAACGATAATTTATTATTGACCTGTTTTTTGGTGATGGTATCTTAACCCCATACTTTAGGAGAGAGTGCTATGCAGAAAATACAAACTTACAGTCGGAACATCAGAAGGGCGATCCAACTACTGATGTGCCTTTTACCGTTAGGCGCTATTTACTACTGGATGACAGCGCAAACCGACTTGGATTTTATCTCGCGGTTTGGGATTGTTACCGATATGCATGATATCAGTGCCTATACATCAGCGCCGTTGACCTTAGAAACCCGTATTTTTGCCGCTATTGCGAGTGCCTTGCCTATCGGTGTCTTGCTCTACGGTATGGCTTTGTTGGTCAAACTGTTCCGCCGCTATGAATCTGCCGATATCTTCTCGGTAGATACCGCAAACTGCTACCGCATGCTGGGGTTCACCTTTTTCTATTGGGTTCTGGCAAATCTGGCTTTTGGTGGTCTGATATCCGTTATTCTCAGCTTCAATAACCCGCCGGGCGAGCGTGTGCTTTCACTCTCTTTGGGAAGTGTGGATATTGTCACTGTACTCTGTGGCTTTATGATACTGACAGTTGGCTGGGTAATGCGTGAGGCACAAATCATCGCCGAAGAACACCAGCACACGATTTAGGGAAAGCTATGGGAATTACAATCGATCTGGACGTTATGATGGCCAGACGCAAAATGAGGCTCAAAGAGCTGTCAAAACTCGTGGGCGTGACGGAGCAGAATCTTTCAATACTGAAAAACGGAAAAGCAAAGGCAGTAAGGTTTAGTACGTTAGAAAAAATCTGTGAGGTTCTGGAATGTCAGCCAGGGGATATACTGATCTACACTGCTGACGAAATCGCGGAATCTGAATAGACGCGAAATTTGAACAGAAAAGAGGGCTCAAGTGAGCCCTCTTTTCTTAAGATGGGTATCCACCTTACTTAGGGCAATCAGACACTTTTGCGGTCCAGCGACGCCATCACGTGCTCTTTATCTTCGAGGTAGCTGTCCAGACCTTTCTGGCGAAGGTCACAGGCAGGGCAATCGCCACAGCCTTTACCAATCACGCCGTTGTAGCAGGTCAGGGTGTGGTCGCGTACAAACTCCAGCTTGCCGTATTTATCCGCCAGCGCCCAGGTCTCTGCTTTGTTGAGCCACATCAGCGGCGTCTGGATTTCAAGCTCGCGATCCATCCCCAATACCAATGACTTGTTCATCGCCTGTACAAAATCATTACGGCAATCGGGATAGCCAGAAAAGTCGGTTTCACACACACCGGTGATAACAGTTTGCGCACCAAGTTGGTAAGCGTAAATCCCTGCCAGCGTCAGGAACAGGATGTTGCGACCCGGCACAAAAGAGTTAGGTAGGCCGTTTTCCTGAAGCTCATGGGAAACCGGAATGTTGTCACGGGTCAGCGAACTGATCGCCAGTTCATTCAGTAGACCAACGTCCATCACTTTGTGCGAAGTCGCACCCAGCGCGTTCGCAACGTCCCGTGCTACGTCGATTTCCTGTTTGTGGCGCTGGTTATAGTCGAAGGTAATACAATGCACTTCGTCAAACTCAGACAGCGCCTGAATCAGACAGGTGGTTGAATCCTGTCCGCCACTAAAGACGACAACAGCTTTTTTCATGGCTACATCCTTTACCGGAAAGATGGTTTATAGGAGCAGGAGTTTAGCCTAACTGATTGCCCAGCTCTATGGCTGCGTGATAATTGCCTGTCTGTTCATACGTTGAGGAAGCAGTGAAAGTAGGTCTCATCTTCCACATAACCCAACGACTCGCAGAACTTTTGTGCGCCAAGGTTATCTGGGGGCTGCTTTGATTTTGATGCGTCCCTTTCGAGTGAGATCGCTTATCGGTGAAAAATGAAAGCGCACTGAAGTGCGCTCAGTTCTGAAGAAGTAGCTTAAAAACCACATTCAAATAGCTTTCGCCGTCACACAAACATCTCTCCATTCACATAGCCATTTTCAGCATCTGTCCAAATGGTTATGGTTGATTCGTTGAATGTCTGCTCGAAGACATATGCTGATAGTTCAGCCACTTGAGATTCTGAGAGGCCAGCGATCCTCGCCATTTCTGGAGAGATCGCTGTATCAACAGTGCCTTCTTCCAGATAAGACCAGCCTGTGCCAACAAGATTGAAGGTATCTTCATCTTCGCCAAGATAGGCGATAAAGGCGTCCCAATCTTCGACTGTTTCGGTATCAGAGTGGGCCTGAATGGCATAGGCGTTGATGGTCACATTCTGCTCCCCCCAATCTGCAGTGAGTGCCTCAACACCGGTAATCACATTACCTTTTGCAGCAGAGCCTTCCTGTTTGTAGGCTTCTCCGGTGAAGTCGATTTCTTCAGCATACGAAACCTCAAGTACATCAAAGCCGTTGCTGGCGCGGTAGACGATGTCATTCACCCAACCGCTTGAGGTGTATTTGGCTTTTCCAACGAAATCGCTGGCATCGAAAATCATGGTATCGGTCAAGTTACTCCCAATATACGTATCAGCACCAAATCCACCATCCAGATAGTTGTTGTCGCCTAAACGCGCGTCCAAGCGGTCGTTACCGAAACCACCAATTAGGCGATCACTGCCCAAAAAGCCGATAAGCAGGTCGTCACCGTCACCACCTTCAAGATAGTCATCACCTTTACCACCTTTCAGGACATCCTTACCTTCTCCGCCATAGAGCTCATCATTTCCTGAGCCAGCAATTAAAGTGTCATTACCTTGTTCGCCCTGAAGTTTATCGTTACCACCAAAGCCGAACAGTTTGTCATCGCCGCCTTGACCATTGATGTTATTGTCATCAGCCTTGCTGGAAGAAGCGTAAACGACATTATTGCCGGAACCCGCCTCAAGGTGTTCAAATCCCTCTGCGCCCATAAAGAACGTTCTGTCGTCGGATCCAATGTACAGCAGGGTATCTTCGCCGCTCCCCCCAAGATATTGGGTGTCTTCTGCGTCAGCGACTATCAAATCGTTGCCATCTCCTCCGTCTAGGCTGTCTGCTCCTTTGCCGCCAATCAGCAGATCATTCCCCCCATTTCCAGCAAGCACATCATCTCCGTCTGACGCATCAATCACATCACGTCCTTCACTGCCTGATATATCGTCTGTCAGTAAGGAAGGGGCATAGTCATTGAAGGAGCGCACCACGTCTTCGGCGTCGAGGAGTTGTCCACCCAGAAGAATTTCCTCAATGCCGGTTGGGCGGCCACCAAAGTAACCTTTGATGGAGACACTACCTCCGTAGTTAGAGCCTTCCAGGCCTTTAATGATCAGGTGTTGTGAGTTCGAGGAACCTCCTCGCGAAATCGAGACATCGGCGGCTGAAAGGTTAGACATGTCTAGGCGATCAACATCTTCTTCACTACCGACGTCGGCAATTTCGTCATTGCCCGTGTCTTTACCCATTCCTGAATAGGTATCAGAGCCACCCTTACCTTCCATTCTGATCCCACCGTTGACAGTCGGTGCTGAAGAAATTGATTCATCTTCTTTGGTGCCCTCTAACCGTTCAGTAAGATTCGTACCGACCAATGCGTTGTCGTGAATCCTTATGCCACTGTCCCCATTTTGAAAGTCTTTCACGGCGAAAATAGCCCCAAAGTTCTCCTGCTCAACAAAAACTAGATCATTTCCCAATTTTACGGCAGCAAGGGGTAACCCGCCAAAAACATAGGCATTTACGGATTGATAGAAATCGATCCCTTCACTGAAATGAGTTTTGGTTAGACTGATGCCGCTCAGTTCGATACTGGCATTCAACCCTGTTAGCCAACCATCCCCACCATCGAAAGAAAACTCAACCTTACCCGACTCATCTGAATCGTAGATATAGTCAATGGAATTCAGGACATTGGTGTTTTTATAGTAGGCGCTGGATGCATCGCTGTAGCGAATAGCCGTGGTTAGAGCACTGTCATAGTTTTGCTCCACGGAAATGTAGTAGGTGTCGTAGCCGTCACCACCTTGCAGGTAATCGTTCACACCGTCATTGGCATTCGCCCGTTCTCCATCTCGACCGCCGATTAAGATGTCCCTTCCTTCACCGCCATCGAGTACATCAGTGCCTTCATTTCCGGTAATAAAGTCATTGCCATCTAGTCCAGTCAACTGATTATCAAATTCGTTTCCTGTGATGAAGTCCTGTTTGTCGGTGCCTATTGCGTGTTCAAATTCATGGATTATGAAATGACTTCCGGATGACTTTCCCAGTGAGACGGTTCCCTGTTCCAGATTTATAAATGTTTGGATTAGAGAGTTAGCTTCTGGATCAACGAAGGCCACTGTATCTTCACCGCTACCTCCCCAAAATTCATGTTCTGTGGAGGTGTGCCCAAGGGCAGTGAAAGGCCGGAGTTGCACTACATCGTCGCCCTGTCCCATGAAAGCAATAATGGGAGCAATGTGATAGCCCGATGGCGTGTTGAGCAGATCATTGGCTGAGTCAAATGTCATTTTGACCGAAAAACTACCATTGCTTGATGCGGGTATACCATCAAAGGCAATGATGTCTGCGCCCGTTATCTCGTCTTGCTCCTCACCTCTGTTGACAATAACTTTGTCGATTCTCTTCATGTCAACAAGGAACTGTTTTCCGTTCCCGTTTGTATAGACCACGCTATTTGTTTCAACGCCTATGGCTCCCATGTTGATTAGATTGTTGCCTCCTTGAATGTTGACGGTATCGCTATCCAAACCTGTATCAATAGTATTGGTGCCAGAGATAAGATTTATCGTGTCTTGACCTAGTCCCGTATCGATGATGTCGTCGTAGGATGAACTTACAATAGTGTCATTGCTGATGCTCCCCGAAACAATGACGCCTTTGGTCGACGAGGAAAAATCAGCTTCAAGTGGTTCGAATCGTTGGATACCAAGATCCTCTACTATTCGAAGCATCTCCACCAATATTGCATCTTTAGCATAATCAAGAGCCAAAGAAGCCCCAACGGCAACACCTGCTGCACCAGCAAATGCTAACGCGCTAGAGCCAAACGCAAATATGACAAGGGTACCTGCTGCGAGAGCAAGGCCATCAGTAGGGATAAGGCTGGAAAGTTCACCTGCGATCTCTTCTTTGACCCGATCAACCTCTTCTTGGTTTGTAATATTCCCTTCTTCATCAATGTGTTGGTAAAGCTTTTCAACGCCATCTTTAATCTTGCTCATTTTTTTGGCTAAGTCTGGATGACCAGCTTTCTCTAACCTGTCCTTTACGTCATAGAAAAGGTCGATAAAGTCCTGAGCAGTGCGAATGATAGTTTTTGTTGTAGACATGCTTTTAGTCCCTTTGAATAGATACACAAGTTATCTAATCCAAGGAGCGGAGAGATTTTTGTCACTAAAGTAAGAAGCGGGATTTACTACCAAATATTTGGTTGTAAACAATAAAAAAGCGCACCGAAGTGCGCCTTGATGAGCTGAAAAAAGCGATTTCTGTCACCCAAACTTCTTCAGGTATTCCAGCGTTGGTGCAATATCACCAATGTTTGCGTTCACCCATTCTTCATTGAAATAGGTATCTAAGTAACGTTCGCCACTGTCGCAAAGCAGGGTGACGATGGAGCCCTTTTCACCGCGTGATTGCATCTCTTCTGCCAGCATCAATGCGCCATACAGGTTAGTGCCTGTTGATGCACCCGCTTTTCGGCCAAGAATGTTCTCCAGCCAGTGCGCCGTGCCGACACTGTCGACATCTTTGATGGTTTCCATACGGTCAATCACGCCTGGGATAAAGCTTGGTTCAACGCGAGGGCGGCCGATACCTTCGATTTTTCCGCCGCGATCCAAAGTGAGTGACTGGTCACCGGTTTTGTAGAAATCATGGAAAACCGAGTTTTCTGGGTCAACCGCCATCAATTGTGTGTGTTGGCAACGGTAGCGGATGAAACGGCCGATGGTGGCTGAAGTACCGCCAGTGCCCGGGCTCATGACAATCCAGTTTGGCACAGGGTAACGCTCGTACTTCATCTGACTGAAAATGCTGTTGGCGATGTTGTTGTTACTGCGCCAGTCGGTGGCGCGCTCGGCGTAGGTGAATTGGTCCATGTAATGGCCATTCAGTTCCTGCGCAAGGCGGCGTGACTCTGCATAGATTTCGTCAGAGCGATCTACAAAGTGGGCTTCGCCGCCGTAGAACTGAATTTGCTCGATTTTCTTTTTCGCTGTTGTTCGCGGTACTACAGCGATAAAACGAAGGCCAAGTAAGCGGGCGAAGTAGGCCTCAGAGATGGCGGTGCTGCCAGAAGACGATTCAATGATGGTGGTGTCTTCTTTGATCCAGCCATTACACAGTGCGTAAAGGAAAAGGGAACGAGCAAGACGGTGTTTCAGGCTGCCAGTCGGATGAGTACTCTCATCTTTCAGGTAGATGTCGATCTCCGGGAAGTACGGCAGATCCAGCTTGATCAGGTGGGTATCCGCTGAACGTTGGAAATCCGCTTCGATTTTACGAATTGCGTCGCAAACCCAGTGTGAGGAATTAGCAGGGACGTTTACTTCAGTCATCATTGGCTTACTTCATAATAATCAAGGTTATACCAACAATATAATCCTAGATGCGAAGTAAAGTTTTGCCATTTTTCGCCTAAATGTCGCTGGTTATGGAAATTCATTCTATTATTGGCGTCGAAAAAGAAAATATTTCTCTCTACTGTCTTTGGGGGGGATTTTTCGCCTCTTATCGCGGAAATGGTAAAGCAGTCATGACAATTTCACTGGATAATGTAGATCGCCAATTGTTAGATTGGTTACAACGCGACGCATCATTGTCGCTTTCAGATCTGGCCGAACGGGTAAACCTCACTACCACGCCTTGTTGGAAACGTCTCAAACGTCTTGAAGAAAGTGGCATCTTGCAAAAGCGTGTCGCCCTTCTAGACCCTGAAGCGTTGGGGCTCTCGTTCACGGCTTTTGTCCAAATTAAAACCTCAAACCACTCTGAAACCTGGTACCGCAAGTTTGTGGATGTCGTTACCCCTTTTGCTGAAGTGATGGAATGCTATCGCATGGCGGGAGAATACGACTACATGTTAAAGGTGCAGGTCGCAGACATGGCGGCGTTTGACCGCTTCTATAAAAAGCTGGTGAACAGTATTGATGGCCTGACCAACGTCACGTCGACGTTCGCGATGGAGCCATTGAAATACACCACCGCGTTACCGCTCTAAAAAGACTCAGCAAACAAAAGCTTGAGCAATAAAAGTCAGGCAAGTCAGAGACCTGAAACGTAAGTTGGCTCGCGCAGGGGAGGATGAATGCGCATATTTTTGGAACTCGGATGGTTTTTCCGAATGGCGTGGAAACGCTATGTCGGCGCCATTGTGCTCTTATTTTTCGTCGCCGGTTTTGAACTGATCCCGCCGAAAGCCATTGGTTGGCTGGTGGACGGTGTCATGGCGGGCGATATCAGCAAAAAACAAATGTTTATCGCGCTTGGGGCGATCGTTGCGCTCTGGGTCGTGGTGTATTTCATGCGCGTTGTCTGGCGCGTGTGGCTGTTTGGCGCTGCGGCGCAACTCGGGACTGTGCTTCGTGACAAGCTCTATCAGCATTTTACCCGCCACGCACCGAGATTCTTTGAGCGCTACCGTACTGGCGATTTGATGGCGCGTTCCACCAATGATGTGAAGGCAGTGGTGATGACGGCCGGAGAAGGCGTGCTGACGCTTGCCGACTCAATGATCATGGGGATTGCGGTATTGATCGTGATGACCACCACCATCAGTTGGGAGCTGACCCTGTTGGCGCTTGCGCCCATGCCAGTGATGGCGATTATGGTGAACCGCTTCGGTAAACAGCTCCATCATAGGTTCAGCGCCTCACAGGCGGCCTTTTCATCACTGTCTGAAGAAACCCAGTCTTCTCTCAATGGTATTCGGATGATCCGCGCGTTTGGGTTGGAGTCTCAGCAAGTTGACCGCTTTAACGCGGTGGCGGATGACACGGGCGAAAAGAACATGGCCGTAGCAAAAGTTGATGCTATGTTTGACCCAGTGATCTTCCTGACCATTGGCACCTCGTTTTTCTGCTCTATTGCGGGTGGTGGTTACATGGTGGCAGACGGCACCTTAACCTTGGGTGAGCTGACCGCCTTTACCCTATATCAAGGCTTGATGATTTGGCCGATGCTGGCGGTTGCCTGGTTGTTTAACATCATCGAGCGCGGTTCTGCAGCGTGGAAGCGGATTAAAGCGTTGCTGGACGAAAAGCCGGATTTGGTTGATGGAGACAAAGCGTTACCAGCAGAACGCGAAACCCTGTCTATTGCGATTGATCAGTTCACTTGGCGCGGTCATGACATCCCCGCGCTTCGCGATGTGAATGTTGAATTAGCACCCGGAAAAATGCTGGGTGTGGCGGGGCCCGTGGGCAGCGGTAAAACCACCATTTTGTCTTTGATGCTTCGCTTGGAAGACCCTGTTCAGGGTCGCGTAAGCTACGGCGGCACAGCCCTTCGCGATTTCAAGCTGGGCGAGTGGCGCGGTAAGCTGGCCGTTGTTACGCAAGCGCCGTTTTTGTTTTCCCGCAGCATTGCCGACAACATTGCGCTCGGTAAGCCGGACGCAACACGTGAAGAAATCCGTGAAGCGGCAAAGCTTGCGTGTATTGATGAAGACATCATGCAATTCCCTGAAGGCTACGAAACGCTGGTGGGAGAAAAGGGTATTACGCTTTCCGGTGGTCAAAAACAGCGGATTTCTATTGCTCGTGCTTTGTTGCTGGATGCGGAAATTCTGGTTTTGGATGATGCCTTATCAGCGGTGGATGGCCGCACGGAGCACCACATTCTCAAAAATCTTCACGACCGCGCACAGCATCAGACCACCGTGGTGATTGCACACCGTTTGTCGGCACTGGAATCGGCCGATGAGATCATCGTGTTGCAAAAGGGGCATATTGAAGAGCGTGGCAAGCACAAAGCCTTGGTGAATGCCAACGGCTGGTATGCAGAGATGCAGCGCTATCAGCAACTGGAACAGGCATTGGAGGAGGCGCTGTGAGTAAACGTGAAACCTTAAAACGCCTGCTGAGTTACCTGCTTAATGACAAAGCCGGTTTTGCGGTGGCGGCTATATTCCTGCTGTTTGCCGTGGTGGCCGATGTCAGCGGCCCGTGGTTGATTCGAATTTTCCTCGATGATTATGTTGCCCAGGATTATTACCCACCGAACGTCCTTTGGGGGCTGGCCTTAGCCTATATTGCGGTTACGGTACTCTCAGGTCTGTTGCACTACGCCTATGGGATCAGGTTTAGCCGTATCGCGATTGAAATCGTTCAAACCATTCGCAAGCGTGTATATGCCAGCATCATCAACCAGCCCTTGTCTGCCTTTGATTATGTGCCAGCGGGTAAATTGGTCTCGCGCGTGACGAACGATACCGAATCGCTGAAAGAGCTTTACGTGCAAGTGGTCGCGAGTTTCCTGCAAGCGACGGCGCTGATCATCGCCATGCTGACGGGCATGTACTTGTTGAGCCCGACACTCACAGTTGTGGTGGCGATTCTTATCCCCTCTGTGGTTTTGGTGATGTACTACTACCAACGTCGCTCGTCGTCAGCGTATCGCGATTCGCGTGATTTGCTGACCGACATTAACAGTGTGATGAGCGAATCTATTCAGGGCATGAGCCTCGTTCAGTTGATGGGGCAGGAGCAGCGTTTTTCAGCGCGCTTTGCCGATTTGACCGAGCGACACTTCAACACCGAAGTACGCATCGTGAAAATCAACGGCATTTACCTTCGCCCGCTGATCGATTTGATGTCCGGTGTGGCACTTATCTCGCTAGCTGCGCTGTTTGGCTGGCACGGGAATGAGTTGATTGGTGTGGGCGTGCTTTACGCCTTTATCAGCTATTTGGGGCGTGTCACTGAGCCGCTGATAGAACTGATGCAGCGTTTGTCCTTGTTGCAGCAGGCTATTATGGCGGGTGAGCGTTTGTTCGAGCTGATGGATGCTAAACAGCATGTTTATGGTGATGATGACCGCGCCATTCAATCCGGCACTATTGATATTGAAGGGCTTAACTTCAGTTACGATGGCAAAACTCAGGTGCTGACCGATGTGAATGTCTCGGTCAAAGAGGGCGGGTTCTTAGCCTTGGTTGGTCATACCGGCAGCGGTAAGAGTACGCTCGCTTCCTTGTTGATGGGCTTTTATCCGGTGCAAAAGGGCACGTTGAAACTGGGTGGCAGAGAACTCTCGACCCTGACCCAAAACGCGCTCCGCTCTGGCATTGCCATGGTTCAGCAAGACCCGCATGTGCTGTCTGATACCTTCCGAGCCAACGTGAGCCTTGGCCGTGATATTTCAGATGAAGCGATTTGGCAGGCGTTGGAACAGGTCGATATGGCGGACTATGTGAAGCACTTGCCGTCGGGTCTGGATACTGCGATTGGTACTGGTGATATTACGCTTTCTGCGGGTCAGAAGCAGTTGCTGGCGCTGGCGCGCGTGCTGGTGGATAAGCCGCGTATCCTGATTTTGGATGAAGCGACCGCCAACATTGACTCCGGCACTGAAGAACGTGTGCAGCAAGCACTGGCAGCACTGCGAAATACCATGACGATTGTGGTGATTGCGCACCGTCTTTCTACCATTGCTGATGCCGACAACATTCTGGTACTGCATCGTGGGCATGTGGAAGAGCAGGGTAACCATCAGCAGCTTTTAGCGAACAAAGGCCGCTACTGGCAGATGTACGAGCTGCAGCAAACCCGAGCACATCTGGAAGAGCTGGAGCAAATTGCTTGCGGTGAGACAGAAACACACGAAGGGATCGCCTAAGCTAAAGGCTGTTCAACACCAGGCGGGGAGAGCATGGAAAGCATCATCGATATCTGGACATCTAATCCGACAGAAAAAGGGACCGCCTATGTGGTGCCTGACGGCTGCCGTGATGTGATTGTGACGGAAATCGAGGGTGT
Organism: Grimontia marina; assembly: GCF_900060185.1. Taxonomy (GTDB): domain Bacteria; phylum Pseudomonadota; class Gammaproteobacteria; order Enterobacterales; family Vibrionaceae; genus Enterovibrio; species Enterovibrio marinus. Next base: position 31,571 of record NZ_FIZY01000026.1, on the reverse strand, counting down.
ACAGCAGGTGCATGTCTCCCCGCTGTTTGAAACCACTATCGCTGTTGATATAACGCCAAACGCAAAAATGACAGGCTATCGCTTAGCGCCGGGAACATGGGTGGATGAAAGCCAATTGATGGCCGCTATTGGAAAAGACACCCATGATCTTTTCGATAAGATTGCTGCCTTTTCACGTCGCTGTAGCAATGTCGATGAAGCGCTTTTCAGCCTAGGCGAGCGGTTGGGTTCTGTGGCTGATATTGCGCGCTCGCTTGGTGTCAGTGAGAGAACCTTGCAAAGGCACCTTCTCAAACGGAGCGGTAAGTCGCCTTTGTTCTGGGTTCAATTGGCAAGGGCAAGACAAAGTGCCCGTGCCATTGCCGAAGGTGCACCCTTGATTGATACTGCCTTTGAATTTGGCTATGCCGATCAGGCGCACTTCAGCCGCGAAATTAAACGCTGGTTTGGCGTGACACCAAGTGAATTAAAACTCAGAAAAGATCTTACCGAACAGCTTTACGTTCCCGGTTATTAAGCGGCCACTGGCGTACAAATCTCTACCAGATAGCCATTCAAATCGCGCACGTAAGCGATGGTCTGTCCCCACGGCATATGTTCGGTTCCTTGCACTAACTCGGCACCGGCTTTCAGTGCAGTCACAAGGTTTCCTGCTACATCATGGGTTTCGAAGGCGATTTCAAAATTCGGTGATTGCACATTCCCCGAGCTTGGGTGCTTACCGAGTGATGTCATGAGCTCAAGCGATGAAAAGGCGAGTTTAGTGTCGCCAGTGTTCAGCTCTCCATAATCACCGCTCTCATGCAAAAAGGCGCGATCCAGCCCGAAGGCTTCCTCATAAAATGCCAATGTTTGTTCAACGTTTTCTGCGTACATAATGGTGTATCGAAATTTCATGATTCCGGCTCCTTGGTGGTGTTTATTCCATTCTGGCTCTTGGTGGGAAAGGAGTCTTGAAGATTTCCGACAGCCTAAAAGGGAAGATATGCCTCGTAACTTCCTGTGTGATTAATATCCCGAAATTTCAACGTATTGAGAGGTTGGTCGACAGTCATCATTTGGTCATTCCCGTGGAACATAAACGTCACCCGACAGAAACCGAACTGTCATTTTTTCAACCTACCTTAGCCCCCGCTTTTTCTTTATTGGGCAAGAAAGCCCCTCAAATACAATAAGGTAGTAAGAAATGAAATACGCGACGTTAACCTCGGCACTGCTTGTTGCACTGGCTTCAACTTCATCTTTTGCAGCGACCGTTTATGACAACGATGGCACTACCCTGAAAGTCGGCGGCCGTGCTGAAGCACGCTTCAATGTGTCGGACAACAACGAGAGCGCAGAAGACAGCTCATTCAAAGACAAATCCCGAGCGCGCGTTAACCTAAAAGGCAAAACAGAAATCTCTGACGGCTTCTACGGTTTTGGTAAATACGAAGCAGAGTTCAGCGATAGCGACAGCTTGAAGAACCGTTATTTCTTTGCTGGTTTCGGTACGTCTGCCGGTGAGTTTTCTTACGGTAAGCAAGACTCCGCGCAAGTTCAGCTGACAGACATTACTGACGTAATGGCAACCTTTGGTGGTGATGCGGCAGACCTGGTTTCAGGCAACAAAGACAAGCGTGATAACAACTTCCTTTACGCGGGTGAATTTGATTCTCTGTCTATCCAAGCTAACTACATCGCGGCAGATGAAAAAGACGCTGACAGCTACGGAATCTCAGCGCTGTACGGTTTTGGTGTAGTAAGCCTCGGTGCTGGCTACGTCTCTCAGGATGCAGGCACTGACAGCGATGACCAAATCAACCTGGCCGCTGAATACTCACAAAACGGTTTCACGCTGGGTGCACTTTACACGATCGGTTCAAAGAGCAACGAGGACTACACCGGCTACGAGCTGGCAGCGCAATATAAAGCAACCAAGAAACTGAAACTGGTCGCTGTTTATAACTTCGCTGAGTTCGATAAGGCTGACACTGAAGAAGCCAACAACTTTGCGGCGGAAGCAGTTTACAAATTCAACGGTAACTTCCGTGCATACGCGGGTTACAAGTTCGAAAGCCTGGATGGTAAAGACGACCAACTGCAAGCGGGTATGCGCTACGACTTCTAAGTTAGTCGCGGCCCTTAAGAAGAAGCCAGCCTCCGAGCTGGCTTTTTAGTGCCCGTTTTCTGAAACGCGACAACAGCAATGATTCCGCTTTGCCTATCTTTGGGGCATAAGACATCGCATGAGAGACTGAAGAATGTTCCGACGACTCGCAACGTTATTACTTCTATTCACTGTCAATTTGTACGCAGAAACAGATAGTGATCCTAACGGTATTCCGCCCATGGCATTACAGCCAGACCCCTACAATCAACCAGTATTGGAACCGGGAAGCCAAGCGGAATATGGGGGAGATGACTCAAGGAGTAATGAGGAGAAACTGCTGCAACTCGAAAGCAATAGCGATGCAATTTCACCGCAGATAGCAGAAGAAAACCAAGAGTTAGAATCTCTACCAAAATAGTGCTCCCCGAAAACACAGGGAGCAAATTGGCAACTAGCGCTGACTTTTGCGCATTAAACCTTCCTGAACCGCGGATGCAACCAGCTCGCCTTTCTGATTGTAGATCTCACCGCGGACCAAGCCACGTGAATCACTGGCTGAAGGGCTATTTATCGCGAACAGTAGCCATTCATCCATACGGAATTCACGGTGGAACCACATCGCATGGTCAATGGTCGCCATTTTGAACCCTGGAGACATCAAGGTCACGCCGTGCGGCTGCAATGCAGTCACCAGAAAGCCCCAGTCAGATGCATACGCCAACAGGTATTGGTGGACACGGGGGTCATCAATCATCTTGCCATTGGCTCGGATCCAGAGGTACTGCTTGGCTTCGAGTTTTTCCGGCGCGAGCGGATTCACCACCACGACAGGGCGAACCTCAATCGGACGTTCCCTTCCAAAGGTTTCAGTCACCTTCTTTGGAAGGTGCTCGGCAATGGACTCCACTAACTCTTGCTCCGACATCAACCCTTCTGGTCCCGGCACTTGCGGCATAGCAAACTGATGATCAAATCCGGGCTCATTCATGTGGTAAGAGGCGGTAAGGTAGAAAATCGGTTTACCATACTGCACGGCTTTCACGCGGCGGGTACTGAAGCTTTGCCCGTCGCGAAGGTTTTCCACGTCATAGACAATGGGCTTTTCAGGGTCGCCGGGGCGAAGGAAGTAACTATGGAAGGAGTGAACAAAGCGGTCACCCGCTACCGTGGCTTTGGCAGCAGAAAGTGCTTGTCCTATTACTTGACCACCATAAACCTGTGGCAGTCCAAGGTTCTCGCTCTGCCCACGATAGAGGCCTTCCTCTATTTTTTCGAGCTTAAGCAAAGCCAGTAGTTCTTCCAATTTCGTACTCATAAATCCCCTTTAAGCCGGTCTTATTGCTCATTGTTTTGACAGAAAAATGACAGATTGCACTTATGATGTCGTTTATTTCGAACTTATTCAGCATGTATGCTCTCTAACGTTGCGAGGCGGCTCATTACGCTGCCCTGCGTGACAACCATCGGATGTTAAAAGGTGTGATCTCAAATCCACATTTTCCCAGTGGTTGAATATGCAACGGTGATACACTTGTTGTTATTTTTATCAGTATTTTAGATGCTTGCGTTACTGGGAGTTTTACCATGAAGAAGGCCTTTTTTGGATTTTTTGCTGCGTTGACGGCATTGGCGTTTACCGCATGTACAGACATCATAAAGGGCCAAGACATGGCAACAGTGACAGGTGAAGTTTACTACTTACAGCGTATTGCGTTGCCTGAAAACGCAAAATTGACGGTGACATTGGCGGATGTGTCCTTGGCAGACGCGCCGATGGATGTGATTAGCAGCCAGTCTTACATGACTGAAGGCCGTCAGGTCCCATTACCATTTTCGCTGACTTACTCACCTTCAGAGATTAAACCGGGCCACACCTACAACGTGAGCGCGCGCATTGAAGTCGACGGCCAACTGATTTTTATCAGTGATACAGCCACCCACGTGATTAACGACCCCGCGAAAACCCAGAATGTAGAAGTGCAGGTAGTAAGCGCTGTACGTTAATTGCCACTAGGCAGGTTCTCCATCCCATTTAAAACGGCGCAATGATACTGCGCCGTTTTCTTTGACTTCCACCCCGTCATCCAGCAGCTTTTCACGCTGTCTGACGAAGCTCTCGCCCTTCAGCGAAATCATTCCACTTGAGTTGATCACCCGAAACCAAGGTAGCTTGGAATCCTTCGGCAGCGAGCCAAGAAGCTTGCCGACATGGCGCGCGTGACGGGGAAACCCTGCTAATTTTGCGACATCACCGTAAGTTGTTACTTTTCCAGAGGGTATTTGGATAAGTACTGCATAGATTTGGTCATCAAAATTGGGCATATTGAAACAGACGGAGAAATTATAATTAGAAACATCATACCTCACCTGACTACAAATACATCAAACAAGGAATGAGGTATCACTGTCGGCATGAAGCGCAGGAGGTGCTATATGTGGTATGCGACGACATTAATGGTGACAGCAGCAGTCATGGTCATGGGCGCTGCACTTTCTTCTGCCTTTGCTGAAGGCGATATCCCCCTGCTTGCTTTTGCCATTCCCGCTCTCTTTTTTGCAGGTTCCGGCGGCGTCACCGTTTGGATTCTTGCCTCCGGCCTGATTGGCTTCGGCGCCATGATGCCTTACCAACCCGTTGCCATTTCTCTCAGCCTTTGGATGATCCTTCCCGCACTGGTGCTTATCACCGGAGAGCGCCGTAACTGGCAGGTCTCGCTATTGGTGATCTCCGTGGTAATTGCCATGGAATGCGGCGTGCTTGCCCTGCAAGGGGACGAGAAGCTCGGTGGTGCCATCAGCTACACCCTGATGCAGATCTTCTGCGTGATTATGGTTTGGGTCGCGACTTACTTCTGGAAGCCAGTGAAGAAAATCAGCTGGTGGCCTGTGGCACTGATTATCGCGCTATTGGCAGGCGGACAAACCCAAGGTGCCATGTTCGCCTTCTGCGGCAGTATGCTGGTGCTGGCGCTTCAGGAACTCCAACGCATCGGTGGTGAACAGCGCGGCGATAAACTCTGCGTGATTTTGCCAGCCATTGCCTTTGCCACTATTGTCGTCTTCCCGCAATTCTCAGTGCCAAACCCGGTGTTTGTCGCCTGGTTGTTGTCTCTGACCATTGCTTGGCTCGGCGATTACCTTCTCCACACAGAAAACGAGGAAGAGTAGGGCGGGTAAATTCTCACCACTTGGTTGCTGAAAGCCAGATAACCCCTTGCATTGGGCGTAGCCATCCCACATAATGCGCTCGAACCAACGGTTTCTTTCTCAAGAGATTTTTGGTGTATCAAATCTATGGAGGCCCCCTTGGTCCTCCCGCAACACTAACTTGTGTACTGGGTCAGGTCCGGAAGGAAGCAGCCCGCGCTTGGGACGTGTGTGCCGGGATGTGGCTGAGGGGGCTTCCACCCATCTTGTGGATGGCAGAAGTAAATGATATTTCTGCAGTAGAAAATGATATTTCTGCAGTAGAAATGTAGCCCGCCGCGCGAAATGAAAAATGAAACCGCTTAATCTGGAATGTAAATCGAATACCAAATTAAGCGGTTTATTCAGCTTTTCTTTAAACGGGTTTTAAATCGCCTTTAACTCTTGCTTATGCTTCAACCCAGCCCACGCTAAACGCCAACACATCATCAAACTCGGCAATTTGGTCTAAGTCTCGCTTCATGGCTCGCTGTCTGTCGTGGATCATAAAACCTTGAAGGTTAATGGCGGCTTTAACTTGTTTTAACGCTTCTATCGTCATGCCTTGATGATCGACATTATTGGCATCAGTCCAATAAGGCGGCATCGAGTCAGACAGTATCGTTGAATCAATCCTCAAACGTGCTTCAGGCCCTGCGTCCCATTCAATACCATTTGCAGTGACGGTCGTGCCTGAGTCATTTTCCAGTGATGCGCGCCAGGCGTTGATCTCTTCTCGCTTTGCTTGCTTAGCGCGGTCAATGCTCTGCACCCAACCTTCTGCGGTGTATTCGTGGTATGGGGTAGGAGGTTCATCAAACGTCCATCCCTCTTTTATTGGGCCTATATCATCGACGTAATCAGTATGTCTGCATTCTGCTTTGTTATAAATCAGCGTATCCCTGTGGTCTTCGATTTGCTGCCAGCTGCCGTCCACTAGTCTTTGTATATAGCCTTCTTCAGTCTCGGGTGGACGTTCCCAGGTGCAGGATTCAGGCAATTCAAAATAGGTTTCTGACACGACATATTCATTGGCCCATTCATCCCAAAAAGACTCGCCAACCTTAATATCAAATATCTTCCACTGCTCACCATCATGTCGCACGGCCTGTTTGAGTGGGTCATGTGCTGGTGGCGGGGTTTCAATCATGCCTTTTGGTACAGCGCCATCAGGCGAGCCCACGATATAGTGCTGACCATTCTCTGAAAAGTAAGGTGTGAATGTCATGTCTTTGATTTCATCAGACCAGACACCTTTTTCTCTGTCGAAGCGTGCGATTAACCCTACTTCTGAGGGCGTGTAAATTGACTCGGTATAGTCATCACCGAGCGCTGTACCTTTGGCCACATGTTCTTGCTTGTTACCAAGCCACCACCCTTCGTCAGTGATTTGAGATACGTTTAAGGTGACAGATTGCGATTGAATGCTATTCATTAGGCCATCCTAGTAATCCAATTAACTTTGTAGTGATCAATGGTGTTTTTGACCATGCCAAATAGGGCAACTTGAAGAGCGTGGCCATGCGCCCCAATGTAGGTGTCGTGGAAATGATCAGGGGCTTCGCTTGAATAAAGAACATTCGAATGACTGCCGCCAGCCGCATCTGCATTATGGTATGAGCTGGTATATCCCCCCTGATAACCGCCTCTCGAATAGTGACGGTGTCGTCCGTTAGATGTTGATCGCTTCGTTCCCAGATTCGTGGTTGAAACCTCTGAATTAGGGTGGCCGTGTTCTTTAACCTGACCTTCTTCGAAAACGCCTACTGTTTCGCCTTCTTCCTTACCGATGAGGCCGACCCCGCGTAAATCCAGTAGAACACCTGTTGGAAAAATGAGGGCTAATTGAGGGTTAGCGTCTTTGTCGAACGCTTGGCCTTTGAAGATGGCATGTCCATTGGGAGCCGTATCGGTAAACCAGGGCATCGGAGACCCTACAGGCACTGCAGTTATCTGTATAAGTGCGGCGAGATGATTGAAGCTATCAGGGTTAAAGGCCACACCAGATACTGCCAGTGCATTTTGAAACTCGCGAATGACAGCATTAAACCAGTCGGCCCCCGGATAGCTTGGCGCGTCGTCATCATTGCTTTCACTGAAGTAGCCGCCAATCCCTTCACGTGATTTGATAGCGGGTATCTGTTCGACCTGAGAGCCATTATTGAGCAAATGCATTATTGATTACCTTCATAGACAAATTCGTAATATTTCCCGCCGAGCTTGAATTGCTTGAGGGTGCATTCCAGAGTGTTGGCATCGCCTTCGTCTGTGCCATGCACGCGGATACGCAAAAGGTGACGGTACTTTTCTTCATAGAGGGGATAGGTGCAGCCTCGAAGGCAATGATGCGGAAAGTGTTCTTCGACCGTAATCTGAAAGCCTAAATCTGCACCGCGTTGTTCGATGTTCCACGCTTGCAAACGGCCTTTTCGTTGGTCTTTTTCAACGGCAGCGGCTTGGCGCTCTGTTGTTTGTTGTTGCGGTGCGCCGCACTCGGGTAAACCCAAATACTGTTCATATTCGTCGAGTAGTTCACGCGCATTGGCGGGTGTCATTTCTTGTTGGAGCGCATCCGCTTGGGCATCAATGTCGGCCAGTTGTTTGGCCAGTGCGCGAAGCAGTTTGGTTTGATTCGCCTCATCATCACGCGGCCAAGCAAGGCCCTGTGGCATCAGCTGCTGCAGGACATCAAGCCAAGCCTCTGTCGATTGGGCGGCGGTTACTCTATCCACTGCGGCACCTCAAAGGTGATGAGCTCATTGCTTTGGCTGATGATGTCGCTGGCAAGTGGGGTGGCGTAATCCATCACGCCCGATGCGGTGCCAATGGCCGTGCGTACTTGTGACAGTAAAATGCGGCTACCAGGGCTTGCGAATTGGCGCTCTAATTGGGTGAGTTGTGCGATGACGGCGGCGCGGGTCTCTGCAGTGTCGGGGGTGAGTGTGATGGCCAATTGAACGGGCTTTATACGTAGCGTAAACAACACGGTTTCAATGCCAGCAGGGCGGCCCACCTCCACGCCCGTTGCAGGGTCGCTATGACGATAGATGTAGTCTTTTACTTCTTGGATTTTTGCAGCAGACGGCAAGAGGTCATCATTACCATCACAGACAAAGGTCAGGCCCACGGTGCTACCACCTTGCCAGGCATCGTATGCCCAAGCGCGGGTCACGCTCGGCACTTCGGTCGCCCAAGCTCTGTAATCATGCAGTGCACCACCCATGGGCGGATATTGTTTGCGAAACCACAAACGACGGAGCAGTTCAGTAATGGGTTCAATGTCTACGCCCCCTTCAAGAGTGCGCACGGTGGCTTGGTTATGAATGCCTGGCACGGGACTGACGAGCGTGAGCACGTCACCTGCATTAAGGTTGCCCGCTTTCCCTGCCAGTTCGGCTTCAATTGCAGCGATGATGATCCCGTTGTCGGGCAAGGTGGCGAAGGTCACGAGATAGCGTGAACCGTTGGCGGCGGTGAGCACCGAATCAAGCGGCAATTGCGCGTTATCAGACACCGTAAAAGTGGCATGCCCTTTGGCCTTTTGTGGCAGCTTGCGCGGCACGCCTTCATAAGCGGCGCGGGTTTCAATGGTGCTGTCGTCGCTTTCGGCGGTCGGCACAATTTGTTTGGCCAGCCACTGCAGTTGGTCATGCAAATCACGCTTGGCCGCGCCCACGGAAAACGCGATGGCGCGCTCTGAACAGACCACGGGTAAATGGGCATTAAGGCCAAGCTCAAGCGAGATATCGCCTTCGATTTGTTGAATAGATTCGGCAAGTGTTGGCGGGTTATAAGGCATGTGACACCTCACCGCGTAACGTGTGCGCCGCCCAACGAAGGCTGATGCCATAACGCATCACCGTGTCGTCGGGTTTGGTGATGGTGATATCTAGGCGCAAGCGCTCGCGGCCTTGACGTGATGCCGTGACGCGGTAGCGTTTGGCTATCCCTTTGAGCAGCGGCACTAGGGCTTCACTGGCGTAATCTTCTGCGCGCTGCAGTGTGGTTGTGGTGAGCTTTTCGCGGGCAAGCAGCCAAAGGCGAGAGCCCCAGGGTGACGCGGCAAAGCTGTCACCAGGCCAGCCACGACGGTCGGTTGTGCCAGCAGGTAAAGCGTCGCTGTCTTTGGCGCGTGCATCCGTCATCAACATCATGAAGACCAGCGAGTTGAGGCCATCGTCTTCTGCCAGTTTGCCGTCTTCGATGCTGTGGTCTGCGCCGTTCTGGTGCCAATAAGTACCAATCATTGTGGGTCGTCCGTTAGGTTGTCTTTACCGTTTTCTTTGTGTTTGTGGCTCTCCGCTTTGACGCCTTTAAAGGTGCCGCCTTGCTCACCGATGACGTGACCTGTTACATGGCAATTACCTCCGATTTCAACGTTGTTAGAAAAGCGTGCTGTAGGGGTCGTTATAACAACCGATTCAGTGGCGGTGATATTTACCTGTTTCACTGAAATGTTCAGGGTATCTGCGCTAAGCTCGCCCGTTTTATCTCGGGTCAGTTTCAAAAAATGGCCCTCTGCGTGATACAGCGCGCTATCCCCTGGCTGCAGGTCTTTCAGTCTTACGCCTTTGTCTTCGGCGCAGATAACAATGAGGTTCGAACGGTTACCGTTCAGGGCCAGAGTGATGGCTTCTGAGCCTGTTGGCGGCACACTGGTGTGGCCATAGTTTTGCCAGCGTTCAATGTCGCTGTCGGTTTCGCCTGCCAAGGTTTGGATTTGAAGCTGTTGGCGTTGGGTGCTATCGCTCACGATACGCAGCACGGCGCGATCAACCATTAACTGTAATCGGCGTTTAACGGGCATTAAAAGGCGGTTGAACGCGGTTACCATGCAGCCACCTGCTTAGTGTCTTTGGCGGTTTCGATGGGAATATCCATCGCGTTGGGGGGCACTAAACCGAGCACCGTGGTGCGGCCTTGGTCGTCTTCGAGTCGGGTCAGTGAGGCGATGAGCAACACGTCATCGATCCCTTGAATGGGGTCGAGCACTTTGATGCGGCGGTTCAGTGGCCAGAGCATTCCATTGGGCATGCGCCAGCCTTGTACGGTGATTTCAGTGGTGGTGGCATGTGCCAGCGCGCGTTGCTTTTGCCACTGGCCTCGACGGCTTGCGCCATCAGCGGTGAAGACCTCTTCCGAGAGAATGATTTTCGGGCGATAGCGCGTGATGTCGTTGTCATTGACTGACACGGATTGGCCGCCGACACGGGCGGGGCTTTGTGCATCAAACGCGGCACCATTGCCGACGCCTTTGATGATGTACTGACTGAAACGCTCTGATTCACTAAAGCGGCCCCGCGCGGCCAAGATGTTTTGTCCGAGCACCAAGGCGGTGTGCAGCTGTATGTCACTGGCGCGGGCGATCACCAAGTTGCCGTTCGCGTTGCTGGTAAGCAACACTCCCCGTTGACGGGCCAAGCGCTCTAGCAGTTCAAAGGGCGATTCGCCTTGCTCAAGTCGGACAGTGGTGAACGGCCCACCAATGTCGGTTTGCACCTCCACCGCAATACCATAAGGGCGGCAGATTTCATCAGCGAGGGTGGCCAGCGTGACGTGTTTCCATTCCCCCGATGGGTGAACCAATGACGACTCGACCAGATCTTTGGTTTTGCACCGTGCGGTGATGTGGTAGCTGAGCGTGTTGGCGTCATAGCTTGGTACGCGTTCGGCGATGTAGCCCGTGGCAACTTTGTCCTCTCCGATGAACACCTCCACGGCCATGCCTTCACGAAGGGGCAGCGCCTCGGCATCTTGCCAACTGCGGGTGATGCTGAATTGATGCTCACCCGTCACCGCCGATAAGGCGCGGGTCGTGCTGACTTGCTTCCAGCCTTGCCAGACGCGGCCCCCGATTTTCAATGACACCTTATCCATTGCTGTTCTCCAACACATCTACATTGCCCGTTACAAACGCGGGGCGAGACAGGCGATTGCGTTTGACGATGTCATCACGTTGCTGTGCGTCTCCTGTGATGTGATAGGCGAGCAAAGCCGAGGGAATAGGGCGCTCAATCGAGACGGTGCGCATTCTCGGTAATTGGCGTGCGCGGGTTTTGATGTCCTCGACCACGGAAAGGCGCAAAGCCCTCAGTGTTCGCCAGCCATCGCGGTTGCCATCCTCCACGGCGCGGGCAGCTTGGGTCGCCAGTGACGTTGTCATCGAGGTGGCCGCTTGCTCGGCTTGTTGGCTGTCGGTCAGTTCACCGTTGGCAATGGCATTGGCTTTGCCTGTCACGACGGCGGTGAGCATCAAATCGAGTGCAGTTAGCTGTTGAGCCTGTTCGGGTGTTGTCGCAGAGCGGGTAGGGCTCAGCGCTTCGCGTTCTCCCTGCCAGCGCTGTGCCAGTTGATCGTAAATACTGAGTGACAAGGGCAACTCTGTGACCAGGTCTTTCACGCGAAAAAGAAGATCCGTGATGTCCCTGGCTTGTTGCCCTGGGTAGGTTAATCCGCGCGTGACCGAGGATTTAACGCGGCCCAGCCTGTTCACCCATTCGCCCGTTTGCTCCGGCAGCCCTGGTAAGTTGTTCACCGTGTTATCGAGGCTGTCGAGCAATCCATCAAGATGGTCGGCCATCGATGTCGCTTGCTCGGGTGTCAGTGCTTCGGTCACTTGGGCAAAGCGCTCACATTGCGCGTCATTGGCGGCTTTTGCTTGCTCGGTGACTGCTTGCTGCGTGTCGAGTTGGTCTGCAGGGAATAGCCGATCACTGACCGCGAAAATCTGAAACGACAGGCGGCAGATATCGCGCTCGTTGTTATCGAAATCGTAATTTACGTCGCCAACTTGTACCTGACGAATGCCCCAATAGGGATGCACCAGCTCACCTGGCCCGGCGACGTTTAAGGCATCAAGCAATTGCTGGCACTGGGTTTGCGCGGTGGGGCCGACCAGGACGGCTTTGATGGTTTCGACATTGAGCGCGCCGCCGTTGTCTTCTGGCCAGCCTAGGTTGCTCTTGGGGTATTCATGGGGCACGGTGCGGCGGCCTGTTTTGCCGCGCACTGTGTTCAGTAGAAAAGGAACGCCACGAAAGGCGGCGTCACGTCGGTCTTGCCATTGTGCTTGCATCTCGCCCCCTTAATCGGCCATCGATAAGCCGTGATCGACCGTGAGCGGTATGCCGTTGTAACGCACGTCCGCGCTTTTAATGCGGGTGCGGTTCTCGTGCATTTCGATGGCTATTTTGCCTCGGATTTCTCCAGACTCCGGCGTTTGGGAAGGGGCCCCTTGTCCACTGAACCAGCCTGATATTTCGTCAAACACATCCAGTAAGCCCGCGCCTGGCACGAATGACGACGGCATGCCTGTGGTATCGACGTCAGATTGTCTGCGAATGTCGATGGGGGAGAAGTCAGGGGCAAGGTTCATCAGGCCATAGCCAATGCCTGTGCTTTGCGCCGCCGCGTTGAGCCAGCGCATTTTGCCTGCACCTTTGCCCTGTTTCCCTATTCCACCGCTCGCGCTACCAGGCAGGGCATTGGCGGCGGGCATGTTCACCACATACACGGGGGTGACACCGCCAGAGAGGGTGTTTGCGCCATTCCCGACGCCGCCTTTTTTGCCGAACACGGCTTTTAAATCTTTGGCGACACCCAGCGCTTTGCGGGCGGCGATGAGTCCGGCCACGGTCACGCCGATGTTTTTGCCCAGCTGCAGCCAGCGGTCAAGGGTGTCGGCGTCCAAGCTGTTGACCGCATCGGCCAGGTCTTGAAAGGGGCCTGCCAGCTCTCGTTGTGTGAGTCGGTGGACGGCGGTCATCAAATTATCGACGCTGGCTTGGTAGTCCTTGGCCACCTTGGCCGCATCTTGCATTGTGGTACTGCCGTCGGCGGTCACGGACAGAAATTGGTCAAAGGCGTTAATGCTGCCGTTAGCGGAAAACTCCCCCATCAAAGGCTTTAAGGCGCGCATGGCTTCTTCGCCAAACTTGATGGTGTTGAGGGCTTGGCTCATGGTGTAGGTCTGGCTTGAGCCTGCTTGAGTAATGATGTCTTTCATCAGATCGGGTAACGGGCGCATGACTTCCGCGCCTTGCTTGAGCTTGTCAGGATCGAACACATTGATGCCTGCCAATTCTTTGAGCTTTTTCACTTTGTCGGGGGTGGTCACTTCTCGGATAAACGCTTCATACGCGGTCACGGCCTGGTCGTCAGAGCCCGCACCACTTCGAATGACCTGCATGGCGGCACCCAGTTCAAGCACAGCCTCAACACCTTGGCGACCTGTTGCAGCATAGGTTGATAGCAGCCGCTCACCTTGTGCGGCGAACGAGGCCATGGTGAACGCGCCGCTTTTACCTTGCACGTTCAAGGTGTCCATGGCGGTCATGACCTCTTGTTGGGTTTCTACTGAGAGCTTTTTGAGTTGAGTGAGCACGGCACCAATGTGGCCACCTGTCGCGCCCGTGGCTTGAGAAAACAGCGCAATGTTGCCCATGTTCTGGCGGGCAAAGTCGATATCACCGAGCTTTTCCATCACCACCTCAAGCCCTTCGAGGGTTTGGGTAGGATCGATACGGATACCCTCAGAGCGTGAAATGTTCTCGATTTCTTCGTATAAGGCGCGGGTTTGTTCTTTGGTGAGGTCTGCCGCTACGGATAAACGCGACAGACGGCGGTCAAGGGTGACCAACCTGTTGGCCACTGCGCCACCTGCTACCGTGGCCACCAAAGCGGTGTAGCGGTTTTCCATGGCGTCTAAACCTTTGTTGACGCCTCTCACAACGTGACGAAACCCTTTGGCCATGTGTGATTGACTCGCCGCAAATTTCTTCATGTCGTTAGAGTAGGTGCGGGCTTTTTGGGAGAGGTTCCCCGACAGGTTGATGACGATTTCACTGTTTAGTGTGCTCATGGTGTTTTGCCTTTAATGCGAGTAAGTGGTCAAACAGCCAGGTGACGGGTTTATCGAGAAAGTGCTCGATAGAGGTGAAATGTCGGCTTGCCAGAGCAAGCACGACCTGTTCAAGTCCGGTCGCCTGGCTGCTCCAATCGCCCCCGCTTTTCCGCCACCCCCACGGCAGCATCGAGGCGTTCGGCTTGTTCATTGAGTAGGGCAAAATCATCCACATGCAGCCCATACAATTGGCGCTCTGACAGTGGGCCTTGAATGTCGCCAATCGAGGCCACTTGGCGGCATAAAAGCTCAATGCCCATCTTGACCTCAGAGACCACGGTGATGCCTCTCTCTGTGCCCGTTTGCGGGTCAGGCACAAACACCACTTGTTCGGCCTTGGTGCGCGCTTCAATCACATCGCGGGTGGTGAGTTCACGCAGTACCACGTCATAGTGCGGCTCTGCGTCCTGACCTTTGCCAAAGAGAAGGCCATGCTCAAGGCTAAATTCAATTTTTGCCACAGGTTGCCTCGCTTAAATGCGTTTGCATTGTTTGCCAATGAATTTGCCGCCCGTCTCGCCGTTGTCTTCATCGAGCTCTGCGGGGTTTTCCAAGGCGCTGTCTGTCATCATGTAAGTGAGGCCGTTGTCAGCCTCAAAGACGATGGTGACGTTCTCCATGTCGTTGAGCGCTTGCACGTCGGTGTCACTGTCTACCACCAACTTGAAGTCGAGCGAGGGGGCGACAAAGCGTTTGCTGTTGCCCCAGACGCGACCACCACCGCCGTGTGAGGTGCGACTAAAGCCGCCAGGGTTGAGACGTGCGCCGCCCTTGGTTTTGAGTTCATCGCCATTGGCGCGAATTTTGGCGTATCCGAGAATAGACATCGGTGTTTCTCCTTACAGCTTGAACTGCACGTTCATGGCCATGATGCGAAGGCCGTTAATCAAATCTGGTGAACACAGCACATTGATGCGGTTGGCGTCTGCGCTGTCGCGGGTGACCTCAAGCTCGGCGTTGTATTGCTCAAAGCCTTCCACCAAGCCTTTCTCTTGCAATTGCAAGAACACATCGAGCATTTCGGCGCGCAGTATTTTTGGCGTCACGACAGGTTGCCCTGGCTCTAGGCTGTCGAGCACGTCATCGCCCGCCAATTTATGGCGTGGGAATTTTTGGGTGAAGTGAGCCTTATGGACAAAGCGGAAATAACCGAGCGTCATCGGGGTGGTGATGTCGAGGTAACTCGGATCAGGACTGCCAAAGGTGTTGACCTGGTACGTGCTGATTTCACGCTCAATCACGCAGCGGTTCCCTGCATCCACGTAGTAGGTCGCGACACCGTCATGCAGCAGCAGGTTGCGCTCTACCAAATCCCAGCGCTCACGCTTCGACGGCGGCAGCAATCCGACCAAGGGCAAGGTTTGCAGAGGCCGCGCGGGATCGATAGCGAGGTGATAGGCCGCTTGCCCCGCATACGCCGCCGCAAATTCCCACGGCGGGTTGGGGGCGGTGTTGGTGCTCATGCAGGTGATCAAATGGTCGTTGCGCGTATTGCCCCAGGTGCCCGTTTCGGCATGGTTGCCGCGAATGGCGGTGTAACACACGGCTTCCATCATGCGAAGCGCACCCCAACGGGCATCGAGTTCGGTGCGAAGGCCATCAAGGAAAGCCTGATCGTTAAACGGGCACACGATATGGTTAAACCACTCATCGCCCAATGCGCCAATGACGTCACTGGCATCGACATAACCTGCACCGCCGGATAAAGGTGACAGGGTTAGCGATACGCCAGGCGGCAGCTGCTCGGTGTCGTAATAGTTACAGCGCACATCGATGTCGTTGCCCGTGATCCCTTTCCATTTGGCGGTTAGTTTCACTCGGGTGTTTTCGCTCGCTGGAATTTGCGCCGTAACAGGCAATGCGGCCTGTTGGTTGATGGCATTAACGATGGCGGCAGCGATGGCTCCTGCAGTGTCATTGGTGCTCACGCCCACTTGCACGCGCTGGCCCGCAATCATAAGTGACAGCGTGCCCGCTTGGCTGGCAGAGCCTGTCACCGTGATGGCTTGTCCTGATGAAGCCGCCGTGCCTGCTGCGGGCTCAGCCACGGGCATGGCCCAGGTCTCGGTGTAGTTATTGCCTTTGCGCAGCGTCTGCAGCATGGCCGTGAGCATGGCATCGTCACCAAAGAGGGCGCGGGCTTGGTCGTCACTGGTGATACGGTATTGCTCCAAGTCGGTCGCGGTGCCGCCGCTTTGGTGACCCATCACCAGTATTTTGTGTTGCTGTACCGCGACCCCCTGATTGGCATTGGCGTTATCAAAAGCCATGTAAAACAGGGGAACACGAATATCATTCGGGATGGACATCATTTAGATCCTTTTGGTTTCGCGCTGTCTTTGGCCGTGTCGATGTTGTCTTTTGCAGTATTAATGGCGTCTTCTGGCGCGTCTTGGGTGACAGAGCCATCGCGCACACGGCGGTGCCAGAAGGCGGTCATGACCACAGGCTCGCCGTTTTCATTGAGGTGGCCGCCATCGGGTTTACGTACTTTCACCTTTTTATCGGTGGGGTAGAGAGTCACGGTGTTCATTGGGTGTCCTCG
Organism: Grimontia marina; assembly: GCF_900060185.1. Lineage (GTDB taxonomy): Bacteria > Pseudomonadota > Gammaproteobacteria > Enterobacterales > Vibrionaceae > Enterovibrio > Enterovibrio marinus. Next base: position 14,846 of record NZ_FIZY01000026.1, on the reverse strand, counting down.
GGGCTGGGTGTGTTGTTTTGGCGCATCGCGAAGGTGGCGCTCAGCGCTGGACTATCTTGCGTGGGCGTATCGAGTTGCATGGTCAAAAAGTCATCAAGGGTGGTCAGGTCAACGGGCATATTGAGGCGACACTCTTGCTGCCAACTGACTGACCAAATCGCGACGCCGATGTTGTCTAGCGCCTCGGTACAAAGATTCTGCGCGCTTATGCGTTCAGGCTGTTTGTAGGCGGTTCGGCCAAGAGCCTGTGACCAATCTTGGCCTGAGATAAACACGGCGAGCTTGCTGCTGATGACTTCGGCGCGCTCGTCACGGTGATGGCCGTAATGGTCAGTGGTCATGACAAAGGCCACCAAGGAGACCATGCCGACCAGGCTGCCTGCTTCGCGGCGCACCTGGCTGACGTTGAGTGCGGCCACACGGATCGCGCCATAGTGAGTGACCTCATGTTTCACTGCATCGGGGGTGGCGAAGCGGCCTTTGTGCCGGTTAATGCTGCCGACCTTATCAGGGGCATCGCCTTTGAACGCGGCAAGGGCCTGCACCACAGCGGCGGTGATGGCCAGAGAGGTGCCTGTGATGTCGAGTTGCGGGCGCGTACTCATGTCAGAAGGTCTCCGTAAAAGTCACCAATCAAGGCGTACAGGTCTTGGCGGTTCTCAGTGGAAAGTCCCAGGTATTCACGCTGCGGCACCTTCATGTGGCGCACATGCGCGCCGACTGATTGCCAAACAGGGTGGCGAAGCACCTTGCCAAAGGCTTGGGTGATGCGCCGATGGTGGGCGGCGATGTTGACCGCGCCCTCAAAGCCGTCTTGATGCACGGCGGCATACACCAGGGGCGAGCCCACATGCACCTTATTGCCACGCACCTGAAATTGGATAGAGTCATCGAGTTCGCCGTTTCCCATCAGTAACGAATGGTTACCGTGACGGGTCTTGGCATAACCGTCTGACCAGCTTTCCCAGGGCGTGCCATTTGGCGCGGTTTTCTCATCGCGAATGCGGCGATGGGTTTGGGTTTCGGCTTCTGCGCCGATGAGGGCCAGCAGCTGGCGGCGGTTACCTGCATCGCTGAGTCTCGCGATATGTTGCTGAAGCCTTTGAAGCTCGGCATCGCCTGTGATGTTAACGGCGATGGCCATTACAGCACCCCGCCCAAGTCTTTGCGCATGGCAGGGCGAGAGGCGGCGATCACCTCCGCCTTACCGCTTTGGGTTTCAGCGGGCTTGTCTGCTTTGGGCAAACCAAGATCGCGGCGACCTGCTTGGATGTCTTTCAAGGTACTGATGGCATCGTCATAGCGCTTTTGTACGAGGTCAGTCACGCTGCTGTCGCGGTCAGCCAGCCAGTAAAAGGCAAGGGAAATGGCCAAGCGGTTGAGCGTGTTTGGCGTGGCTGCAAGCGGCAGAGTAAAGCGAGACAGAAAGCTGTTTATCTCTTCGGTGGCATCGCGCAAGGCGGCAGCCATGGCCACCTCATCGAGGGTATCGGGGTTGTCTTTTTGGGCGGCCACCGTCCACACAAACGAGGGATCGCGTTCAAGCAAATCTTGCGCGGTGGCATAGACGGCGGCGGTCATGGCTTAGGCTTCCTTTTCGTCTGTTTGCAGGCGTGAAACCACAAGTAAGGGCTCAAGCTCAATGCGTTCAAGCGCTGCCATATCAACAAACACATCGGCATCGTGTTGCGCGTGGGCGGTGGTTGGGTCGTCAACCGCATACACTTGCACGCCTGCGTGGGGCCAAAAGCGGCCACAGCGCCAGAACCCATCGACAGAGACAGCTTTGACGAACACGGCAACAAAGGGCGTGCCTTCAAGGCTTGTCGTGATGGTTTCATGGGTGTTTAGGCCGCTTGGCGCGCTATCCGATTGCGATGGCGCAGCGGCAGTGCCAGCAACTTGCGCAGTGTCGGTGTTTGCGGTGTCAGTGGCTTTTTTATTGCTGCCAGTACGTGGCGTTTTGGTTGACGCGGTTGGCTTAGGAACATCGGTCACTGTTTCATCCTCAAAATACAAAGGGGCAAAGGCCGCCTTGCGGCCAGTGCGAGTGGGTTAGGTGGTTACCCGAGGTACGGGCTCACAACCACTTTTACGTCTTCGAAATAGGGGTTGCTGCCGCCACCGCCTTGGATAGCCACATTGATGAGCTTCTTCGCCGCCGCGCGGTTGCGCGGGCCGACCACCAATTTGGTGGGGCGAATGCCAAGCGGGGTGCCGTTGTTTTTCTTGGTGCCGGACAGTGCTTCAATGGCCTTTTCGTAATTAGATTCGGTCAGCGCTGCTTTCGAGCCCACGGCGGTTTGCCAGAAACCAAAGCCCACGTTTGAACGGCCATCGGTGCCTGCAGCGAGTGCGTTATTGAACCAGGTGAACTCTTCATTGGGGTTCATGTTCTTGAACACGAACGGGCGGCGGTGTTGGTAGATGATGGGTTTGAGCACTTGGGTATCATCAATTAAGAACCATGGTTCGCCCGTCGAGGTAGGCACGCCAACGATGTTGGAATAGGTGTCGTCGCCCATAGGGTGGTCTGTGTCAAAGAAGTACTGACCATCAAAACATTGGGTTTCAAAGCCTGCCTTTAACAGCCCGTAGGACAGTTCGTCAGGAAACAGCGCCACCTGAAAACCGAAGTTCTTGGCGAGCACGGAATACATGCCAATTTGATCGTCGTCCACGTCTTCACGTTTGACCTTGATGGAGGTTTCCCACGTTTTGTTCTCGATGGCGTACCCGTGTTTGCCGATGTCGGCCAATTGGCGTTCACCGACCCATTCTTGAATGCCAGGAATGTCGGCAAGCCAGCCATAGTTGTTGGCAGAGGTTGAGCTTGGCACTTCGGTAGCGATTTCTTGCCATTGAGGGCTCGCGCTGTCGAGTCCTTGGGTGTAAGACGCGCTCATGCCCGTGAACAGGTTTTGAAGGATTTCAGATTGTGACTGTGGCATTGATTACTGCTCCTGTTGGGCGTTTTTGGCGGCCAAGAATTGGTCTTGGGTGAGGTGTAATTTGCGGCACATGGCGAGCTCGTGTTCATCGAGCTTGGCGTGGCCTTTGGGTGACTGGGTGTGGCGGCTTTCATCGCTCGCAACCTTGGGAGCCGAGGCCAAAAAGCGGTCGAAGCCTTCGCGGTCACTGCGACACATCGACAGGAACGCGGCTTTATTCGCAGGCGCAATCTTGCCTTCGGCGATGGCGTCATCAATCACGGCTTCGGTTTCCGCGTCTTGCTGGGCTTTCAATTCGCCTTCTGCCGCTTCGGCGCGGTTTAAGGCCAGTTGATGGGTTTCGACGGGCACAAACTTTTTCAGGTCGGGTTGTTCGGCGCGGTTAAGCGCCAGCTGCGCATCAGATTTGAGTGCATCAATCGCGGTAACTGCATCGGCGTCAGTTGCTGTGGCAGGGTTGAGCGACAGCGCTGCAGCGAGAGGGGCAGAGAGTGTCATGGGGTGTTGCTCCTGTTGTTGTCGATTAAGGGCAGGGAGTTCGGTCAAGTTGGGTTTGTTGGTAAAGCCCACGGATTCAATCGCGGTCACGTTGCCTTGGGCATCGTGCAAAAAAGCAGGGGAGTAATAGCGGTATTTGCGTTCGGCAATGATGTCCATGCCTTCACGGTTAAAGGCAACACGGCCCCAAATAGCGCCGTCACGCACGTCATATTCTTCTACCCAGCCATACGCGGGAGCTTCTTCACCCTGAGGGCCTTTAATGTGGGTGGCGTGCTCAATGTCCCAGGGCGTAGAGGCGGCAGAGTTGAGAACGACGGAATCGGGGGAAGCATTTGACCAACGGCGGCCATCGATGCCTGCAAAGGTGCCTGCGGGGATGAGCTCTAGCCAGCGCTCACTTGTATCGCTTTGCTGTGAAGGCAGTTGGAAACAGAGCGCTAGGTGTCGTGTTTGGGTTGTGTCTGGCATTGTGTTGGCCTGCGTTTTGGGTAAACGGTAGAGGCCAGAATAAGTGGATAGGGGGTTGGGTGAGATTTACGGCGGTGGTTGTTTGTAGTTGTTTATAAAGCGGACGATTTGACCATTTTCTGTGTTTGATGGGTTTTAGAACTATTGGTTTGGTTGTCTGAAAAAATGTATTATAGATGTGGATTTCCTTCAACTCAGAGCGTTAACAATGTTCGAACAAACCTTTAAAAATATTGATGATATTCTGCATAAAGACTCTGGATGTTCTTCGGAACTTGATTACACAGAGCAAACATCTTGGATGCTATTTCTTAAGTACCTTGATGACTTAGAACAAGACAAGAAGATCAATGCCGAGCTGATGTTTGAAGATTACCAATACATAATTGATGAAGAGTATCGTTGGTCTTCATGGGCTGCGCCTAAGGTAGATGGTGAGTTTGATTACGACAACGCTCTTATCGGTGACGATTTGATGGAGTTTGTCGATAACAAACTCTTCCATTACCTAAAAGGTTTCAAACAACGAGCAGAAAGCCCAGATACTATCGAATATAAAATCGGTGAGATCTTTGGTGAGATCAAAAACAAAATCCAAAGTGGTTACGCACTACGTGACTGCCTAGAAAAAGTCGATGAGCTTCGATTCCGTTCTCAAGAAGAAAAGCATGAGCTATCGCACCTATACGAAACCAAGATCAAGAACATGGGGAACGCTGGTCGCAATGGTGGTGAATACTATACACCTCGTCCATTAATCCGCGCCATGATCGATGTTGTACAGCCTAAAATTGGTGAAACCATTTACGATGGCGCAGCAGGTTCAGCAGGCTTCTTATGTGAGGCATTTGATTACCTAAGCAAAAAAGAGGGTCTATCCACTCAAGATCTTGATACGCTGCAAAATGAAACTTTCTATGCGAAAGAGAAAAAATCATTAGCTTATGTCATCGCAATAATGAACATGATACTTCATGGTATTGAAGCACCAAATGTCATTCATACCAACACGTTAGCTGAAAATATTGCTGATATTCAAGATAGTGAACGCCACGATATTATCCTAGCCAACCCACCTTTTGGTGGTAAAGAGCGTGCTGAGGTTCAGCAAAACTTCCCGATCAAAACGGGTGAAACGGCTTTCTTGTTCTTACAGCACTTTATCAAAAAACTAAGAGCAGGCGGTCGTGGCGCTGTCGTTATCAAAAATACCTTCTTATCGAATACAGATAATGCAGCCATCGCTTTACGTAAAGAGCTTTTGGAAAACTGTAACTTGCATACGGTATTGGATTGTCCAGCAGGGACATTTATTGGAGCAGGGGTGAAAACAGTTGTCTTGTTCTTTGAAAAAGGGTCGGCAACTCAAAAAACATGGTTTTACGAATTAGATCCAGGTCGTAAAATGGGAAAAACTAACCCACTGAACGATAATGACCTAAAAGATTTCGTTGCACTTCAAAAGACGTTTTCAGATTCATACAAATCTTGGTCTCTTGATATAGGAGGCCTTGATGCTAGTTTTGACCTAAGCATAAAAAATCCTAATGTCGAAGAAGAAGCACCACTTCGTAAGACATCTGAAATCATAGAGGAAATAATGACTCTCGATAAAGAGAGTGAAGCAATTCTTATGAGTGTTCGAGGGTTGCTGTAATGTGGCAAGTTAAAAAATTAATTGATGTTTGTGAGGTTGTTGCAGGACAAAGTCCTGAAGGGAAGTATTATAATACCGATCGTATAGGTTTACCCTTTTATCAAGGTAAAAAAGAATATGGTGATAAGTACCTGAAACCGCCTGTTAAGTGGACATCAAAGGTAACTAAAATCGCGCTTGACGGTGATATTTTAATGTCTGTTCGAGCACCTGTTGGTCCAATAAATATTGCGACAGAAGAAATTTGTATAGGTCGAGGGTTAGCTGCGATTCGAGCCAAGCATATCGATCAATCATTTCTATATTTTTTCCTACTGTCTATCCAAAAAAACCTTATTGGTAGTGATGGTGCGGTTTTCAATTCAATTAATAAAAAGCAAATTGAATCCATTCGTATTAGCCTGCCTACTCTAGAAGTTCAAAAACAAATAGTTTCCAAGTTAGATGCCATTTTTTCTGATATCAAAAAAGCAAAGCAGAATGCAGAAAAAAACCTAGAAAATACTGGGGAGCTGTTTGAGTCTTTCTGTCAGAACTCTATTTTCTCCAAGCACACTAAACCGAACTGCACTGTGCTTGATGCTGCAAAAAAAGAGAAAGGGTCGATGAGAACTGGCCCCTTTGGTAGTCAGTTGTTAAAGAAGGAGATTGTTGATAACGGAATTGCCGTTTTGGGGATTGATAACACTGTTAATAACGAGTTTAAGTGGGGGGGGCAGCGATTTATAACACCTGAGAAATTTGAAGAGTTATCAAAATTTGAGGTTAAGCCAAAAGATGTATTAATTACTATAATGGGAACATGTGGTCGGTGCGCAATCGTTCCTGATGACATACCAAAAACAATTAATACTAAACATATTTGCTGTATTACATTAGATCAAAGTAAGTGCTTACCAGAGTACTTGCATATTTATTTCTTGCACCATCCAATAGCTAGAAAATATCTTTTAATTAGAGCTAAAGGAGCTATTATGGCTGGGTTAAATATGGGAATTATTAAAGAGTTACCTCTTGTTCTTCCTAGTATTGAAGAGCAAAGAAAACTAATTGATCAAGTTGCCTTTATAAAAAATGAGACCTCCCGATTAAAGCTAGTGTATACAAATAAAATCAAAGCATTAGATGAACTTAAGCAATCAGTGTTACAGCAAGCTTTTAGTGGCAAGCTATAGCGCTTAGATCAGGGGAAGCAATAACTATGACCTCACAAAGAACCGAAGCCGATACCCGTGCTGACTTTATTGATCCGATGCTAGCAAGGTGTGGCTGGGGTAGCATTGAACATAGCTATATTCGCCGTGAGGTTATCTGCCCAGGTCGTATCATGAATGGTGGTAAGCGTGGCACTAAAGTTTCGTCTGACTACGTCTTAGAGTACAAAGGTAAAAAACTGGGTGTTGTTGAGGCAAAGAAAGAGTCTTTGTCTTATACCGAAGGGGTACGACAGGCTATCGACTATGCGACTCGTCTTCAATGTAGAATTGCCTATGCTACTAATGGTCATGATATCTACCAAATAGACATGGTTACAGGTGGACAAAAGTTAGTTGATAGATACCTTAGTCCTGAAGAATTATGGAAATTGACCTTTACTGATTCTGGCTGTGCCGCTGAATGGCGGCAACGCTTTTCTGATGTGCCTTTTGAAACAAAAGGTGGTAGCTGGACGGCTCGTTACTACCAAGAAAACGCAATCAACAATGCCCTAGAAGCAATAGCAAAGGGCGACGATAGGATCCTGTTAACACTGGCTACGGGAACGGGTAAAACGTTCATTGCATTCCAACTTGCATGGAAGCTGTTTTACTCTCGATGGTCAAAAGTATCTCAAACGGATATTTCTAAGGCGGTTCGTCGTCCACGAATCTTGTTCCTTGCCGACCGTAATATTCTTGCAGACCAAGCGTTCAATTCATTCTCACCATTTTCTGAAGACGCTATCATTCGAATAGACCCAAAAGAAGTAAAAAAGGCAGGTAGAGTTCCTAAGAACGGTTCTATTTTCTTCACTATTTTCCAAACATTCATGTCGGGCAAAGATGAGAATGGTGAAGATGCTCCTTACTTTGGCGAGTACCCATCAGACTTCTTTGATTTCATTATGATTGATGAGTGTCACCGTGGCGGTGCGAAAGATGAAAGTTCATGGCGCGGTGTTCTAGAGTATTTTGAATCAGCAGTTCAGCTAGGCTTAACCGCTACGCCAAAGCGAAAAGATAACACGGATACTTATAAATATTTTGGTGAACCTGTTTATAGCTACACCCTAAAAGAAGGCATTAATGATGGCTTTTTAACACCATTTAAAGTGTTGCCTATCGTTGGCACTATGGATGAATACATCTATACCAAAGGCGATGGTGTCATCATTGATGGAGAGCCTGAAGAAGGGCGTGTATACAAAGAAGGTGATTTCAACCGCATTATTACCATCCCTGCCCGTGAAAAAAAACGAGTGCATTATTGGATGGATAAATTTAACCCTAAAGAGAAAACCATCGTGTTCTGCGCCACTCAAGAGCACGCTGGGATGGTGCGTGATTTCATCAATAAATATGCGGTGTATAAAGGCTGGACAAGTAACCCATCTTATTGCGTTCGAGTTACTGCTGATGATGGTAAAGCAGGTGAAACCGATCTTAAGGTATTTCAAGACAACGAAAAATCTATTCCTACCATTTTAACGACTTCACGCAAGCTATCTACGGGAGTTGATGCCCGAAATGTACGTAACATTGTTCTGATGCGTGAATGTAAAAACATGATTGAGTTTAAGCAAATCGTTGGGCGAGGAACTCGTGTTTTTGACGGTAAAGACTATTTCACTATCTACGACTTTGTAAAGGCCTATCATAATTTTGCTGATCCAGATTGGGATGGTGAGCCACTAGAGCCTGAAGAGCCAAAGCCTCGTGGCGGAGGTAAACCATGTGATAAATGTGGTCAGCAACCTTGTGCTTGTGAAAAACCAGAACCTAAACCATGTAAAGATTGTGGTGCGCTAACGTGTATTTGTGAAAAGAAAAAGAAAGTTAAGATTAAGCTTAGTGATGGTAAAGAACGCTCTATCAAGCATATTAGCTCTGTAATGTATTGGCATGGCGACAAGCCAATAACAGCTCATGAGTTTATGCAGTTAATGTTTGATGACTTGCCTAAGTTTTTTGAAAATGAAGATAGACTTCGTGAAATCTGGTCGGATGCCACAACACGAGAACAACTACTATTAAATTTGGCTGAGCATGGATATGATTCAGAGAAGCTTGGTGCGATGAAAGAGCTAATCGATGCAGAAAATAGTGATGTTTATGATGTGCTTGCATATGTTGCTTATGCGGCTGAAACCAAATCTCGTGCTACTCGCGTAGCTGATGCTAAGGCGATAATCGATACTGTATTTACAGATAACAATCAGCAAGACTTTATCAACTTTATTTTAGGTAAGTACATTCAAGATGGCGAAGGTGAACTTCTTCCTAAGAAGATGCCAAGTCTGTTGACTTTGAAATACAAGACACCGAAAGATGCCGTAGATTTGTTTGGTTCTACCGCAGTGATTAGAGATACTTTTTTAGGTTTTCAAAAACATCTTTATAGCAGTTGAGCGACTGAATTGACTGTTTAACACTCGTTTAAATCTCGCCATAATCGTTTAAACACTCACCACCCACCCAACTGCATCACTGAACAACAAAGAGGCGCTTAGCGCGCCTCCTGTTGCTTTTTCTGAAATTGCCTGTCGAGTTCATTTTGTCGGCTCCCTGGGTTGTAGTTCCAACCAGGGTCGATGCCTTTCGGTACGCGCTCAACTTCTCCCGTTCGTTTGTTCAGCCAATCCCTTTCTTCAAGTGCTGGCGCATGGGTGCTGTATTGCCCTGACGCAATCAGCCTGTTTGCTTCGCGTTGGCTCAGTTGGCGCACTCTGCATTTACAGCCCCAACCATTGGGCGGCATGTGGGTTTGCCACCAAGGGTGGTCGGAAGGGAGAATGATCCCCGCCCAGGCTTGGTGATCTTTTCGGTGTTCGCGACTTGGCCCCAGTTCATACAGCAAAAAAGGGTGGGTGGCTTTGGTGCGCTCGATGCGTTCCCATTGACCTGCCGCGCGGGCGGTGCGCATGTTGGTGCGGTAAATGGTTTTTAAACGCGCATCACTGCCAAGCTTTACCGCTTTGATATCCCCATCAAGCGGGTCACGGGCCAGCTGCTCGCCCCACCATCCTTTTTGTATTAGGTAGGGTTTGAGGCTTTCGGCGAACTGTTTAAAGGTTTGGCCTTCTTCGAGTGCGGTGGCCAGTGCCACTTTGACATCGTCGAGCATGTCGAGCTGCATCATCTTGGCCACGGTGAAGGCGGCGTTGTGTTCATCCTTCCACACGTCGGCATGATGAAAGCCCACTTTTAACCCTTTGGCTTTCAGGTAAGCCAAGGCTTCTGCAGGGATGATGTCATTATCCATCGCTCACATCTCCCAAGGCGCGGGCTTGCCAGCACAGGGCGGCCAGCTGTTCGGCAAAGGCGCTGGCATCGAGTTCGCTCGCGATATCGTTTAAAGCCAGGTTAAACGCCTCGAAACTGTCAGCCTGTTTGGCGGCGTCCAAGATGGGGTTCAGTATGGGGGCGCTCACTGCTTCCCATTCGTTTAAGCCACTGTTCACCAGTTCATCTATTTCCGCTTCGGTATCGATGGCGGGCAGGGCGCGATTGAGCGCCAGCTGCTGGCGGTTGAGCGCGGGTGTATCGATAGGTTGATTGTTCACGGCATGCAGCAATTCGCCATCGTCTTCAGGGTCAGACAGACCAACACGGTCACGCACCTCGGAGGCTTGGACTTTCATCCCTCTATCTATAAGAGGGGTAATCGCCTCCACCCAGGCTTTAATGTCCTCGCTTTCTTCGAGCTTGATGATGATGCGCGGGTACTGTTTTTGCGGCCCCCAGTTCATGTCGATGAAGGGTTTGACGAGGTGAGCGTTTAAGGTGTTGGCCAACTGGCGGGCATCCCAGTTGATGATGTCTTGGCGCACTTCGTTATGCACTTTCGCTTGGCTTTGGCTTGAGCCGTCATCCGTGGTCATGGTTTGGCCGAGCACGGTTTTGGAAATCTGGCGGTCGGCCCACTCGGCCATGTTCTCAAACAGGGTATCGCCGCCACTGCCCTTGGCGGTTTCCACCATCTCGATTTGCATGGATTCGGGAATGGCCGCGCCAGCATCACTGGCGATGGTTGCAATGGCGTTAATCAGGGTACGTATGTCTTCATCAGAGGCATTACTGTGGTATTTCCCCACACGAATGGGCATGCCAAACACTTCAGCGAAGGCCCACCAATCTCTGACCGTGAAGGATTTGAGCATATACATCACGGCCACCACACGGGCGAGGCCCGCGCGAAGCCAATGGCCGGACTTCATGCGCGGCAAGTGAACCAGGTATTTATTCGGGGCCAAGGGTTCGCCGTCGCTTGGGTTGTCATCGGTGACTAAGCGCAGTTCGCTCTGCGTATCCTCGTCCAAACGAATAAAGCGCGGGTCTACCCATTTGTACTCGTAAGGCTGCCAAGGCGTGTCGGTGGTATCCCACAGCATTTCGACCAGGCCAATGCCTTTGCCGATACCATCGAGCAAATCAAACACACAATCTTCCCACTGAGGGTGGCGCAGCAGCTGGCGCACCGCTTCTGCGAGTGCCTGGTCTTGTTCGTCATCGCTGGCTGCTTCTACCGTTGGGCTTAATGAGGCGGCGGCGAGTTTACGCGTAGACAGCACCGAGCGGTAATGGGTGTCGCGCTCTTCCATTTCTTCTGCCAACACAAAGTAATCTTCCGCTTGGCCGTTGATGGCATTGCGCAGCACATTGGCCAGGCGCGCGGGGGTGAGATAACTGGCTATCGAATGGGTCGCCATGGGGCGGCGCACACTGGTGACATGGGCACGGCTATGGTGTGCCTGCAGTTCCTCTTTTTCTTGCCGAGTAAACGGCTTATTTGTAGTGGGGTTGATTATCATGGCGATCTCCTAAAGCAGGCCACCGCGCATGCCTTTGAGGCCACGGGTGTGAGTGAACTGGCGGCGGGTGTCTTCGTGCAGGTTGCGGTTGTTTTCGGCTTCTACAATGCGGTGCAATTCATAGCGGCGGCATTCTTCTTTTGAGGCGAGGTAGGCCAGAAAAATCGCAATCGCGGAATCCCCGTGGCGTTGATGACCGTCTGCAGATTTTGTGCGGGCATCATCAATGCTTGGCACGCCGCGAATCATTTGGATAGACGAGAAGTCATTAATGACATCCTCGTTCTTTGGCATTTGTAATTCGTCATCTTCAAAGGCGGCTTTAAAACTCGGCATGTTCTCGCGGTAATAGGCCGTCGATAACATTACCTGTTCCACTTCCGCCCCGTATTTCTCTGCCGCTTGCTCGGCCAAATATTGGCCATTGCCTCGGGCATCGAGTTTGATGCCATCACGACGGGGCAGGCGGTCGGCAATGTAATACAGCACTTGTTCTTGTTGTTTAAACGGCACATTAAACAGTTCAACCAAAAAAGGGATTTGCCGTTGGGTATTTTGCAATACAGTACACGGGGCAAAGACGGTTAAATCGCCCGAGCGGGCAAAGTCTTCCCCAAGGGTATGGCGAAGGTGTGTGGGTAAATCATCAAGCAGAGTTTTAACGTTTTGCTCTAACCATTCGGCCATGTCCATTGCGCGTAACCGTTCGGGCAAGGCGTTAAAGGCTGCAGAGCCATTAAAATGCACCACGTTATTTTCGAGCACGGCAGCGCGCTCGCGATAACTGCGCGGGATATACACGCCCGAGCCAGATTTAGGCACACAGAAATATTCTTCTAATGCATCTTCTTCGGTGGCCGTGGCTTTTAATAAGCCTGCAATCCAATGGTCTTCCTCTTCCTGGCTCCATGTCTTGCTACTTACTTGGCAAATACGCTGATATAACCCATCACAACAGGCATCACTCAAGGTAATGGTGTGGACGCTGTAATCTTTTTTACCCGCGCGGCTTTGTTGAATCAGTTCATTGAATTGATTCTCTGTGCCGTTATGGGTGGAAATAAGACGAACTTTGCAGCCCCACATGGTTAATGCGAGCGCGGCTTTTAATACTTCGGCCAAGCGTTCATGAAAGGCGGCTTCATCAATGGTCACATTGCCTTGCATGCCGCGAAGGTTTGACGGGTTAGATGAGAGGGCTTGGACTTTAAAGCCGGACGCGAAATAAATGACGTAGGTGAGAATGTCTTTGTCTTCTTCCTCGATGACTTCTTCGCATATTTCGCCAGCGGCTTTATCAAAGGCTTTGGCCCACATCGCGACCGCATCAATAAACTCGCGCGCCATTTCTTTATTCGAGCCGACATAGAAATGATGACACCCGCCATGGGTTTTACTTTTTGACGTGGTCAGCGAAGCATCACAGGCTTCGGCCCAAGTGATACCGGTTCGACGGGATTTCTCTGCAATCTTGAGTGGCGAGTCATCCTCTATCCAATATTTTTGGTAGGGCAATAAGACTTCATTATTGTCGTACTGATAATGAAGGTGTGAAACAGCAGCGGCAACGGGGGAACGCTCATCTTTCATCATCATGATGATAACCCCAATATTTGATTACGAATCGTGGTGGCCCCCTCTTTGGTGAGGCCCAAGGTTTTGGCGGTTTTCTCTGCGGTGCTTGCTGCTTCTTCCATCGCTTGTTTTCGAATTTCCTTTTCGAGTTTCACGCTGCCGCTTTGCGCTTCCTGCAAACGCTTAATGGCCAGCGATAACACTGAAAGGGTTTTAGGGTCGAGCGGTTCGTTCTCTTCCAGCGCTTTCATCTGAATATCGAATATCTGGCTTTTCCCAATTTCAATCAGGCTGCGGGCAATGTCGGTTTGAGGTGTTTCCCCAAATTGTTTAACCCATTGTTGGGTCAGCTGCTGCGCTTGCTGATAACGCGCCATGCCTTTATGAAAACTCTGCGAATAACGGCTTAACCCATTGCGGCTTATTTTCTGGTCTTCGGGCAGGTCAAATTCATCAATGAGCGCATTAATTTGTTCGCGGATTGCCGTTTGTGGCATTTTGCCCTCACGCAGCAAGATATTGAGTTGGGTTTTAATGTCGTCCGGCAATTGGTCTATTTTGCTTATGCGGTTTTTGGTGTGCGCAGTCTCCGTCATGTTATTCCCCTGGGCGTGGGCGTTTTATATCAGGGTGATTGGCTTGGCCTAATGCGATATCTATGCCGCGCTGGGTAATGCGTGCCACTTGGGTGCCTGCGACATCGCGCAGCGTCACCAATTGCTGCTCAGCGAGCCAGCTTAACTCGGTGCGCACCAAATCGCGGCTGACATTGTGGCCGTAGGCATCGAGGGCAGAATCAATGATTGAATCGTTGGCCTCGTAGCCTGGCATTTCATTCAGGACGCGCAACATCACCAAGCGGCGGTCTTGTTGTAGCAATGTGTGCAATGTCATCCGTTCTTTTCCTTGAGTTCGTTTTCAAGCAGCAGGTTGCTGATGCGGTCGAGCCCTTCGAGCTTGGGGCGTATTTCCCGAATGTCCCCACGCAGCTTTTCAATGCTGAGTTTGAGACCCGATATCTCGTCGTGGTCGGGCAGCTTTTCGACGTGTTGTTGCAGCGCCACATGGCTCGATGCCAATTGGGTGTGAGAAGTGGACCCCATTGGTTGGACACACAAGCTAATTTTTTAAGTGTTTGATCCCGCTCATGCTGCGTATCTTTGCCTGCCGAAGTAGGCTTCATCAGGAGTAAGGTCATTGAGTCCCTGATGGTTACGCTCTTCGTTATAGAACACCATGTAGTGGCCGATTTCAAGTTCAGCTTCTCGGGGGGTGGTATAGGCTTTTAAGTAAACCTCCTCATATTTCAAGCTACGCCATAATCGCTCGATGAACACGTTGTCGACCCAGCGTCCTTTCCCATCCATGCTTATCCGTACATCATGGTCGATTAATCTCTGAGTAAACTCAGCGCTAGTAAACTGGCTGCCTTGATCTGAATTGAAGATATCGGGCGGCCCGTAGTGTTGCAGTGCGTCTTCGAGAGCCTCAATGCAAAAGCTTGTATCCATCGTATTCGACAAGCGCCAAGCCAGTACTTTGCGGCTATACCAGTCGATAATGGCCACCAGATACAGGAACCCCTTCGCCATGGGGATGTACGTGATGTCAATCGCCCAAGCTTGGTTTGGATAAGTGACATCGATATCACGCAGCAGGTAGGGATAAACCTTGTGTGCTTTGT
>NZ_FIZY01000025.1 GCF_900060185.1 Grimontia marina | reverse complement strand
TTACGGTATCGGCGACCCAGACCGACAGTGACGGTAACGTCTCTACGGCTGGCAGTGATACGGCGGAAATCGATACCACCGCCAACACCGGTGCACCGACGGTGACCATCGTCGATGACAACAACCCAGACGACGGTGTGATTAACGCGTCTGAGCTGGGCAATGACAATGTGCAGCTGCAGGTAGTCGTTGACCACGATGAGCTGGTTGCCGGTGGTCAAATCAACCTGACCATTAACAATGGCGGCACCACCTCCCAGGTCGTCCTGTCACTCGACAGCAACGGTGACCCTATCGTTGTGGATGAGAACGGTGATGCTGTCACCGGCTTCACCTACAACAACGGCACCATTACCTGGACCGAAGTGGTTGCCGAAGGCAATACCATTACGGTATCGGCGACCCAGACCGACAGTGACGGTAACGTCTCTACGGCTGGCAGTGATACGGCGGAAATCGATACCATCGCCAACACCGGTGCACCGACGGTGACCATCGTCGATGACAACAACCCTGACGATGGCGTCATCAACGCGTCTGAGCTGGGCAATGACAATGTGCAGCTGCAGGTAGTCGTTGACCACGATGAGCTGGTTGCCGGTGGTCAAATCAACCTGACCATTAACAATGGCGGCACCACCTCCCTGGTATTCCTGTCACTCGACAACAACGGTAACCCTGTGGTGGTTGACGGCAACGGTAATGCCGTATCCGGCTTTAGCTACAACAATGGCACCATTACCTGGACCGAAGTGGTTGCCGAAGGCAATACCATTACGGTATCGGCGACCCAGACCGACAGTGACGGTAACGTCTCCGATGCCGGCAGCGATACGGCGGAAATTGATACCACCGCCAACACCACGGCACCGACTGTCACCATTGTCGATGACAACAACCCAGACGACGGTGTGATTAACGCGTCTGAGCTGGGCAATGACAATGTGCAGCTGCAGGTAGTCGTTGACCACGATGAGCTGGTTGCCGGTGGTCAAATCAACCTGACCATTAACAATGGCGGCACCACCTCCCAGGTCGTCCTGTCACTCGACAACAACGGTAACCCTGTGGTGGTTGACGGCAACGGTAATGCCGTATCCGGCTTTAGCTACAACAATGGCACCATTACCTGGACCGAAGTGGTCGCCGAAGGCAATACCATTACGGTATCGGCGACCCAGACCGACAGTGACGGTAACGTCTCTACGGCTGGCAGTGATACGGCGGAAATCGATACCACCGCCAACACCGGTGCACCGACGGTGACCATCGTCGATGACAACAACCCTGACGATGGCGTCATCAACGCGTCTGAGCTCGGCAATGACAATGTGCAGCTTCAAGTTGACGTTGACCACGATGAGCTGGTTGCCGGTGGTCAAATCAACCTGACCATCAACAACGATGGCACACTGTCTAACGTCACGCTCACCTGGAATGGCACTCAGCTAGTTTCAGATGACAGTAGCCGTACCTACAGCTATGACACCGGCAACGGTATCATTACGTGGACAGAGGCGGTGGCTAAAGGCGATACCATCACAGTTTCTGCTACACAAACCGACCGTGACGGTAATGTATCAACAGAGGGCAGTGATACTGCTCAGCTGAGTAACACCGTTAATGATGTGAAAACTTCCCCAGAAGACAACACACTTAATGGTAATGTACTTACTAATGACACGGGCAGTACCGGCATTACCAGCTTCGTTGTTGCTGGTAATTCAACTACCTACACTGCTGGCCAAACAGCAACCTTGTCTGGTATCGGTACCATTGTGATTAACGCCAACGGTACTTACACCTTTACACCAGTTGCCAACTGGAATGGTGAAGTACCTGATATCACCTATACCACTAACATCGGAGATACCGCCGTACTGGATATAACGGTATCTCCAGTTAATGACGAATTCACAGATAACAATGAAAACGTCAATGTCACTGAGGACAGCACTACTGGTATCTCAGGTGATGTGATTGACGGCACCAGCGTCGATGGTCCATTGACGGTACAAAGCTTCAGTGTTGCTGGTGAGTCAGGACCTTTTGTACTGGGCACGGCATATGTCATATCGGGTGTAGGTACAATTACGTTGGCAGCTAGCGGCGCATATACCTTTGTTCCAGCAACTAACTATTTCGGAGCGGTACCAGCAATTAACTATGTTCTGACCGACGGAGATAGCACCGATAGCTCAACCCTGAACATTACGGTTGATGCTGTAGATGATGGCGTTTCGATAACGACCCCTGCAGAGATAACAGTCAACGAGAGTGGTCTACCAGGGGGGACACAAGGCGGTACAACACCAGTGACGCAGTCAGGGCAGTTTACAGTGACGTCACCTGATGGTTTAGATCGTATCGTGTTCAACGACGGAACAAACAGCACACCGGTCACGCTCTCTGCGCTACAGGCAGCAACTCCTGAAAACCCAGTAGTGATTAATGGTCAATACGGCACCATCGAAATCACTGACTATCAAGCGACTGATTTTAATACAGGGGTAGTGAGCTTTGACTATGTTCTGTCATCAGCACAAAACCATTCATCAACAGATACGCTGGTCGATAATTTCTCTATTACCGCGTATGACGTCGATGGCGATAGCAACAATACTAGCCTGAAAGTGAATGTTGTTGATGATGATGTCACAACGAGCATCAATACCAATGGCGTTAATGTATTGGTGGATGGCTTTGAAGCTTCTGGGATTGTTGGGGAATGGAATTCTGTGGTCGGAGGTAACCCGCTGAGGCGTTTTGACGGTGCTGACAATGATACCGGCCTCGATCAAATGCGCTGGGGTAATGCCAGTGACGTAAGCTCATCAGGCTATGGTTTTTGGGACAATGATGCCAACCTCAATGGGGTATTGGAGCTGAACCAAGATATCAATCTGGGTATGTTTATTCACTATAACAACCCTGTTCCTGTAGGTTCGGCCATTTCAGCAGCAACCTTAACCGTGACCTTCACGATTACTGACTCTTATGGTGTAGTGACTCCTATCAGAATCGACATCGACTTTGACCACAATGAAACGCCTAACACTCCAGGAAACCCAGGAGATGATGCTTCTAGAGATATTATCCAAATTGGTCAGCCTGAAGTCACGTTCGAATATGAAGGCGATTTCTACACTATCAAGGTCCTCGGTTTTATTGATGAACAGGGTGATCTAGTCGATACAGTTAGAACCTATGAACAACAGTCCAATAGTTACCAGTTAATTGCCCGTATTGTCGAAGGTAATGGCTATGCGTTACCAGATAAGGAGGGTAATGTCCTGGATAACGATTCTGGTGCTGATGGACTCACTGTGGTCGGTGTTGGTGTAGGTACAAATACAGGAACAGATCTCTCCACTGGTGTGGGTACAAAGATTCAGGGCACATATGGTTTCCTTGTATTGCAGTCTGATGGTAGCTATCGCTACGAACTTGAGTCCAGCGCTGACATCATTCCGAAGGACGCTACAGAGAACTTTATCTACACTGTTAGAGATGGCGACGGAGATACTTCAACCAACCAGTTGATAATCGGTGTCACACCAGAAGACTTTAACGGTATTCCAGTCGGAACAGACGTCACTGTTGAGACGAATGATGGCGATGATACGGTTATTGTTGCCGGTGGAGAAGGTGCAGCTAATCCGGATCAGGTTCAAGTCTTCGTTGATGACAACCTTGAAGGTACAGTTCTCGACGCAAGTGGTAACGAACAAACGATAACCACTTCGCCAGGAACTACCGAAACAGGCTTCAATAACGGGAGTGATGCACAAGTCATTAGCACAGGCCAAGGCAAGGACTACGTTGAAGCCGGCAGTGGCAATGATCAAATTTACGCAGGAGCCTCCGGGAACTCGCAAACTGGTAATACGGACGATGATATTGAACTTACCGAAAATGAGATCAGTAGCTTAAATATCATGACCGGAAACCTTGGTTCAATAACCAGCAATAATGGTCAGCTCAACTCTTCCGATACTACTGGTGTCGAAGCTGACATTGTCAATGCGGGAAGTGGTAACGATCAGGTCTTTGGCCAATCCGGTTCTGACATACTTTACGGGCATAGTGGTGACGATACTCTTGATGGTGGCAGACATAACGATGGCATCAGAGGGGGTAAAGGTGACGATACTATTATTGGGGGACTAGGAAACGATGTCTTGCGGGGTGATTCGGGTAACGACACGTTTGTCTGGCGGAAAAACGAGTTTGGTACGGACCGCATATTAGACTTCAACCCTAAATTCGATACCTTGGATCTTGGGGATCTCCTGATCAATGAGTCTCAAAACCCGCTAGGAAATTACCTCAAATTCGAGCTGAACAACGGTTCAACGGTAATCTCTATTGATGCAGATCTTAGTGGAACCTACGAACAGTCTATCATTCTGGAAGGGGTTGATTTGTTCGATATTTATGGCTCTACGAAAGAAGACATTATCAATGGAATGTTTGATGCTGGAGCCATAGTCACGGACGCCGGTGCTGGCCAGCGTGATATCGAATACAAGAGTATCAGTGGTTTAGACAGTGACGAATTAGCCTGGAGTGCAGACAATTTGGGTGATACGCCGACTTCCGACACTGTTTCAGATTTCACGGTTGGTCAAACGCACTTGAATCTCTCGGATCTTGTCACAGATGAAAACGATATCTTGTTGTCTGCTGATGACGTAGATATTTTCGAGCAAGATGGCTCTGTAGTGCTGAGAGTTGACACCACCGGTGACAACACTTGGAATCAAGAAATCATCCTTGAAGGCGTGTCATTACAAGATATCGTTGATGAGAATGGAGTAATTAAAAATAGTGTATTTGAAGATGACAACGTTAAAGCCTTGTTCCAGCAAGCTTCGGAGACCGATGTTGTAGAGAATTCAACAACACTTCTTGACGATCCAAACGTTGATCCATAACGAGTAGAAGGCTGGATATTGTGCGATTAGCGGATAACACACAATCTCAGTGGGACATCAGTGGTTCAACACAAACCACCGATGACCCTTTGCTTGAGAGCTTGGTGATTTTGACCGAGCACTATGGAACACCGTGCTCTGGTGAGGCACTGATTGCCAGTTTACCTCTCAGAGAGGTAAGGCTAACACCTGACTTGTTTCCTCAGGCGTCAGCGCGTGCGGGTTTACTCTCACGAGTGGTTAGGAAGCCTCTGAATACCATCGGGGATATGTTAATGCCATGCGTGTTACTCCTCGTAGAAAAGAAGGCCTGTATTCTTCGATTATTGGACAGCGAAACAGGAAAGGCAGTGATTCAACTGCCTGATACTGGAGGTGAAACCGAACTTACGATAGAGGAGCTTGAAGCCCAATATACGGGATATGCCATCCTGGTTAAGAAGCAGTACAGAGGTGATCAGAGCGTAGAGCTTCATCGTTATACGAAGAAAGGTCACTGGCTATTTTCGATGTTAAGAGAGGCAGCTCCGATATATCGGGAAGCCTTGCTAGCTTCGGTTATTGTCAACATTTTTGCTCTGGTATCGCCTCTTTTTGTCATGAACGTATATGACAAAATACTTCCTAATCAGGCATTTGAGTCCCTTTGGGTGCTAGCCAGTGGCGCTGCATTAGTCTTTGTATTCGACTATATCCTCCGGTACGTCAGAAGCGTCATGATTGATGATGCTGGTAAGAAAATAGATATCATCGTTTCTTCACGTTTGTTTGCGAAGTCCATTGGGATCCCATTGGAAAAACGCGGACCAAGTGTTGGAGGTATGGCAAGGCAGATCAATGAGTTTGATAGTGTGAGGGAAATGTTAACCTCCACCACTGTTACCGCTCTGGTAGACCTGCCCTTTGCTATTTTCTTTCTCTTCGTCATCTACATATTCGCAGGTGACCTCGTTTTCATTCCAATCATAGCAAGTATTATCATTCTCGGTTATGCCATAGCGATACAACCACGATTGAGAGATGCTATTGACGAAAGCAACCAATTTGCGGGGCTGAAAAATGGACATTTAGTGGAGAGCCTTGCTGCTATGGAAGCGATTAAGGCGAATCTGGCTGAAGGTGTTGTTCAAAAAACTTGGCAACAGATGATTGCTCATTCCGCAACGTGGGGAATGAAGGTTAAGAAGATTTCTCAATCTGTCTCTTACCTCACAACATTTATCACTCAAGTAACATCGGTATCCGTTGTCATACTTGGCGTTTACCGGGTTTCCGAAGGTGATATTTCCATGGGTGGAATCATTGCCGCAGTCATGCTGTCAAGCCGTGTGGTATCTCCAATGGCTCAGTTGGCAAATCTCCTAACACGAGCCAATCAGACGATAAGTTCTTTAAAGCAACTTGATGAGCTGATGGGTCAAGAAGATGAATATGAAAATAAAGGGCACCTGATAAGCCGTAACCAATTGCAAGGCCAAATCGAGTGCTCTGGTGTTACTTTTACTTATCCTGAAACCGAAGAACCTGTGCTCTACCCATGCTCACTTAAAATCAAAGAAGGTGAAAAAGTCGCAATCATTGGGAAAAATGGGTCAGGGAAAACAACCCTACTTAAAATGTTTGCAGGACTATACCAGCCAACTCAGGGAAATCTGCGATTCGATGGCATTGACTCAAAACAGATCCATCCTGCAGACCTGCGTAGGAACGTTGGTTACATGCCACAAGACATCACCCTCTTCCACGGCACCATTCGAGACAACATACTTTTCGGTACTCGTCAGGTTACTGAACACCAACTTATTCGAGCAGTGCAACTCTCTGGTGTAATCCAATTTACTTCTCTCGACTCTCAGGGTTTAGATAAACAAGTTGGTGAACGTGGAGATGCTCTTTCTAGGGGCCAGCGTCAAGCTGTTGCCCTTGCTCGTTCCATTCTTAATGACCCTTCTATCTTGCTAATGGACGAGCCTACTTCTTCCATGGACGCATACGCCGAAAAGCAATTTATGTCTTCTATCCCTTTGGTTTGTAAGAACCGGACATTGGTTCTCATTACACACAAAATGCCACTGTTAAGACTCGTCGATCGTGTCGTGGTAATAGATAAAGGACGTATTTTCCTAGATGGGCCAAGAGATGAGGTATTAAATAAACTCTCCCAGGGCCAGGGAAGTCGGAACGATTCAAAGAAGGATTCGCATAATGAGTAATTCGAAAGAACGCGAACACCTCGATATGGCAGACGATATCTACGGCGCAATGATGATGGATGTCCCGCGCAAATATCGCATTGTTGTTTGGCTTTTTGTCATTATGGTCGTTGTCTTTATTGTATGGGCATCAGTGTCATCGCTTGACGAGATCACTCGTGGAGAAGGGAAGGTAATTCCCTCTTCACAGGTTCAGCTTATTCAAAGTCTGGATGGCGGAATTTTGCAAGAAATGTACGTCAAGGAAGGCATGATAGTACAAAAAGGCACACCACTCGTACGTATCGATGATACCCGTTTCCGCTCTGATGTTGCACAACAAGAAGAGGAAGGTGTAAGTATTATTGCAAATATCGCTCGTTTGCAGCAGGAACTAAGCAGCATTGATTTAAAAGGTCTAGATGTAAACTGGCAAGACCAAATCAGCATCCAGCCTACATCACTGCTCTTTTCTGATGAGCTCAAGAAGAGCGAACCTGAACTGCTCCAGCGACAAGCTCTGGAGTTTCAAGGTCGCTTAGACGATTTAAAAAATAAGATAGAGATTCAATCACGCCAAGTTTTACAAAAGTACCAAGAAATAAAAGAACTAAAAACTAAGATAAAAACACTCGAAGGAAGTGCAAAACTTGTCGCACGTGAATACGAACTGACCAAGCCTCTGGCAAGAAAAAAAATAGTCGCCGAAGTAGAGTTACTCAAACTACAACGTCAACTTAATGATATTCGTGGTGAAATAGCAGCACTTTATCAATTACAACCTAAGCTCAAAGCACAACAAGACGAAGCCATTTTAAAACGCCGTGAAGCCATTCTTTCATTTCAAAATGAGAACAGAATGCAAATTAGTGAGCTTGAAGCGAAACTCGCTAGGCTTCAACAAGCGCAAGTCGGGGCACAGGATAAAGTGAATAAAGCGATTATTACTTCCCCCGTGACAGGAACTATCAAAACTGTTCACATTAATACGCTTGGCGGTGTTATTACACCAGGAAAAGATATTCTTGAAATTGTTCCTACAGAGGATCAACTGCTCATTGAAGCAAAAATTAAACCTAAAGACATTGCATTCCTTCATTCTGGTCTACCAGCCGTTGTCAAGGTGACAGCCTATGACTTTACTCGTTATGGCGGTCTCTCGGGGAAACTAGAGCACATTAGTGCCGATACGACACAAGACGAAGAAGGTAACAGCTTTTATCTGGTACGAGTTAGAACCGACGTATCAAATTTATCAGATAAAGATGGTACTTCCATGCCAATTATTCCTGGCATGCTTACCAGTGTAGATATCATCACTGGTAAAAGAACCATACTTAACTACATACTTAATCCAATATTGCGAGCAAGGGAGTCGGCTCTTCGCGAACGCTAAACGATCGCTGCCTCAGTCAGGAGTTCTAAAAATGGCGAACAAGAAAATAAGTAACAGATGCAACAAAATTCTTCACTGGTCTCTGCCTTGCCTGATAGCTTTTCCAACCGCAAGTCATTCGGACACCTTAGAGCAAGCTGTTGCTACTGCATTATCCTCAAGCCCAGAAGTAAGAAGAGCATTTAATTCCTACCAAGCTCAACGAGAACAAATTTCGCAGGCGTATGCAGGCTATTTACCTACAGTGGACTTAAATGCCGGGTATGGCATTGCTGAAACAGACAGTCCGTCTACACGTTCATCCGGTACCCAGAACGACAGACTTAATCCAGGGGAAGCTGGTTTGAGTATAAGACAAGCACTTTTTAGTGGCTTCCGAACCATGAATGAAGTGAGCAGGACAGAGGCTGAGACGGAAGCAGAATATTGGGGAGTTATCTCTACATCTGAAGATCATGCATTAGAGACTATAAGGGCTTATATCAAGTACATTCAGGCAGAACGGGTCGTGAGCCTGTCTCGAGTTAATCTGCTATCTCATCAGAACATCTACAGGCAGATAAAAGAAAAGACTGACTCTGGTTTGGGCTCTTCTGCCGACCTCTCTCAGATCATGGGGCGTCTAGCGAGAGCAAAAGCAAATTTAGCAGCAGCAGAAAATAATCTACTTGATGCCAGAGCCAGCTACGTCAAGATCGTCAACGTACCTCCGATAGATCTGAAAGAACCGCAACCCAAAACCAGCCTGTTACCAGAAAATTTGCAACAGGCGCTTGCCACCGCCGAAAGCGTCCACCCTACATTAAAACTTGCGATGGCAGATGTGTCAGCCGCTAGATATCAGTATGAGACGTCAAAATCCACATATTACCCTGAAGTGAGCCTTGAATTGAACAGCAACTGGGATAACGATATTAGCGGCAGTCTCGGGCATAATAATGATATTCAAGCCATGCTTCGAATGCGCTACAACTTATTTAATGGTGGAAGAGACCACGCTTACGAGCGAGAAACAGCATTTCGAATTGGTGAATCAGAAGAAATCAAACACAGAGCAAGAAGAGAAGTGGTTGAGGGCACTACGCTGGCTTGGAATGCACATGTTAGCCTCCAAGACCAAGTAGGATATCTTGCAGAACATGTTGAAGCTTCTATCGAAACTCAGAGCGCCTATACGCTTCAGTTCAGATTAGGTCAGCGCTCTCTGCTTGATCTCTTGGACGCAGAAAATGAGCTTTTCGATTCCAGAAAAGACCTAGAAGCAGCACAATTCGATCAACTTATTGCTAAATATCGCATCTTAAACGCGACGGGGCAGCTCCTTTCTTCTTTGGAAATTCAACCAGAAGTCCTTGAAGAAATTGAACGTTTGAACAACAAATGATGCTGTTAACAGCTTAAATTGTAAGGTGTCACAAGTACCATAAAGTGGAAATAGTATGACAATAACGAACAAAGTCACGCTGTGTGTAATAGGAACACTTTTTGGCCTGTTTGCAATTCTTGCTGTGGCAGAGTTTTCGAACAATCTCACGTTGCTCAAAAAAGAGATGCAGTTTCAAGCAGAGAGTTCTTTGCACACGCTGAGCGTCTCTGTCATTCCGATATTGGAAACAGGAGACCGTGAGAACAGTGAGATATTTTTCTCTGCCATCATGTCGGAGGGAACACAGTTACAGCACGTAAAACTGATGTGGTTGTTTGATGGTGATGTGCAAACTTGGTCGCACCAGTCCAACACCCATCATGAAGTGCCAGGCTGGTTCATGGCATTAGGGTTTCTCGAACCATTAACACTTGAAACTCAAGTGAATAATGGTTGGACAGATCTGGCCACATTAACAGTCTCATTGACACCTGATTATGCATATTTAGCGCTTTGGAAGTTTTCGGTTCAATTTGTTCTTTTCACTGCGGCAGTGATGCTCGTTACGGCTCTTCTTATTCGTCTCGTTTTGGGAAGAGCCTTAACGCCTATTTCAGTGATGACGGAAGGGGCTAGACGTATTGCAAAGCTAGATTTCCCCTCGCCGCTACCAGCCCCAAAAGGAAACGAACTCGTCGAGCTCACTGCTGCTTTCAATGATATGTCTTCACAAGTTGAAAGCTTATTTGAAACCCTGAATGAGGAAATTAATGCATTAAGACAGAGGTATCTATTTGACTCTCCCTCAGGATTTCACAACAGAAACTTCTTTGTGCGGCAGCTCGAGAGCTGGCTTGAGGACGGTGATAGCGGCATTGTCATGCTGGTTAATTTGAAATGGCTTACACACAACTCACTCTCTGAGAATAGCGAAGATTTGAATAAAGTCATGCGTTCATTGCGACAGGAGTTGAGTGGTGTTATCCCTAAAACCCAAAACGCTCTCATCGCGAGAATGAGTAAAATCGAGTTAGCGATTCTTTTGCCAAGTGTTGATGAAAAACAAACTCGGACAATATTGGGCCCTCTCATTCGAACGCTCAACAACCAAGTAATCAGTAGCGGACAATCCACCGCTAACGCCTTTACTATTGGCATTACAGAGAAGAAAGAAAACGACTCAGCATCTTCACTCCTCTCTAGGGCAAATGCCACATTACAGGATGCAGAAAGCACACGACAAGTGTTTCATTTTTCTGTGGCTGATAAAGCCTACTCTGAAGAACAACTTGGTACCAAACTCACTGAGGTCGTCAATACAGAAGCTTTCGAATTAATGGCACAACCTATTATTTCTAAAACGACACAAACTGTTCAGCACTACGAAGTCTACGCCCATCTGAAATTAGATAACCAAGTTATTCCAGCATCAAAATTAATCTCTACTTTGTCTCGCTACTCACTATCTACTAAATTTGACAAATCTGTAATCAATCATGTTGCAGCAATTCTTTTAGGTGACCTTCATATTCCGCCTTTGTCGATAAACCTAACCTCAAGCAGCGTGCGAAATTCAGACTTCTTGAAATGGTTGGTTCAAACAGTAAAGAAGAACAAACTTGAAAATCGTATCTTTTTTGAGTTCTCTGAATCACTCGTCAGCCTACATCCTAAGGATTGCGAAGTAGTCTCAAAAGCTCTTAGAGAAGCGGGTTTACGTTTTGGAATCGATAGATTTGGGCAGAATTTAAACTCCGTGGCCTACCTTAAACAACTGAAACCTGCATTCGTTAAGCTTGAACAGTCATTCCTTCAAAACCAGCAAGACGATAGCAACCA
The DNA here is from genome assembly GCF_900060185.1 of Grimontia marina. Classification (GTDB taxonomy): domain Bacteria; phylum Pseudomonadota; class Gammaproteobacteria; order Enterobacterales; family Vibrionaceae; genus Enterovibrio; species Enterovibrio marinus. The sequence goes on along the minus strand of NZ_FIZY01000025.1, from coordinate 65,996 downwards.
TCTGCTGTTGAAACCTATGGTTAAATTGGCTTCAACACTCGGTATTGACGTGATCGTCTCTGCTGTTGAGTATCAACAACAATTAAACTCTCTGGCTGATATAAAAGTTGATGGATACTTCGGGTATATCTCCCCTCCTATCCCTCTTTTGTCTTTACTCAATTCAAGCTTGGAGAATGTTTCCATTCGGTCACATTAAATACCTATACCCAAACAACCTGAGCGCCTCCGTTTGAATCATAGATAAAACGCTTAGGGGGTTATTCGTTATTTCGATATTCCACCTTTCCAGTAAGATTATGTCGCTTGGCAGCGCCGCTGCGATGCACTGGCTAAGCACTCTCCCACTTTCAAAATCATTTTTCTATCAGCCAGAAAAGAGAAAACCCGAGCATTTCTGCTCGGGCTTTGAATGTGGCGGTGAGTGAGAGATTCGAACTCTCGATACGTTGCCGTATACACACTTTCCAGGCGTGCTCCTTCAGCCACTCGGACAACTCACCAAATTATCGTTGGGCTTATACGCCTCAACGGGTCGCTACTATAGGGAAGCGCGGATTTAAGGTCAATAAGATTTCTGAAAAAATCGTGCAAGTGTTTATGATTCAAGCGACATTGCGTGATTTCCACGCCCTCACCGCTTTTCTTTCTCTGTTTTGAGCTCAGACTGTTAGAATAAGCACCTTGTTAGGAAAAGAGAGTTTTTCATGTCTATCTCGCTATCACAATTTATTACCGAAAACGGATTGGAGCAAAAACTGCTATCTGCCACGCAAACAAAAGGTTTTGTGACTGCTATGGCTGCAGCGCCACACCTCATCGACCCAAGTGAATGGCTTGCATTTATGTGGGGTGGCGAAGACGAAGCGCCGTTCGGTAGTCATGAACAACTCGAGCAATACGCGAATATCATCGTGGCCATGTGGAACGAGCAGCGTGGCGCTTTACTTTCAAACGAATGGCAATGGCCGGAAGTCTGTGCACTGAGCGAAAGCGATATCGTTAACGAAGCGACACGTGAATACTGCGAAGGTATGCTTCAGGGTTGGACCCTGTGCCGTGATGACTGGGAAACTCTAATGCCTGAAGACTCTCAAGAGAATGCGCTTCTGGGTGGTGTTCTACTTTCTATCAGTCTGCTGTTTGATCCTGAGGCTGCATTGGCAGTGATGGAAGAACAAGGTGCAGCAGAGCTTGCGCAGTTTGACGAAGTGTTTAATGGGATGCCAGTGATGCTTTGTGGCCTGACGATGCGAGCAATGCAGATGGTTGAAGCACAATAATCCGCCATTTTCCTCGTGTGTTTAAAAAAGCGGCCAGCGAGCCGCTTTTTTTTCTTTCAAAGTTTTCGCGCAGTTTTCAACCATACCTGATATAGTCGCGCCCCTGAATATACTCGCCGCTCAAACGGCACTGACAACGAGACTCTCCCTGTGACGAATCAAGGTTTCTCAACACTTCCGTTGAAAGATGAATTGCTTTCTACACTCACTGACATTGGCTACAAAACCATGACGCCAATTCAGGCCCAGAGCCTGCCTTCCATACTTGATGGGAAAGATGTCATTGGTCAGGGTAAAACAGGCTCAGGTAAAACCGCCGCGTTTGGTCTTGGACTGCTGAACCGTTTGAACGTAAAACGCTTCCGCGTTCAATCGCTGGTACTCTGCCCTACCCGTGAACTAGCCGATCAGGTAGCAATTGAAATCCGCAAGCTGGCGCGTGGCATCCACAACATCAAAGTACTGACACTGTGTGGCGGTGTTCCTATGGGGCCACAAATCGGCTCACTGGAGCATGGTGCGCACATTATCGTAGGTACACCAGGCCGAATCCTCGACCATATGGAAAAAGGCCGCCTGTCTTTAGAAGAAGTGAACACGCTGATTCTGGATGAAGCTGACCGCATGCTGGAAATGGGGTTCCAACCTGCGCTAGATACCATTTTTGACCAGGTGCCTTCTGACCGTCAAACGCTGCTTTTCAGCGCAACGTATCCGACGCAGATCCAGAGCATCAGCAAACAAATCATGGCAAAACCGGTAATGGTGAAAGTGGAATCAAACCACGACGACACCAGCATTACTCAACATTTCTACCGCTGTGCAAATAATCGCGAGCGTATCGAAGCACTTCAGCTTCTGCTGCTGAAGCATCAGCCAGAAAGTGCGGTGGTGTTCTGTAACACCAAGCGTGACGTGAAAGACGTGGCCGCTGTACTGGATAACGAAGGCTTCTCTGTGGTAGCGCTGCATGGCGATTTAGAGCAACGCGATCGGGATCAGATGCTGTTAAAGTTTTCCAACAAGAGCACCAACATCATGGTGGCGACAGATGTTGCTGCCCGCGGTTTGGACATCGAAGCGTTGGATGCGGTGATCAACTACCACATGGCGTTTGATACTGAAGTTCACATTCACCGTATTGGCCGGACTGGCCGTGCAGGCAGCGAAGGTGCTGCGTATACCTTCTTCGGTGATGAGGATGGTTATCGTGTTGCATTGCTGGAAGATCATCTTGAGCGCGACATTAAACCCTCAGCACTGCCAGATTCCAGCGTATTGAACAATGTGCCACGCACACCTGCCATGGTGACGCTGCACATTGATGGCGGTAAGAAAATCAAGGTTCGCCCTGGTGATATTCTTGGCGCATTGACCGGAGAAAATGGTATTGAAGGTAAACAAGTCGGCAAAATTAAAGTCACCGATTACCGTTCCTATGTTGCCGTTGAGCGCAGCGTGGCGAAGAAAGCCTTGAAGAAACTCTCCAGCGGGAAAATCAAAGGTAAGACCTACCGCGTTTGGCAGTTACGTTAATCGCAATAGACAAGAGCTGCCAATAGCAGCTCTTTTTAACCTCAGATTTGTAGCCCCTACACGGTAACAGAATCCTGTCTGTGCTTATTAAGCGCAATCAATATTACAGCCGGAATATTCATCAACACCCCGTAAAGCAGAGGCGTCAATGCCAGTTCAGGCTGTTGAAGTTGGACGACTGCTACGAATATCGCCGTGCCCGCATTCTGAATACCAACCTCAATAGCAAAAGTTCGTGTGAGCTTTCTATCGCCTGAAAACAGCTTTGACACGGCAACACCCAAGCCCATTCCCAACAAACACAGTAACAGCACCATCACAGACGCAACGGAGAACAGTTGAGAGAATACGGCCGTGTTAGCAGCCAGCGTCACTGCCACGGTAAAGAACAGCGCCCACAAGGCTGACTTACCTGCCAAAACAGAAAAACGTGCAAACCCTTTACCTTTGACGAAGTGATTGAGCAACATACCAATAATCACTGGCAACAAAGTGACAGCGATAAGCTGCAGGATGGCCGTTTTCACCGGAATCACTGCAGACACATCTGAAAGCACCAAAGGCAACATCAGAGGTAAGCTGAAAGGAATAATCAGGCTGCTGACCGCCGTCATGGTGATAGAGAGTGCCGAGTCACCGCCTGCCAAATGACTTATCGCGTTGGAGGAAGCCCCACCCGGAGCCAATGCCAGAATCCAAATACCCACAGCGACCACTTCTGGCAACGCAAAAACATGAATGAGGATATAGGCAATTAGCGGCAAACCGACAAGCTGCGCCGTTAATCCAGCTGCAATTTTTCCCGGGTACTCCGCCACGCGTTTGAAATCAGCCAATGACAAGGTAATGCCGACACAGAACATCATCCAAGCCAGTGCGATTGGAAGCCCCATGGTTAACATTGCTTGTGCCATGTTTATTCCTCAATGTGCAAAAAAAAGCGAACATCATGCCCGCCTTCTCATTAACTTTCTTTGACCTTACGCGTTGCCTTTAACCTGCAATTGCAGAGACGCGGCAAAATCCAGCATACGGTTCAGTGGAATAAGGGATTTCACTCGGATCGCTTCATCAACGAAAATCTCGTGCTCTTCGCCACCTTCACGCAGTGCCAATTCGATTGCCTTCAAGCCGTTCATTGCCATCCAAGGACAGTGTGCACAGCTTCGGCATGTTGCACCAGCACCGGCGGTTGGCGCTTCAATCAACTCTTTTTCCGGCACCATTTGCTGCATCTTGAAGAAGATACCTTTGTCAGTCGCTACAACCAGTTGCTTGTTTGGTAACTCTTTCGCTGCTTTAATCAGCTGACTCGTTGAACCAACAGCATCAGCAAGCTCTACAACGCTTGCAGGCGATTCAGGGTGAACCAGAATCGCAGCATCTGGGTAAACCGCTTTCATGTCTCTCAACGCTTTCGCGGAGAATTCATCGTGTACCACACACTCGCCTTGCCAAAGCAGCATTTCTGCACCGGTCTTGTTCGCGATGTATGAACCTAAATGGCGGTCCGGGCCCCAGATGATTTTCTTATCTTCTGCGTCGAGATGTTCGACGATTTCCAAGGCGATAGACGAGGTGACTACCCAATCCGCGCGAGCTTTAACCGCAGCAGAAGTATTGGCGTAAACCACTACCGTATGGTCAGGGTGAGCATCGCAGAATTCGGTGAAGCGATCTTCTGGGCAGCCCAAATCCAATGAACACTCTGCTTCAAGCGTTGGCATCAGAACCGTTTTTTCCGGAGTAAGGATTTTGGCGCTTTCGCCCATAAAGCGAACGCCAGCAACCAGAAGGGTCTTAGCAGGATGTTTGTTACCAAACTTCGCCATTTCCAGAGAGTCACCAACGAAACCACCGGTTTCTTCGGCCAGCGCCTGGATTTCAGGGTCGGTATAGTAGTGAGCAATCATCACTGCATCTTTTTCCTTAAGCAGTTGCTTGATGCTCGCAATGTAGTCAGTTTTCTGTTGCTCGGACAAGGCCTCCGGCTTCGGAGGGAAAGGATATACTGTCTCTGCAGTATTAATAATCTGGCTCATCAACTTACTCAGATTTGGCTTCCAATCCGGTCATTATACCCAGCTTGGTATCGAGTTTTCATCTTTTATGACGCTAAAGCGTAATATCAATGACACCCAAGTTGATTCATTTAGATATAAGAAAGCCAGCAATCATGCTGGCTTTCTTGAGTGACACTTTTAAAACTTATTGGCTCAACTGCTTCTCAGCTTGTTTTGCCGTGGTTGTGCCAGGATATTCCTTCACAACTTGCTTAAAGAGGGTTTTGGCTGCCGCCGCATCTTTCTGACGGTCAGCAATAATGCCCAACTTCAACAGTGCATCGGCACGTTTACTTGATTTAGCAAACTGGCTCACCGCCGTGAAGTTTTTCTTCGCATCGTCTAACTGGCTTTTTGAGAAGTAGAGTTGCCCCAGCCAATAATGCGCATTGGGCTTGTAAATTGACTCAGGGTATTTAGCCAAGAATGCATTAAACGCTTGTGTTGCACCAGCGTAGTTCTTCTCTTTCAGGATAAGATTCACTGCCGCATCATATTCCGTATTCTCAGACTGATTCGCCGAGTACTTTTCCGTTGAAGCACTTTCCTGAGGTTTCACTTCAACAGCAGGTGCTGGCTTCGCGTTTCTCAGCGAGTCAATCTCACGGTAAAGATCGCGCTGACGTTCCAGCATCTGATTTAATTCGTAATTATTTCTTTCGACCGTGCCACGTAACTCATCGAGTTCGCTCGCCATCTGGTCCAGTTGGCGCTGCATGTCGATTTGCATCTGGTTTCGAGCTTCCAGCATTCGCTCCAAGCGCTCAACAGAGCTACCACTACCGCCCAACTCAGTCACCGGAGCAGGTGCGGCAGCCACAGGGGCTGCCGCACTCACCAGTAACGCCAGCGATAGAGCACGCAAAGTGTTACTGTTCATAAGATTTACCTTTGATTAGTAAACCAGAACCGCACGGCGGTTCTTCGCGTAAGCTTCTTCACCCTGGCCAAGAACCAGTGGCTTTTCTTCGCCATAGCTTACGATAGAAATTTGAGATGCTGGTACACCCAGTGCTTGCAGGTACTTAGCTACTGCATTTGCACGGCGCTCACCCAGCGCGATGTTGTACTCAGGAGTACCACGCTCATCTGCATGACCTTCTACAACGACTTTGATATCTGCATTAGCGCGCAAGAATTCTGCATGTGCATCCAGCATATCTTCAAACTGTGGCAGAACAGAGTAGTCGTCGAAGCTGAAGTAAACAGTTTGAGACTGACGCAGTTCGTTGTTACGGATCTCTTGCTCAGTCAGGCTGCCTTGACCGCCATCAACTGGAGTCACAACAGTGGTTTGTGAACCGTTGTTTGTTTCGGTGCCAGTGCTGTCGGTAGAGCTGTCGCTTGAGCTACATGCCGCCAGAGTAAACATAGGCAGCGCTACAGCCAAACCCTTAAGTACTTTATTAACTTGCATCTTGTTTTCCTTATATCAAATAAGCGCAAATGTTTATTGGAACGGGGACCATGCTGGGGCTCTCACCCTGCCATTGGTAGCTGGTAGTCTCGCTTTGAAGCGTCCATCAATGGACACCAAAGAAAGCACGTTATTACGCCCGTAAACTGAGCTGTAAATGACCATACCGCCGTTTGGCGCCAAGCTCGGAGATTCGTCCAACATAGTTTTCGTTAGAATCTCAACAGCACCCGTTTGCAAATCTTGTTTTGCAATGTTGTAGCCTGAGTCAGAGCGGTGAACCATCACCAGGTATCTACCATCCGGGGTAAGTTGACCGCCGAGGTTCTGACTACCTTGCCAAGTAATCCTATTGGTAGAACCATCGGCTAAATTTACTCGATAAATCTGTGGTTTACCACCCCGGTCTGAGGTAAAGATCAAAGACTGCCCGTCTGGATCCCAGAATGGTTCCGTGTTATTCGCACGACCTTTGGTGATTTGCTCCAGTTTACGGGTTTTCAAGTCCATCACATAAACTTGAAGACTACCGGTTTTGGACAACACCAACGCCAGCTTGCTCCCGTCCGGAGAGAAGCGTGGAGAACCGTTGTGACGTGGGAATGAAGAAATCAATTCTGGCACGCCAGTGAAGATATTCATCAAGAAAATCTGTGCCTGACCATTCTCAAAGCTTACATACGCTAAATATTTGCCATCAGGAGACCATGCTGGCGACATAAGCGGCTGCTTAGAGCTCAAAAACCGCATTTCATTGAAACCATCGTAGTCAGAAATGCGCAGTTGATAAGGAAATTCAGCCTTATCGTCCACCACTACATAAGCAATGCGAGTCAAAAACGCACCTTTTTCTCCGGTAAGCTTTTCATAAACCAGATCAGAAATACGGTGTGCATACTGGCGAAGTTGATTATTTCCAACGACTTTGCGGTTGTTCAACAACAGATGATCTTTGGTCAGCACCAGTTCGCCGGTTGCAGAAAGCCCTTTGCTCTGGCCGCCCGTCAATTGGCCACGAACAATATCAATCAACTGATAGGTAATCAGGTACTTACCATCTGCCGCTGGGCTGATAGTGCCTGTCACCAGCGCATCCACACCCATTGCAGTCCAGTCATTAAAATCGATCTGCTCGTCGTTGTATGGCGTTTGTGGCATTTTGTCGATTGGTATCGGGCTAAACTTACCGCTTCGCTGTAAATCCGAAGCAACGACCGCTGAAACATCCGTAGGAAGTTTACCTTCGCCTTCCCATTTAAAAGGAACAATGGCAATTGGGCGCGCGGAACTGATGCCCTCTGTAATCACGATTCTAAGCTCGGCAAAAGCCGGAGGGGAGAATGCAAGAAAAGTGGCGAATGCACTTACAAGAAATCGTTTCAGCATCTAAAATCCTCTAATCATTTGGCCTGAACTCAAAGGTAAACGCTCTAAATTGTTCTCTTACTGCGTCGTCTTCAGACATTGGAAAAGTGCCGACAGCAAAAATTGCCGAACTCGCGGCTCGACAAGCTCTAGCATTTCCGCTCAACTCTTGAACGTCCAACACTAACCCAGTTCCAGACAGTGTCAATCTAACTTCACAGCCTTGCCCATCAGGCACAGCATCTCTGTTGTATTTACGAGAGATCATGTCTTTGTAAATACCCATATAGCGAGCAACTTCATTTGAAACCTGTTGCCCTCGAGCCGATCCCCTGCTTTCAGATTCCGACTCGAGACCGCTAAAAAGCTCGTTGAGGGCAGCCTCCTGCTCTGCCTGCTTCCGCTGAGCTTCTGCAGCTTTGCGCTCAGCTTCTTTGCGCGCAGCTTCTGCTTTACGGGCTTCCTCTTCGGCTTTTTTCTTCTCGGCTAACTTACGTTGGCGTTCTTCTTCCGCTTTGCGTGCTTCTTCTTCAGCACGCTGCTTTTCAGCCAGTTTACGTTGACGTTCTTCCTCAGCTTTACGCTGCTCTTCCACGGCGCGTTGACGGTCTGCTTCTGCTTTCTTCGCCGCTTCTTCCGCTTTGCGTTGCTCCTCTACACGACGAACACGTTCAGCTTCGGCTGAAGCGGCTTTTTCCTGAGCAATGCGCGTAGCTTCTTCTGCTTTACGTTGCTCTTCAGCAGCTTTTCTCTTGGCATCAGCAATTCGCTTACGCTCGACTTCCGCTTCTCGAGCCTCTTTTTCAGCGGCTAGCTTTTCTGCTCTCAGCTCACGCAGGCGTTTTTCTTCCTGCTCGCGTTGCTGCTCGAGCAAGTCAGCTTGTTGTTCTAGACGGCGAAGACGATCATCTTCCTGACGTTTGGCTTCGTCCCGCTGTTGACGGATCTTTCTCGCCTGCTCATTCACTACACTCGGGTCGATAACCACAGCTTCAATACTTTGCCCGACAGGTTGGTGGGAGACTTTCGTAAAGTCTGCCCCCCAAAGTAAAACACCGAACAATGCGGCGTGTAACAATACAGAAACGAAGGTTGCGCCCGTATAGCCCGACTTTTGAGTTTTCTTCATTCCATCTCTCATGAATCAAGCGGTTCCGTCATCAAGCCCACTGATGAAACCCCAGCTTGGTTCAATGCATCCAAGGTGAGAATGATTTCTGAATACGGCACGCGCCCATCACCACCGACCAACACAGGTGATTTCGGGTTAATTTCCAGCTCTGCCTTCACACGGATAAGCAGATCCTGAAGTGACAGACCGCGTTGCATGTCTCCATTATTCACTGAAAGTCCCAAACCACCATTTTGATCAACTTCTACGATGATAAATGCACCGCTGTCCTCTTCTTTTGCAAGCTCCGCGGCGGTTTTCGCCGTCGACGTTTGTGGGAGATCCACATCCACGCCCTGCGTGACAAAAGGTGCAGTTACCATAAAGATAATCAAGAGTACCAACATCACGTCAATGTATGGCACCACGTTGATTTCGGCGTTCATTTTCCGCCGTTTACGCTGGTAAGGCATACATTACTCCTTCGGTGAAGCAAACGCCTGGCGGTGGAGAATGCTCGAAAACTCTTCCATGAAGTTGATATAGTTGTTCTCAAGCTTACCCACTTTCGCGGTAAATCGGTTGTACGCCATAACAGCTGGGATAGCGGCAAATAGACCCATCGCTGTTGCCACCAGCGCCTCTGCAATACCCGGTGCTACCATTGCCAGTGTTGCCTGCTTCACAGCACCCAAAGCGATAAATGCATGCATGATGCCCCAAACGGTACCAAACAGGCCGATGTAAGGCGTAATTGAACCAACGGTTGCAAGGAATGGCAGATTGGTTTCCAGCGATTCCACTTCTTTTGAAAGAGAAACGCGCATTGCTCGGGAAGTGCCTTCCATCACAGCTTCTGGAACTTTGCCATTGCTGCGGTGAAGACGGGCAAACTCTTTAAAGCCTGAGTAGAAGATTTGCTCACTGCCTGACAGGTTGTCTTTGCGCGCCTGCACTTCTTGGAATAGTTGAGACAAGTCCATACCAGACCAGAAACGGTCTTCAAAACGCTCTGCTTTCGATGACGCCTCTGAAAGCACCTGCGAACGCTTAATGATCATTGCCCAAGACACAACAGACATGCCCAGCAGAACCAACATCACTGCTTTAACCAGCAGACTCGCCTGCAAGAACAGATCAAGAATTGAAAGTTCAGCGCTCACTTAAAATCTCCGATTGAATCGATTTAGGGATGGATTTCGGCTTCATTTTCTCAGAATCGACACAGGCTACCTTAACGGTGGCACGACACAACACATCGCCTTCTGAATTCACCAAATCTTGACAGAATGTGAGGGTAGCGCGACGAATATCAGGTACCGTTGTTTGAACGATAAGTTCTTCGTCAAGCCTTGCGCCTTTAAGGAAATCGATGTCCATATGACGTACGACAAACGCCGTATGTTCTTCAAATAACGTATGTTGATGGACACCAATGCTGCGCAGAAGTTCTGTTCGCGCACGCTCAAAGTATTTGAGGTAGTTCGCATGATAGACGATCCCACCGGTATCAGTGTCTTCGTAGTAGATGCGAACAGGCCAGCAAAACGGATGGTGACTCCTCATCCTGATAATTACCTGAAATCCATAGTAAGGTTTAGCGAAATACTATAACTGACTTACTCAGTGTAATAAAAGCGCCAAGCGACGAGGCTGGTCACGAATGGCGCAAAATAAAACAGCCCGGCTGTTTTAAGCCGGGCTGTCGGTGACAGTTTATGAAAATGGGATGTCAAAGGAATGCCTTTACTAAGACAACCCCCATCACCACCCACGCAAACGGTGGAAAGAAAACAAGCTGCCAAAGCCAGAATCTTGGCTTGAACGCCATACCGTGAATCATTCCGGTACAGGTTGCCCAAATCAGTGCGGGACCATTAGCAACAGTAAAGCCACCAATTTTATCTGCAAAAGTCTGAGGGTCCCATATGACTAACCCGCCACATGTGAGCGCCATTGCCAGCGACAACAGCATGAGCGCACGGATATGAAGACGGTCATGGAGACCGTCCAACATAGTCGTGAAGTTACTCTTCACTGTCACGATCCATGGCTTCAGTGTGTTCTAACCAAAGCGCATTGATAATACCGAACGAGCACGCCAGCAATACACCTAGAATCCAAGCGAAATACCACATGGTTAACTCCTTCCTTCTCTTAGTACAGTGAGGTTTTGTTTTCTTCGATGAACTTTTCATCAAGACGGCCAAACATCTTGTAGTAACACCATGCGGTGTAAGACAGAATGATTGGCACCATCACAATCGCAACGCCCGTCATAATGTTCAGCGTCAACTCGCTTGATGTAGCATCCCACATCGTTAGGCTATGAGCTGGGAACAGGCTGGAAGGCATCACGAATGGGAACATCGCAAAACCTGCTGTCAAAATCACGCCTGCAATCGCAAAGCTGTTGAACAAGAACGCAAAACCGTCACGCTCGAAACGCGCACATACGGCAACCAACAGCGGCATAAATACCGCCAACGCCGGTGCAATCCATAGTAGTGGATAAGCTTCGTAGTTATTGAACAGTGCACCGGTTAAGGTCATCACTTCTTTGTTCAATGGGTTCGACGTTGCATTGGTCATGATTTCGCTTGTGATCACATAGCCTTCAATGCTTTGCGCCCAGAAGCCAGCAAGTGCAAAACATACCGCAGTCAGAATCGCAGAAATCTGCGCCACGTTACGTGCACGTACATGAAGCGCATCAGTGGTTTTCATCTGAAGGTAAGTCGCGCCTTGCGTCACGATCATGAACAGACTGACCAAGCCACATAGAATCGCAAACGGATTCAGCAGGCCAAAGAATGAGCCACGGTAAGTTGGGATCAGGAATTCGTTCAGTTCAAACGGCACACCTTGCAGCAGGTTACCAAATGCCACACCAAAGATGATTGGCGGCACGAAGCTACCCACAAAAATGCCTTTATCCCAGGTTTTACGCCAGCGTGGGTCTTCAATTTTTGAACGGTAGTCAAAGCCAATTGGGCGGAGCCACAATGCCGCCAGTGTCAGAATCATCGCCAGGTAGAAACCTGAGAACGACACCGCATAGACCAACGGCCACGCTGCGAACAGCGCACCACCAGCGGTGATCAACCAAACTTGGTTACCATCCCAGTGAGGCGCTATAGAGTTAATCATCACTCGGCGCTCGTTATCAGTTTTACCAATAACTGGCACCAACGCGCCGACACCCATATCAAAGCCATCGGTAATGGCGAAGCCAATCAGTAAAACACCAATCAGTACCCACCAGATCAGGCGTAGAATCTCGTATTCAAACATGTTTCACGCTCTCCTTATGCTTCAACTTGACGCGCAAGATCCGTTTCAGGGGTCTTTAGCGTTTCAAAGTGATAACGGCCTGTTTTTAGGCTGCTTGGGCCTAAGCGCGCGAATTTAACCATGAGGTATACTTCAGCAATCAGGAACACGGTGTACAGTGTAACAATGGCGACCAAAGAAGTGATGATTTCTGACGCAGGAAGATTGGATGCTGCCATGTGTACCGGCAGAATTTCACCCACCGCCCACGGCTGACGACCATATTCAGCAACGAACCAGCCTGCTTCACAGGCAATCCATGGCAATGGAATACCCAATACCGCCAGTTTCAGAAGCCACGGCTTTTCGTCGATTTTCTGGCGACAAGTTTGGTAGAAAGACATACCGAAGATAAACAGCATTGCGAAACCACAAGCGACCATGATACGGAAGCTCCAGAATAGCGGTGCTACCTGAGGAATAGAGTCTTGCGCCGCTTGTTTGATTTGGGCTTCTGTCGCATCAACAACATTTGGTGTTTGTTCTTTCAGGAGCAGACCAAAACCAAGGTCTTTCTTCACGTCGTCAAACGCTGCCAGGTTTTCAGGCGTTCTTTCACCTGCACGCAGTTTTTCAAGCAAACCATAAGCAATCATACCGTTACGGATACGTGCTTCGTGCTCATCAACAATGTCATGTAGACCGGTCACTTGCTTATCTAAAGAACGCGTTGCGATAATTCCCATCACGTACGGGATCTTAATCGCGTAGTCCGTTTCCATGGTTTCTTGGTTAGGGAAACCAAATACGGTGAAGGCTGCTGGTGCTGGCTCTGTGTGCCACTCCGCTTCGATCGCCGCCAGTTTTACTTTCTGAACATCACCCAACTCATAACCAGATTCATCACCCAGTACGATAGTAGACAGGATTCCCGCCATACCAAACGACGCAGCAATAGCGAATGAACGACGAGCAAACGCCACATCACGGCCTTTAAGGAGATAGTAAGCACTTATACCCAACACAAACATGGCACCTGTGGTGTAACCAGCTGCCACAGTGTGTACAAATTTCACCTGAGCTACAGGGTTAAGCACAACTTCAGCAAAGCTCACCATTTCCATTCGCATGCTTTCGAAGTTGAACTCAGCACCCACAGGGTTTTGCATCCAGCCGTTTGCAACAAGGATCCATAGCGCTGAAAAGTTGGAGCCAATGGCAGTTAGCCAAGTGACGGTAAGGTGTTGGCGCTTGGAGAGACGATCCCAACCGAAGAAGAACATACCTACAAGGGTAGATTCTAGGAAGAAGGCCATCAGCGCTTCGATAGCCAGAGGAGCACCGAAAATATCGCCGACATAGTGAGAATAGTATGCCCAGTTAGTACCAAACTGGAACTCCATGGTGAGGCCGGTAGCGACGCCCAACGCGAAGTTAATACCAAACAGCTTACCCCAGAACTTGGTCATGTCCTTGTAGATTTGCTTATCGGTCATCACATACAGAGACTCCATAATGGCTAGCAGAAACGCCATACCCAGAGTCAGTGGGACAAACAAGAAGTGATACATCGCAGTCAGTGCAAACTGGAACCGCGACAGATCAACAATATCAGTTAACATAGTAACTCCTTCATCGTCAGGCTGACTGACGCACGACACTTACGTATCGTTAAGTAAATGCTTAATCACCTGCGAGCCTTATAGCCCGCGCTTCACTGAGCTTCCCTACGGGGACCGTGTAAACAGCCATCCCTTTTTATGTTGCACGAATGTGCCGCACTGGTTAGGATTCTGTTAAGCATCTCCTAATATAGTGCCAGCTAATACTAAACATTCTCGCGATGCGCTTCAAAGCATTTGAAGCAATCACACATTGATTGCTGTCAAAATAATCAACTTCGGTTGTTCAAATCGTTTGAATTCAAGATCCAGATCAAAACAAAACGCTAGTGAGCAAGCGCTACGTCCTGCGACCCACTGGCACGAACTTATTGCACTAGAAGTATTGTTCAGAGGGAAAAAATAGCAAAGGCTGGCAAGAAGCCAGCCTTTGAAAAGAAGCGGATAGTAACCTTTTGTCACTCAGGCATATCAAAACCAAAATGAAGATAAGCGCGCTGACTTGCGATACGCCCTCGTGGTGTACGTTGTAGGTAACCTTGTTGTATCAAATAAGGTTCAAGCACATCTTCAATCGTGTCTTTGGCTTCGCCAATTGCCGCAGCGAGGTTGTCCAATCCCACAGGACCGCCATCAAACTTCTCGATAATCGCGGTGAGCAATTTGCGGTCCATATAGTCAAAGCCCTGGTTGTCGACATCTAGCATATCTAAGGCTTTCGAGGCCACATTTGCATTGATTCGACCATCTGCTTTGACTTCCGCATAGTCACGAACGCGGCGAAGAAGACGGTTTGCAATACGTGGTGTTCCACGGGCACGACGAGCGATTTCAAATGCTCCTTCTTCATCCATATCAAGATTCAGGCAATTCGCGCTGCGTTGAACAATGCCCTTAAGATCAGCAATGTTGTAATACTCGAGGCGCTGAGTAATCCCGAAGCGGTCACGCAGTGGCGAAGTCAGAGAGCCTGCCCGAGTCGTCGCCCCCACCAGCGTAAAGGGAGGCAAATCGATTTTGATGGAGCGTGCCGCCGGACCTTCGCCAATCATGATATCCAGTTGATAGTCTTCCATTGCTGGGTATAGGACTTCTTCGACGACCGGACTCAAACGGTGGATTTCGTCGATGAAGAGCACATCGTTTGGCTCAAGATTGGTCAGAAGTGCAGCCAAGTCTCCTGCTTTTTCCAACACAGGGCCTGAGGTCGTGCGAATGTTCACTTCCATCTCATTGGCGACAATATTTGCCAGCGTGGTTTTACCCAGACCCGGAGGCCCAAAAATTAGCAAGTGATCGAGGGCTTCTTCACGTTTACGTGCCGCATGAATAAAGATTTCCATTTGATTACGGACGTGATCCTGACCTTGATAATCCGACAGCATCTTGGGTCGAATGGCGCGGTCAATGACGTCGTCTTCACGGCTCGGGGGTACCGTGCTCATCAGTCGATCAGCTTCAATCATTCCAAATCACCCTGTTAGACCATTGAACGCAGCGCATCACGGATAATCGCTTCGCTCTTCATGCCATCAACGGCCACTTGCTTGACCACTTTCTCAGCCTGCGCAGCTTTGTAACCGAGCGCGATAAGTGCACTGATCGCTTCATCTTTCGGATCATTAGATGCAACAACGACGGTTTCATTGCTCGCCGCGCGACGGGCTGCAGCATCTGCATGAGGTGTAAAAAGGTCAAAGGCATGCCAGTTTTTAAGGCGATCGCGCATTTCAATCACCAGGCGCTCTGCCGTTTTCTTACCTACGCCCGGGATTTTGACCAGTGTCGAGACATCTTCACGTTCTACACTGTCAACGAATTGTGTAGCCGTCATACCAGAAAGAATTGCGAGGCCCAGCTTCGGACCCACCCCATTGGCTTTTATCACTTCACGGAATAGGGCGCGCTCGATGGTGGTATTGAATCCATAAAGCAACTGTGCATCTTCACGAACCACAAAATGTGTGTAGACAATCGCTTCTTCACCCGCTTCTGGCAGTTCGTAGAAGCAGCTCATGGGCATACTGACTTCGTAACCTATGCCATTAACTTCCAATAGGATTTCAGGGGGTTGCTTTTCAAGCAAAATTCCGCGTAATCGGCCAATCACAATCAAAACTCAAATTGTTGCTAATAATTGTGATTAGAATAATGAACAACTGGATAGATATCCAGTTTTAAAGCCCAGCGAGTACCTGAAATGGGTATGCGATCAGACTAATCCTACCCACTGCATGGTGTAGCGAATGAAATAAGCGAGCGCACTCACAGCCAGTACACCTGCTATCCATAATCCGACAAACCACGTAAAAGCTTTGCTTAGTTTATTCATGGTATCCCTCGTCTGCTCTAACCTTACCGCGGAACACCCAATAGGAATACGCAGAGTAAATGATGATAATTGGCAGAAGAACCACGGCTCCAGCAAACAAGAAAATCAGGCTGTTATCTGGCGCGGCGGCATCCCAGAGTGTCACCGCTCTTGGCACCATATAAGGGAAGATGCTGATAGCAAAGCCAGCAAACGCCATCAGGTAAATGACCAGAGTCCAGCAATAAGCCGCACCAGCTCTTCGCGTACTTAACGCATTCCATAGTTGATAGGCCGCAAGCGCTGAAATGGCGGGGATAAGGAAAAAGCCGGCGGCATTCGGGAAAGTAAACCATCTCGCGGCAATGTCACTTGAAATAAATGGCAACCAAACGCTCACCACACCTATCGCGCCCAGGAAGAGCAAGGAGAGCTTTTTACACTTTATGAATAGCTTCTCTTCGATACTACCAGTGGTTTTTATAAGGAGCCAGCAGCCACCAAGCAAGGTATATCCCGCCGTTACTGCTAGACCACAAAAAAGGGAAAAAGGCGTCAGCCAGTCAAACCAGCCCCCAGCGTATTGTCTGTCTGCGACTTCAATTCCTTGAAGCAAAGTCCCGAGTATCATCCCTTGAGAAAACGTCGCCACCATCGAGCCACCTGCGAAAGACCAATCCCAGAGGTAACGGCCTTTTTTGGTACGGTAACGGTATTCAAACGCGACACCACGAAATATGAGTCCGATTAACATCGCAATAATTGGCGCATAGACAGCAGGCATGATGATGGCATACGCCAAAGGGAAGACCGCAAACAGTCCTCCCCCACCTAGTACCAGCCAGGTTTCATTACCATCCCAAATCGGTGCGATGGAGTTCATTGCGGCATCTTTTTCGTCATCATTGAGCGAAGGAAACAGTATGCCAACACCAAGGTCGAAGCCATCAAGAATGACATAAGCAAATACTGCAAAAGCGATTATCACCGCCCAGATAACTGCGTAATCCATTATGACTCCTTACCTGAGGCGGGCTGCGGATTCACGGTAATATCTTTGCTCGAGTTACCATGTGAAAGTCGAGTAACAATACGCCCATCCAAATCCTGCTCATACTTGGTCGGCGATTTTCTCATCAGTTTCAATAGGTAGTAGATACCCGCACCAAATATCACGAAGTACACCACCACGAACACGGCGAGGGATGCACCAACGGCACTGGCATCAATCGGTGACACGGACTCCGACGTTTTAAGTAATCCGTATACGGTATAAGGCTGACGCCCCACTTCTGTGGTCACCCAACCCGCTAATATCGCTAAAAACCCGCAAGGCGCGGCATACACGCAGGTTCGGAGGAACCAAGGCGTTTCGTATAGGGTTTTCTTATAGCGAAGCCACAGCGACACCAGTCCCATGCCCAACATTAAGAAACCAATGCCCACCATGATTCTGAAACTCCAGAACACAGTAGCAACGGGCGGCCTCTCTTCAGGTGGGACTGACTTGAGGCCTTTAATTTCGCCATCAACAGAATGGGTCAGGATAATGCTGCCTAATTTGGGGATTTCGACTTTGTAGTCAACCGTTTCAGTTTCCTCATTCGGAATACCAAACAAGATAAGTGGCGCACCTTTCTGCGTATCAAAATGCCCTTCCATAGCGGCCACTTTCATTGGCTGATGTTCCAGTGTATTAAGGCCATGTAGATCGCCCGCGACGATCTGGATAGGCGTCACCAATACCGCCATCCACATTCCCATGGAAAAGCTTATCCGCCCTAGCTCATTGTGTGGTGCTCGCAACAAATGCCAGGCACCGACGCCAGCCACCATGAAAGCCGTTGTAAGGTAAGCAGCAATGACCATGTGAACGAGGCGATAGGGGAAAGAGGGGTTAAATACGACTTCGAACCAGTCAGTGACGACGAATTGGCCCTTGTCGTTAAAATCGAATCCCGCAGGGGTTTGCATCCAACTATTCACGGACAGAATCCAGGTTGCGGACAGCAAAGTACCGAAAGCAACGAAAGCAACGACAGCAACGGCCAGGAAGTGAAGTTTTGGACCCACACGCTCGCGCCCAAACAGCATGATGCCGAGGAAGCCCGCTTCGAGGAAAAAGGCGGTAAGCACTTCATAGCCCATCAAAGGGCCGAGCACAGGGCCCGTTTTGTCGGAGAAGACACCCCAATTTGTCCCGAACTGGTAACTCATCACGATACCACTCACCACACCCATGCCAAACGTGACCGCAAAAATCTTCGTCCAATATTTGGAGAGTTCGAGATATTGGTGTTGTTTGGTCCGCAAGTGCAATGCTTCAAGCACAGTGATATAGCTTGCAAGCCCAATTGAAAAGGCAGGGAAGATAATGTGAAAAGACACAGTGAACGCAAACTGGATGCGTGCCAGGTCTATGGCTAGCTCCGACATACTCAACTCCACTAAACGTGAGTGACTGTAGTTGGAACGTCAAATTTTAAGACTGAGATCACTTTGGCGGAGAATTCTTAAGGAAGGCAAGGGTTATCTCTATTGAGCCCTCTCCTTTCGAGTTGTTTTCAAAACAGCATCGAACTGAGTGCCCATCTGTAAAGTCACTCGATCCGGTAATGGAACTCACCCGTCATTCACCGACAATTTTCATCGGTGTTTCGTCATTAACAGATACTAGCTGCAAGGCTGCGAATTCACGATAAAGTGGGGAAGAATCCATCAATTCATCATGTGTTCCCGTCGCGACAATTTGCCCTTTGTCCATTACCAGTATCTTGTCTGCATTGACGACCGTTGCTAAACGGTGAGCAATCACTATCGACGTTTTGTGCGACATCAGTTCATCAAGCGCTGATTTCACTTTGTGCTCACTGACCGCATCCAAGGCACTGGTTGCCTCATCCAACAGTAAAATAGGGCGGTCTGCCAATATCGCGCGTGCAATAGATATTCGCTGCTTTTGGCCTCCCGAAAGACGGACTCCCCGCTCACCCAATTCAGTATGGTAACCGTCAGGAAACTCGACGATAAAGTCATGTGCTCTCGCCGCCTTACATGCAGCTATCACAGCTTCTTCTCCAGATTCCGGTACACCGTAACGTACATTCTCAAGCACAGTGGTGGCGAAAATCACCGATTCTTGCGGAACCAGAGCAAACTGCTCTCTCAAGGTTTCAATTGAGAGGTCTGAAATGCTGACGCCATCTATATCAATGTGCCCTTCCTGAACATCAAAAAAGCGTTGAAGCAGCGCAAAAACCGTACTTTTACCTGCCCCACTTGGGCCAACCAACGCGATGCGCTCACCCGCTTTCACATCAAAAGAGAGTGAATGAAATACCGGGAGGTTTTCGTCACCAGGATAGGAGAAAGAGACGCTGTCAAAACGGACAGCCCCGGAAACCGGTTCTGGCAATTGGCGCGGACTCTGCGGCTCCTGAATATCCTGCTCCATTTGTGAGAGTTCAATCAGCCGTTCAGTCGCACCTGCTGCGCGTTGAATATCCCCAATTACCTCGCCAATGGTGGCCACACCACCCGCCACTAACAAGGCATAAAACATGAAGGCTGACAGCTGGCCTGCGGTCAATGAGCCATCCAAGACGCTCAATGCACCAACCCAAGTGACCAAGACAATGGCCACAATAGACAGAAACACCACCGACCCCATTAACGTTGCGCGATAGCGAATTCGTATTTTGGCTGCATCCATAACAGACTCGACACGGCCATTGAAGTGATGTGCATCAGCATCTTCATGGTTGTATGATTGAACAGTACGAATTTCGTGTAGCGTTTCATCCACATGAGCGCCAAGGTCAGCCACCCTGTCCTGACTCACACGTGCCAATCGACGCACTTTTCTTCCCAATACGAAAATGGGAACCAGCACCACAGGGACCGCCAGCAATACTAGCCCTGTTAAAGTGATACTGGTGAACGCCATCATTATTAGACCACCAATCACAGAGACGCCGGAACGCAGTGCCATCGAAAGGCTCGAACCCACTACCGTCTGCAGGAGTGTAGTGTCTGCGGTAAACCGACTGATAACTTCACCGGTTCTTTCTTTTGCGTAAAAAGAAGGCGAGAGCTTCAGAAGATGGTGATATACCGTCATTCGGATATCCGCACTGACGCGCTCGCCCAACCAGCTCATCAGGTAAAAACGACAGAAGGTCGCAAAACCGCTGACAACCGTAATACCCAGAATGACCAAAACTAATTTGTTCAACTCAGTGGCATTGCCAGAAAGAAAGCCTTCATCGACCACAAGCTTCACAGCCTGGCCAAGAGCCAGCCAGCTTAAGGAACCAAGGAAGAGAAAAAATACAGCGGCAATAACTTTGCCCCGATAAGGCAATAAATATGTCGCTATCCATTTTAGAACTGAACGCGTGCTGGAAGATTGTTGGGAATATGTCTCTGACAAGATAATGACTCTCTCGCTTTTTTGCTGACTGGCTAACACGTTACAACAAGTTGCGGTTATCAGCGAGAGAGCAAAGTGAGATTAATCGACTTCTTCTCTGTCACCCTTTCTTGTTTGGTATAGCAAGAATGCGGCTGCCAGCCAGACCAAACATGCCATCACAAACAATGTGCCGCCATCGTTACCGACCACCTCACCTACTTCATTAAACGCTGGTTGCGCAACACCGATTGGTGTAAACAGGTGAAAGAAAATCGCGCCCGTCATAGTACCTACTGCTAAAAAAGCACCCAATGCGTGAAAACGGGTAAATAGCAGAATCGAGGCTATCAACTCCACAATACCTACCATATAAGCGCCGTATTTTCCGAACCAAGCCTGCCCAGACCACTCACCCAGTGTACCTAAGATAAACTCAGTTTCCGGTGACCCAGAGAACTTAAAGAACAGCGATTGAATAAATACAAATGCGATGAAGATACACAAGCCTGTTTTAAGGTATTTCATATTTGGCCCCGTTCAAAATATCGATATCCATTAACAACGATAGAAAAGAGCGAGAATTTCTCTAATCAAATTCACGCCAAGATTGAGACACCAAATCCATTTAGTGATAACTGTCAGCGGAGTTTGATAATAGACATTCGTGATGATTGAAAAATAAAAAAAGCAGCCATTTGGCTGCTTTCTTCGACATGATCTCAACCTAGCGATAGCGTCCGCGCTTGGCACTTTTCGCCTGCCCGGCCATCGCCACCAGTGTGTGGTTGGTATGGGCATGACAAATCGCCACAGCCAAGGCGTCTGATGCATCGGCTTGAGGGGTGGATGGAAGTTTGAGCATATGAACAACCATGTGTTGAACCTGCTTCTTATCTGCACTGCCTTTGCCGACCACAGCCTGCTTGATCAAACGTGCTGCGTATTCAGAAACAGGTAATCCTGCACTGACGGCGGCCACAATGGCACTTCCGCGTGCCTGACCCAGCTTAAGTGCCGAATCAGCATTTCGTGCCATAAACACTTGCTCGATGGCGAAAGTATCCGGCTGAAACTGGGTAATCACTTCACTGACACCAGCATAAATCTGACCCAATCGTCCTGCCAAATCTTCACAGTCCGTACGAATACAACCGCTGCCGAGGTATTCCAAATGTCTGCCTTGATGTCGGATCACGCCGTAGCCAGTGATCCGCGAACCCGGGTCAATCCCGAGAATAATAGCCACGTATGATTATTCCAGTGTTGCTGCGACTTCGTCAGAAATATCGCCGTTGTGGTAGACCTCTTGAACGTCATCAAGATCTTCAAGTGCATCAATCAGACGAAGCAGTTTAGGTGCTGTGGTTTCGTCCAAATCTGCTTTAGTCGAGGGAACAAGCGTGACTTCTGCGTTTTGTGCTTCAAAACCAGCCGCATCCAGCGCATCTTTTACTGCGCCAAATTCTGCAGGTGTTGTGTAAACGTCCATCGAACCATCTTCATGAGTCTCAACGTCATCCGCACCACCCTCCAGTGCTGCTTCCATCACTGAGTCTTCATCCAGACCTGGTGCGTAAGAAATGACACCTTTTTTATCGAACAGGTAGCTCACGCTTCCGTCAGTGCCGAGGTTTCCGCCCGCTTTAGAGAATGCATGACGAACACCGGAAACGGTGCGGTTACGATTGTCTGTCATACATTCAACCATGACTGCGGTCCCTGCTGGACCGTAACCTTCATAGATTACGGTTTCCATGTTCTCTTCGCCTTCACCACCCGCACCACGCGTAACAGCGCGGTTAACTGTGTCTCGAGTCATGTTGTTTGACAGCGCTTTATCAATCGCAGCGCGCAAACGAGGGTTGTTCTCTGGCTCAGGACCGCCTTCTTTAGTCGCCACCACAATTTCACGAATCAGCTTGGTGAAAATTTTTCCTCGCTTGGCATCTTGCGCTGCTTTACGGTGTTTGATGTTGGCGAACTTACTATGACCTGCCATTTCTCACTCCTCTATCAGCGGCCGACACACCACTGACGTTATTGTTTAATCATGGATTTATAGCAAAACAGCTATGAACTTTCTGGGATAAAGCCCATATCTGTCTACTTATCAGCATCCTTTAGAAACAAATAAAGCCAGATAAACTGGCTTTATTTTCTAAGGAATTAATGCTGGTTATGCGTCGTTTTCCTCTTTCTTAGCTGCTGCGGTAACCGCAATCGCCAGTTCCTCAAGCGCTGCTGGATTAGCAAGGCTTGGGGCATCCGTTAGCAAACACGCCGCTGCTGTGGTTTTCGGGAACGCGATAACATCACGGATGTTTTCGGTGCCACATAACAGCATAACAAGACGGTCAAGACCGAATGCCAGACCCGCGTGTGGCGGTGTACCGTACTTCAATGCTTCAAGCAGGAAGCCGAACTTCACTTTTTGCTCTTCCGCTTCGATGCCCAGCAGGTCGAATACCGCCGTTTGCATTTCAGGGTTGTGGATACGAACAGAACCACCGCCCACTTCGTAGCCATTCAGAACCATGTCGTAAGCGTTAGAATTTACACTCTCTGGGTTCGCTTTCAGCTCTTCAGGAGACACGTTCAGTGGAGACGTGAACGGGTGGTGCATCGCGTGCAGGTTACCTTCGTCGTCTTCTTCGAACATTGGGAAATCAACAACCCACAGTGGCGCCCACTTGCTGGTATCAGTCAGACCAAGGTCTGTACCCAGCTTCAGACGCAGTGCTCCCATCGCTTCAGTCACCACTTTCTTGCTGTCAGCACCGAACAGGATGATATCGCCAGACTCAGCGCCAGTGCGCTCAAGAATGCCGTTAACCACATCTTCCGTCAGGAACTTAGCCACTGGAGACTGAATGCCTTCCATGCCTGCTGCACGGTCGTTCACTTTCACCCATGCCAGACCTTTCGCGCCGTAAATACCAACGAACTTGGTGTAGTCGTCGATTTGCTTACGAGAAAGCTCAGCACCACCCGGTACACGGATAACTGCAACACGGCCTTTCGGATCGTTTGCTGGGCCAGAGAAAACTTTGAATTCAACGTCTTTCAGCAGGTCTGCCACATCAACCATTTCCAGCGGGTTACGCAGGTCTGGTTTGTCAGAACCGAAACGACGCATCGCTTCAGCGAAAGTCATTTGTGGGAAAGCGCCCAAGTCAACGTTAAGCAGCTCTTGCCACATGTCACGAACCATACGCTCAGTCACTTCGCGCACTTGTTCTGCGTTCATGAACGAGGTTTCGATATCGATTTGGGTGAATTCTGGCTGACGGTCTGCACGCAGGTCTTCGTCACGGAAACACTTAACGATTTGGTAGTAACGGTCAAAACCAGACATCATCAGCAGCTGTTTGAACAGCTGTGGAGACTGAGGCAGCGCGTAGAAGCTACCTTTGTGAACGCGGCTTGGTACCAAGTAGTCACGCGCGCCTTCTGGGGTCGCTTTGGTCAGTACTGGCGTTTCGATGTCCAGGAAGCCGTTGTCATCCAGGAAACGGCGAACAAAGCTCGACGCTTTTGCACGCAGCTTAATGCGGTCACTCATTTCAGGACGACGCAGGTCCAGGTAGCGGTGCTTCAGGCGCTGCTCTTCAGAGTTGTTTTGGTTGAAGTCCAGTGGAAGTGGCGCAGCACGGTTGATGATCTCAACGCCGCGAGCCAGCACTTCTACTTCACCTGTTGCCATACCTTTGTTGATTTGGCTGTCAGGGCGCAGACGCACTTCACCGGTGATCTTGATACAGAATTCGTTACGCAGTTGGTTAGCAACCTCGAAGATATCTTTCATATCCGGGTCTACAACTACCTGAACGACACCTTCACGGTCACGCATATCAATGAAGATAAGACCGCCTAAATCACGGCGACGGTTAACCCAGCCGCATAGTTCTACAGTTTGCCCTGCGAGGGCTTTGTTCAGGTGACCACAATATTGGGTGCGCATATGAATTTCCCGATCTGTTGCTTACTGTCCTTTCACGCCGTAAAGCGCAAAGTCTCGAATGTTGGTTTGCAGAAGAGTCTGCTGGCTTCCGCTGATTGAGAACAAACAGCCAAAGTCTGAATATTTCAAAAAGACGGCGCATTATAAAGGAAAATTTGAGCCTGCGGGAAATCAGAACTCTCCGAATCGAAGAAAACCACTCAAGTGAGCAAAAAACAAGCACGTATTGACCATGACTATTCATGATGAGCAAAATAGCGTACAGAAAGGATTAAAACAGGAAGACGCTGTGCCCCAGACACTTGCTGCCACCCCCACTCCCCCACTTAGACTTGGCATGACCCAATGGTCACACAACGACTGGAAACGGAAATTTTACCCTGTTGGTACAAAAGTTGGCGAACGGCTAGCCCGGTATGCGCAAGTCTTCAATACGGTAGAAGGCAACACGACCTTTTATGCAAGCCCTTCACCTGCAACAGTCGCCAACTGGAAAGCCGCCACCAGTGACACGTTTCGCTTTACTTTCAAGTTCCCAAAAGCCATAACCCACCAACTGATGCTGCGCCATACTGATGCGATGGTGACTGAGTTTTTGGCCCTGATGGCACCGTTACATGAACGCATAGGGATGTGGACTATTCAACTTCCCGCCGCATTCGGACCAGACCACCTGGATGATCTTGACAAGTTTCTATTGGCAATGCCACGACAATTCACCTGCGGTGTTGAGGTCCGTCACCCTGCATTTTTCGACAAAAGTGACAACGAGCGGGCATTGAACGCCTTATTGATTGAGCGAAACGCCAACCGGACCATCATGGACAGCCGCCCTGTGTTTGCGGTTTCGGCAAATACAGAGGCCCTCATTCATGCCCAAAAAGAAAAACCCCGCGTTCCTGTTCATGCGATTGCCACCGCCGACAACCCAATGGTTCGGTTTATCGGTGATCCGACATTGGAACGAAATGATGCTTTTTTTGCCAATTGGACAAAAAAAATCCCGCAATGGATCAGTGAAGGGAAATCGCCTTATTTGATGATCCACACGGCTGATAATATCGAAGCGCCAGAATTGGCAGAACATTTTTACAAGTGTTTAAGACAGCACATCGAATTACCTTGCTTGGCCCCTATCTTTCCCTCACAGGACGAGGAGCGGCAAATCACGCTTATTTAAGTGTTGGCATTACGTCACTGAGCCCAGTGTTAAACCGCTGGTCTTGTGGGTTAGCTCTCCAGTCAGAAATACCACCTCACTGACGCCTCGAAAAAATCATCCCGTTTTACAGCGGCAAGCGGATCATTTTCCGTTTCACTGTCAAACAGCCATCCGTTTAACGACCAACTCCATTCATTACTAAATCGACCACTGGCTTCTACGCGCAAAGACATGGAGTCTGTGTTATCAAGATCAAGGGTTCCACCAACGAGTACCTCAGTACCGTCAATATCATTCAGTGCCCAACGCAATCCCGCAAACACATCGTTTTGGCCCGCAACGGGTGCACTTGTCCCTCGACTGTCATATAAGTACTCCAACAAATACCCCAGGTCTGACTGCGAGTCGACAATACCAATAAAAGTAAACTCAAAACCGCCGGTCGCCGCAGTGTAGGTGTCCAAACTGTATCTGCGAATCGCTTCTGCTTTCCAAAGCCAGTCACCAAATATAGCTTGGACATCGAATCCAAACTGCGTCATCAATGCATAGTAAGGCGAAACCTCAGCGCTTGAACCGGACATTGACAGGAAATAGGGATCGCGGTTTGTACCATGAAACCCACTTAATCCGACGTCCCAATCCTCCAACGTTGTAGAGTACCGCCCCGCCACACCGGGATACCATTCTTTATGATTGGATTCGTACCGGACAGGCTGGCCTGCCATACCAGGAATGGCCAACCGGCCATCCGAGCTACTGAACGTTCTTTCCCTGAAATAAGGGAGAAGATAGAGATCCAACATGCCGACATCCGACTCAATGCCAACACTCATCATTGGCTGGCCGAGTTTATGTTCACCATCAACAGATTCAACCAAATCCGTTTGGTTTATTACATCCACCAAGTGCTGTGACTCGGTCACACCCCAAAAAAACTTTCCCACACCAACCCGGAGCTCATAGTGGTCTTGATAATACAGCAGCAAGGCCTCTCGAATGTCCGCATGGGTTCGCTCATCATCGAGTGCGTCAGCACGAAAGAATGGAACAAGGGTGAAGCTGGTATTCCCTTCCTCGGTTTGCCAAAAAAACTCGGGTTCCAATGCAACGGAAAATTGCGATTTCTTCTGACCGATAGTGCCGGATTGAAAATACTGGCGATGTTCAAACGCCATTTCCCCCTCAAATTCGAACACTTCCGCACTTACTTTAAAGCCAAAGACAACAGGTAACACGACCAGCGCAACCGCCCAACTCGTTTTTCTCACACCGTCCCCCTTAACGTGTGCGCTTCAGGCTGGATTGAGAAAAGTCCCCTTCTTCAAGCCCGTTATTAAATGTCAGGTTTTGTGTGTTCAAGGTGGTGATTTTCCCATTTTGATGGTTTTCCATCACCATGGTATGGGCACGCCATATTTTAGATAAGTGCTCCTGGTAGTTATCGTAAGTAAGTGTTTTAAGTAGTACACCCTTACGATCGTAAAACTCCATCTTAAGTACGATATATTCCGTTTTATCTACCCAGGCAATTCGCTTTGAGTAACCAGAGTTTTTGTCTTTTGGCTTTTGCTCTACTAGATAAACATCTTTATTGTTAATATTTTTCTCACCTAAATATCGGTAAAAATATTCTTGATGCTCAAATGAAGCCATGTCTTCATAGGAGAACTCACTCCCCATAAATGGTCCAGATTTGTTTTTAGAGCTGATCCTTTTTACTCGTTTAACAGAGGGAAGATATATCCATTGGTCATCAGGGTCGTTGATTTTTGAATACGTAAGTAAGGACACACCTTTAACATCAAGAGGTTTATTAAACGTAATGAGACTTTTATCACCCACTTCATCCCCTTCGTAGGAAAGGATGGCTATCTCTCGAGAGTAAGTCTCACCATTCCCGTTATCCAATGTCATTTCAACCGCAGACACAGAATCTACCCATCCTTGATTTCTTGCTACTTGTTCTTTAGCAATAGATAGGCCTCTTTCCTCTTCAGACTGAGCACTCAGGGAGAAAGGTATCAAGCTAAATAGCGCCAGTGCCACTTGAATAGATTTAAAAGTCATGCTGTGACCTCACTTAATCATTTGTATATATTTGAAGTTATGAAAATATTTTAACTTTCGAGCCTATCTAAAATTGAGCAATTCGAGGCATTTTCACTACCACCACAACATGTATCACTCAGTCTGGTTAACGAGTTTTTGAAAGATTCAATCTCGCGAATCCTTGCCTCCAATTTTTGTATTTTTTTGTCAGCAATACTCTTTACTTCAGCACAAGTAAAATCATCTGGCTCTAAGCGGATAGAGAGTAACTCTTGTATCTCGCGCAGAGTAAAACCTACACTCTTAGCACGAATAATGAACTTTAAATGACGTTCTTCTTGATTCGTATATAGCCTGTAGCCAGATTCGCTCCTGAACGGCGAATCGAGTAGTCCCTTTTTTTCATAAAAACGTATCGTATCTTTGCTCACGTTACAGCGAGCCGCCAAATCCCCAATCCGAAACATAAGCACTCCTTGTTTTAAACATAATGGAGCTTAAACCTTAGAGTTATAACCAATGTCAAAGGCCAACCGTTCACATCTTAGGGAAACATCAAACACTTCAATGAAACAAACATTGATAAAACTTATACATGGGACGAGAATCATATTGCATTATGATTTGTCCTTATGGTCGTCGTGGAGATTATCAATGTCTTATCAGGCGTATAATTAATGGAATCCATCATTTACCTTAGTAAACAAGAAGCCGCAATCATTACGTGAAAACACACAAACCGCCATCTCTGAAGCAATTTTATTTTCATTTTTACAGGTTCAAATTTACCCGAACTGAAATAATTACTACGGCATCACTGGGATAATTTAATGCGACGTCGCACTGAAAACCGATGCTATTTTCTCTTTTCTCTTGGTAAATGTTACTGCTAATGCAGGTAACATGAAAATATCAAAAAACAAAGCAATAAGTATGGTGATGCTCGTTAACAGTCCGATATCTGCATTTTTTTGGAAGGAGGACAATATTAAAAGCATAAACCCTGCCACAAGGAGTAGTGAGCTAATGATAATGGCAGACATGGTGTTTCTGAAGGTTTCTCTAACCGCCTCCTCACGGGACAAACCATTTTTTAATCCGTTGAGATACTGAAAGAAAAAATGAACTGTATCGTCGACAACGATCCCAATCGTCATCGCGGCTACGCTGGCAAGTCCCATTGAAATTTGACCGTCCAAAAGGTACCACACACCATATGCTGCTGCTATTGGAAGAATATTGGGAAGAAGGCTGCTTAAACCGACCCAAAAAGAACGAAAGATAAAGACAAGCCCAAATGAAATAATCAAGAGCGCAAAAAATGCACCATTCAGCATATTACTGATATTATCCTGGCCAATATTGGAAAAAATCAGGGATGGACTGGAGTACTTAACATCAACGCGTTGGATCTTGTTTTCATCAAGCCACAATGACACTTTTTCCTCAAAGTCGAGTATTTGTTGAGAACTCTGGTTTCTCAGTCTTGCGGTAACTTTAAGACTTGATTTATCAATTGCCACCATGTTGCTGGCATCTCGGCCAAAAGGAAGTGACATTTCGTATAAAAGGAAACTTTGCGCATTATGTGATTTTTGATCCAGTACCTTGTAGTAAGCATCATCATTATTATTCATCAATCTATTCAAATCTTTGATTCGATGCAAAACACTGTCTACCGCAACCACTTCAGGCTGTTGTGTTAACCAGCTTTCAAATTTTTCCACAAATTTGAGTACATCTTTTTCAAAAATTGCGTCTTCTTCGCCAGTTTCAATGGAATAATCTATGTTCGATATACCTGAATAGTGTTTGTCTACTTCATCTGCATGCTGTCGAAACTCTACCGTTTCATCAAAGTAATCCACTAAGTTGTCATTCAGTTCATTCTGAAATCCGGCAACAAGCACAAATAGGCTTAAGGGAACTGACAATATGATGATTGTTCGCCTGTAATCGATAACGACCTCAGCGAGAGCCTGAGAAAAGGAGCGCGTTCTACCAAGTAAGGATGGACGCTGAGAAATATCAACACGAGACAATAAGAAAGGAAGAAAAGTCAAAGTTAGTAACAAAGACAGTGATACGCCCATCACGACGATATTACCGAGATCTCTAAATGGCGGAGAGCTACCGTTGTTCATAGCCAGGAAGCCAACAATTGTGGTCACATGGCTCAGCAAAACTGGTTTCAAGTTCTTTTCAAACGAATCAAGCGTCGCGACTGGAGCAGATGCACCTTCAACACGTCTTGTTTTTACATATGTTATAAGGTGGATCGAAGAAGCGACAATAATTGTGAACATAATAATTGGTGCAGAAACCGAGGGCGATGATAACTTGATGCCTGTCCAGCCAGCTAAACCAAGTGCCCCTGTAAAGCAAAGAACCACTACCGCCATAATAATGAGGGCAGCTCTTACGGAGCCGATAATGTATCCGGCTACAACAAGAACAAACAGCATTAACGCAGGAATCAAGGTCGCAAGATCTTTCTGCGCAATATCCATAAAAGCGCCATTCATGATCACCAAACCACTGACATAGAACGCGTGTTCAGGATTCAACTGTTGATACTTTGAAATTACCTGCCACACCACTTCATTGACTTCTTCGGTTTCACTTTTTATATCTAGACCTGGTAAGTTGATAGAGATGTTTATTGCCGTATTCTGACCCGAGTTTGTCACTATCTTCCCAAGTAGATCTTTCTCTTTTAACACTTCGTCTTTCATATACTCCACAAGTTCTGGCGTAATATCAGACTGGTCGTAAACAAACTCCTCGATGAGAATGTCATCTTCCATGGCAGAACTATTGGAGTAATTAGTGATTGAATCCACTCTTGATGAATATGGGATTTGCCAAAATTCCTGCGTGAGCTGGTGAATCAGTGAAATGGTTTCAGTAGTGAAAACATCTCCATTTGCGGGCGCAATCATGACAAAAACATTATCAGTCTTTGAATATGTATTCTGAAGTTCTTCAAGCTGAATAAGCTCTGGATTATCTTCGTCAAAAAACGTTTTATAGTCAGCTGAAAAAGTAAGCTTTTTCACACCCAAACAAAATACAAGAATAAACGCCAAAACTAGTAGCATCACCCATTTACTGTATTTCGATTCCACTTCCCATTGAATTATCTTTTGTAGGCTCATGACACTCTCTTCCCTGCAAGTAATCTATACCCCAATAACAGGTCAACATTTACAACCTAATCTATGGTCTATAGTCTAAAGTCAACAATAAATATCCTTGCCAAGGATAAGTAACCGGTTGAACAAACTGGGCCGATGTAAGTCCATCAGCCCGGCCAGTTACAAGGATTTTTCTATTCAGATTTAGGGCATTGGTCGATAAAAGCCGCTAGATCTCTAACACAGAAAAGTCCGAATAAATCAACGAGCTTAATCTCGACAGAAAAACTGCTCGCAATCTTGGCATGCAGATTAACAAGCTTTACAGAGTCCCCTCCTACCGCAAAAAAGTTATCATCAATATTAATATCATTGTTACCCAGCTCCGTTCTCCACAGAGAAAGAAGTTTTTGTTCTGTATCAGAAACCTTCGATACTATCTGTACATTCACTTCTTTTTGTACATCAGATACTAGCAATTTGCTTCTATCTACTTTCCCGTTTTGTGTAAGAGGAAAAGCATCAACTTCAAAGTAACGTTTAGGCACCATCTGCACCGGTAGGTGATTGCTGATGGAGCGCTTTATTTCCATGACAGTTTGACTATCTGGGTTTTTCTCTATGATGTTTGCATCTTTAGTCTCAAGCAGGCGGCGCTGATTCTGGTCGTTAGAACCCGCTTGGTTCAACGCATAGAAAAGAACCAGGGTGCGGTTGTTATTCTCTCCGATGACTTTGGCAATGCATCTGTCTATGAATGGTAATTCTCGTTCGACGGTAAATTCGATTTCATCCAACTCGATTCTGTATCCATGGATCTTGACCTGATTATCCTTTCTGCCAACGATATAGACATTCCCATCGCTTGATTTATATCCCATGTCTCCGGTTCGATAACAGCGAGATTGATTGTCCTCTTCGCTGACAAAAAACGATTGTAAAGACGCCTGAGGATTATTCAGGTACCCCCTCGAAACATGTACCCCCGAACACACCATCTCACCGACGACATACAGCGGACATTCGCGTCCATTTGCATCCACTATTGTGTAATGATTGTTGGGATAAGGTTTCCCGTAAGGAATTTTTTCATAGTCTGACGCTGGCTTGCTGATTTTGTGCCAAATATTGAAAACGGTGGTTTCTGTCGGGCCTCCAGAGCAAATAAGAGAAATATCGGCTGAATGTGATTGTAGTTCTCTGACCAGATCAATCGAAATCCAGTCCCCGGCCAATGCAACGGTTCTGAGATGTTTACTTGGACCTTGTTGACAGCCTTTCAAGTAACTTAGGTACATCTCAAATGCTGATGGCACCGAGTTAAAGAAAGTGACTCCATGGGTATTCATCAAACTGTGCCACTGAGAAGGGTCTCTCCGCTGCTCTGGAGTAGGCATTACGATTTTTCCTCCCGCAGCCAACAAGCCAAAAATATCGTACGTAGCCAAATCATGGAACAGGTTAGTCACGGCTAAGCAGGCATCAGTGTTGTTTATCTCCCACAATAAATTCGTGCTTGCTACTAAATGATTCAAATTTCCGTGCTCCACCATGACAGCCTTGGGCTTGCCAGTGGTGCCAGAGGTGTAAATAACCATCGCCAACTTTTCATCCTGCGGGAAAACCGGTGAAGCAAAGCGCGCCAGACCTCCAGCAAGCAGATCTTCAACAAACACCGTTTTGCAGCCTAATTCGTCATATAGCGACGTAGTATCTGCTTTGGTCGTTATCACCGTATTGCACTGGCAGTTTTCCAGCATGTACTGGATACGCGAGTGAGGAAGTGAGGTGTCGATGGGGACGTAAGCACCACCCGCAAATAAAATTCCCAGAGCGCTAACAACCTGAAGATCGCTCTTAGCAATGGCTATCGCCACAATTGGCTCATTACCCTCCAATGCATCTAAACGCGATAATTCAGCACTCAGTGTTAGTGCAGATTGAAGTAGTTCCTGGTAGGTCGTTTCCTTCTCTTCAAAAACGATTGCTGCCTTTTCCGGATGAGTGTTCACATTGTCCACGATCTTTTGCAATACGCTTTGGGCCGGTAGCAATGAGGCATCAATGAAGTCGCAATCAGTTTTTGCCGGATCGGTACAGGGGATCTGGTAGAGAGACTCGGTTGTCGTCCAGCTGTCCTCACTATTTGCCAGGGCAAACAGTATGTCTCGATAAACGCTAAACATGTCATCAACCAACCTGTCTGGGAAAAGGTGCGCTACACTGTCCCAATTGATCGTAATCCCTTTGCTGGTATACCAAATTTGGTTATCCAGCCACACCTGTGGTGTTCGGGTAATGTTGTAGTTAATTATACCGAGGTTGTCTTCAATATCTGAAAGCAGGCCAACATCCCACTCTTCAATGCCGCTTGGCAAATGAGTGAATACAACAGGGAAGCCGTTTTCAAGCACCTGACCCGTTTCACGGGTAAGCAACCGGACAACTTCAATTCCACTCACCTGGCTATGGCGCAGACATCGGTGCATCTCTTCTTGAATAGCTTTTGCCCGAGTAATAAAGTTTGATGGCTCACTATGATCGGACTCAATAAGCAAGAATGATGAAAAGTTACCCAACGTCGCATTAAAATCGTTCCTTCCTGTCGGACGATTGAACAAAGGAACATTAAGCGTAAAGTGCTTGTTTTCACTCCAACGACTGATAACTTCGGAGAATGCGGCAAGCATAATCGCCGCTTTCGTAACTTCGAACTGTTTGCTGAACCGATCAATGTTATTCAATTGGTCAATTGACAAATGGAGCTGCTTTCTTTCAATTCGATGGCCAGAAGTTGCTTTCTTTTGAGATGTGAGTGGCAGCTTTGGTGCGGCAGGTAGGCTTCGAATCTTCTCCTTCCAAAAATCGATAGACTCAGCATATTGAGCGCTACGCTTTACGCCCTCTAAAAAGCTCAAATAGTCACTAAATTGCAAAGGCGGTTGCTGAAAATGGCTAACCTTCCCCTGATACCGCTGAATAACTTGATTAAACAGCAACTGAAAGCTTCTAAAATCCAGGAAAATGCCATCAATACTTAGGTGCAGACGGGTCAGAGCGTTCGAAAGAATAGAAAATCTGATATCAAAGAATGGCCACTTAGTCAGTTCGAATGACTGATTGGCCATCTGATCTCTAATTTCACTAAGCTGAGCGTTCCTTATCTCTAATGACAGATCACTGAAATCATTAACAATCGGATGAAAATCCTGAGCATCGGAGAGAATTTGCTGCTTAGAATCAGATGTCAATTGCGCTCTCATTATGGGGTGGCGTTTGATAATTTCTGACCACGAATCGATGAACCTTCCAATATCTATGTCACCGTCAATTTCCAGATACGTATGTAAGGAATGACCTCCATGATTGTACATTTCCTTACTGCCTACAAAATAGGCCTGTTGCATATCAGTCAGTTCAAATGGTTCATAGAGCGCGTTCTTTACGGTTGGTATGAGTGATTGTGTATTGCCTTTATTCTCGATTGACTGAATAAAACTATTTAAGGCCACCACATCATCACATGAAATTAAATCATAGGAGTTCACTTCCACACCGAAAACATTTTCAATTTCACGTGAAAGAAGTGCAGCTTTTAACGAATCCATCCCGAGCTCGATCAGCGAACAATTACAGTTAATTTGAGTAACTTCGATTTTGAGCGTGTTTGCAATAACCTCTATCAGAGTTCGAAAATCGTTATCTTCGATAGTCGGGGTGATTGTCGGTGTATGCGGCGCCTGATCCTTATCAAACTTAATGAACTGCAAGTTGTTGTCACAGAACATTTGTTTCGCTAGACTACGCTGTTTTTTTCCACTGGATGTTTTAGGTAGCGAACGCTGGGTAACAAAGAGTACTTGTTCCACATTGATTTCAAATGTTTCAGCGACTTCTCTTTTTATAAGTCGCGATACATTTTGCAGATTAAAGCTTTTAAGATCTTTATTACTTACTTCACACAATACCGTCAACAGTTCACCATGTTCGCTATTTATAGCAAAAGCGTAAACTCCACCAAAATGAAGCCCATCATGCGAAATAGCTGCTGCTCGTTCTATGTCTTGTGCGTAATAGTTTCTACCACGGATAATGATGACGTCCTTGATACGGTTTGTAACATACAACTGTTTGTCATGCACAAATCCTAAATCTCCGGTACGCAAGTATCTTCTTTGTTGGCAGCCTTTTAATTCAACACCAAATGTTAATTCATTAACGTCACCTTTATTCCAATAGCCTGGAGATATACTGTCATCACTTAGCCAGATTTCACCTTCCTGCCCCTCTTTGCATATTTCAAAAGTGTTTGGATCTACAATTCGGCACTGCACCCATTGATCGGTTGATCCGCAAGATACGTGCGCTCCAAGTTTTGCCTTATCCAGGACCTTTATCCTTCCATCATTTGTTTTTTCTACATATCTCAATCCGATATCACTGATTGTGGCCAGTAACGTTACTTCAGCCATACCATAACAGGGACGGTATACATCTTCGTTTAAGCCATATTTTTTAAAGGCAGTAACAAATTCTTCAACCACCGTGGCTGAAATGGGCTCGGAGCCATTAAACATGGTCTTAACAGTAGATAAATCGATATGGCCAATGTCTTGATCACTCAAGTTTGTCAGCAAATGTTCATACGCAAAATTTGGCCCGCCCAGATGAGTGGCTTTGAACTCTGTAGCTACTTCCAACCATTTCAAAGGGTGGCGGA
This sequence comes from Grimontia marina, assembly GCF_900060185.1. GTDB lineage: Bacteria > Pseudomonadota > Gammaproteobacteria > Enterobacterales > Vibrionaceae > Enterovibrio > Enterovibrio marinus. The sequence goes on along the minus strand of NZ_FIZY01000025.1, from coordinate 30,569 downwards.
TAAAGTTAATTGGGAGCATAAGCACATTGCTTCCCCCCGAATAAAGTACAGATAAAACTGAGATCAACCCCATATCGTGGAAAAGTGGCAGCCAAGAAACCGACACACTATCTTGTCCCAGACAAAAACTCTGCCTGATTAGCTCCATGTTTTTAACAAGGTTATCATGTGTAACCATGACACCTTTGGGGCTCCCGGTTGAGCCAGAGGTATATTGGATAAAAGCAATATCACTTTCATGACCTGCTAAGTCTAACCATGGTTTTTCAATAGTATTCTTACTTTTTACTAAACCCTCAAAAGGGATTTTTTTAATGTGTCCTTGATAAAAGGATTGAGATTTTATCCAGACAAACATTTTATCTAGATAGTCATTTTCTCCTAAAATAGCTGACACATCTGCATCTTCAATAATAGCGGCCAACCTAGACCACTGTTTTGCACCCTCCCGCGGACAGTTACAGGGTACTGGTACCAGACCAGCTAACATACACCCCAGAAAACTCAGCATGAACTGCTCATTTTTCGAAGCCAGCAACAGCATCCTTTCCCCGGGTTTAAAGTGCTCGGATAAGTAGGAAGCTACATTGCAAATCTTTCCATAAAATTCTTCATAGTCATAACAAACATATTCTTCACCTCTGCTTGGCAAATTAATAAATGCCTTGTTTTGTGACTGTGTAGACCAGTACTCAATATATCCAAGCAGCGTTTTGTTTTGTGGAATGGGATTCATTTGAGTCATCCTTGAGTTAAAAATTTATTTAAATTTAAAAATAGAGGAATAGGCTCGTCAGTAGTTGACGAAACATCATCCTCTAATGAAAGTTTTGATTTTGAATAAATGGGTATAGAACGATTACTAAGCTAATCGGATAATAATCAATCGAAGCTTACTTTACATATGGACTATCTAACGTTGTCTGAATAACGGAATTAATATATCCAAAGAGTTCATCACAGGCATTATCGACAAACAGATGCCCACCAGAAAATCGTTTCGCATCCATGCTTCCGGAAAAAAAGTCACGCCAACCTTCGATATCAATTTCCTGTATCGCAGTGTCTAGCTGTCCATTTAAAACCGATAATTCACAATGCAGCTGCACATCAGCACCAGCAGAGTAAGTATCCGCAATAGCTAAATCAGCTCTGAGAGTAGGTAAAAACAAAGCCATGAGTTCCTTATTCTCAAGCAACGGATCCGGCTCATCTTTCATCTCTTTCAGTTTGCCTATCAGTTCCTCGTCGCCGAGCTTACTTAAAGGGATATCACTCACAGGCAAATTAGGAGACCGACTGCCAGACGCAAAGAAATGACTCGGTTGATTAAACCCTTTGGCTTTAATTTGATGGGCAACCTCTAACGCGACACGACTCCCTAAACTGTGGCCAAACATCATATAAGGGACATCTAAATATTCTTTTATTTCATCAACAAGGCTGGATACTAACCCCTCCATGCTAGAAAAAGCTGGCTCAAATAGTCGACCAGCACGACCCGGTGGTTGGATCGCAATCAGCTCAACGTTGGCAGGAATCATATTACTCCAGCTGAGAAACGTTGACGCATTCCCCCCTGCATAAGGAAAGCAAAATAAACGGAGACACGGATTCTCTACAGTTTTTGTCGAAACAAACCAATTAGAACTTAACATTCAACAAATCCTCTACACAATGTGTTATACGTTAGCTGTCGCAACAATATTCTTGTCGTGTATACCGCAACAAGTTTTTAGGAGAAATTCAGTGGAGTCTTTTACTGCCTCAATAAAATACTCCGCATCAGACTCGTTGACCCCCTCTCCCCAGCTTACTCGGATAGCAGCACGGATCCTCGGTTCATCCAGTCCCATGGACAATAAGACATGCGACAAATTTTTCTCTTTGTTGTTGCTACAAGCTGAACCAAGAGAGACAGTAATTCCGTAATTGACTTCCAGCAGCAAAGCCAGAGCTTCGCCGCGAATACCTTTTATCGAAAAATTTAATGTATTTGATAGGGACTTATCATCTGTAGTTGCACCATTTAAGGACAATGCCTGACCCCAGTTCATTAGTCTTTCAATGAGTATCTTTTTGACCTTTTTGCTCCGCACCTCTATTAAATCCATATTTTCATTTTTTAGACGTGCTGCCTTGCCCAGCCCAACAATTGCCATTATGTTCTCGGTACCTGAGCGGAGACCAAACTCCTGCCCGCCCCCGTGTACCAGTGGATCTAGGTCTTGTGCATTTTTGATAAAAATTCCACCAATTCCCTTTGGACCGTTGAATTTGTGAGCCGAGAAAGATACGAAATCAGCGTTCAGTGCGGATAGGTCAACCTTTGTTTTTCCGACCGCCTGTACAGCATCAACGTGAAATTTTATTGCCCGCTGCTCAGCCAGATCCTGGACTTCTTTTACTGGTTGAAGCACACCTGTTTCATTGTTTGCATACATCATAGAGATGAGTTGCGTATTGGGTCGAATAGCATTTTTGATGGCTTCAACGTCCACATAACCTGACTCATTTGGCGATACATAGGTGGCTTCAAACCCGAAGTTTCTTACCATATATGCTATCGATTCCAACACTGAGGGATGCTCAATAGAGGTGGTAACAATATGTCCAGGCTCGGCAATGTGTCTAAACAGTGTACCTTTAATAGCCCAATTATTCGCTTCAGTGCCTCCTGAAACAAAATATATAGATTCGGGCCCACAATTGAGCAGTTCGGCAACATGCGATCTAGACTCGGTGATCAACGCCTTAGAGATCTTTGACTGAACATTACTGCCTGAAGCATTTGAAAACTGATTCTTAACAGAAAACATTTCTTCTGCGACTTCTTCAGAAACCGGGGTCGTTGCATTAAAGTCAAAGTAAAAGTTACTCATGCTCTTTTACCTTTTTAATGAAGTCGAATAACTGCTTGTGGAGCTCAGTCATAATATCCACACAATGACATTGTGAAGGTTCCAGCTCACCCAACATGCTAGAAATGGTACAACAGTCCCTTTTGGCAATATCTTCCAGTTTCTTTCCGTAGATCGAATCACAAAAAATATCACCAGCTGCTACAGAGGTAGCACACCCCCAAGCCTGATAAGCTACATTTGAAAAAACGTTGTCTTTCGTTTCAATTTGGACTTCTAACTTATCACCGCAAACTGAATTACCTACCGATAGAGTCACCTCTGCAGCTTCTATCTCTCCGGTGAATTTCGGCTTCGTGAAATGGCTAACAATGAGACTGTTGTACATTCTTTTCTCCCTAATTATTCCACTGTTTCAGCATCTTTTTGATTCAGGTGACGGTCAATATTAACGGCGCAACAACCAAACTCTGTAGAGCCTGTCCAGCGACCAATATATTCAAATCGCTGCCCACCTCGGCCAGATTTACTCTTACCTGGCAAAATTCTCACCAAATCCTCAGTTAAAACAAAGCCCGGTGTGGAAAGGGCCATTGGGTCATAGATAGCTAATCGACCAACTTCACCATCTTCCACTTCACTTGACGGATCTTCGATATTTCTTACTGAAAAGTGTCCAATTGGAGCAACATATTTTTCTGAAAACTCATCGTCTATTGAGAAAATATTTGATTCCGTCAAACCGTACGTATCTCTAATTTGGCCGCTTTCAATTCCAAAATATGTCATACATGCTTTATTAAAGTCTGACTGAGAGATCATTTGTCCTGTATATCTTTTCCAGCCTCCCACGGTGATCAGTAAGCTGTTTTTATCCAGAGATAGCTTGATTCCATTTTCTTTCAAATAGGAGATTAAACTCATTACTAAAAATGGAGGAGCCATAATATGACGATCAAATTTTCCTTCCCATTTTTTTAGTTTCTCTAATGCAGGTTCTGGCTCAAACTTCCCGCCTTTCACCATGAATTCATGCGTATCAAGCATGCCACTCATGAGGTTGGTCAATCGAACCAGTCCCATCTCTGGTATTTCTTCCGGCGGCGGGCACAAAAATAAACAGGCTCCCTTTGATATGCCGAAAAACTCCCTGTACATAGAACCTATACCTAACAACACGTTATCGATAGTATTGCTACAACGGCGAGACACACTAGGCACGCCAGAAGTGCCTGTGCTGCGGACTTCTAGTTCCACTTCGTTCAACCCAACAGACAATAGTTTGTGGCTATCACTCGCTTTAAACTCAGACACTGGTATAAGGGGAATTTTAACCAAGTCATTGAACGTTTGAATATCATCAGGCTTGACGTCATGTTTATCACAAAGTCCTCTGTAATAGTCATTGACGTTATAGTGGTGTGAGAATGAATCCTTTACTAGATATAATTTGCAATCGTTTAAATCCGCCTCAGGTAATGAATATAGTTCTTTGATTGATGCCAACATAACCTTAATTGGACTTAGCCCCAATGACTTAATGCCATCCAGCTGCTTAACTAAATTTGTTCCCATTTCTTTTCACCTCTACCAGAAAAATTACAATAAGCCAACCTTGATAAAGGCCTAGCTATCCTTTACAACAAAATCTTATGATCGGAAATATTTATGAATAAATATATTAAATAAACCCCCCACCATCACCTTAATGAACGAAAGGGATAAATATAAAGATATAAATTCAATCCTGTCGACAGGACAAGTCATTAAATATAATTTAACAATTACTCAACACCACCTAAACAATACTATTAATCCACTCTCACTTTTTTATTTAAACGATAAATACAATATATAAAGCGGTAATGATGTAAAATTTAAGTTTTATTAAACCGACAATTAAAGCAACATGTGTCGCATGTTTAATCTTCAAATGAGAAATATTTCATTATTACTGAGTGAATTAATGGAAACACATCAAAAAAACTCACCAAAGAAGGTATTAGACGATAAAGTATAGATAATTATCCACAGTTACTAATCCAAGGTTTTTAATCTAAGGTTTTTAATCAAAAATTCATACACCAAACGGTTCATTGGAAATTTTTCATTAATAAAAACGAAATAAAATAGAACCATTAATCCAATGAAAACAACCTTAAGGCAGGAGGTTTTACTTGGTTTTGGCCTTTGATTTTCACTCAATAGACAAGTTATTCAGCTTCTACTTACAAGTAATTATGTAATAGATGTGGATACAATCATTAATGAAAAAAGGCCTGGTCGTGACCATTCTCAACGGTGAAGACCAAGCTTTCGCAATGTGGTAAATACAAGCACTACTACTTGGCCACTAACTAAAAATACCAATTCACTGACACTTCGACGAAATCATCCCGCTCTAAGGCGGCAAGGGGATCATTCTCCGTGTCACTGTTAAATAGCCAGCCGTTTGCCGACCAACTCCAATCATTGCTAAGGCGACCGCTGGCTTCTACGCGCACAGTCATAGAATCTGTATTATCGATATCAAGTGTGCCACCAACGAGCATCTCAGTACCGTCTATATCATTCAGTACCCAACGCAATCCGGCAAACACATCGTTTTGCCCTGCCACAGGTGCATCGTCAGCCCGGCTGTCATAAAGATATTCCATCAGTAGCCCCACATCCGTCATGCCATCATTTACGCCCACCAGGGTGTATTCAAATCCTACAGTCAACGCTGTATTGCTCTCTTCACTGAAGCGGCGAATTCCCTCGGCTTTCCATATCCAGTCTCCGAAAGCCGCCTGTACATCCAAGCTAAACTGCGTCATCAGCGCATAGTAAGGTTTCACGTTATTCGACAAATCCTGGACAAAGTAAGGGTCTCGGTTGGTGCCGTGAAACACACTGACTCCCACATCCCATTGGTCAAATGTCACGGCATAGCGCGCAGCGACATCGGGATAATGCTCTTCGCGAGGAGATTCATAAACGGGCTCAACCTTGTCCCAACCGGGGATCGCTAACCGCCCACCGTTACTGGCGAAGGTTCTCTGGCGAAAATATGGCAGCAGGTAAATATCCAACACGCTCTCATCGAGCTCCCAACCAACACTTATCATGGGTTGACCGAGTTTTACCTCGCCATCAATGGCGGCGGCCGCATCGGTCTGATTAATAACATCGACCAGATGTTGCGACTCTGTCACGCCCCAGAACACAATCCCGATCCCGGCGCGAATTTCATAGTTGCTGTCGTAATAGCGCAAAAGCGCCTCTCTTATGTCACCATGCGTGCGCCCATCATCGAGTGAGTCCCAACGAAAGGATGGCGAGAATACAAAACTGGTGTTTCCCTCCTCAGTTTCCCAATACCATTCGGGCTCAAGCGTAATCAAAGTCTGACTTTTGCTTTGTCCCAACACGCCCGTTTCTGCAAACTGGCGTTGCTGAAAAGAGACTTCCCCTCTCCCGTCAATGAACTCGAGTGCGGCAAGGGAAGGCGTTGCCAGCGACAGCGCTATCCCGATTACTGCCTGCTTCATTCCACCCCCTAACGTGCGCGCTTCAGGCTGGATTGCGAAAAATCGCTCTCTTCCAAACCCGTGTTGAACGCCAATTGCTGAGTGGTGAGCGTGGTGATTTTTCCTGTCTGATGGTTAGTCATCACCATTTCATGAGCTCGCCAGAATTTGCTCTGGTATTGCATATAATCTTGGAAGGTCAGCGTTTTCAGCAGCGTATCTTTACGATCAAAAAACTCGACTTTAAGTGGACGGTAATGTGCTTTATCCAACCACACCTTTTGGCGGGTGTAACCAGAGTATTGATCTGTGGGAATTTGCTCCAGCACAAAGCTGTCTAATCCTTCAATCTGCTCATCGCCAAGATATTTGAAACGGTATTTCTCAAGTTCAAAAGAACTCAAATCTTCGTACGCAAACTCACTGCCCATAAATGGCCCTGATTTATTGCGAGACGCAATTCGCTTGGTGCGTTTCAGTGCAGGCAGATACAGCCATTGATCGTCAGGGCCACTTACGTGGGAATAATTGAGAAATACTGTTCCACGAACATCCCGCGGTTCATCGAAAATGGTGAGGCCTTTGTCTCCCTCGCCATCCACCTCCAATGCGTTGATGCGCAGTTTGCGTTCACTGCTATCCCCATTGGCATTTTCCAGTACCATGGTCAATGCCGATACGCTGTCTTTCCACCCTTCATCCCGCTGTTTACGCTCTTTAGCAATCTCCATTCCACGGGCTTCATCGGCAATAACCGGCAATGATGTACCTGCAATACCTAAAGCCATGACCAATGCTGTTCCCAATTGCTTTATCTTGTTCATTTTTCTCTCCTTGAAATCGGTTAGGCAGTTTGTGTGATGAGTTTTTTGTCTTTTTCTACGTAAGGCTTACGATCCGCCACCAACAACACAGCGGGCAGCAAGACGAAATCAACAACGAGAGCAATGAAAATCACCAGCGCACTCAATTGCCCCATGTCTGCGTTTATTCTAAATACCGATGTCGCTAACACGCCAAACCCTGCTACCAGCACCACCGTGGTGATCCATAGCGCACGACCCACTGTGTTAAAGGCATAGCGGATACCTTCTTCCACATTGCGCCCTTGCAGTCGCGCATAGCGGTATTTCGACAGGAAGTGGACTGTGTCATCAACCACGATACCGAGGGTCAGCGTGATAACGATGGAAAGGCCAAGGTTGATTTCACCGGAAATCAGCGCCCAGGCACCGAAGCCAATGATGCCCGGCACAAGGTTGGGAATAAGACTGATGACACCCAAACGCCATGAGCGCAAGGCAAAAACCAGCAGCGCGGAAATCAAAACCAGCGCAATGGGAACGGTTTTGAGCATACTCGCCATGTTGGCTTCACCGATGTGCGCAAACATCAGATTGGGGCCAGAGGAAGTCATCTCGTATTGCGGTGCATTGACAGCAAACCAGTTGTCCATGCGCGCTTCGAGATCAATCAACTCTACACTGCCGAGGTTATCGACGATCAGCTGCAACTTCACTGCCGATTTGTCGATATTCACTTCGTTGTTCAAATCAAGACCATAAGGAAGCGACATTTCGTAAAGCAATAGATATTGTGCAGCGAGTTCGGGATCAGCAGGCAACTGATAATACGCCTCATCATCACCATGCATATTTTTGTTGAGGCGCTTAAACGTATCGGAGATAGACGCCACATGGTCTACTTCCGGTTGTGTGCGAAGCCATTCGGTAAAACGGCTGATTGTGGCAAGAAACGCGGGGTCGGTAACGCCTTGTGGCTCGCCAGTGTTGACGGCAAGGCTGATAGCAGTGGTACCACTGATGGTCGACTCCATGAAATCAGCAGCCTGACGGAAGGTATTTTCCGGTCCAAAATAGTCAACAGAGTTATCGTTCACCTCGTTTTGAACCATCAGTAAACTGCTGGCGATCACAATCAATGCACTGATTGGCAAAATGGCCTTGTGGTTACGGATCACGGAATCAGCAATCCACGGCATCAATCGGCCTTCAGAGCGCTGTCTTATTTTCACTTTTACAGGTATCAACTGCAGCAATGCTGGCAACAAGGTGACCGACAGGAGGAAAGCAATCATCACGCCGACCGCTGAAAGATTACCCAAATCACGCAGCACTGGAGAATTCGACGCATTCATCATCAAAAAGCCGATTGCAGTGGTGGCCGATGTAATGAACAACGCCATAACGTTCACCTTAAGCGCATAGTGAATGGCCTCAGATTTGGCTTTCCCCTCCCGTAACGCTTGCATGAATGACGAAATAACGTGAACACAATCTGCCACAGCCAGCGTCATTATCAGCGTCGGCACATTAACGGTCCCGTTGTTAAGGTAGTGCCCTACCCAGCCGAGTAATCCCATAGTGCTGACAATGGTCAGCACTAGCACGACCAGAGTTGCCCCAACGTAGCGCCATGCCCGCAGCATCAGCCCAAGAAACACTAGGATAACAAGAAACATGCCGGGGACCAGGGTATTGCCATCTTTCATCGCGGCCTGTGCAAAGGCATGATTGAGCGCAATGACGCCGGCAAGATGAAACTTTACGTCAGGATAGGTCTTACTGATGTCAGTAAGAAGTTGATTGGCAAATGTCGAAATTTCATTGACCTGAACACTCTGATCACCCTCAGGAAGTTGAAAGGTGATAGTAATGACCGTGACACTGCCATCGCTGGAAATAGCCGAGCCTAAAAGGCGAGGCTCATTCAACGCAAACTGGCGGATATAGCCCAGTCGGGCATCATCCAGCCTCAAGTGATCTGCCGCCAAATCCTCAACCAACAGGTCATCATCTTCTGCCGAGGTATGCTGATAGTTGGTGATCGAATCTACCCGGCTGGCATATGGAAATTGCCATCCTTCTTCTGTCAGCTGCTTTATCAGCGTCAAGGTTGGCTCAGTAAAGACATTGCCGTCGTTCGGCGCGACAACAATAGATAAGGTATCGGTTTTATTGAAGGTCGCTTCCAGCTCTTTAAACGCTTGAAGTTGGGGGTTACTTTCATCAAAGAAAATTTGGTAGTCGCCCCGGAAATAGAGATTAGACATACCAAACGCCGCAGTCAGGGAAACAACAACAGTCAAAATGAGAAACAGCCACGGCTTTGCCGTCGGCCACTGAGACAGATCTTTGTTCATCACAGTCTCCTTTTGTGACGATTCGTCAATAAACCTGTTTCAAAAAGCCAACAGAGTTGGCTTAGTACGACCCATACAGATCACTCTTGTATTTGACGATCCGTCAAATACTATTTTAAAAAAAACGCCTAAGCGTATGTCACTTCTAATATCAAACGGAAAATGACGGAGCGTCATTTTATGACGCTTCGTCAATATAGTTTATTAGATGTACAATTGAAACTCTTTTTGACGAAACGTCAGAAAAGATTCATAAAATTCAGGAAGGGTTAAGAAGGGCTATCTCGTTAGCAAACAACGTGGTTTCCGCGCGATGCCATACAGCGCGGTAGTCGACGTCAGATGACAGTGGCAACCATCCCATGCCATCGAGTAAAAAATTGACATTCACTAACGCTGAATCTGTCCGGACTAAACGAGAGACACATTGGCTTTCAGGGGCATTATTCAAGAGGACATTGGTGCCAAACGCCATTGCCCAATTAGCAAAAACGATGGAATGGGCGACGCGTTCATCTGGAAGGACCAGCTCACCTTTTTGAATGCCATCTTGTAGAAACGCTTCACCCAAGGCGACCATTTTTGCCTCCATCTCCTCAAGTTTTGCGAGGCGTGCAGTAGAAGCTTTTTCTTTTACTGCGGAGGTACGACTTACAATGGCGCACATCGACATAACCGGCTCGAGCTGAGAAAAAATATGGTAGCCCGCATGCATAGCAACCACTTTATCACGGCTTGTGCCTTCGAAATTGAAGGCACGCTGAAAGAAGGTGATTTCTTTCAGGACAGCTTCAATAGCCAAAGCAGCAATTAAATCCTCTTTGCTGCTGAAATGGTTATAAACAGTGCCTTTGGAGTAATCTGATGCTGCAGCAATCTTATCCATGGTGAGATGTGCAAACCCTTCACGCTCGACTACCTCGCGGGCAATTGCCATGAGTTCCTTTTCTCTCTCGCGGATAGCAAGCTGTTTCCGGCTCAATGGCGCCGCATCAGCTTTAGATGCTTTGTCAAAGGGGGTAGCAACATGTGGTTCTAACATCACCGTCTCCATGAATCAGTTCCACTGCTTTATAGCATGTATTCCATTCAGTCTGCGACAACTAGGTAAAATTCATCACCAATTTGAGAGATCGCTGTTTTAGCCTCACGTCACCAGAACAACACCAGTGTCCGTCAAACAGACGATGTCCATCAATTAGAGACAAATAAGTTAAAATTCTCTACAATACGCGCCCTTTTGGTGGCGGAGCTGATCTGCCGTCAATGATATTTATCACGGTAAGTCAGGACGCCGTACTTACGCAGTGTGCGCTTTTAAGGCAGGTTAAGATGGCAAATCGCGACAATATTTTTGCTGCGCCAATCGAAAAACTGGGTGACTTTACCTTCGACGAAAACGTCGCCGAAGTTTTTCCGGATATGATTCAACGCTCGGTACCGGGCTACAGCAACATCATTTCTGCAATTGGCATGCTGGCTGAACGCTTCGCCACTGATGGTAGCCGTATTTATGACTTGGGTTGCTCGCTGGGCGCCGCAACACTGTCTATGCGCCGTCATATTAAAGCGCAAAACTGCACCATTATTGGCGTTGATAACTCTCCTGCGATGGTTGAACGCTGCAAACTGCACGTCAATGCTTACCGCTCAGACACCGATGTACAAATCATTGAAGACGATATCCGTAATGTCGATATCCAAAACGCTTCTGTGGTTGTGCTGAACTTTACCCTGCAGTTTTTGACACCAGACGATCGTCAGGCATTGCTTGAGAAAATCTTCGCAGGCCTCAAGCCTGGTGGCATTCTTATTCTCTCTGAGAAATACAACTTCGCCGATGAAACTGCGAACGAGCTTCTTATTGACCTACACCACGATTTCAAACGCGCCAACGGTTACAGCGAGCTGGAAATCAGCCAAAAACGTAGTGCTTTGGAAAACGTGATGAAGCCTGACAGCATCGACACCCACAAGCAACGCTTGAGTGATATCGGTTTCAGTAGCGTGGCGGTCTGGTTCCAGTGCTTTAACTTCGGCTCCATGTTTGCCATCAAGTAACTACTAGGGCCTGTTGACCCTGGCTAAACAAATTCATCGCGTTCGGTAAGCTGGCGCAACACGAAAAACCAAAAGACGATACCTATGTTCGATTTTTCTGACTTCTACCAATTGATTGCAAAAAACCGTCTGCAGAACTGGCTGAATGTATTGCCAGCGCAATTGACGGAGTGGCAAAACCAGCCACATGGTGATCTGCCAAAATGGATGCGCGTGCTGAAGAAGATCCCGATGGATGCGCCTTCTACGATTGACCTGAAAGACAGCGTGACCATTGGTACAGAAGACGAACTTCCGACTGGCCAGCGCGCGAAGATTGAAAACCTGCTACGCGCTTTCCACCCTTGGCGTAAAGGTCCTTACCATGTTCATGGCATAAATATAGATACTGAGTGGCGCTCGGACTGGAAATGGGATCGCGTACTACCACATATCTCTCCGTTGAAGGGCCGCTATGTTTTGGATGTTGGCTGCGGGAATGGCTACCACATGTGGCGCATGCTGGGTGAAGGGGCAGAGTTAACTGTAGGTATCGATCCTTCTGAGTTGTTCCTCGTTCAGTTCGAAGCGATTCGGCGAATGATGGGCAACGACCAACGTGCCCACCTGCTTCCACTGGGTATTGAAAAGCTGCCTGAACTGAGGGCCTTTGATACCGTATTCAGCATGGGCGTGCTGTATCACCGTCGTTCGCCACTTGATCACTTGATCCAGTTGAAAAACCAATTGGTAAAAAATGGTGAGCTTGTATTAGAAACCTTGGTGATTGATGGCGATGAAAACGCGGTGCTGGTCCCATTCAGTCGTTACGCGCAAATGCACAATGTCTACTTCTTCCCTTCCGCGAAAGCGCTGAAAGTATGGCTGGAGAAGGTTGGGTTTGTGGACGTACGCATTGTCGATGAATGCGTGACCACCACTGACGAACAGCGCACAACAGATTGGATGACGCACAATTCGCTACCGGATTATCTTGACCCAAGTGATCCAACAAGAACGGTTGAAGGTTATCCAGCCCCCAAACGCGCCATTTTGGTTGCACGAAACCCAGACTAAGATTGCTTTGTTCATGGATTTAACAGGCAGTTCAATGACTGCCTGATAGATTCATAATATCCAGAAACTCAGTCTCATCATTTTGATGGTAGCCCTGTCTCATTCCCGCAAAAAGGCCAATGAATCTCCGCAGATCTAGTTTTGAATTGACCTAATTACTATACACTAAAGGTAAAAAAATCGTCACGAATCAGAATGTTCCGATAATTGACAATTCTGACTCAGATATGACAAATCTCCCTTCTCGCTTCGTTTTTTTCGGGATAAACTACACTCCTATTTTCAACGCCTTAACCACCCAGCACGGAGCTCTACATGCTAACTCGCAGCGGATTGCTGATTCTTTTCTCTGCTGTCCTCTCTGGCTGCAGCATTACATCTCAGGAACAGCACCAACAGACCCTGAATGCAATCAGTAACATAGAGACCAACATTCAGAGTGACTACTCGTCGCTAAACCAAAGTGTTCAAACACAGCAAGAACAAATCGCAACCCTTGAACATCAGGTTGCCGATATTTCTGACACACTCAAAATCATGCGTCAGAATCAGGCCCGTGAAGCTGCGAATAGAGCTGAGCCACAAGTGGTCTACGTTGAGAAAGAAGTGCCAGTGCCGCAAAAATCCGATAAAGCTGTGCTTGGTGAACAAGAGTGGGTTTGGATTGACGCGGCTGGCTCCAACTACAAGGCCCGTGTAGACACCGGCGCAACAACATCCTCCCTGAATGCGACTGACATTCAGGAGTTCGAACGTGACGGTAAAACCTGGGTCAGCTTCAATCTTGCACATAGCCAAAATGGCGAGGGTGAGGCCGAACCACTAGCAAATATCGAAGCACCAGTGACTCGCTGGGTAAAGATCCGTCAAGCTTCCACTGAGAGTCTTGAGCGTCGTCCGGTTGTAGAACTGCGTATCAGGCTGGGTGAACTGCATGAAAAAACGCAATTTACGCTGGCGGACCGTTCGCACATGGAATTCCCGGTTCTTCTGGGCCGTGAGTTCTTTAAAGACATTGCCGTCGTTGACGTCTCTAAGTCTTACATCCATCCAAAGTTTGTTGCCGAAAAGAAATAGCGCACTGAACTTCAACCCACAGTGCCAATAACGAGGAAAGAATGACTTCACGCGTTCCTTTTTATTTGCTCATCAGTGTGCTGATCATCGTCGGCATGGGCATGAGTATTTACCGCCATAATGTCTACGGCGTACCCTGGACAGCGGGACAAAAACACCAAGTGTGGGAAGTGGAAGCCCGCGTTGAATTCCAAGCCAAAGGCAAGCCAGTTAAAGTGTCACTTGCAACGCCAGATACCCAGGAAGGCTTTACCCTCATTAATGAAAACACCAGCTCACCGGGCTACGGGTTTGCATTGATCAATACCCAAGATGGCCGCAGAGCGGAGTGGAGCAAGCGCGAAGCGAGCGGGCAACAAATTCTCTATTTCAAAAACCAAATGCTGGTTGATGAAAACGCCAACTACCCTATCGAACCACCCCTAAGTGATGTGACACCAGCCGTGCTTGATGGCCCTATCAAGACTGCTGCAGATGCTCTTCTCGAACAAGCCAGACAGCGCTCCGCAGACAATGTGACACTCGCGCGTGAGCTCATCAAACAGTTCAACGACAAAGAAAGCCAAAATGCAGCCCTTCTCACCAAAGAAATGAGCAAGGCCCAAGCGATCGTGGCTATTCTTTCGCTGGAAAACATCCATGCCCGTGTCGTTGGCGCATTGCAATTGGAAGATGGTCGACGCCGCCAAAGTATCATCCCAATGGTGGAAGTTTGGGATAACGAACATTGGCAATTGTTTAACCTAGATACCGGAACAGAAGATTCTTTCGACAATCTTTTGATCTGGAATCAAAAAGGCACGCCTTTACTCGAAGTCATGGGTGGCACCAACAGCCAAGTCAGCTTCTCTATCATTGCGCAGGACATCAGTCCGCAGCAGGCAACTGATGAGAAAATACAGGCCGAAAGCCTGCTGAATTTCTCTATTCACAGCCTGCCTATTGAAGAACAGGCGATGTTTAAAACCATCATGCTGATCCCCATTGGCGCTCTGATTGTTGTGCTGCTGCGTGTACTTGTCGGCCTGAAAACTTCCGGTACGTTTATGCCAGTACTGATTGCTGTCGCTTTTGTTCAGACACAATTAGTGCCGGGCCTTGTTGGCTTCCTGTTGATTGTTGGTACCGGTCTGATTATCAGAAGTTATCTATCAAGGCTTAATCTGCTCCTTGTTGCGAGAATATCTGCCGTGATTATCACGGTAATCATGATCATCTCTATCTTCACCATTGTTGCATTCAAAATTGGATTGGTCGAAGGCCTGACTATTACCTTCTTCCCAATGATTATTCTCTCCTGGACCATCGAACGTATGTCGATCCTCTGGGAAGAGGAAGGCGCGAAACAGGTGCTTATTCAAGGTGGCGGCTCACTGTTGACAGCTGTGCTGGTATACCTGGCAATGACCAATGATTTTGTCCGTCATATCACCTTTAACTTCGTTGGTATTCAACTCGTGATTCTGGCACTGATCCTGATGCTGGGTAACTACACTGGCTACCGCCTGAGCGAATTGAAGCGATTCAAGCCACTGGTGAAGGACTAAGGCATGCTGGATTTCCTAAAGAAATACACATCGCCTTTTAAGCTGCACAAAGCTGGCATCATGGGAATGAACCGCCGGAATATCAGCTATATCGGCCGATATAACAAACGCAGTTTGTTCCCATTGGTGGATGACAAACTGAAAACCAAAAAAATTGCGCAGCTTGCCGGAGCAACGGTTCCAGAGTTGATTGGCGTCATCAACGAGCAGCACCAAGTACCATCCATCCACGAGATGGTAAAAGACTGGCCTGGCTTTGTGATAAAGCCTGCTCAGGGCTCGGGCGGTAAAGGTATTCTGGTCGTAACCTCAAACAAGGATGGCGTATATAAAAAGCCATCTGGATCTGAGGTCAGTAAGGAAGAAGTGGAACGCCACATCACCAACACCTTGGCGGGCTTGTTCTCGCTGGGTGGTAAAAACGATGTCGCTGTTGTAGAAAACCTGATCCAGTTTGATGATGTGTTTGATGGTTTCAGCTACGAAGGTGTACCAGATATCCGCGTTATCGTATTTAAAGGTTACCCTGTGATGGCGATGATGCGTCTTTCTACTGCTGCATCCGATGGTAAAGCCAACCTTCACCAAGGTGCAGTAGGGGTCGGTATTGATATCGCGACGGGTAAGGCGCTGCGTGCAGTGCAATTTAACCGACCGATTGAGCATCACCCCGACACTGGCCGCTTATTGAGCGAGCTTCAGGTTCCTCATTGGGAACTGCTACTGACTCTCGCCGCGAGCGCATGGGAAATGACAGGCCTTGGCTATCTGGGTACGGATATGGTGCTCGACAAAGAAAAAGGTCCGATGGTGCTGGAGCTCAATGCGCGTCCCGGTCTGGCGATTCAAATTGCTAACGGCTGTGGACTGCTGCCAAGGCTTCGTCATATCGAAGCAATCGGAGAAACTGCTCACCTCACGACACCGGAAGAACGTGTGGCTTACGCCGCGAAAAATTTTTCAGGCACCTACACGCCCGGACATTAAGTTTAAACAAGATATACCCAAATAACCTGAAGATGCTCGCATTCAGAGGTCATCAATACGTTCAATTCGAGGCAAATTTCGCGAGGAATAGTCGTTCTATTTCCGTGGAATTTAACGATGAAGTGTGCGTATTGAGGGCCTCCCTTCGGGCGAGTTGACTGACGTCGTGCTCTTTGTTGTTCCTTTTTGATGGAGGTGACTACACCTACAAAGGAACGCCGCGATCACAACGCCAGTCAAACTCGCTGAATCCTGCATCTTCAGGTTATTTGGGTATACGTCAATCGGGCTTCGGCCCGATTTTTATTTCAGGCAACGACTCCCCCTTTCCCATTCCCATCTAGTTTCAGTAAGCTAGGGTTATTGACCCCAAAAGGAACACTGAGAATGGACGTATCAACCCACCAATTTGATTTTGATAAAGAAGTCGACCGCACTAAAAGCTATAGCGATAAATGGGACAAATACAAAGGTCAGGACATCCTTCCAATGTGGGTTGCTGACAGTGATTTCCAATCCCCACCAGCGGTAATCGAAGCACTCCAAGAGCGCGTATCACACGGCGTGTTTGGCTATACCCATGCGTCAGATACCTTGACTGAGATTTTCGTCGCCCGCATGAAATCCCGCTACAACTGGGACATTCAACCTGAGTGGGTGGTCTATCTTCCTGGTTTAGTATGTGGGCTTAACATCGCAGCACGCGCTTTGACTGACGAAGGCCAAACCATTATCAGCCCGAGCCCAATCTATCCGCCTTTTATTTCTTCTGCAAAATTCGCTGAGCGTCCGCTAGTGAAAGCCACAGTGAAGCTGACAGATGGCCGCTGGATGCCGGATTTGGTAGAAGCTGAGGAACAACTCTCTGGTAAAGGTGGTTTACTGCAAATGTGTAACCCGCTAAACCCGGGTGGGACGGTTTATACCCGCGAAGAGTTGGAAGCTACGCTAGCGTTTGCGGAAAAACATGATTTGTTTGTGTGTTCAGACGAAATCCATTGCGATCTGATCCTAGACGGTGACAAGCAACACATTCCATTCGCAAGCATCAGTGAAAGTGCCGAGCAGCGTAGCGTGACACTCATGGCACCCAGTAAAACCTTCAACATTGCTGGGCTTGGGGCTTCTATCGCCATCATTCCCAATGCAAAACTTCGCCAGCGCTTTAGCAAGATCAAGCGTGGTATCGTACCGGGGGTTAACGTATTGGCCTTCACCGCGGCCGAAGCAGCTTATGAACATGGCGAAGCCTGGCTTCAAGAGCAACTTTGCTATCTGGCAGGCCACCGCGATTACCTCATGCAGGAAATTAACGCCCTGCCCGGCATGAAACTGGAGCACATCGAAGCCACTTACCTTGCTTGGATTGATTGCAGTGAATTGCCTGTCGACAATCCTCATCGTTTCTTTGAGGAAGCAGGCGTAGGGCTCTCCCCTGGACTGGACTTTGGTAACCGCAAATTCGTAAGACTGAACTTTGGGTGCACGAGGAAAACGTTGGATCAGGCGTTGCAACGAATGAAAAGCGCCATTAAGACTTTGCCTTTTAAAGGCTAGAGAAACTTCGTCATGGCAACACCTGAAGGCACATGCCAAATCATGTACCTTCAGGTCTTTCAGCCTTGCGCCCACCGACTTCAGCTCCCTTCGAGCTCAACCCCTATTGATGTAAAACTGCTCGATAAATAACAGTGATGCCGTGACGCCTCGCAACGATAATCTGTATGAAACTTCATTGCCGCTTTGGCTAACATAGTCGATCTTCATCCATCGTCCCGCTTTCATAGCTGGGATAAGTTTCTGTGTATCTTCAGCACTCAACTTAACACCATTCAATGAGTTGGGTTGGGCTGAGAACGTCATTGCTGGATCGTTATCTATCTGAAATGTCACACGGTCTGAGGGGTATTTACCGTCCAAAACATTGTAAAACTCAATCGTGTAATAAGTGGAGATACCACGCTGAAGAGTCAGTTGAAAAACAGTGCCATCCCCATAGTTGAACGCCGACTTATCACGAACACTGGCATTAGCACGGCATATTCCGGAGTTGCGTGAATTTGATATCTCTTGGCACACGACTAACCAGTCTTTGAAATAACTCCTCACTTCTCCCGGAAAAGCAGCAAGCTGGAACGAACTAAGCAGGAGTAACCAAAATAAATTGGACGTTTTTAACACTTGCCTCTTCAAAGCCCCTCTCCTCTGTATCCATCTCATGAACAGGTTGTTTTATATACCCTACTAGAGTCTGCTGACCTTTGGTGATGTTTTTATCAGCAATTTGTAGGAATTTTATGCAAGGCAGAGACTTCTCATTCAGCTAGCCTACACGAGAAGCGATAACGCTTTTGGCCAGAGCGGAGTTTAACCACCAAAGATCAACAGCCCTTAGAGTCATGAATACAAAAACAGCGCCAAATGGCGCTGTTTTTGTCTGCTAGCGTTTAACCCGATAACCACGGTGACAGGCTTTACAGGAGCGGTCGGCACTTTTGATTGCCGCTTCCAGAGCATCATCGTCTTGCGCTACGGCTGCATCGGCCATTGATACAAAACTTGTTTGCAGGCCATCAAGACCAGATTCAAACTTATCCCACTTCGTCCAAACTGCTGGCTTACTGCGGCTATCAAAGCTACTGCCTTCCGGGAACATCCCTTTCAGCGCGCCTACTGTGTCGGCGTTTTTGATTGCCAGATTGCGGATGGTTTCCCAATCCGAGTCGCTGCCATCTTCGGCTTTCTTCAAGCTTTTAAATGTGTCCGCGATAGAGAGGAAATTTTGCTGGCGATTATCAATCACTTCAGAAAAATCCTGCGCCATCGCTGCACCAGACACCATCAGCAGAGCACTGACCAACCCGATTGCTTTACTTCTTGTTGCAATTCTTTTCACGACTTTATCCCTGTAATGCTGTTGAATCGACGAATAACATCATAAAACCTAACAATTTTATGGATATTTCTGTTAAAACTCGACAGAAAAATTGTAACGTTTCGCGTTAAACTCCAGACCTACATTTCCCCGAAAAATCAGGAACAAATCATGAAGATATGGGACGCACCGACCCGCATTTATCATTGGCTACAAGCCGTATTGTTTACGGCGATGTGTGTGACCGGATTTCTTCAAGAGGGTCCACACCTGACCATTGGCCTCGCACTCGCTGCATTGCTGGTTTGGCGAATCCTTTGGGGTTTAGTCGGTAGCAAGACCAGCCGATTCCTGCATTTTGTAAAATCACCGCGTTCAGCAGTGAACTACCTCCTCGGTAAAGAAGAGCATGACGGTGTCGGCCATAACCCTGCTGGCGGATTGATGGTCATCTTCATGCTGTCATTGTTAGTGTTTCAGTGTTTTATCGGGATGGCCCAAGCGGGGTATTTTGACGATTACATCAGCGACGAAAGCTGGCTGTATGACATCGACCTTCTGGCTGCTCTCCACCTTTATGGCGCATATTTGTTGATTGGATTAGTCGGCGCACATTTAACCGCCATTGCCATTTACAGCGCAAAAGGAATATCATTGGTGAAAGCGATGATTACGGGAAGGCAATCCCAGTTGCAACCGACTTCCCTGTTCTTCCGGTCGAACAAACGGGCGGGAGCAATACTGCTCGGGATAGGTGGATTCCTGACGTACTTCGTATCTGGATAACCTAAAAAGAACAGCGCTCACCAGGCGCTGTTCTTTTATCTTGACTATTCACCATCTAACACCACGCATATTTCATGCTTCCTATCTGCTATCGCTCTCTCATTTTCAGCCTCGTAAGGCACTGATCTATAGCGATATGTGATTGCCTTCTCAGTCGAATCAAGATGCAACATTTCTCCAGTAAAGGGCTTATTTGTCCAATATATTAAGCAAAATGCCGGGCGCATAATCAGACCAACTCAAAACACAAATCTAATAACTCGAACTTAAAGGTCTGAATCATGAAAACGAATATTGCTGAACTAAAACGGCACCTTCTCACCGGCACCAGCCACATGCTTCCATTCGTTGTAGCAGGTGGTGTTCTGCTGGCTCTGTCAGTGATGCTGAACGGTAAAGGTGCAGTGCCAGAGGGTGTATTCCTGGGAGGTCTGTGGGACATGGGTATCGCAGGTTTCACCCTGTTTGTACCGGTTCTGGGTGGCTACATTGCTTACTCTATCGCTGACCGTCCTGCACTGGCACCGGGTATGATTGGTGCTTACCTGGCTAACCAGGTTCAAGCCGGCTTCCTTGGTGCTATCGTGGTGGGTTTCATCGCGGGTTACGTCGTTCTGCAACTGAAGCGCATCCCTCTTTCCAACAAGCTTAAAGCGCTGTCTACCTACTTCATTATCCCTATCGGCGGTACCTTCATCGTGTCTGCACTGGTGGTATGGGTTATCGGTCAACCCATCGCTGCCTTCATGGCATTCATGAACGAAGGCCTGCAATCCATGGCTGGCGCATCTAAAGCCATTCTGGGTGCGGTGCTGGGCGGTATGACAGCATTCGATATGGGCGGTCCAATCAACAAAGTTGCCACTCTGTTCGCACAAACTCAGGTAGGTACACAACCATGGCTGATGGGTGGTGTTGGTGTTGCTATCTGTGTTCCACCACTGGGTATGGCACTGGCAACTTTCCTAGCACCTAAGAAGTACTCTGCAGAAGAACAGGAAGCGGGCAAAGCGGCGGCAATCATGGGCTGTATCGGTATCACTGAAGGTGCCATTCCATTCGCAGCGAACGACCCAGCACGCGTGATTCCAGCCATAGTAGCAGGCGGCATGGTAGGTAACATCGTGGCCTTTATGGCGGGAGTTCTGAACCACGCACCATGGGGTGGCCTGATTGTCCTCCCGGTCGTCGAAGGTCGAATGATGTATGTCGTCGCAGTCATCGCCGGTGCAGCAACCACAGCACTGATTGTGAACGCACTGAAGAAACCTGTCGCTGACCGCGAAGAAGAAAAACAAGCACAAACCGAAGAACTGGAACTGTCCTTCGATTAACGAACAAAGCAATAAGAAATACATAGGTAAATGAATATGAAATTGATTGGTGTAACTTCTTGCCCTTCAGGCGTAGCACACACTTACATGGCAGCCGAAGCACTGGAAACAGCAGCAAAAGCAAAAGGCTGGGACGCGAAGATTGAAACCCAAGGCGCGATTGGTATCGAAAACGAACTGAGCGCTGCTGAAATCGAAGCCGCTGATGTGGTTGTCCTGACAAAAGACATCGCTATCAAGAAAGAAGAGCGCTTCGCGGGTAAGAAAATTGTCCGAGTCACTGTGACTCAAGCGGCAAAACAAGCCCCTGAAATTATCGCCAAGCTGGAAAGCATGCTGGCGCAAGCGTAAGTAAAAACAAACCGCGGCAAGGTTCCCCTGCCGCGGTTCTTCCGTTCAGGCTCGAAAGGCAAATCCTTTTAAATCCCCTTTTTCCACGCTTTACGCTTCGTTTTAGAAGGCTCCATTCATGCAACACAATATCGCCGCTTCCCTTAGCAACTTTCATGGCACGCTTGCCAAGGTATGTTGCAGTGAAAACACCCCGCCAGAGGGCGCTTACCAGGTAAACTTCAACCGTCTGGAAGTGATTCTGGAAGGGAAATACGACCTGATTGTGGATTCAAGAAACGGCGAGAAGACGCTGGCATTGCAACAAGGAGAAATGGTCTACATCCCTTCCAATGCCTGGAGCAAACCCACTTGGGAAAACAGCTGCAAGATGATGTCGATACTGTTCGGCAAGCATCAGGTTGGCTTTAGCTTCGTGCATTTTGATGAAAACGAAGGCTACGTCGATGTGCAAAAACACGCCATGCCTCTCCCAACATCCATGGCCGTCGAACATGTTCTGGATGCTCTCAACAGCATGACCGATGAAAGCCGTTCAGTCGTGATGGCCGACCACCTCGCCAATGCACTGCTGGTCTACTGCAATGAACTGCTGCAAGGCCCGCAGCAAGAGAAAGTCAGCCGTGGCGAGAAGCTTTACCGGAGCATGTGTATTTACGTGCAGGAAAACTTCCACAAAGACATCACCCGCGTTTCCGTCGCCAGCCGCTTTGGCGTTTCTTCTGCGCATGTCTCCCGCCTGTTTAATCAGGAAGGCTCAGTGAAATACGCCGATTACGTCACCTACGTCCGACTCGACCGCGCCAAATTTATGCTCAAGAAGTACAACTTTAAAGTGGACGAAATCGCCCACCGCTGCGGGTTTAAAGACACCAATTACTTTTGCCGGGTGTTTAAGCAGAAAACAGGGAAAACGCCGAGTGAGTATAGGTTGGGGGTTTATCAAACCGAATAGAGCAATCAAAGACTCTTCCGGTTGACAGGGCAATCATGGATGACGCGGAATGAAACACCAGTGAAATCATATATGTCATCAGTAACGTCACCGACATCAAACTGATCTGCAGCCCCACTACCCCGAACAGGACAGCCTAAGCCATTCCAAACAATTTAACCCTATGTCCTTCCATAGTTTTTCCCTACAAAAGCCAGGTATTAGAAAACGCTAAGTTTGATCAAGCATAAACTCACTCAAGCGTATAATCTCAAATAAGACACAGAAATGTCTGATTTTTTAACGCAGTGGATTTTTTAATGCGATTAGTTTTTCGGGGCTCACAGATAAATTTCAGCCAAAACTGGCATCACTCGGTTGTTGGTATTCAGAACGTTGAAAGCCTGTTTAACGTTGCATTAAATGCCCACCCGCAATCTTCTCTCAATATCACATTAAGCCCGACAGACCACATATCCTTTTTTGGCACTCAATTGGCCCCCCATGGCTACTCACAAACACGTAAAAGTCGCGTTTATCAAAACAATAACTTAAAACATAGCGTCGATGTCTTTCAGGCAAAAGTTCAGAACCCAGCAAGCTTCAACCAAACAATAAACTGTACTCACCAACACTACTCATTGACGTTCCTATTAACGAGCACGTGGTTTGGACAAGCACTTGAGTCGGACTTTCCTAATTTGTTTTCTGGTGGAAGCGGGGGAAACGGTGGCAGCAATAGCAATTTTTCGTTGTTTCCAGAGAACCATAACAATCAATCATCTTCGAATAACCCGCCAGAATCTGGCATACCGTTGGATCTCTTGATTCTGGATACAGATAAAATTGAGGCTCTGACTGACGAAACTCTTGATGTTGAAGCTAATGAATTCGCTGAAAATTCCCCCCACTCCTCGGAACAAAGCGCAGCGTCAAAGGCCCACACACCTAATGAACAAGACGCTGAGCAGCCTCAAATTGCAGCCAACCACCGCAGACATGACTACGCGGAAGAGAATTACCATCTCCATAAAGGAGGAAGCCCACCCGTTCAAACCGTCGATCCCGCGATGACAGCCTCTCATTCAGTCGAAGTTGTCAGCGTCTCCACAACCCCCGGAGTGGAAGAAAATGCAGGAGAAAGTTTCTGTCGATTCAACGTCACCCTTTCTGAAGCTCCCGTCGAAACGGCCACATTTTCTTATAGTCTCACGAGTCTTACAGCAACAGTAGGAGAAGACTTTTCCAGTATTTTGTTCGCTACAAATGGCGTTTCAGTCGGTAGTGGCCAATTGGTTGTGCCACCAGGTATCAGCACCTTTGTAGTGATGGTATCGATCAAAGAAGATACTGTGTTTGAAAACTCAGAGAACTTTAACTTCACTGTGGGCGGGAAGTCAGCGATGGGGACCATTCAGGACAATGACCCCCACCCTGAAATAATAGAGATATCACTCAACACAGAAGACGTATTGGAAAGCGATAGCGTCGGTTTCGACGTGAAGATGAGTCAGGCCTCTGTGGTTGAAACATCTTTCAGTTTTGATTTCCTTGAAGGCAGCGCGGTAAAAGGTACCGACTTCTCCAGTATCGCATCGTTTTCAGACGGTGTGTCATTTGATAGCACAACAAAGGAGATTACTGTTTCACCTCACATAGACCGTTTTTCCTTCACGGTTGATACCTATCAGGACAGTGTTGATGAACCAAACGAGAGCATCATTGTCAGCGTCGGGGGTAAACAGGCAGTCGCAAACATCATTGATGATGACGCCGCTCCAGAGGTCGAAGAAATACAGGACGCTGTCAATGCGTTTGGCAGCACAATTTACGAATCCCAATCAGCGATATTCACGGTTAACCTGACTAATCCCGCCTCTCAAACGACACAATACCACCTTTCTCTTTCAAACCTGACAGCGACGTCCGTAGAGGATTACTCATTTGACTGGAGCTTTACCGAGGGCGTGACATTCGATGCCACAACCGGTCTATTATCTGTACCGGCTTATGTAGCGTCGTTTCAGATGCTTGTTCCAACGATCGGTGACCTCATTGATGAACCAGACGAAACATTCCGGATGGACATTGACAATGAAAGTGCCACCGCCACCATTGTTGATGACGATCCCCTACCCGCTATTACTTTTGTCAGTAATGGCTTAAACCCGTTTGGTCAACAAATTGATGAGGGTGACCCTGCACATTTCACCGTTTCATTAACAAATCCCTCGAGTAGCCAACTGTCCTATAACCTGAATCTTTCAGATATTACTGCGGTAGCGTCTGCCGATTATTCAACACTATTAAGCTTTACCGACGGTGTTACGTATGACGGGTTACTGGATCTGCTCTATGTACCGGCTGGGATCAGCACATTTAGTGTCAGTTTGTCGACCATACAAGACCCTTATGGCGAAGTGGATGAAAGCTTCTCGCTTACCGTAGGAGGAAAAACGGGCACCGCCGTCATATTGGATGATGACCCGCATTCGCCAGTGATTACCGTGAGCGATGCACTCGACTTCAGTGGAAACCCGGTCGATGAAGCGGATGTAGCCATATTTACAGTGTCACTCAGTAGCCCTTTGGGTTACAGCGCCGAATACTCCGTTTCCCTTACAGACGGCACGGCTACCGTATCCTCAGATTATTCCAATGCCATGGTATTTTCGGGCAACGTGGCTTACGACTCAGGAACAGGGAAAGTCACGGTGCCTGCGGGCGAAACAATATTTACTGTCTCTGTTCCCACCAATACAGATACAACGGATGAAAACAATGAAACCTTTACGCTCAGGGTCGGAGGAGATTCAGGTATCGCAACCATCATTGATGATGACCCCGCCCCCACCATCACGTCGGTCAGTAACGCGGTGGACAGCGGCGGTAATGTGGTCGATGAGGCCGAAGGGGCGGTGTTTACTGTCTCCCTCTCCAACCCTTCGGCATTCTCGGTGGATTTTTCGCTGGTACTCGCCAACGGCACCGCAACCTTAACCAGTGACTACACCAATGCCATAACCTTCTCTGATGGCGTCACCTACAACAGCGGTACCGGGCTGGTCAGCGTGCCGGCTGGCGTTACCAGTTTTACTGTCACAGTACCAACAGTCACTGACAACATTGATGAAAGTAACGAGACCTTTACCCTGACGGTCGGAGGACAATCCGGCACGGCTACCATCATTGATGATGATCCTGCTCCCACCATCACGTCGGTCAGTAACGCGGTGGACAGCGGCGGTAACGCGGTCGATGAAGCCGAGAACGCCGTGTTTACCGTCTCCCTCTCCAACCCTTCGGCATTCTCGGTGAATTTTTTGCTGGCACTTACCAATGGAACAGCAACCCTGACCGATGATTACACCAGCACCATGGTCTTTTCCGATGGAGTGACTTACAACGGCGGTACTGGCCTGGTCACTGTTCCCGCTGGGGTGACAAGCTTTACAGTAACCGTTCCCACTGTCAGCGATACCATCGATGAAGCAGATGAAACCTTCACGTTGACCATTGGCGGGCAAACGGGAACCGCTTCAATATTGGATGACGATATAACGACACCGATCGTGAGCCTGACGGATGATGCTAACGATAACAGCATTATCCTTGCCGCCGAGGGTGCAGCGACGTCAACCAATATCGAAGTGACCATCAATCACGATAAGTTTGTGGCTGGCGGTTCTGTCGTCATAGACGTTATCAACGACACAAACCTATCTACTGTTGAACTGATTTATGCAGGCGGGACATTGGAATTTGCTGGTGGTGGGGCAGCATCCGGATATAGCTATAACAGTTCGACAGGTGTCATTTCCTGGAATGAACCAACTACTCCCGATGGTAAAACCCTTGATGTTTCTGCCTACCAAATCGATGTGAGAGCCAATACATCATCAACAGGAAATGACGGCGCGTTGATGGATGATTTACCAACGGCTTCCAGCGGAAACTTGCTTGAATCCGCCGATTCAGCACTGATTTCTTTTGCTTTCTCAGAAAGCATTTCAGATGCAGTGGATGACGCCAGTTTGGTGGATACCAAAGAGACAGATGTCACCGTCTCTGCATTACCAGCGCGAGATACCCTAGTGTTTGTTGATGACAATGGTGAGTTTCAGTTTGTCGAAGCTGGTGACACCTTTACCTCTGATACCGAAATGCGCGTGCTGCAATCACACCAGCACTTTGGCGAGAACAGTATCTACACCGATGTTTCTATGGCCGGAACCAACTCAGTCAGTGAGGGGGACGTCACTATTCGCGCCGTCACTTATACTGGCGATAGCCCAGATCAAGCCAGCGTTTTGACTAGTCAACTATTGGCGTACGGGAACTCCTCCCCCTTATACTCATTTGATGGCCTCGGCGTGGACAGTGGAAGCGGAACTGCCGAAGTTGACTCCCTATACAAAGAAAGTCTGGTCATCGACTTTGGCACAAAAACAATGCGGGACGTGCAGATTGATTTACAAAGTGTACTGTATGCGCCCACTGGCTCTGCTGGTGCCATTACACACGCTATCGTACTGAATAATAACGTTCAGCTAGCAGACTACTCCTACACAGACATAATGAACAACACTGACGGGAGAGCCATCATCTCAATTGAAGAGTCAGGCGGCTTTGATGAAATTCGACTATATGTCGTCAGCATCGACCCACTCGTCAATAGAAACTTCACCGTGAGCGCCATACGTGCCACGGAATACACATCACCCCAAAACATAGACTTCTATGCTACGGACTCATCAGGCCAAACAAGTAGCACAGAGGCTCTGACTATTGACTACAACTCCGAAGGATTAGACGCAACAGGGAACCTCGCCAGAGACTCATTCCGAGTGGTTGGGGGCGAAAATGCGACCAATCCCGACCAAATGTCAGTCACTTTTCGCGAAGATTATTGGGGAAAAATCACCGGCAGTGATGGCACCCCAGAGTATACAGACTCAGGTATCAGCTACTCCTCAACGTCGGCTCAAGCGGTTCACGGCTACGGCGGCGATGACCGCATAGAAACCGCAGCAGGAGACGACCTTATTTTTACGGGCGCTACAGGCGGTACACTGGGCACCGATGACGAACTAGAAATGTTGCCTATTGATATCCGTAACTCTGAATTTGCTACCCGTCCCCTCGGTAATGATGCTTCCAGCCTGACTAACCTCAACGGGATTCTGGTGGTTGACGTAATTTCTGGTCTGACCGTGGACATTGCCAATGGCGGCAGTGGCAATGACATTATTCACGGTGGTGAAGGCACAGATTTTCTTTACGGGCACACAGACAATGATTGGCTATTTGGTTACAACCACAATGATTTGATTCGTGGTGGTGAAGGGAATGATCGCATCTATGGGGGGTTGGGTCATGACGTGATGCTTGGTGACGGTGGAGATGATATTTTCTATTGGATGCAAGAAGATATCGATGCCAGCATTTTTGAACAAGATGAAGTGACAGGTTTCGTCGAAGGCGAGGATATGATTGATTTGTCCGATTTGTTGTCTTCAGGATCAAATACCCTTGACCTGCTGTGGATAACAGAGAACGCAGGTGGTACTTCAATCATCCATATAGACACCGATCAAGATGGACTCAGCGACCAAGATATATATATCCGCTTTTTCGATTTGGATAATTGGTCTTCAGGCGGAACCTTCAAGTCAGGCATTTTCACCCCAGAAACTGAAGCCTTGCTGTTTACCGGTGCAGAGACAATTACCATCACCGCAACCCAAATCACCATTGACGTTCCCGACACTATCGTCATTTGACGCTCCGAAGACAAAGCCGAACACATCACCCACTTCCGACTCCACCGCGCCAGACCCATACTCAATAAGTACAACTTTAAAGTGAACGAAATTGCTCACCGCTGCGGGTTTAAAGACACCAATTACTTTTGCAGGGTGTTTAAGCAGAAGACAGGGAAAACGCCGAGTGAGTATCGATTGGGGGCCGTGTAGCGTTCCGACAACACCTTTTAGAAGAAGCGATTCCAACCACGAACCACGCAACTCTCAACAGTCTTCGATAACAATTGAAGGCGTAGTAAGCGACATTTGACCAATCCAAGTCAGAGCATTCGTTATTCAAAAGGTTTTTGCCCCATTTCTTCTTAGTGTAATTACTTCACACAAAATACTGAGCCCTTATTCGCATTAGGCAAGATTATTAAAAATCGCCATTCCTAAAATTAACTAGTCACTCAAATAACCGATGGAGGAAGACCATGGTGACAATTAATCAGAAGAGACGACACCTAGGACAAAAGAAGCCATTTAAACTCGAAGACATCTGGCGTATCCGCACACGCCTTGAGATAGAAGGCAATCTCATGGAGTTGGCTCTGTTAAATCTCGAAATTGACAGCAAACTAAGATCTTGTGACTTACTGAATATGAGGGTCTGCGATATCTCGTCATCAGGTATCATTCATCCAAGAGTTCTGTTCACTCAGAGCAAAACAAAACGGGATGTACAATTTGAAGTTACAGCAAAAACCCAGCACGCTATCAGTCAGTGGTTGTTTGTCAGTCAGCTTTCAGCGTAGGACTTTATCTTCCCCAGTCCCAGAAAACGTGGTGCGCCAATGAGTTATTCATACTACGCTCACATTATAAAACGCTGGGCAGCAATACTAGGACTTGATGCAGCTCAATATGGTACTCACTCCATGCGAAGGACTAAGGCAACACTGATTTATGCGCGAACAAAAAACATCCGGGCAGTACAGCTACTTTTAGGGCATGTGAAACTTGATAACACCATTCGCTATCTTGGTGTCGAGATCGAAGATGTGCTCAAAATTTCTGAAGATACAGATATCTAGCAATGGGATTAATATAACCCACATTCAGTATTCGTTAAGCTGGATACTGGATGAAATATTTAACGTTGACTTGCCTGCACCGCTGTAAGCAGCAGGCGACTTCTATCCTCCTTTAATTTCAAATTTCGCTTGGCTTAATAGCTGTTAATCATCTGATTGCTTGGTCTCTTGCTTCGACGAAAGTGTCTCAAAGCCACCTAGAAACCTAAACAAATCCCCATCTGTCGAGAGAATGACCGACGTGTTATCTGAAAAAACAGAATCGTATGACCTTAATGTTCTAATGAACTCATAAAATTCAACTGCGTCATTACTTTGATTGTACGCCCGTGAGTATATTTCGGCGGCTTTGGCATCTGCTGCCCCTCTGATCTCTTCCACTTCTCGATAAGCTTCAGACTGAATTTTATCCAACTCTCTCACTCTGTCACCGCGAATTCTTGCTGACTCGCCGTTGCCTTCAGATAAAAAACGTTCAGCGATCTGGCGACGTTCACTGATCATGCGTTCATAGATTTTTGGACGGACACTTTCATTGTAATTAATACGTTTGAAGCGGATATCAAGCAGCTCAATGCCAAATACCTGTATTTTTTGGGCTGCCGAGGTAAAGATCTCTTCTTCAACCCGTTTCCTTCCCTTGTAAATAGGCACAAGAGTGCCAATTTTTATCGTCTCTTCCATGTTGCCTATTAACCCATCTCGCACTGGCACTCTGTCTTTCGTTGTGCGGATCACCTCTATCAATTCATGTTTTGCAATCGCATTTCTGGTTTCGCTGCCGAGTATGTCATCGAGCCTCGACTGGGCACTGCGCTCATCTCTGAGGCGAAGATAGTACTGCAGCGGGTCGACGATTTTCCATCGGGCAAATAATTCAACAGAGATATAAAGCTTATCTTTTGTTGGCATATCAGAAGGGGCGCCATCCCACTCCAGCACCCGTTTTTCAACCACATTGACTTTCTGTATAAATGGCACCTTGATGTTTAGCCCAGGCGTCACCACTGGCGAACCGACGGGTTTACCAAACTGCGTAATGATCACTTGATCCACCTCATCCACCGTGTAGAGCGCACTGTATAACACCAACGTCACGACAGAGATAAGGGCGCTCACCACCCCAATGGTTTTGAATTTCATTGTCCTTCTCCCTGTCCGTCTTTAATGTTGAGTAGCGGCAG
>NZ_FIZY01000024.1 GCF_900060185.1 Grimontia marina | reverse complement strand
ATCACAGGTGTAAACATATGTGGCAATTGCTCAGGAAGGTGAAGCACTTTATGGATAACGTATCGCCGTACCCGGGAGGTTGCCACGGCACGGCGAAAATGTAGCACTATTCGGATCAGTTATTTAGCCTTTTTGATGGAAGCCCGTTGATTATATAAGGCGAATATTTCCATTTACGCAATGCTTCAATTGCATAAATGTCATGCCTTGAATCTGGAATCGATTCAAAATGGTGTTATTTCAGTATTATGCGACACCTTTTCATCTTCTGTATGTACCAACAGTGAAAAAGTAAGGTTTGGATTATAAAAAGTATGGTAAACGGGAGACTCTCAAATTCCGTTTTAAAGTTGATGCAGGCTCACTTTGGGGCATAAACGTGCCAGCAAAACCATTTATGCCTTTGTATTCACAACACTTTGAAAAGCCGCCGCAGTGACATAGCGCCCCGTTCATTGCCTGGCTAAAAATTTATATTAATCAGATGGATAGAGTAAAAATGAGTCTACATTATGTTGAATTCTATCTTTTGAGTCTTCAAACGCTGGGCATAATTCTGGCGCCAAATGACACTCTTCCCACATCCTTTTCACCTTTAGCAAGTCTTCATCTGTAAAACTAAACTTTTGCTCATTCAGAATATTATGAGCACTCCATTTACATTCGTAATTCGAATAAAATAATATTCTAAAAACATCTAAAAATTTTGAGCTGCAGTCATGGGTTTCAAGGGCATATGCGAGTGTTGCACAACATTTAGGATCAACTGGATTTAAAACGCCTTCAATGAGAGGGTCAACTGCTCGTTTATCGCCAATATCTCTGAGAGCCAAAGCTGCTCCATTTCTAACATCAGCATTTACGGAATCAAGACACTCGATAAAGAACAGAGATACCGCATCACCCCCAATATCTACTAATTTATCTGATGTCTTCAAGAGCGAGTCCCAGTCGGAACAAAGAAACTGGTCTTTGAGTGCTTCAACTTCCGTATCTACTGCGTCCATTGTTGAAATCCCCCGTTCGCGTCGAGTTTTTTATAACAGTGTATTCAACCCCAAAATGGGCGATTAAACACCCCTAAACGGCTTGCTTCGGTATTATGCGATACCTTTGCATTTACCGTGTGTATCAACAGTGGAAAAGCACGTTTCGGATTATAAAAAGTAGGGTGAATAGGAGACTTTTCAACACCTCATCAAAAATGATGCTGGCTCACTTTGGGGCAATTTTAAGTTGCGCATCTCCCTTTTCTGTCTGGGGAACAAATTAGGGGACGCCAGCGACAGCGTTAACCGGCGCCGCTGGATTTATTGAGCTGTTTCATGGATAAATGTAACTGAGATGTTTGTTATTCTTGCGTGGTAAGAGCAAGATAGGTCCAGTCTTCAGGAAAACGGGCCGTTAAAGCTATCTTTAATTCATCACTTGTTGCGTCATCAGTACTGAATTCAGCATCTGAATTTGTGATATCAAATTCAATATCCCAGCCTTTATCTTTTTTGATGTTATCTGCAATAGCCTGACATTTGATCTCGGAAGGTATATCTGTAGGATTTGGTGGAATAACACTTACACTAGCCATTATATATCCTTAGTTATCTTTCTGAGTAAGAAACGATGTCGATTTTAACGTCATTGTCTTGAGCATCGTTCAGAAGTTTCATTAGATTGGTGGAGCCCACCACAAGGTTATCTAGCGAATTGTCACCGCCGGCAGTTCCATCGAGAATGATGCTTTGACAGAGTTTGGCGGCTGCGTTGTTAGAGAAAAAAGTGTTTAGCCCAATGAATTGAACTTCACTGGTAAATGAATGATCTGAGATGTTTGCCCTAATGGTTCCGAAGCCATCACAGTTGAAGTCTTTGTCGTCTACGACGAGACCAACGTAAAACCCATAACCAAACTGAATGGCATCAGGCCCATCATGTCTTACCGGGTTAGCAAAGCTTTCTGAGACGGTGCAGCAGATGGTAAGAAAAGTCTTATCACTATCATAGGAGGCTGAGAACAAACTACCGAAGCTTGCCGAAAAGCTATCCTCGTTTTCCACTTTCTGGGTAAACACAGACAGTGCACCCAAGTTACTTTTTTTAAGGTTTTGGATTTTACTCCACGTTTCATCGCCCAAATATACTGCCGGTGCAGAGAAGTTCTCGCTGTATTTGTCTGGAGTACAATAAACTTTTGCCATGTTCGTATCCTTGTGGGATTAGAAGGTCTTAAATTTGAAACAGCAAGAAAGGTATAGCTAAGCATTTAGAGACGTATGCAAATCTATACCAAAATGACCAATAAAATGTGCATATGATCTCTGTTTTCTTTGGCAAATTTGGTGTCTATCAGTGTGCGTCAAGCAATATGTCACATTATCTAGTGATATGCGCGAGTGTGATCGCACGGTTTACCAGTACCACAGCAGGTAGGGGCTATTTTTCCTCTCTCTATAAAGTTCTATCAACTCATCTGGTCGAAAGCACCTTTTACTCATTACTGTTCATAAATACAGTGTTTGTTGTATAATCATCCTCTGGGTCAGTGGCTTGGGGACGGTATGATGCGTATTGAATGTCAGTGTGGTTCTCGTGCCGTGATTAGCCGCAGTAAAAAGGAAGACGACGCCTCGGTATCACTATTTTGCTCCTGTATTGACCCTGAATGTGGGCATACC
Organism: Grimontia marina; assembly: GCF_900060185.1. GTDB lineage: Bacteria > Pseudomonadota > Gammaproteobacteria > Enterobacterales > Vibrionaceae > Enterovibrio > Enterovibrio marinus. The sequence continues at coordinate 75,709 of NZ_FIZY01000024.1, read as the reverse complement.
TTTGTTTCTTCCTTGTCTTTTAAGCACTCGCTTTTTGTTCCTGCTTCTGCAACGCCCAGCGCGTCACTCGGTGCTTCTGTGGTGGGTAAGCGTATTGTTTGCAGTTGTGGGGAACGCGCCTGTATTCAGAAAACCAACCGCCTCTCAGCCAACGTGGCAGATTTGTATTGTGAATGCAGTGGTTGTGGCCATCGGTTTGTGATGGTTCGGGCGTTCTCGCATACGCTCAGCCCTTCGGCCCATACCACTGAGGCGCTTGCCCTGGCGTTAATCCGTTCTGTTACCCCTTCCGTTCGCAAGACCCTTCATGAGCAACTGGCGCTGTTTTAGGCGCGGCTTTCTGTACAAGTGATTTAATGTAAGGCACGACGATATTTTCGTCTTGATTGGCGGTGTTTTCGGCTGCGCGTGCTTCTATCCAATCTAGGACGGCTTGGGTTCTGTCGGTCATTGACACCTCGTTAGTTACATTTGTCCCAAATGAAAAAATGTGCTGTTTGAGGTGTTTAAGGGGAGAGCTTTAATGTGCTGATTTCGAAGGGGCTCGTCAAGAGGGGTGGGAACATTTCTAGCATAAGTGCTTGAACTAATTTGGCTTCCACTTTCCGCAGTTTTTCAAAAAAACAGCGACAGGCCTTAGCTGCTGTGGGGGTGGGGCAATTCTGGGCCTGTCGCGTTCCGGTTTGTGTCGGGTGAGGTGTTCAGTGTGTGGGTGAAGGCGGCTCGTTCCTATTGTCTTCCCTGATTAGCCTTTTCAGGTACTCTGCGATTCTTTGTTTTTGTTCTATGTCTGCGGCGGTGTCTACTGCCAGTGTATCTTCTACAAAGCAAATCGCTTCCTCTTTTAAATTAGACATAGACATCTAGCCTCCTAATTTTCATATTGTTTTCGGGTTGCCATGAGCTTTTGCTCCTTTCCACTAAATCAGCATCCATTCTTCACTGTCCCAGTAGGTTGGGGGAATTCGAGAAAGGTCGGGTTGGGTGTTTTTGAGTCTTTCCGGTGGTATTTCTTCCGGTTTTCCGTAGTTAATGAAGTCTGACAGGGCGTTATCGAATGCCTTCATGTCTTGTTGGTGGCATCGGTCGTCAATTTCTATGAGCTGTGGGGGGCGCTCTATGGTGATGTAGTGGCCTGTGTCATCTAATACCATTTCGCTAACTTGGCGTATTTTGATACTGCTACCCCCACCAACACTGACGCGAGAGCCTTTCAGTAATGCGCTTAACGCATCATCTCCAATATCAAATGGCTTCGTAATACCTTCGAAGACGGAGTGCGTACAGTTATTGACAGAACTCCGAGAGGCGGCAGAGCCGCCAGAAAGAGCAAGAGCCTCTGCTGTCTCGTCAGACTTTTTACGGATATCCCACACTCTGGTGCGCGTTTTTATGTGTTCACCTTCGGCGATAAAGCCAATTATTTTGGATGCTGTTTCTCCGTAAACGGTTCCAAACGGCGTCTGTTCGTAATCGTTACGGATTTTAAGTGCATCGCGCGATACAAATGGCCCACCTTGCCCCATGACGTAGCCTTTCCAGTCTCCTTGGTCTGCGGCCTTGAGTGTTCCCGTTACGCTCGCGCTTTCTTGGATTGGCTGATAAGCGTCCATCAGTCTGATAAAGATGTCTTTGGTTTTCATTTTCATATTCTCCACGGTGGTGGCATTAAGCCGAGGGCCAATGAAATCATCTGGGTAGCTATGTTCGAGTATGTTGATCAGATCGTTCCGCTCTTGCTGCGCCAGGTAGTTGCTAAACGCCATTTTGTTTGCATTGGCATAGCGGCGTAGTTCGCGGTAAGTGGTAACAGGCGCACCACCAAAGAATTGAAACTGGCGGATGTTCCATCGAGCCTTCCATGCCGTAACAGCTTTTGCCGTGTCTTTGACGTCTTCGCCTGTTTCTTCATCTTTTTCGCCTTCCATCGCATAACCATCGATGTTCTTGGAAATGTATTTGGCGATGTAGCCGGTTGCGCTGCCTTTTTCTGGGTCGATGAATTTCACGTCACACCTGGCTGAGTAATCTATGTTGTGATCGGTCAGTTCTGGCGTATCGGTGAATGGATATGGCATGACGCCTCTGGGGACCTCCACCTTTGGGCGCAGATTTGCCACGCCTTTTAATTTGCTGGTAAAGCGGTGGTCTAGCATTTTTGGAACGGTGAAACGGCTGTTTGGCTCTACCTGTGGCATTGGCACGCCAGCATATTGCACTGGATAAAAGAGGCGCTTTTGGGTGAACAGTTCGTGCCTGTCCTCTCGAATGGCGTATTCGATAAACACCTTGGTGATGCGGAAAACGTTTTCCGGCTTTGTCCATAACAACAGGTGCCAGTGGGGTGTACCATCATGGTGTGGCTCCGCAGTGCGCACGCCAAACCAACGGATGTCAGCGCGTGCTAATGCTGCGCGGATTTTCGCCCAGGTGCGGTTCAAGTAATGCTGGGCATCACGCGGGCTTGAGCCGCTCCAATGTGGAATGAACCCCCCTTTTTTGTAGGTGTTGTGATAGCGGCTGGGCGCCGTCAGGGTTAGGAACAAGCCAGTCAAACCGAAGTGGTTGGCAATATCTTCACAGCCGCGTGTACGTACCATGAGCTCCATACGACGAATGGCAGGGTTTGCCACTGACTTCAGTACCATGTCTTTCAGTGAGACGGTTTCTTCGGTTTCTGCGTCGAAGAGCTCCGTGGCTTCGATGGCTTCCCAATTGCGTTTCTTCTGCTCTTCGTATTCGTACTGGCAATCTCGTGAGCAATAGGGGCTGGCGTTTTTGCTGACTTGGCCCATGGCAATGGCGAGGTGTTCACGCATGAACTTGCGTGATTTGTTTAGTCTATCTTCCCACCAGTCTTCAGCGGTCATTTTCAGCAGGCCGCTTTCGTAATCTCCTGTTGAGGGCTTTTTCTTACTTATGGGCGGTTTTATGCCGAGCATAGCCGCAAACTGTGCAATATCTCTGTAGGCCTTTTTCATCACTTTTGGGCGCTCTGTACCTGATTGCAGGGCGTCCACAAATGCGAGCATTTTCTCTTGGCAGACGTTGGCCAGCTTAAAGGCCAATACTTTGATTTCTTCACGGCCTAGCTCGCAGAGTAATTTTTCACGCTGTGGTTTTGTTTTTGTGGTGTCGAAATCGAACGGGAGGCGTTCTTTCTGTGGGCCTGTAAATAGGTTTACCTGAGCGGCATGCCTATCAGCTTCTTTAAGTTTGTCGGCATAGTCACCTGCCAGTATCGCCACTTTTTTAAGGGTGGGTAGTTTGCGGTAACGGTTCATCACCAAACGAATTCGGCGCTGCAATTCACCGCCCATTCGTTTGACTACAAATTCGTTTGCCGCCTTGCGGCCTTCGTTGTTAAAGATGCTGATGTATTTATTGGCAAAGTATCGCACCAGATAATCTGGCAAATCAGCGAAGTAAGGCTTACGCCAGTCATGGTCGTCTGGGTTTACCTCATAAAGTTTGCGCTCGGTGACACTCATAACCTCCGGTTCAAGGGTATGCTTATCTGGCGGCAGGGCAAGGCCGGAAACCTCACGGGGGGGCAAAGCACCAGCGGACCATAATTGGGTCAGCTTTTCTGCTTCATATGCGGCTTTGGTTCCTTCTTCTAGGTAAACCACTTCTTGGGTTTCTTGCCTTACTTCGGCTTCACGCAGAATGGAAAACGCTTCTTTTCCTTTGCCTTCGCCTCTGGAAACCAGACTTACGCCATACTTTGAACGAACCCTGATGCAACCCATTTGCGAGCAGGCTTTCGCTGTGGCCTGTTCTATATTTGCAAAATTTCCGAGTCGAAGATGACGAGGTCTACCTGTTTTACTGTCTCGAATTAAACCACCTTGGTTACTGACATAGGCAGCAACATAAGTAGTTTGCACTGCTGGGCGAGTCATACCGCTGCCAACTCCTGCGCATCAACAACTCGGTAGTTGCCTTTACCTAGCCCTTTGGCCAGCAAGCCATTGTGGTAGTTGATGTTATCCACCTGAGAACAGGCTTGTGTGATTACGTTGCTCATGAGTGTCTCCTCAAGCATCAGTGTTATTGACCGAGGCCCACTCCTCACGAGCTTTGGTCAATTGGGCATCAATGTGCTTTGCCAAGTCTTCGATGTGAACTAACGTTGGGCTGCGCTCTGAATTGCGCATCTTGAAAGTTGGGATGGGGAACTCTCCGCTTTTGGCTTGTGCTTCTGCGGTTTTGTGTTGAATGCCAAAGAACTCGACACACACGTGCTTTAGTGGAATGGTCGGGCTTTCAAAACGTGCCAATAGGGCGAATTGTGTATTCATTGTTTTGGTTCCTTATGCCAGTCCGGGCAATGGCATGCCGTTGCCTATCGTTTCCATAGACATGGAAAGGAAAGGTGCAATGCCAGCAGTGCGGTTTTCTAAATCAGATATCAGCAACACCATGTTTCTGATGCTGCGGTGGGCGACGTCGCGCAAGGTTTCGCGCTCGGTGCGGGGTAGGCGTTCAGCGCCAGCGTTTTCTAGTGCTGCCGCTGAAATTTCACCAGCGTGTTTTGAAGAGAGCAGGGCTCGTATTGCGAGTGTCGCTGATTCATTTTCTTTTGGCAGTTTTGCGCCAACCATGCCGCACGCAAGCAAAAGACCACTTATAAGGGTTTCATTTCCGGTGTTGGTAATGTCTATAAGTTCACGAACTTTCAGTTCATGCGGTTGACTTGGATTCACCTTGTTACGCATCATTTGCGGCGTGATGCCGATGCGTTGCGCCATATTCGTCATATCAGTGCTATTCGCAAACGTATAACAGTGTTCATCCCAAATCTTTTGTTTGCGTTCGCGTGAGTCGCACATTGAGCTATCTGTAACCATGATTGAAACTCATTTGAGTACATAAGGGGTCAGGATGGCCGCGATTGCGAATAAGTTGTACGCAGCCATTAATAAGTTGTTCACTCGGCTTGCTCTGCGCGTTTTTGTAGTAAGCGCAAGTTGATGAGTGTCTTTTGGCCCTTCTTCTTAGGAAGGATTGGGATTATTCCATCGGAAATTCTGCGCTCGATTGTGCGATTGCTCACACCGCATTCATTTGCGAACTCAGCAACAGTGCAATACATCCTTTCACGTACTATCTCGGTCTTGTTCATAGTGATATCCTCTCCTGTTGGTACTCAGAGCTTTCTGATGCGACTTGTCACATCGTGGCATGCCCTGATATGGACAAGAATAGGATCGCAAATGAAATCTTGTCAATGTCTATGTGTGGTTCAAAAGAAATTACAATGATTTCTTTTGTCGTTTTTGTGACCTTAATTCTATTTTGCGGGGTTTTTATGACCAAAGTTGGTTCGAGGTTGGAGGCGAAGGTGCCTGCATTCAATTATCTTGGCGGCGAGGATGTCATCGAGAAGTTGAAGGAGGTTTCTGGTGTAGAGAAGGATATTCAGTTAGCTGACGTGTTTGGAGTGCCTAAGAATACGATAGCAACTTGGCGAAAAAGAGGCTTAATACCATATGAGCTTTTACTTAGAGCCAGTCTGCACTTCGGCGCTGATCTTAGATCTCTATCTCTGGGGGAAGGTGAGCTTTTCCCTTATGGGGACTTTTCTGAATCAAGATTACGAGTTCCTTTTAAGAAACTGATGAAAGGTGCCTTAAAAGAAGTTGGGAGTTTTAACCTGGATAACTCTCAAGTTGAACTTTTAGATGTGGAGCCAGAGAAACTGGAAGTAATAAGAGATTCAGATTTAATTCTTATCATAGATACTTCAGACAGCAATGTGGCTTCTGGTCGATACCTCTTTGATATAGATGGGGTGTATACCATCAACCAAGCGCAAAGGCTTCCGGGTAAAAACCTGTCGATTGATTTTAATGGAACAGCAATGCAGATCTCAGAAGAAGAAATCAAAACTCTTGGCCGTGTTGTGATGAGTATGGCCAAGGAGTGACTTGGTGCATCTCTTCAAGAAAATTCATTTAATTTGCTGAAAAAACCTCGCTTATGCGAGGTTTTTGTTATGAAGCTTATGCGGGAACAATTGCGTGTAAACCTGCCAAAGTATGTTCAAGTTTCTATGACCTGTTACCTGAGCTACTTCTTCAATGGAATAGCCTTTCTCAAACAACCTACTAGCGCCTTCACGGCGTAAATCATGATAACGTAAATCTTCTATTCCGAGTTGGTTACGCACACGTTGAAACCCTGCGGTCACGCTTTTGGCGTTGTAGGGAAAGATACGATCACTGTTTTGTGCTTGACGTTTGATGATATCGAATGAACCACCGAGTAATGGCACTAACATGTGATTACCTTCTTTTTTACGTGGATCTTTCCTGTCTCGAACCATCACGGTTTTGTTGTCTTCGTTCAGGTCTTCCCAGCGGAGGGCGCAAACTTCGCCAATTCGCATACAGGTAAGAATGCTAAATTCGAGAATATCAACGAAGGGAATGCGAGTAGGGCCGTTCGGCCTGTAGGCCATGCGCTTTTCCAGCCCTTCTTTTAGCCTGTCGATTTCGTTTTCTGTGGGTCGTCGCGTTCGCTTCTGGCTTTTGCCAACCAGTTTCATGTCTATCAGGATTGGCACCGCTTCTTCGAACACTGCATAGTTGGCTTCTATGTTCCAAACGGGTTTAGCTTTCTTCATGATGCTGCGTAGGTAGGCGATATCATGATAAATGGTCGCGGGACCAGCGCCCGCGCTTCTGCGTTCTTTGCAGTGGGTGATCAGGTCGCTGGTTTTCAGTTCGTCAGTTTTCACTGTGGCTATGTTGCAGTCACGCAGCATTTGAATCACATAGCGTTTGGTGCGGCCTGTGTTGTTCCATAAATCGGCCTCTAGCATGAACATGTCGATCAGTTCCCCTAGGGAAACCGCCTTGGTACTCCTCACGCCGTTTTCTTCCAGTTCATTCACGCGTTTCTTACCGAAAGTTTGAGCTAGCGCTTTTTTTCTGAATGTTTTGGATTCTCGGTGTATAATTTTTCCACTTTTTTTGACGATAACTGTCGCTTTGAACCGCAGTTCGCCACTCGCCAGTTTGCGAGTTTCTACTGAGAAAGAGGCCATTTGTCCTACCCGCTTGAGGGAACCTATAGGGGTACTGTATAAGGAAATTAGCGACTATTCAAAGCGATTTGCAGCAATTCATAAGTATGACAAATTCAATGAAAACACAGGCTACGCCTGACATTACGCCGACTTTCTCCACTGCTCGTTTTTCTGTTGCGCCGATGCTGGATTGGACTGACCGTCATTGCCGCTACTTCCACCGCATCCTCTCCAAGAATGCGCTACTGTATACCGAAATGGTGACCACGGGTGCCATTATCCACGGTAAAGGTGACTTTCTGGCGTTTAATGAAGAAGAGCATTCTGTCGCGCTGCAACTGGGTGGTTCAAACCCTGTGGATTTGGCGACCTGTGCCAAGCTGGCGGTTGAGCGTGGCTACGATGAAATCAACCTCAACGTGGGTTGCCCGTCTGATCGCGTTCAAAATGGTCGTTTCGGTGCTTGTCTGATGGGCGAAGCAGAGTTGGTGGCGCAGTGCATATCGGCAATGAAAGAAGTGGTCGATATTCCGGTGACCGTAAAAACTCGTATCGGTATCGACGATCAGGACAGCTATGAGTTTCTGGTCGATTTTGTGCGCACAGTGAGCGAGAAAGGCGGCTGTGATAACTTCACCATTCATGCGCGTAAAGCGTGGCTTTCTGGCCTGAGCCCTAAAGAGAACCGTGAAATTCCGCCACTGGATTACCCTCGCGTTTACCAACTGAAGAAAGACTTTCCGCACCTGACCATGGCGATCAACGGTGGTATTAAATCGCTCGAAGAAGCGGAAAAGCATCTGAAGTATCTAGATGGCGTCATGATTGGCCGTGAGGCCTACCAAAGCCCTTACATGTTGGCCGAAGTGGATAATCGCCTGTTTGGCTGCGATGTACCAATCATCAAACGCAGTGACGCTGTGAAAGCCATGTTCCCTTACATTGAAGCAGAATTGAGCAAGGGTACTTACCTCAATCACATCAGTCGTCACATGCTGGGCTTGTTCCAAAACATGCCGGGTGCACGTCAATGGCGTCGATACATCAGTGAAAACGCGCACAAACCAGGCTCAGGCGTTGAAGTGCTGGAAGCCGCACTGGCAAAAATCCCTGCGCATCTTGATGTGTAAGTCAGTCTGGTTAAATTTGACTCAATAGTCGGTAAAATTTACCAAGAACAAACGAGGCGCCGCAGCCAAACTGCGGCGCTCTTTCTTTATCTGTTTGTTTTAAATGGGGTTGATAAAGTTGGCCTGCTTCGTGCAATACCTAATACAAACAATAAAGAGGCACTAACCTTAGGAGGGTATGATGATCGAGTTTCTGTTTATTATTGGTTTTACCATTGCACTGTTGGCAACGGGTATCAGCTTTTTAGGCATTGTCGCTGCGATGGCGGTGGGATTTATCGTGATGGCACTGGCAGGCATGATTGGCTTGGTATTCAAAATGCTACCATGGATTTTGCTGGCTGCTGTGATTGTCTGGTTGCTAAAAGGCCGTGATAAAACTGCCACCCAAGCGCGTAATTACTGCTACAAACGATCACGACGTTATCATCGAGCACGCCGTTTCTAAACGGCGCTTTAATTGATTGTGTTTCTTGATAAGAGTGATTATTCCGCATAAAAATCCGGCAGTTTGTGCGGAATCTTTGTCTTGGTTTTGCTATAGTGCTCGCAAACCATAAACTCAAAGAATGTAAGGCGGAGCCCTTTCAATGAAAAAACTAAACCTTTCTCTGGCTGCGCTGGCAGTAGCCGGTGTAATCGCAATGCCTGCACATGCTGCAGTGCTTTTAGGGGCTAAAGTTGGTGCAGATGCATGGTATGCAGATGCGAAAGTCAACGACGTTCGTGCCGACGATGCAAGCGTTCAGCCATCTTACTACGCCGCTTTCGAACACTTCATTCCACTGGTGCCAAACGCGAAAATCCGTTACACCGGCGTGGAGTCTGCAAAGTTTGACGTGGACTTCACCCAGTACGATCTGATTGCGTACTACGAAATTCTGGACAACGACCTGATCGCTTTCGACATCGGTCTGAACCTGCAGAAATTCGACGGTCGCTTCACTGGTCGTAGCTTCGATGAGTGGCAGCCAGCAGTATACTCTGATGTGCGTTTGGGCATTCCAGCAACCCCAGTTTCTCTGTTTGGTACCTTCAGCTTTGGTAGCTACGACGACACCAGCACTGTTGATGCAGAAGCGGGTGTGTTGTTCACTCTGGGTCTGGTTGCCGCTGACCTGAACTTCAAAGCGGGTTACCGCGTTCAGGACTACGACTTCAACTACTTCGGTGCGAACGATGGTAAGTTCTTCAATGACGGTTTCTTCGGTGGTGTAGAGTTCAACTTCTAAGCCCTGAAAATGTTGAGAAAACCGCGCAAAGGCGCGGTTTTTTTGTGTCTGTTGTTTAGGGACAGTTGTTGGTTGGCTTATGGCTTTCCGCCGGGTTTGCCTTGTTCTTTAACGGGCTGGAAACCGGCGACGGCGAGAATCACAAACGCCAGCGTAAAGCCGGATACCACCAGTAGGGCGGTGACATTCAACTGCTGATACAGCGCGAACCGAATAAGCTCGACGCCAAAAGTGAAGGGGTTAAAGCGACAGATTTCATAGAGCCAGAGACTCGCTTCCTGCATTTTCCAAAGCGGATAAAGTGCTGAGGAAAGGAAAAACATCGGAAAAATGACAAAGTTCATCACCCCGGCGAAATTCTCCAGTTGTTTGATGCGCGAGGCAATGACGATACCTAGGGCACTGAGCATCAGGGCAACGAGGAAAAGGGCGGGGATCACCAGCACATAACCCATTGGCTCCAATGGCCTGTCGTATAGCGCTGCTATCACGAGAAAAGCACCGACCTGAAGCACGCTGACCAGAGCACTGGCTATTTGTTTGGAAAGCAGCAAAAAAGGGCGCGGGAGTGGACTGGTCAATAGCACTTTGATGCTGCCCATTTCCCGGTCATAGACAATCGACAGTGAGCTTTGCATGCCATTGAACAGCAAGATCATGGCGCAAAGGCCGGGCAGGATATATTCCTCGTAATTGATGTAGGTGGCGTAGGGCTCCATGATGGCAATGCCAAGCGCCGCCCTGAAACCCGCCGCAAACACCACGAGCCACAAAAGCGGCCTGACGAGGCTGGCCGCAAACCTTGCCCGTTGGGAGAAAAAACGCAGCCATTCGCGATAGCAAATTCCGACAAACGCATACCAATAGCTCATCGGTTTTCCCCCTCGTTATCTGAGGTTAGGGTGGCGAAGACTTTCGCAAGTGTCGGATGCTGGTGCAAGGCTCTAAGTTCACTGGCCTTGTTGTGCGCCCGCAAGGTGCCGCGATGAAGGATCAACACATCATCATTGTCATCCACTTCTTCAATCAAATGGGTTGCCCAGAGCACACATAATGGCTGCTGCTCGCAAAGACTTCTTACCGCGTCAGAAAGGGATGCCCGCGCTTTGGGATCAAGCCCGCTGGTGGGTTCATCCAACAACAGAATAGAGGGTGAATGCATTAATGAACGGACAAGTTCGGTGCGACGCCGATGTCCGCCATTTAAGGTGCGGACTTTGTCGTTTATGCGGTCGGTAAGAGAAAAATGCGCCAACAGGGGCGCAGCTTTTTCGAGGCTATGTTTTTTGCTGTAGCCATGCAGGGCGCCGTAATAACTGAGGTTTTGCCCCACGGTCAAATCAAGGTCGAGGGTGCTTTGCTGGAACACCATGCCGAGCTTCGCCATGGTCTGGCGGGATGGTACTTCTCCCAACAAAGCGATGTCGCCCTGTTGGATAGGCGATAAACGGGTGAGCAAGGAAAACAGCGTGCTTTTCCCGGCACCATTCGGGCCAAGAAGCATATGAAGGCCGCGTCCCAGCGTAAGGGAGAGATCGCTCAGGGCGCAGCGCGAACCATAATGGTGAGACAATCCGGAAACTTCAATCATGTCAGGTGTCTCACCTCTCCTTATTCCGCTTGACCAACAGCCACTCCCCAAGGGTAGCGACCGACTTTCACGGTTTTCACCACCTTGCGGTTCGGAACGTCAATGATCGACACATCGCCGCTCACGCCATTGGTCGCCAGCAATGTATCCTGCTCGCCGTTGAAGGCCATTTGCCACACACGGCGACCCACCAAAAGATAATCTTCCACTTCCAAGGTATCAGTATTAACCACGGCAACATGGTTTGCTGGTCCCAATGCGACAAATGCGGTTTTGCCATCTGCTGTGATTTTCACACCGACCGGCTGCACTTTGTCTTTGTGGACGCCTTTGGGCGCAAAGCCGATTTTCTTGATGATTTCTTTGGTGTCAGTGTCGATAACTGACACAGTACCGCCAATTTCTGCACTTACCCAAAGTTGGCTACCGTCCGGTGTGAATTCGGCATAACGCGGGCGGGCATCAACCAAAGTGTTATGCACCATCTGGTTCGATTCGGTATCAATCCAGTGCGCCATGTTGGAGGTTTCAGAGGTGATGATGGCAATTTTTCCATCAGGGCTTACCGCTACGCCTTCTGGCTCAACACCCACTTCCACTTGCGCAACCACGCTGCTGGTTGGAATGTCGACCACTGTCATTAGCGCGTCGTCTTCGTTGGCAATGTAAAGGCGTTTGCCATCCGGATGCAGGGCAAAGAGCTCAGGATCATCGCCAGAAGGCAGATCGCCAACAATGGTGTTAGTGGCAATATCGAGGATTTGTACGGTGTCGGATTCACTGGCACAGATAAACAGTTTGGAGCCGTCTTTACTGAGTTCCACTCCGCGGGGGCGATCTCCCACCTCAATGGTGTCAATCACTTCCATCGTGTCCATGTCTATCACACTGACGGTGTCATCCTTTTCGTTTGCCACATAAGCCACCTCCTTTGCCAAAGCGGGAGTGGCTAACAGCACCGAGAAGACCACGGCGAGAATCGATTTCGAATAATTCATGGTGATGTCCTTATTGTTAGCTGTCGTTCGATGAAACAGAGTTAAAACTGGCGGCACTGACTTTGCGCTTCATCGATACCGAGCGAATCAAGCTCGTTACGGGGATGAAGGAAACCCTCGAAGGGGGCGCTGGCCACCAGCGCTTGCGAGTCAAATAAAGGCACGGTTTGACGGAGTTGACCGTTCCATGGTCGGTAGGTCAGCTTGCGGCCTTTGTAAGCGGCAAGTTGGAATTTTTCGCTCATGATGAAAGGCAAAACGGTTTCTATGTCGCCTTTATTGAGTACGGTCACCGCTTCATTGATCGAGCGGACAGCTACCCATCCCGCGTAGTCTTTGGCGGTCATGGGGCGGTCGAATTGTTTGGTAAAGCGGTTTTGAAGCTGAATCGAGCCCCACTGCTCTATGACGTAATGCCAGCCATCTGCGCGTAAACCGTGGGTACCGACAACCGGGCGGGGCAACCAGGTGTTGTAAGGCAGGTGCTGACCGAACAGGTTGCTTTCATCAATCACCCAGACCAAGTCGTAATCACGGGCTTGCGTAAAGAGGGGAAGCTCTGCCGATGCAGTGCGGCGAAGATCGGTATCAAAATTCCAGACTTTCTCTTCAATGATCTTTTGGTTGAATTTCTTCAGGGTCTGTTTGGTCGCAGTCAGGAAGGCGTTGTCTTCGGCAGTGGTGCCTGATACCAAAAAGACATCGTTCAGGCGTCTTGCCCGCATCCATTGTCCCAGTGCATCAGCACGCATTGTGTAACTGAGCGCGGTATGCAGGATGTTAGGCAAGCAAACGCTGCGTCTTAATGCATCGTCCTGATTGCCGATATTGAACAGCAGCGCGTCGTCTGGGAGGGCTTTGCGCAGTACTTGCAAAAAAGGCGTATCGAGATCGACAAGGAAGTATCGTACCCCTTCGTCATACCAGGCTTTCGCGGTGGTATTGAGTGCTGTGATATCGTCGTTGGTCTCCGCTCGAAATGTATAATTTTGCCCCAGAAATTTTCCTGTGCCGTTGGCATCACTCACGGCAAGTTCAACCCCTGCTTCTCCATTGTTTTCCGGCTCAGCAAGGTACTCAGGAACAGCAGTGCTGGTTTCAACAGGTACTCTTAATACCCCTATATCCACCTGGACTGATGCGTAGGAAGAGAAAGTCAGCCAGCCGACTAGCGCTAGTAGGATTCTGGTGTAATGCTTTGTTTTAAATTGTCTTGTTGCTTTGTCCATCGCTAATACTGCTCCGTGGCCGCATACGTTTTTTACTGTAAGCAGCGGTGGCATATTTGCCAAAAACAAGAACGAGACTTTTAAAAAAATCCTCCCAAAGAATGAGGGATATCCCCGCTTTTGTACCATGTTCCCAAACTCTCGTCCCTCCTACACTTTTTTCATTGCCGACAAATTAAGGAGTCGAGAGACATGGAAAAGGTTGAACGCAACATTTGTATTTTCACGGCGGTGGCACTGGTCACTGTGCTGAGTACTCAACTGGCATTTGCCCATGGCGATGTCACCCCACAATCCATTGATACCTCCACCATTCCCACGCTTGGACAAGAGTGGTCTGAGACCAACCCTTACCGTGAGCTTGATGGTGATGTGAAGGTGGAAGTCGAACGTCTTGGCGCGTCAGCCTACAACCAGAATTGCGCACGATGCCATGGTCTTGAGGGGATTTCAGGCGGGATTGCGCCAGATTTACGCATGCTTGCACCGGACTATGATGGTGACGAGTGGTATGTCTACCGAGTGCAAAACGGTGCAGTACGCAATGGTGCGGTCTATATGCCGAAAATGACAGAACACCTCAATCAGGAAGCACTGTGGGCTATCCGCACCTGGTTGGAGTCTGTCGCGCCGGATAACGGTTAACAGGAGGGCGTCGGGATGAAGCTGGTCACTGCCATTCGGACACTTTGCTTGCTGCTGAGCATGGCGCTGTCTACGCCATCCCTAGCGCTTTCCTACGATGATATTCAGACCCGTGGCGTGATTGCCATTGCGGTCTACAACGATTTCCCGCCGTACTCGTTCAAGGATGAGAATGGAAATCCGGCGGGTATTGATGTGGAGCTTGCCAAGGCGCTTGCCAAGGGGCTGGATGTCGATCTCGATCTTCGCTGGATGACACCAGATGAAACGGTCGAAGACGATATGCGTAATTACCTTTGGAAAGGGATGAACCTCACCAGTGAGGACGGCCAGCGCGTGAAAGCAGACGTCATGTTGCGAGTGCCGTACGACCGCGAATTTGCGATGAAACGTGATGATATTGGCCTCCCAGCCCATGAACTCGTACATATGTTCGCGCCATATCAGCAAGACCGTTGGCTGATGGCTTACGATGCGTCCAAGCTTGATAGACCACAAACCGCCGCCCGTTTTATGTATCACCCGGTGGGCGTTGAAGTGGACACGGTTCCCCAGTTCTTCGTGACCACAGCCTATGGCGGACGTTTGCGCGAAAAAAGCCGCACTTACTCCTCTACGCCGGAAGCCTTTCAGGCGCTCAACGATGGTGAAGTTTCTATCGTGATGGGTACTGCTTCGCAGCTGGAATGGCTGCATCACAACAACAAAAAGCCGCAAGCCAACGAGCAACTCACCGAACTTGCGTTCCCACTTCTGGGGCGCAGCGAATGGGAGCTCGGCATTGCGGTGCATTCGAACTACCGTCAATTGGCCTACGCACTGGAAGATATCGTGATGACCCATATCAATAACGGCGACTTTGTCCGCTGGGGTGAACGATTCGGGGTGGATTACCAACTCCCTGAGCGTTTCCGTCCAGAGCCCGATGTCGCCGATGAAGGGGCTATCGCACAAACACCGTAATTCCAAACAGCCTGTTATCTCTCGCGAACCGAACTCTCCCTCATGGCGATGCGGGGGCAGGACAGGCACGACTAAAACGACAGACCCTAAGAATTCAGCCAACAATGAGGTATCCCTATGACAATTAAGTCATTTAAACGTTGCGGACTCTATGCCGCACTCTCGCTCGCGATGACGGCTTCGCCCGTTTTCGCGGGTGTCACGGACAAAGACATCCTCGCCGATCAGGAGACCATAGAGGACGTGGTGACTTATGGTCTTGGGCTTCGTGGTCAGCGCTACAGCCCAATGGACACCATCAACCGCGAGACGGTCAAAGAAATCCGTCCTGTGTGGGCCTTCTCGCTCGGTGGGGAAAAACAGCGTGGTCAGGAAAGCCAGCCCATGGTGAAAGACGGCGTTATGTATATCACGGGCTCCTATTCCCGCGTGTTCGCGATTGATGCGAAAACCGGTGAAGAGCTGTGGCAATACGACGCACGTCTGCCAGATGGCATCATGCCCTGTTGTGACGTAATTAACCGTGGTGTCGCGCTTTACGACGACCTGGTTATCTTCGGCACCCTAGACGCCAAGTTGGTTGCGCTGGATGCGAAAACCGGTAAAACCCGTTGGAAGAAAACCGTTGATAATTATCAAGATGGCTATTCCATCACTGCAGCACCAATCATTGTAAAAGGTAAAGTGATCACCGGTGTATCAGGTGGTGAGTTTGGTATTGTTGGTAAGGTTAGAGCCTATGACGCAAAAACCGGTAAGTTGGTCTGGGAACGCCCAACCGTCGAGGGCCACATGGGCTACGTCTGGAAAGACGGTAAGAAAACCGAAAACGGGATCTCGGGCGGTGCACCGGGTAAAACCTGGCCAGCAGACCTCTGGAAAAGCGGCGGCGCAGCACCTTGGCTAGGCGGTACTTATGATGCCGATACTGACCTTTTATTCTTCGGTACGGGTAACCCTGCGCCTTGGAACTCTCATATGCGTCCCGGCGACAACCTCTTCTCTTCTTCACGTCTCGCGATTGACCCGGATGATGGCAAAATTGTCTGGCACTTCCAGACCACGCCGCATGATGGCTGGGACTTCGATGGTGTTAATGAACTGATTGCGTTTGACTACACCGAGAACGGCAAGAAAGTGAAAGCGGCTGCAACCGCTGACCGTAACGGCTTCTTCTATGTTCTGAACCGCACCAACGGTGATTTCATCCGTGGCTTCCCGTTTGTGAATGAAATCAGCTGGGCGACGGGGCTTGATGACAAAGGCCGTCCGCTTTATGTCAAAGACAACCGCCCGGGCAACCCATCTGGCGAGAAGCAGGGCAAAACCGTGGAAGCTGTGCCTTCCTTCCTCGGCGGTAAAAACTGGATGCCAATGGCTTACAGTCCGGATACCGGCCTGTTCTATGTGCCTGCCAATGAATGGAAAATGGATATCTGGAATGAGCCTGTTGCCTACAAAAAAGGTGCGGCTTACCTCGGTGCAGGTTTCACCATCAAAACGCTGAATGACGAGTACATCGGCGCACTGCGCGCATACGATCCGAAGACTGGTGAGCGTGTCTGGGAATACAAAAACTATGCGCCACTGTGGGGCGGTGTCATGACAACGGCAGGTGGTCTGGTGTTTACCGGGAACCCGGAAGGCTATCTGATGGCGTTCGATGACAAGACGGGTGAGTTGCTTTACAAGTTCAACACCGGTTCGGGCATCGTGGGTAGCCCTGTGACCTGGGAAATGGACGGTGAGCAGTATGTTTCCGTTCTGTCAGGCTGGGGTGGCGCAGTACCACTTTGGGGTGGTGATGTGGCAAAACGCGTCAAAGACTTTAACCAAGGCGGTATGGTTTGGACCTTTAAGCTGCCGAAAAGCTAAGATTTTTATTGTTTAAATCATTGCCGGGCTGTGTGTCCGGCATTCTTGTATCTGGAGGTAAGTATGGATACGACGGCATCAATGGAATTGCTTTCAGTCGCGATTGCGACGCGTTCTGAGATTGGCCCAAACAAGACTGCTACAGGTATCAAAAAGCTTAAAACCGAAGGCAGTGTCGAGATAACTGAAATGGGGTTGCTCGGTGATTTTGTGGCGGATAGCCGTGTGCATGGTGGTCCGGAAAAAGCGATTTACCAATTCCCTTCTGAAACGTATGAAACCCTCACTGAAGCCCTGCCGCACCTTACGGAGCGTTTTTCATCCCCCTGTGTTGGCGAGAATTTTTCGTCTTCAGGAATGACGGATGACACCGTACATATCGGCGATTGCTATCTCATCGGCACCGCCCTTATTCAGGTTAGTCAGCCCCGCATGCCCTGCTGGAAACTTAACCAACACATTGGTAATGGACATATGATGGCACTACTGGTCTCCCTAAAACGTACAGGTTGGTATTACCGTGTACTAGAAACAGGACAGGTGAGCGCAGGAGACAGGTTCATACTTGAAAGCAGGGCGGAAAATGCTTGGCCAGTTGAAGACGTCTGGACGCATTGGTTGGAACTTCGCGCTAGAAAACAGCAAGTCGCCGGTCGGTTGGACATCCCTGGACTCTCCACCCAATGGCGGTTTGACTGGTAATCAAGGGCGCAGAACCTGCCTATTTATTCATAATGCAACATTATCCTTCTCATCGCCTCCCTCCAAAGTATGAGATTTTGCCAACCAAGGAGCGATGGAGAGATTTGGTGATCATTCCATACTGATACTACTACAACGCCTGACTCCGTTTTTCGGCTCGTCAGGGAAGACAAAGGGAATTTCGCCAAAACAGGGGTGGATAATGATTTACGCAAAACCAAATACCGACGGAGCCGTCGTTAACTTTAAGGCGCGTTATGCTAACTACATCGGTGGTGATTGGGTTCCGCCAACGAAGGGACAGTACTTCACGGACACCTCGCCTTGCACGGGCGATCCCATCGCTGAAATCCCGCGTTCAACCTCAGAAGACATCGAGCTCGCGCTTGATGCTGCACACGCTGCAAAAGCAAGCTGGGGGGCAACTTCGGTTACAGAGCGCTCCAACATCCTACTTAAAATCGCTGACCGCATCGAAGCGAACATCGAATATCTGGCCGTGGCAGAAACCTGGGAGAACGGCAAAGCAGTGCGAGAAACCCTTGCCGCTGACATTCCGCTTTGTGTCGACCATTTCCGCTACTTCGCCGGCGCGATTAGGGCACAAGAGGGCTCTGCGGCTGAAATTGACTCCAATACCGTGGCCTACCATATCCATGAGCCACTTGGTGTAGTCGGTCAAATCATTCCATGGAACTTCCCACTGCTGATGGCTGCGTGGAAACTCGCACCGGCACTGGCTGCAGGTAACTGCATTGTTCTGAAACCTGCTGAGCAAACCCCAACCACCATTCTTCTATTGATGGAAATCATCGGCGATCTGCTGCCACCGGGCGTACTGAATGTCGTCAATGGTATGGGCCCAGAAGCTGGTCAGGCACTGGCCACTTCGGATCGCATTGCAAAAATCGCATTCACTGGTTCAACCGCGATTGGTAACCACGTACTGCGCTGCGCCGCTGACAACCTGATCCCATCCACCGTTGAGCTGGGCGGCAAGTCGCCAAACATCTACTTCGAAGACGTGATGCAGCAAGAAGATGAGTTCATCAGCAAAGCCGTAGAAGGTTGTGTGCTGGCCTTCTTCAACCAAGGCGAAGTGTGTACTTGTCCTTCACGCCTTCTGGTTCAGGAAAGCATCTACGAAGACTTTATTGCCAAAGTCATTGAGCGCGCGAAAGCCATCAAACACGGTAACCCGCTGGATACTGAAACTCAGGTGGGTGCGCAGGCATCGAATGAGCAGTTCGAGAAAATCAAAGGCTACTTCGACATTGGCCGTGCGGAAGGTGCTGAAGTGTTGATTGGTGGTGACGCGGCTGACTTCGGCGGTGGTTACTACATCCAGCCAACCATCCTGAAAGGCGAAAACCACATGCGTGTATTCCAGGAAGAGATCTTCGGTCCGGTTGTGAGCGTGGTGACCTTCAAAGATGAAGCGGAAGCGCTGGCCATTGCCAACGACACAGAATACGGCTTAGGTGCCGGCCTGTGGACCCGAGACATCAACCGTGCTTATCGCGTTGGTCGCGCGATTGAAGCGGGTCGTGTCTGGACTAACTGTTACCACCTCTACCCAGCGCATGCTGCATTCGGTGGCTACAAGAAATCCGGTATCGGCCGCGAAACCCATAAGATGATGCTCGACCATTACCAGCAAACCAAGAACCTGCTGGTGAGCTACGACATCAACCCATTGGGTTTCTTCTAAGCAAGTCTAAGGGCGTGTTGCGGCCGGAGGTGAAAGCTAAAAGCAGCAACACGTACTTTGTCTAAGTCCGTTTGTTCGATATCCGCTTGTCCGAGGGCAGCCTTCCTCCCGGTGCTGCCTGAGGCGAGAGCTTTTGCGGGGCATTTGCTCCGCTTTTTTCTTTCAAAGGACCGTTGTTCTCATGCGCTTTCTGGCGCTTGAGCATAGAGGTGTACCATGCGTTGGCGCAGTGCTCTGGTTTTGTGGCTGCTTCTCATGCTATTACCCTTCCTCTCGATAGCTTCCCCTTGGCTGGAAGTGAGCGAGGAAGCAGCGTCGTTATTTCCGAGCGCGACCCGGATGAAAGCCTCGGAAGATGCGTTGCCCGTCACCGAAATCTATCAGCTCGACCAGCCTATCGGTTATGTCTTCGAAACCGATAATCTCACCAATTTCCCAGGCTTTTCCGGCGATACCATTAATTTGCGCGTAGGGCTGGATACCGAAGGGCGTATTGTGGGGCTGCTATTGCTCGGTCACCACGAACCGATATTCCTGCATGGCCTTGGCGAAAAGCCGCTGATTGATTTTATCAGCCAATATCAGGGATTGTCGTTGAAGCAACAGGTGCTGGTAGGCAGCGACCAACAACGTATCGCGAGCGATGACATCGCCTACTTTGACGGTGTAACCAAGGCGACCGTGTCAGTGATGGTAGTGCATGACACCATCATCGCAGCGGCAAGGAAAGTGGCGCAGTCGCGGCTTTCCGGGTTCGGCTCAGCGACTCAGGCGATGTTGAACACGGAAAGCTATCACCCGAAAGCCCTAGAAGAACTGCGAAGCGAAGGCCTGCTGTTCCAATGGCAAATGGGGAGTGAAGAGGCTGAGGTTGTCCTTAACACCTCACCGGGCAGAATTGCCGAGGCGAGAGAAGATAACGCAGATGAAGATGCGCCATTTTTGGATTTTACCTTTGCAGTTCTGAACCCTCCGCTGATAGGAAAAAATCTGCTGGGGGAGGAGGAATACGCCCGTATTATGGCAACACTGGAGCCGGGTGAAGTGGCAGTGCTGGTGGGCTCTCGCGGTGGCTATCATCATGTGGCGGAAGATTTCGTGGCGGGCACCATTCCCCAGCGCCTGACTTTGAAGCAGGAAGCCAGCCCGCTCGCCCTTCGGGATGCGGATTTGTACCATGCACAACCTCCTGCGTTTTCCGTTGCGCTGACACCATTCGAGCGCATCCATATTTTTACCTTTTCAGAGCAAAGCGGCTTCGATCCTTCGCTTCCGATCACCGTTGGAATCAAAGTTCAGGTGAAAAAGAATTTTCTGGAATCGGAAACAATCGCCGTTTCCACCGATTATTCACTCCCCAAATCGGTGCAAACCCCAGTTGATCCTCCGGAGAGGCCGCCTTTGCCATTCTGGCAACGTATCTGGCTGGATAGAACGCTAGAAATCAGCGTGTTAGCTGCGTATTTGGTGTTGCTTACGGGGGCATTTGTCTTTCAGCACAGGCTGGCAAGATTCGGCCAATATTTGACGCCGGTAAGATTGGTATCTCTCTGTTTTATCGTTCTTTTTATTGGCTTTTATACCCAGGGGCAATTGTCGGTGGTGAACATCTACACCTTGCTGTTATCGCTATGGCAAGGGTTTGATATCCAAGTCTTTTTGCTCGATCCCATGCTGTTTATTCTCTGGAGTTACGTGTTTATCAGCCTTTTTCTATGGGGAAGGGGACTTTTCTGTGGCTGGCTATGCCCGTTTGGCGCCATGCAGGAGCTGGTCGCAGCGGCGGCTGAGAAGCTTCGTATCCGGCAATGGAAGGTCGATGACGTGCTTCATAGCCGATTGATTTACCTGAAATATGGCGTGCTTTTGGGGCTGGTGGGAACGTCCTTTTACAGTCTTTCTTTAGCTGAAACCATGGCCGAAATTGAGCCCTTTAAAACGGCTGTCACCCTGATGTTTGAGCGCAGCGCCCCCTTTGTCATTTATGCGGTTTTACTGCTGCTGATCAGCGCCAAAATCCACAAGGCTTACTGTCGGTATTTGTGTCCTCTTGGAGCGGGTTTAGCAGTGCTTGGAAGGCTCAGGATCTTCAGTTGGCTGACCCGAAGAAAGGAGTGTGGAAGCCCCTGTCGGCTTTGTGAAAAGCACTGTGGGATCAATGCTATCCATAAAGATGGCGCGATAGATTATAACGAGTGCGTGCAGTGTTTTGCCTGCTTGTCAATCATCAATGACAACACCCGATGCGTGGCTGATAAATACGGTAAACGAAGGCGTAAAACGAGGACGTCTAGCGATGCTATTCATGTCGCAATCTGTGACCCTTTGGAAAACATCAAACAACACTGATCAGAGATATGAAATCAGTGTCTTAGATGAGAGAAATCATCACAAAGTAGGATTGGTAGATCCCCGTCTTGTGCTTAGGCTAATTCAGGAGGCAAGATTGAGCCTCGAAGTATCGGTACAAGGAGCGACAGTATGTGGAAGAAACCTAGCTACACAGAACTCAGACTCGGTTTTGAAGTAACACTTTACATCAGTAACCGCTAAGTAGCTGACAAACGGGATGCACCTTCACAGATTGACTGAGGGGCATCCCGTTTTTAATTCCCTGCTGTTTGTCGACAGGACAACAATCGACGAGGTGAATGGATGCAAATTGTTGTGCTAGGTTCAGCCGCCGGAGGCGGGTTTCCTCAGTGGAATTGTCACTGTCGCATGTGTCAGTCGGTACGAAATGGTACCAGTCGCGCTGAGCCCCGTACCCAATCTTCGATTGCCGTGAGCGATGATGGCGAACAGTGGGTGGTGATTAATGCTTCCCCCGATATCCGTCAACAAATCAATGCGTCGCCGCAACTCGCGAAAGCGGATGGAGCAAGAGGCTCTGCCATTAGCGCAGTGGTGGTCACGGATGCACAGATTGACCACACCACGGGCTTGCTGATCCTCCGCGAAGGTTTACCACTAGAGCTATACTGCACACCGGAAGTGGCGGAAGAGCTCAGTACCAGCTACCCGATTTTGTCGATGATGAAACATTGGGAAGGTGGTTACCAAACTCACACCGTTGATATCCATTCTCCGGAAGGCTGGTGCATTCCTTCCGTGCCGAACCTCGAGTTCCACCCGATTTCCCTTTCGTCCAATGCGCCTCCATTTTCGCCCTACCGCAACCGTCCGCGCCCGGGAGACAATATTGGTCTCAAGATTGTCGATACCCGCACTGGCGCCACTCTCTTTTACGCACCGGGTCTAGGCGCACCGGAAGATGCTGTGCTGGCAGCCATGCGCGATGCTGATTGCGTGATGATGGACGGCACGCTCTGGACCGACGATGAAATGATCCGCGAAGGTCTTGGCACCTCGCTGGGTTCGGAAATGGGCCACCTTTCAGTCTCTGGCGACGACGGCATGCTGGCGCTGATGGAAGATTTTACTAAGCCACGCAAGGTGCTTATCCATATCAATAATACCAACCCCATACTGGACCCTGACTCGCCGCAGCATCAGGCGGTGCTGGATGCCGGCGTGGAAATTGCCTTCGACGGCATGACGATTGAGATTTGATTCAGGGAGGCGCCATGGCAGAGCCAATGACACGTGATGAATTCCAACAGGCACTGCTCGCCAAAGGGCAGTACTACCATATTCACCATCCGTTCCATCAGGCCATGTACTCAGGCAAGTGCACTAAAGCGCAAATTAGAGCCTGGGTAGCAAACCGCTTTTATTACCAAACCTCTATTCCAGTGAAGGACGCTGCCATTATGGCCAATTGCCGCGATCCGGAAATCCGCCGCGAGTGGGTGCAGCGCATTCTCGACCACGATGGTCATAAGAGTCTGGATTGCAAATGGGGTGGCATTGAAGCCTGGTTGCGTTTGGCCGAAGCCGTTGGTCTGGATAGACAAGAAGTTCTGGATGAAAAATGGGTGCTGCCGGGCGTGCGTTTTGCGGTGGATGCGTATGTGAACTTTGCCCGTCGCGCGACTTGGCAGGAAGCGGCCTGCTCATCACTGACCGAGCTGTTCGCACCGGAAATTCACCAGTCCCGCCTTGATTCGTGGCCGAATCACTACGCCTGGATTGACCCGGAAGGGCTCACCTATTTCCGCCAGCGTCTCAGCCAGGCGCGTCGCGATGTGGAGCATGGGTTGTCCATTACGCTTGATCATTTCCAGACGGCTGAGCAACAGGAGCAGGCCCTGAACATTCTGCAATTTAAACTCGATATCCTTTGGTCGCTGCTCGATGCCATCAGCATGGCATACGAATTTGAGCGTCCACCTTATGTTGGCATTACCGACAAACCTGTCTGGCACCATGCGCTCGACAGATAATTAAAACAAGAAGACGACACTAAAGCAGGGAGGCGACATGAGCAGTGATACCGTCTATCAGCGTAACAGCATGTTCCGGATGCAGTTTGAGACAGCACAGGACTGCCACGTACTGCTCTACCCGGAAGGGATGGTGAAACTGAGCGAAAGCGCCGCAGAGATCCTGATGCAATTTGATGCGCCAAGCTCAGTAGAAACAGTGATTTCAAGGCTGGAAGACAAATTCCCCGGTGTCGATCTGGCAGATGATGTAAACGAGTTTGTGGAGGTCGCCTGTGACAAAAAGTGGCTCGAAGCCTGTTAATCCGCCACTTTGGCTATTGGCAGAGCTGACGTATCGCTGTCCGCTTCATTGTGCCTATTGCGCCAACCCGTTAAACCTTGGCGATCCTGACGACGAGTTGTCTACAGATGACTGGTTCCGCGTGCTGAAAGAAGGTCGGGATCTGGGTGCGGTGCAGCTTGGCTTTTCCGGTGGCGAACCTTTGATGCGCAAAGATCTGGAACAATTGGTCGCCCACGCCAAAGGGCTGGGTTATTACACCAATCTGATTACCTCTGCGGTCGGACTCAATGAAAAGCGGATTCTGGCGCTGAAAGAAGCAGGGCTCGATCATATCCAAATCAGTTTTCAGTCGGCCGACCCGGATTTAAGCGATGCGATAGCCGGAAAGCGTCACGCTTTCGAGCACAAAAAATCCATGTTCAAAGCCGTCAAAGACAACGGTTTTCCCATGGTAATGAACGTGGTGATCACCCGCCAGAACATTGAATCGATTGAAGCGATTATGGCGCTTGCGATTGAGCTTGAAGCGGACTTCGTTGAGCTGGCCACCTCGCAATATTATGGCTGGGCGCTGCATAACCGCGATGCGCTGCTGCCATCCCAATCCCAAATTGAAGAAGCCGAAGCCAAGGTGAACGCGATTCGTTACAGCCAACAAGGCATCGGGCCCAAATTCATCTTTGTCACGCCGGATTATCATGAATCCCGTCCCAAGCCCTGCATGAGTGGCTGGGGGAACATTTTCCTCAACATTGCGCCAGACGGTAAAGCCCTGCCTTGCCACAGTGCAGCGATGCTCGATTTACCCCATCCAAACGTGAAGGAACACTCACTTTCATACATCTGGCAGGAGTCGGAGAGCTTTAATCACTTCCGAGGATTTGACTGGATGCGGGAACCTTGCCGAAGCTGTAATGAGAAGGAAAATGACTTCGGTGGCTGTCGCTGTCAGGCGATGCTTTTGACTGGCGATCCGGCGAACGCTGATCCGGTATGCAGCAAATCACCGCATCATCATGTGATTGAAGAGGCGGTGGCGAAAGCCAATCAGGGCTGCCACAGTGCAGCGTTAGCGAGAACCGTGAAGAACAGCCAGATAATTCTGTCCGTCAAACCCTGAGGCTTGGTGAGCCACAAGAGTGAGGAACTGCAATGGCGAAACCGCATCCCACTGCGCCAGACTGGCTGCTGTTACCGCCAGATGAACAGCAACTGGAAACAGGCTGGGTTGGATATCGTCATGTCAGCGGTGCCATGCACTGGCATCACGCAGTATCAGAAGAGGACAGGTTAAGCGCAGCGATTGTGTTTCCCACCCCTGCCGACGATGACAGCGGAATCACTCACGCGCTGGAACATATGGTGCTCCGTGGTTCAGCCCGCTATCCCGAACCGGACACCTTTCTCACCCTGCGTGCAGAACTGGCCTTGCTCGAATTTAACGCCACCACCCAGAAAGAAAGCACCCGTTTTCACCTTACCGGATACGACCCCCATTCTGTGCTGCGTGGCATTGGATTCATGGCGGACGCCGTATTGTCTCCGCAGCTTGCCGACGATGATTTTGACGATGAAATTGTGCGGGAAGAAGAAAGTGGCCACGATGGTGCGCTGTTCCGGGAGCTTGGTGAATACATGCGCTATGAGCGTTTTCAGCAATCCACTGCTCAGGCGGTGAGGAGTGAGCCCCGTGCACCGCTTTATGGCGGCATGCCCGAGACTGTGCCACTACTTGATATCAATGATCTTAGGCGTTATCACAATCATTACTATCGGCCGGAATCAATGGTGATCCTCACATCTGGAAATTGGCCCATGGTGGCGTTTTGGCGACAAATTTCCCAATCCCTTAGTAATGTTGGAAAACCGCTGCCGACGGAAGTGCCTGGGCTTTCATTGCTGGCTGACATCGCCCCGGACAAAGACTCGACTATCGAAACTTTATCTTACTCACCACATTGGGCGGCGGCGCTTTATCCCACGCTTTGTTCGCTGAGAAATCAGCAGATGATGAAAGTGCATGGTGCCACACTTTTGCCACTTATTACCGACTTTCAGCCGGTGCCTACTTTGCGCTTTCAGTTGGATTCCAACGCCGATCTAGACGCTCTGTACCGCCATGTTGAGGAGGTGGCAAGGCGCATGCCTTCACGGCGTGTTAGTTGGCAATTCGGCTACTTCTCGCTCCAGCAAGGTCGGGATATGGCCAGGCGTTGGGGCGATGGTCTTCAGCGGCTTTACCATGATTTTTCAGTGACCCCGTTTGCCCCCTCTTTCCTGAAAGGCGATGTCAGTGAGCCGTTGCTCGAAGATACGACGTCATCGATTGCCAATGCAGAGTGGCTTTCTCCTTGTAAATCACTTACACGTATGGCAATCCTATGTCGCTGTAATGCACGGGATGAGGAAACCAAAGCGTCGCTGGAGCGCTGGCTGATCCTCTGTCAACAACGTACATTACGTTGGGCATGGATGCAGGGAAAACCCGTACTGGGTAGCATGGGAGAATGGCATTGTGCCAACGCTTTAGTGCTGGGGTACACTGTGGATCTATCCCTCGAACAGGCCGGAGTCCTACGAAATTTCTGGCACCATCACCTGAGTGCCGATGAAATCAATGTGCTGGACGGCGAATGGCAGTACACCCGAAATGGCATAGAATTTTACGTCACACAAAGTACACCGGTCTTTCGTGCTGGCAGTATCATGGCCAGCCATAAAGACGAAGAAGGAGCGATGCATGTGACGCTCTCGTTTCCCCACTCCTTGGAAGCAGGCGACATCGCGACCTTTGGTCAGGCAGTGATGGCGAGCGACATGGTGAAAAAACGTCGCCTTGGCGGACGTTGTTACAGCTTTGGGGTGTCGATTGATTTGATGACCTATGAACTCGCGTTCGACACAGTGGCAGACAGTGACCCCAGCGTCAGCTTTATCGCTTTGCTAAACGCAATAGAAGGACTGACAGAGCCTTTGGAATGGGAGGATCTGGAAAAGCGTTGTCAGGGGGGCTTGGGTTTGGTGTCTGCGCGTTACCGGAAATCCCATGCCCGTTTCCACACCGCGTTGCTGGAAACGGTAGGGCAGTCAACGGCAGTAGATTTCAGCACAGTCACCCCTGCCAGTCTGACACACCTCGCCACCAGTGTATTGGCTGCGCTCAAACATCCTACCGTACACTGATACCTGAATATCATCGCTTCAGATAGCGGTCAAAATCGATATTGGTGACCCCCACCACTGCCTGAATACGATTGTGAACGCCAAGCTTTTTTAATATCGCAGATACGTGTGACTTCACTGTGGTTTCCGATATATTCAGATCGTAGGCAATCTGTTTATTGGCTGCACCCTGCGCCATAGACTTTAGGACCAGTAATTGGCGGCGTGTCAGTGTATGGAGCATTTCCGATGAAAATTGAGGGTCTTCTTTTCGGCGGTGAGAGTTTTCACTTTCCCCTTCCGCACGGATGATATCAGCAGGCAAATAAACGTGCCCATCCAGAATTTGTTCGAACGCTTCTCGCATCTTTTCACGCGGTGCACTCTTGGCGATAAAGCCCACCGCGCCATAGGCGATGGTTTGCAGGATAATCTGTTTGTTGGTTTCGGCAGAGATAATGGCGACGGGGATAGTGGGGTGCTGGTTTCGAAGCTCAAGTAACCCTTTGAGTCCCGCCATACCGGGCATATTCAGATCAAGAAGGATAAGGTCAAGGTCCGGATTTTTCTCAGCTACATCCAGTGTACGTTCAATGTCTTCCGACTGCAGAATGTCACACTCTTCGAAACGCCCACGTATCACCGCAATCAATGCGTCACGAAACAGCGGGTGGTCGTCTGCAACGAGAAATTTGTACATGATTCAATCCTTTTTAATACTGCAAACACCGCCATCCCGACGCGTGTCACATCAAAAATGACCCGATGAGGAGTCAATGAAAAGCCGTTCATTCCCTAAGGTTTTGCTTGCTATTCAGTGTAGTGACCCTGATTCCATTTGTGTTGGTCTGGGTGTCACATTCTTGAAACTTTTGATATGCAAAGTTTGCAATTTTGTAAAAATCCTTCCTAAGTATGACATTACTACGACCTGCGAGCGATTAAACTTAAGTCATATGCACTCCATAAGGGTGTCATGTTAAGTTGTTTTTAAGTGAGCAGGAGAGCCTATGGTAGCACTTCAACCTTCCACGCAGCACCGTGCTATTTTCAGTGCGGCAACATACCAGTTAGACGCTACCAAAGCAGCACATGAACTGGCGATGCAGCTTGATGATGAAGATATTGGCTTTGTGCTTTTCTTCTGCTCAGCCGCTTACGATCTAGATGCCCTCGGGCGCGAAATGAACCAGGCTTTTTCTCACTGTGAAGTCATGGGCTGCACCACTGCGGGTGAACTGATGCCTTCCGGTTATGCCAAAAGCAGTATCAGCGCACTTGGCTTTTCGCGGCAGGACTTCAAAGTGAGTGGGCAACGGGTTTCGCTTGATGGCTTCGACCTTCAATCTGCACAGCTTTGCGTCAGCGACCTGATGGATGCCTGCCAGCAAGATCTCAAAGCCCCCATCAACACCAATACTTTTGTCTTAACCCTGATTGATGGTCTCTCGCCGAATGAAGAGCGTTTTCTAGTGACTCTAGATACCGCACTTGGCCGTTTGCCTCACTTTGGCGGGTCAGCAGGGGATGATGTCAATCTTGCCAATACCCATGTTTATAGCGAAGGCGCGTTTCACAGCGAGTCTGCCATCGTGGTGATGTTCAATACCCATTGTCCGTTCGAAGTCTTTACCACTCACCATATTCAAAGCCTTGATAGTAAGTTGGTGGTGACGGACGCCGATTGTACTGCTCGCCGGGTTCACGAGTTCAATGCTGAGCCTGCCGCAGAAGTTTATGCCCGTGAAGCCGGTATCTCGCTGCAAGATTTGCGTCCCGAAATCTATGCCCTTCACCCTCTTGCGGTCTTGATTGGCGATCAGTACTACGTCCGCTCTATCCAGAAAGTGAATGAAGATCTGAGCCTTGATTTCTACTGTGCGGTAGACGATGGCATTGTTGTGACCGCTATGCGTCCGGGTGATCTGTTTGCCGATATGGAAGCCAAGCTCAGCGCGATTCAAGAACGGATTGGTGAACCGGAACTCACACTGGCCTGTGACTGTTTCCTGCGGCGCCTCGAGATTGAGCAGAAGCTCATGCGTGATAAGGCCAAGATGATGTTCCGTCGCTTCAATTTTGTTGGCTTTAACACCTATGGTGAGCAGCTCAATGGCATCCATATGAACCAGACCCTGACGGGTGTGATGATTGGTAAACCACCTACTCAACCGCTGGAAATGCCGATGACAGTCGACCGTAAGGCAGGGTGATTAGTGGCTGAAAAGGATGTGTCGCTAGAACAGCAAATTGCCGCGTTGAAGGAAGAAAACGCACGCCAGAAGAAAATGATTGAGGCGCTGGTCAAGCGGGCGGAGCAAGGTGGCAGTGGCCAAGTTGATGCATGGGGAGCATTTCAGCATTCCGTGGTGCTTGCCGATCAGGTGCGTGAAAAGACTGAAGAGTTGAACCATGCGCTGCATTCCATTGAATCCACCAATCGCCAGTTGACCCAGGCCAACCAGCAAGCAGAGCTGGCCCATCAGCGTTTTATCGATGCCATCGAATCTATCTCTGACGGTTTTGCCCTTTACGATCCTAACCGGGAGCTGGTGTACTCCAACAGCCGCTTCCAACTCTATTGGCAAGACAATGCCATCTCGCTCAACACGCCGTCCCTAACCCCTGAAAAAATCCAGCAACTTGCCAAAGACCGTGGTCTGATCGTACGTGAAGTGGCTGGAAACCTGAATGGGCATACATTGAAGTTGCAAAATGGCCGCTGGCTGCAAATCAAAGAGCGCCGGACCAGCGATGGTGGGGTGGTAATGCTCTATTCAGACATTACTCAACTAAAGCTGGCTGAAACCGCGCGCTTCGAGGCGGCCATGGCCGAAAAAAGCCGCATCCTGCAGAACATGGTGGATAACCTGTCCCAGGGGGTATTGATGGTCAGTAATAGCGGCGAAGTACAGGTGTTTAACCAACGTTTCCTCGACATGAGCGGTTTTGAGCAATCCCGTTTGATTGGAGCGCAAATTGAACCGTTAACGGAAGAATCTCCAGTCACATTGTGGCGTATTGGCCGCGGTGGTATCCGCCCACCGGAAGGGATCCGGGTACAAACCCTGCCTGATGGCCGCGTGATTGAAGTGCGTAGCCATGCTATGGAAGATCAGGGCTATGTGAATACATACACTGACATCACCCAGCGTTATCTTGATGCCAAAGAGCTGCGCGAAACCGAGCAGTGGCTGAGGCTGATCACTGACAATGTGCCCGCGCTGATTGCTTATGTTGGCGATGATCTTCACTACCAGTTCACTAACCGTGCTTACGACGAATGGTATGGCTTCCCGCGTGGTGAGCTGATAGGCAAACATATCTCGGTCTCTCGCCGTTCATCGACGTTTGAAGCGTTGCGTCCTTATGTCGAGCGCGCGCTGGATGGCGAGTCTGTGGTGTTTGAAATTGAGGAGTATAACGCCTCTGGAGAAGCGCGTTATGTGGTGAAAAGTTATGTACCGAATCAGGCCTCCAACGGCAAAATCACCGGACTGTTTGTGCTCAACTGGGATATTACTGAACGCAAGCAAAATGCCGAAGAGCTTGAGCAAGCTTACCAGACCATGGAACACCGAGTTCAGGAGCGGACGGCGCAGCTGCAAACCCTGAACGACCAGCTTCAGGATGAGGTGGAAGAGCGCCGTGTGATTCAGGAACGCCTGCTGGAAACCAAGAAAGAAGCCGAGCGGGCGAATCTTTCCAAAACCAAGTTCCTTGCTGCCATCAGCCATGATTTGCTGCAACCGCTAAATGCGGCGCAACTCTATCTCGGTTCTCTACTCAGTCACCGTATGTCGCCATCCGCGAGAAAACTGGTGAGTTCACTGGCGCACTCGCTGGAAGATGTGGAATCCCTTATCACCACGCTGGTGGATATTTCCAAACTCGATGCTGGGGTGGTGCGGGCTGACAAACAATCTTTTCCGATCAGCGATCTGCTCGATAACATCGCCGACGACTTTAGCCACGCAGCAGAAGGTACCAGCGTGGAGGTACGCTATGTGCATAGCTCTACCTATGTCTATACCGACTCTCAATTACTGGCGCGGATTGTCCGTAACCTGATGACCAATGCACTCCGCTACACGCCAAGCGGGAAAATTTTGCTGGGTAGCCGCCGCTGCAAAGAAGGGCTTCGTATCGAGGTGTTGGATACCGGAGTGGGAATTCCGGAAGACAAAAAGAATGAAATCTTCCAGGAGTTCAAGCGCCTTACCTCTGAGCAGGACAAAAGTCATACCCAACTTGGTCTGGGGTTGGCGATTGTCGACAAGATTGCCAGCGTGTTAGGCCATACAGTGACGGTCGATTCTATACCGGGTTCAGGCTCGCGATTTTCTGTACTGGTGCCCTATGGCAGGCCCGAAAGACAAAGCCTTCGTAATGTGGAATCGCTGGTTTCTGATAACAGTGTGGTGCTTCAGGGAGCACGGGTTTGGGTGATTGATAATGACCCGAATATCTGCCGCGCGATGGAAGAACTGCTGCAACGCTGGGGTTGTGAAGTGACGAGTGCCGGTTCGCTTGAAGAGCTGCAAATCAGCTGTGACACGGTGCAAAGTCCGGTAGAGCTCCTGATTGTGGATTATCATCTCGACAATGATATGACGGGGTTGTCCTTGGCTAAATCCATCAATCAGCAGCGTATGCAAAAGGTGCCCACGGTGATTGTGACTGCAAACCGCAGTGAAGAGCTTCAGCATCAGGCACGTGATTGCGGCTATTTGGTTATGCATAAACCTGTGTCGCCGATGCGTTTGAAAATGACCATGGTTCACCTCCTCGCGGGTGAGCAGGCCGACCCTGTTTCTGTTCGGGTCTGTTGACCAGCGAAGGTCAAAAGACTCTAGAATAGGGACGTTTCACAATCGATAGATCCTGCTATGGCACATCGTACGGTGCGGGTCTATGCTTTTCCTAACGAAACGTGTGGTTATTGTTACATCAATGGTGGCGTAACGCTTTGATTTGGCAAGGCAGCAGGAAAGTGCGATGACAAAATCAGAACTTCGTAATCTCTATTCTCAGCAAATGCTGGTGGAGGCCGTAGTCGAGCCATCTCTGTCCAGTGATGGATGGATTGTCGAATTTCGCCATGCCCGTGGTGGATTGGTCCCTTTAACAGATGGCAACGGTATTGAACAATGCTTTGGTGATGTCGATATGGCGACGGAAAACGCATTGGATGTCGGTTTTCATCAGGTACGAATCGTCGACGCCTGATTGACCCGTAGGGTTTCCTTCTAGCAAATATCTTTTGCCAAGCTTTCTATGAACTGTACCTGGTGTTACTCCGGTTTTCTCCTTACCCGCGAATCCTCATAGATCTCAGTTGGACAGTGAATCCGATACATTTCTATATGACCATGTGATCTAACGCAAGGTTATAAAACATGCATTTCTATTCTTTCTAGTTATTACAGCGAATAGCTAATCTATGCTCACGCAATAATAAAGGAATGTCGTGACATGTTACTCAAGGAACTTTCTGCGCTGGCGAGTCCGCTTAATGACCAGCAGATCGGTCAACTGCAGCAGGCTGTGGCAGAGTTGTCGCCACAACAGCTGGCTTGGATCAGCGGTTATTTCTGGGGTTTGAGCCAAACTCCGGCGGCCCAAAACCAAGCTGGGTTGGCGGCTAACCCTCAACCTCTTGCCCAAGCGGTTGCCACTGCGGCGAAACCTGCGGGTAAGCTGACTATTATTTATGCCTCTCAAACCGGCAACGCAAAAGGCGTGGCGGAAGCTTTGGAAGCAAAAGCCAAGGCGGATGGCGTAGAGGTTTCTCTGTATTCAGCAGATGATTACAAACCGCGCGATCTGGCGAAAGAAACCCACCTTATCATCGTGGCGTCGACCAATGGTGAAGGCGAGCCGCCTGACAATGCGATTTCTCTGCACGAGTTCCTGCAATCGAAGAAAGCACCAAAACTCGACAAACTGCAATACGCGGTACTGGGTTTGGGTGACTCCAGCTACGAATTCTTCTGTCAGACTGGTAAAGACTTCGACACTTTCCTGTCCAAACTGGGTGCCAAAGCGATTACACCTCGAATTGACTGTGACGTGGATTACGAAGCGGAAGCAGAAGCTTGGAGCGGTGACGTTCTGGCGAAAGTGAAAGAAACTATCGGCGGTAATGTAGATGAAGTGGTGGTGCCACTGCATGCTGCAACTACTGCGGGTGCGGCTTCTGCCTATAACAAACAAAACCCTTATGCGGCAGAGCTGGTAGCAAACCAGAAGATCACAGGCCGTGATTCAGGCAAAGACGTTCGCCATATCGAAATTGATCTGAGCGACTCAGGTCTGACTTACCAGCCGGGTGATGCGCTGGGTGTCTACTACACCAACAGCCCTGAGCTTGCAGACGAGATTCTCGCGAAAGTGGGTTTAACTGGTGATGAAATGGTTGAAGTGGCGGGTGAATCCCTTCCACTGCGCCAGGCGCTGATCGAGAAGTTTGAGATCACTTCAGCGAACCCACAGCAAGTGGCTGCGATTGCAGAACTTTCTGGCAGCAAAAAACTGCAAAAACTGGCAGAGGACAAAGACAAGCTGCGCCAATACGCCAACAACACCCAAGTGGCTGATGTGCTGGGCGAGAAGAAAACCAAGCTGACCGCTGAGCAACTGGCTGGCCTGCTTCGTAAGCTGACGCCTCGCTTGTACTCGATTGCTTCAAGCCAGGAAGAAGTGGGTGAAGAAGTGCACCTGACTGTGGGTCTGGTGGAGTTCCAAAACGGTGACAACACCCGCTTTGGTGGTGCGTCAGGCTTCCTGTCGCAGCGTGCTGAAGACGCAGAGTCTGTGAAAGTGTTCATCGAGCACAACAACAACTTCAAACTGCCAGCAGACGACAACGCACCTGTCATCATGGTCGGCCCAGGTACGGGTATTGCGCCATTCCGTGCTTTCATGCAAGAGCGAGATGCTCGCGGTGCAGAAGGCAAGAACTGGTTGTTCTTTGGCGACCGTACCTTCACTCAAGACTTCCTGTATCAAGTCGAGTGGCAGAAATTCCTCAAAGACGGTCTGCTGAGCAAAATCGACCTCGCCTTTAGCCGCGATCAAGCTGAGAAAGTGTATGTTCAGCATAAGATTGTCGAGCAAGGCAAAGAAGTATGGCAATGGCTGCAAGACGGCGCTTACCTCTACATCTGTGGTGACGCGACCTACATGGCCAAAGACGTTCATGAAGCATTGATTACGGTTGCCCAGGAGCAGGGCGGTAAGAGCCGAGAAGACGCAGAAAACTATTTGAACGAACTGCGTAAGGCGAAGCGCTATCAAAAGGATGTGTATTAATGAGTGACAAGCAAGTCGTGTTGGGCCAAGAGCTAGGTCCATTGTCAGATAACGAACGTCTGAAGCGCGAAAGTGATTTTCTTCGCGGCACCATCGAGCAGGATCTGTCTGATCCAGTGACAGGTGGTTTTACCGCAGACAACTTCCAGCTGATTCGATTCCACGGCATGTATCAGCAGGACGACCGCGATATTCGCGCAGAGCGTCAAAAGCAGAAGCTGGAGCCGCTGCACAATGTGATGCTGCGTGCCCGTATGCCGGGCGGTATTATCACGCCAAAACAGTGGTTGGCGATTGATGAATTCGCGACTGAACACACCATGTACGGCAGTATCCGTCTGACTACGCGCCAGACGTTCCAGTTCCACGGTGTGTTGAAGCCAAACATCAAGCTGATGCACCAGACGCTGAACAAAATCGGTATCGATTCCATTGCAACAGCGGGTGACGTGAACCGTAACGTGCTGTGTACTACGAACCCTGTGGAATCTGAGCTGCATCAGGAAGCCTATGAGTGGGCGGCGAAGATCAGTGAGCACCTTCTGCCAAAAACCCGCGCTTACGCGGAAATCTGGCTGGACGGTGAGAAGGTAGAAGGCCATCAGGATGAAGAACCGATCCTGGGCTCAAACTACCTGCCACGTAAATTTAAAACCACTGTCGTCATCCCACCGCAAAATGATGTGGATGTGCATGCAAATGACCTGAACTTCGTGGCGATTGCAGATAACGGCAAGCTGGTTGGTTTTAACGTATTGGTCGGTGGTGGCCTTGCGATGACCCACGGCGATACCAGCACTTACCCGCGTAAAGCGGACGATCTGGGCTTTATTCCTCTGGATAAAACACTGGATGTCGCGGCGGCTGTTGTGACCACACAGCGCGATTGGGGTAACCGTTCTAACCGTAAGAACGCGAAAACCAAATACACACTGGATCGCGTTGGCACTGACGTGTTCAAGGCGGAAGTGGAAAAGCGCGCAGACGTGAAGTTCGAAGCAAGTCGTCCGTACGAGTTCACTGACCGTGGTGACCGTCTGGGTTGGGTTGAAGGCATCGACGGTAAGCATCACTTAGCGCTGTTTATCGAAAATGGTCGCTTACTGGATTACCCAGGCAAGCCGCTAAAAACCGGTGTGGCTGAGATTGCGAAAATCCACAAAGGCGATTTCCGCATGACCGCGAACCAGAACCTGATCATCGCGGGTGTGTCGAAGTCTAACAAAGCGAAAATCGAGAAGATCGCGCGTGAGCATGGCCTGATGGATGACGGCGTAAGCGAGCAGCGTAAGAACTCGATGGCGTGTGTGGCTTTCCCAACCTGTCCGTTGGCGATGGCTGAAGCTGAGCGCTTTCTGCCAGGCTTTGTGACCGAGATTGAAGGCGTGCTGGAGAAGCACGGCGTAGGTGATGATCACATCATCTTCCGTGTCACTGGCTGTCCAAATGGTTGTGGCCGCGCCATGCTGGCTGAGATTGGTCTGGTGGGTAAAGCGCCGGGTCGATACAACCTGCACCTGGGTGGTAACCGTGAAGGTACCCGAGTGCCTAAAATGTACAAAGAGAACATTACCGACGCTCAGATCCTTGAAGAGATCGATGCACTGGTTGGCCGCTGGGCAACCGAGCGCAACGACGGCGAAGGCTTCGGTGATTTTGTTATCCGCGCTGGCATTATTGCGGAAGTGAAAGTCTCTAAGAGGGATTTCTATGCCTAAATTTCAACTGTCCGATCTGCTTGGCCGAACCAAGGCTGAGCAAATCTTAGAACTGGCGCCAATCAATGCTGAGCTTGAAAGCATGTCAGCGCAGGAGCGGGTTCGCTGGGCGTTGGAAAACCTGCAGGGCGAGTTCGCCCTGTCATCAAGCTTTGGTATTCAGGCTGCGGTGATGTTGCACCTGGTGACGAAGGAAAAGCCGGACACCCCGGTGATTCTGACAGACACTGGCTACCTGTTTCCGGAAACCTATCAGTTTATTGATGAACTGACAGAGCGCCTGAAACTCGACCTTCGCGTCTACCGCGCAGAGCAGAGTTCCGCATGGCAGGAAGCGCAGTACGGTAAGCTTTGGGAGCAAGGTGTCGAGGGCATTGAGCGCTACAACCGCCTCAACAAGGTGGAGCCAATGCGCCGCGCATTGGACGAGCTGAATGTCGGAACCTGGTTCTCAGGCCTTCGCCGCGATCAGTCTGGTTCGCGTAAAACACTGCCTATTCTGGGTATCCAGAACGGTGTGTTTAAGTTCCTGCCAGTCATCGACTGGACGAACAAAGACGTGCATTACTATCTGAAAGATAACGATCTGCCTTACCACCCACTGTGGGACCAAGGCTATGTGTCGGTCGGTGATGTGCACACTACCCGTAAGCTGGAAGATGGCATGTCAGAAGAAGAAACCCGCTTCTTTGGCCTGAAACGCGAATGTGGTCTGCATGAAGACGACGTGAGCGACGGCGCGGGCATTTAACGTCTAAACAGAACGAAAAAAGCGATGCTAGATAGCATCGCTTTTTTATTGTCACTCGTGACGAATCAATAATTTTTGAACGTACGCTTAACGTCTTTAAAGCACTGCTCTCTGTCTACATTGTTTTGGATTTGGTAGCATTCATCTTCCGCCATTTTACGGCCAACTTCGGCGGTACACCCAGTAATGAGCAACAAGCTGGTGGCGATCAACACGGCTTTCATATCTACTCTCTCAACGCCATTTTTTGCCTAGACTGCCGAATCTTTGATTAATTCGCAAAGTGCATTTCTCAGCCACAGGTTGGCAGGACTATGTTGGTTACGTTTGTGCCAAATTAACTGATGAACAATGTTTTCGCCGGTAAAGGGAGATTCAAGCACTTTAAGGTCGTGGAGCTTAGCGTACTTTTCTGCGAACAAATGACCAGTCATGCCAACACATTCACTTTCCCCAACCAGCGCCATCATGGATGAGAGGGACTCGCACTCTGCGCTGATAATGCGTTCACTGAGGTTTTCCTTTGTAAAATAGTCTGCTGCAAACAGATTTGAGCGTCTGAGCCGAA
This sequence comes from Grimontia marina, assembly GCF_900060185.1. Lineage (GTDB taxonomy): Bacteria > Pseudomonadota > Gammaproteobacteria > Enterobacterales > Vibrionaceae > Enterovibrio > Enterovibrio marinus. The sequence goes on along the minus strand of NZ_FIZY01000024.1, from coordinate 38,452 downwards.
GCGTGATGTGTTTCTCCGCATAATACTGAGTGGCTGAAATCTTGTCATCAATCCGAGGGTGGCTTTTGGCGCAGATAAGGCGAAGTTCCTCGTTAAAAAGCGGCAGTGTCTGGAACGATTGTCCATTGACTTTACCCACATCTATCGCGAGATCAGCCTTTTGTAGACTAAGCATTTCCAGCAAACGGCTTTCTGTTCGGGGGACTGGATTAAACTGGATTCGGCACTTTTCGAACAATAGACTTTTTTCGACTTTAGGGTGCAGTAACTGCAAGGCCACTTCGTTAACCAATACGTTAAAGGTGCGCTCAGTTTGGGGAGTGAAATGATTAATGTGTAATAAGGCACGGGACATCTGTTCGAGGGCCGGACGAATGTCATTGGCCAATTGAACAGCTGCGTGTGTGGGGCTAATTCCCCTTCCTTCACGGACAAATAACTCCACCCCAATTTGCTTCTTCAGACGTTTCAACGCCGTACTGACACCCGGTTGGGTCATGTTGAGCGATTCGGCCGCAGTGGTTATCGACCGAAGCTCATAAACAGTGAGAAAAACGGACAGCAAATTGAAGTCGGGTTTAGTCATAGTAAATACATAACAATTGATTATATTTTAATTAAAATTGACTTTATTTTTCATTATATGTCAAGGCGGTAATGTCTCTCCATTAGATGAATCACAGATTGCGATGGAGATAGATGATGATTAACCCTTGTGCTGTCCGCAGTGCCAACAAGTGCGTCTTGGATGCTTCCCACCATTTCTTCAGCTCCACCCGCCAAGGCTTGTTACTCACTCCTTTGGTTGCCTTTGGACTCACGTTTCAGGTGCATGCTGAAGAAAGTGACCTGCAGGATATGTCTGACCCGCTGGCCGTATATACGCAGGCGGGCGTTGGAGTGACGAATAATGGTCTGAACTTCAAAATGGGTATGACCTACGATACCGGCATTGATACCACCATGGGGATGAGCATTATCGAACTGAAAGGGCTGTTAGGGGATTTTTTACACCTTGGTGGCGACGACAGTTTTGATTCCGTTCGGTTCCGTAACTTTGGCCTTGATACCCAGACGGGTTGGGGCTCTCAGATTGACATCAGTTGGGATTTCGACAACAGTTTGGGGAGCGCTTCATACAGTAAAATCCGCGCATTGCCAGCAATGGGTGCACTTCAGTTATACCCTTTGGCTGGTGCAGGCTTGACGGTGTCAGACACGGCAGAGATCAGGGGAAATGAACTACCGATTGGCAGTGTGGGGTATGCCATTCCGTCTTCTTACCTTGTTGTAGGGTCTTATTCGAAGCTAACTCTCACCGATGATATCTGGTTGAATTACAACCCGATGTACGTGAACACCTTGAACGACAATAGTTATATGAAAGGGGTGATGGATGGTTGGCATCATGAAGTCGCTGCCAGTTATCAAATCAACCCACGTCAGAATGTTCGATTGTTTGGCAACTTCTCTGATTCAGATATTGCCGGCTCGACCCGTGATTGGCGACTGGAGTTCAACCATCAGTTTTGAGAATTATTGAGGTGAGATCCGGGATAAGCGCGTTATCTGGCTGTGTATTTTCTCCGCCATCTTTTTGATGCCCCGCTCATTCATCTCGTTTTGCTGGCCTTTGATTTCGACGACCAGCTCTGGGTAGGCGAGTTGGGTTTTCACATTGACGACCTGCACAATCAGGTACGAGAACAAAAAGCTCGGTTTGTGAAGACGTGTGATGACAACCCAGTCCGCTCCGACGCTGTGGCCTAACTGTGCAGCGGCGTCTGTATGTTCAAATAAATAGCCAAAGCCCTGGTTGGTGTTTTGGTAGATGTCGGTCGGAACCGTCAATGCAGTGTGCTCATGCTCATCGGTGAGTGCCTTTCTCAGCATAGGAGCAAGACTGGCGGTGCGTTTGACCTCTTCGCTGTTATCGTCGACTTGGGTTAAATCGGCAAGTTCAAAGTCGAGGACGGCAATACTGGAAGCGAAAAGGGATGCACTGAAAAACAGTGTTGTCACCAGAAGGAATAGCTGGAAACCAAAGAAAAAACGGGCAGCGAGGCTGCCCGTATTGAGGTTAGTCGTCGTCATCATCACGTCTTGGTTTGGATGAAGCTTCCACTATAGGCACACCATAATCCTGGAGTATCATCGCGATTTGCGGCGCGTTGGCATCCATCGCCATTTCGACGGTTTCTTTCCATGGTCCCTCGCCATATCGCACGCCCATGGAGATGGCGAAATCAAAGACCTTACTGCCCTCGGATATCATGGGGATAACGGCAATATCGGGCTGAGTTTTGGCAAAGTACCCCGCAATCGGCCCCCAAATCACCAAAACGTCGAATTCACCCTCCGCGACGCGGTTGACCATCTTCCCCGGGTAATCTTCCGGATCGCCATTCATGATGCGGTAAAACGATGTGTTGTCTTTAAACCCATTTTCACGCAGCCATGACACTGCGGGGGAAGGGGCAAACGCAGCAATTTTCAGTGACTGCTTCACCGCTTCTGGCAAGGCGGCGAGCGCCTGCTGGTTATCCACCTCTGCCAATGCCCCTTCTTTTTTGAACAAGAGGGAATAGGCGGAGCGGTAATAGGGCTTGGTGGTCGCTGCAATGTCGAACTGCACCGGTACACCGATAACTAAATCGCAGGCGAAACGACCGTTATCGTCAGACCAATTTTTCAGGGTGTTGCGGATAAAGCCCATACGCTGGGGAAACCAGACGTATTCCACATCAAGCCCGAAGTAATCGCCCAGTTGCTCGGCAATTTTGTTCTCGAACCCCTGCTGTTCGCGGTTGGAATAGGGCAGGTTGTTAGGGTCTGCACACACACGGAGTTTATCCGGCAGTGGTGAAGGGAAACTGATGTCAGCAGCCACTGCATGACTGCCGAAAACCAAGGAAAAACCAAGGACAAGGAGGGGATAAAAAGACTTCATACGTACCTCCTAATTAGCCGCAGCGGTGACTTGTTGGGACACAAAGCACGCTTGCTCTGCTTCCTCACGAATGGTGAGAAGCCCTTTACGCGCACTGCGACTATCTTTGGATGAGCGGAAGTAACCTCCCCGCTCTCCCCGCATGTTTCGAAGGCGCACGAATGCATCGGCATGGACATAGTCCTCGAAGGACATCTCGCTGGCAATCTTGTCGATCACGCAGCTGCAACCATACATGTTCACATAGGTTGGCCCGCCTTTTAATGCCATGCATTCCTGCACGTATTTCACACGTTCAAGGGTGGGAAAGTCATTGGCGCTGGCTGGTGTCGCCAGTAGTAACAGGGCGGGGACGATAAGTGCGCTTATTCTTTTAACTGCTTGCATAAGCTGACTCCTCTACAAAACACCTTCAGCCTGAAGATGTTTTTTGAATTTCTTCAGCAGCCCTTTGGCAGGGAGCAGGGATTTGTCTTTTTCAATTTCGGCGAAGTAGGCCTCAATGGTGCCTTCAATGTCGGAAGGGTTACCGACCAGTAAAATGCCACCCATGCGGGCGCCCCAGTGTGGGGTGCATTTGTAGACGTAGACGCCTTCATTATCGAAGACAAAACTCACGTCTACGCCGAGTTCAGTCTGAATTTTCTCTGTGCCTTCCGGCACCATGGCGTCAATAGTTTCAATGAGATGGGCGGGCATATTCGTCCAGCTCACCCTGTCTCCCGGTTGGAGAATGACGATCATGGGGTCGAATTTCACGCCGACGGCGCGCACTTCGTATTCTTCTGCAAAAGCGTTACTTACCAGTCCCAAAAACAATAAGAGTGAACCTACTAACTTCTTAGCCATACGCATTATCCTTTTGCTACTTGTTGAGTGTAGATGCCCCAAAGGCGATTCAACCTGATGCAGTGCGTCAGAGATGAGAAAGGGGAGTAGATACTCCCCTTCGTTGTTGTTTTTGGTTTAGTTAGGCAAAGCAAATACCGTCAACACGCCACCCAGTTGTGTGTAATCAGACAGTTTGCGGTAGGCACCTACTGCACCAAGACCATCAGTATCGCCTTCAAGTCCGGCGGCCATACCTATGCCAGCCCAGCCACCAATACCTGACAAAACTGCCACATATTGCTTGCCATCATGCATGTAGGTATTCACGTTGCCGATAATGCCTGATGGGGTTTTGAAGCGATAAAGCTCTTTACCTGTCTTCTCATCCACGGCTTTCAGGTAGCCTTCCAGCGTGCCATAGAACACCACGCCACCACCTGTTGCCAGCGCGCCACTCCATACGGAGAATGGCTCCGGCAGTGACCAGACGATCTCGCCTTTTTCTGCATCCCAGGCAATAAAGTTACCCAGACCGCCATGGCTGTCTGGTGCAGGGAACATAGAAAGGGTTGCACCCACATAAGGCTGGCCTGCCGTGTAGGAGACTTCGAACGGTTCGTAGTTCATGCACACATGGTTGGTTGGCACATAGAAAAGACCGGTGCGAGGGCTATAGGTTGCTGGTTGTTGGTCTTTTGAACCAAGTGCAGCAGGACAAATGCCTTTGGTGTCGACATCCTCACCGTTTTGCGCGGTCGAGTATTTAGCGACAACTTGAGGGCGACCTGTTTCCATATCCACGTGGGTTGCCCAGTTCACTGCAGGGTCAAATTTTTCTGCGACCAGCAGCTCACCAGTTTCACGGTCGAGTGTGTAACCGAAGCCGTTACGGTCAAAGTGCACCAGCAGTTTGCGGTCCTTACCCTTGAACTTCTTATCAACCAGAATCATCTCGTTGACGCCGTCGTAATCCCACTCATCGTGCGGTGTCATTTGGTAGAGCCATTTCGCCATACCTGTGTCTGCATCGCGCGCCATGATGGTCATGGAGTACTTGTTGTCACCGGGACGTTGTGACGGGTTCCAGGTACTAGGGTTACCCGTACCGTAGTAGATAAGATTCAGCTCAGGGTCGTAGCTAAACCAACCCCAGGTGGTACCGCCACCGATTTTCCACTGATCGCCTTCCCATGACTCAAGACTTGAATCCTTGCCAATAGGTTTGAGCATTTCGGTGGTTTTTTCAGGGTCGACCAGCATTTCTTCGTCTGGACCCGTGCTGTATGCACGCCAGGCGACGCTGCCGTCTTTGATGTTGTAGGCGGTGAGATAACCACGGACACCGAATTCACCACCACTGATACCCGTGATGATTTTGTCTTTTACCACCAGTGGGGCGTTGGTGTTGGTCGCACCGACTTTCGGGTCGCCATTCACCACTTTCCAAACCACTTTACCGGTGTTCTGATCCAGCGCGACGAGGGTGGTATCCGCTTGTTGCAGGAAGATCTTGCCGTCAGCGTAGGCAAGACCACGGTTGACTGTGTCACAACACATCACAGCGATAACCGACGCATCCTGTTTCGGTTCATATTCCCATTTGAGGGCTTTGGTTTTCAGGTCAATGGCGAACACTTTGTTGGGGAAAGGGGTGTGGATATACATGGTGTCCCCCAACACAAGTGGCCCCCCTTCATGACCCCGCAGCACGCCGGTTGAAAACGTCCAGGCAACCTGAAGGTTTTTGGCATTCTCTGCGTTGATCTGATTGAGTGGGCTATAGCGTGTACCCGAGTAATCACCGCCCCACATGACCCATTGATTCGGGTCTTCCTGCAGCTTGATGAGTTCGTCATTCGCTTGCGACGCTGCGGGAAACAGCAGCGTAAGGGAGAGTGTGGCGACTGCTGCTAAGCAGCGGCGTAACCTTACAGCACCTATCATATTTACTTCCTCCGTGACAGCACGTTAAGCCGGACACCAAGGGCATCCTGACTTCGGCTTTATTGACTCAATTTGTCTGCGTGTTCCGCGGAGTTGTGGGGACGCTATGCTGGCCAATGCTCGCTCTGTCTCTCAACCCTTCGTGGCGTGTTTGGCGACATTCACGATCTACAACTTAGGCGGTTTCGCGTTTATTGAATGAATCCAAAGATCATTTCACTTCAACGAAATGGCGCGGGCAGCCGTGCCGCATCGTGAGGTGAAAACGTCGTGAATTGAGTGTATGGCAGCTTTAGAGGTTGTGTGAGGAGGAAAAGGACACAACACTTTTGTCCGCGGGCAACAATGTTTAAGGGGTGGGATTGTGTGGCTAAGTCCCAGAAAAACCTGGCACTTTATATGTCTTATTTTGGGGAATGATATCAATGGATGGCATAAGCGCCAGGTGCCATATCCTTAAAAGTCATTAGGATACGGCACTGCCTTTTGTCTGAGACTTCGCAAGGCTGATATCAAATGTCCCACTCACTGGAAAATTCACGACCCGTGGAGTCTTTCACATCAGCTTTCAACTTGCCGCTTTTGCCTTTATCCAGATGAAAGGTAAAGGTGGGATTCTCACTGATGGAGATACCTCCGTTAAAGCGCATGACAGGTTCACCTTCGAGCGTAATATTCACATCACTCACATAATCAGATGGGATCCAGTGGCGTGTGAGCTGATCGATTTGCAGCCCGCTATAGTTGGGGTGGCTGATCAACAGTTGCATCATGCGCGAATCATCCCCCGCCAGATCTTTCAGCTTCATTTTGCCCATTCGCTGGCGTGCCAGCATGTCATCGGCACCTGCGGGGGCTGAGCAACCGCCCGAAGCTTTCACGAACTGACTGTGCATATACAGTTTGCCATCGGCGGTTTGGGCTATCACTCTAACCGGGCTATAAGCATTGATCCTGACGCGGGTAGCGATGTTAGCGACCCCATTATTCGGGCTCATGTCAAAGCTGCCGACAATCGGTGAAGGATTGTTGTCGACGATAAGGTGTATGCGCTCAATAGGGTTTGTATCGTCCTGACGGACATTGACCTTGACTTCAAGTGGTACCAGCGCGGCATCAATCGCACGCTTCGGTGCGGTGAGAGAGACAATCTCCTCACTTTCTACAATGTCAGGCGAGTCGGGAAACAGGCTGTCACGGATCAGTGGCCAGGTGGCACTGTCGGATTCAGCTTCAGCAAAGCTTTGCAGTGGCAGCGCAGTGAGCAATGCCGACAGTAGCAGGGTGGTGATTTTCATAGGAGATACCTCTCATTATTCCCATTCCAACTCCTTGTAAGCCTGAATCACATTGCGAGGATGAAAGGCTTCGTAAAGCTTCCAGTCGCCCGGAGACGGCATGACGGTGGTGCTGGCAGTGTTGATATCGATGTTGTCGTTGATAGCGGCACGAACAGCCTGTGCCAGAGAAGAGAGATAGCGCGTTTGCTTTTCAAAAGCTTGTTTTGATTTTTGTAAGGGGCCATGCCCCGGGATCACTTGGCGAAACGGCATGGCTTCCAGTTTTTCCGTTTCAGCCAGCCAACCCATCAGGTTGCCATCCAAGGTTGGCAGGTGATCGATAAACAGCAGATCGCCAGTGATCAGCGTCCCTGAGTTTTGATCTAATACTGAGAGATCGTGACGGGTGTGCGCCCGTTCATGGGGCGTAAGTACTAACGTGCGGTTGCCGAGATCAAGCTCTGTAGTTTCATTGATCACCCGCGTTGCCCCAATCGGTGTGGTGCCGGTAAACCATGGGTTGGTCAGCCGTTGCAGGTAATAACCGGATTTGGCGTCAAAGTCGCCGGGATAGCGGGCATGGGCGACAAACTCGGGCTTTTCATCGACAAAGGCGATGTTGCCGAAGTGATGATCGGGATGGACATGCGTATTGATCACAAAGCCGATAGGCAAATCAGTTTGCTGTCTAATGGCGCGAAGCACCGCATTGCCCGCCCGCTTGCTGCCGCCTGTATCAATCACAGCAACGGCTTCATCTCCGACAATAAAGGTGATGTTGGCGACCGGATCGCTGTCGACGGTAAACAGATCCGCAAGTTTGCCCTGATGCATGAAAACACCGGGGGCAACTTCACTAAACGAAAGTTCCAGCGATGCTTGAACGGAGAATGGAAGCATCAGAAAAAGCATGACCAGCAGACGATTCATGGTCTTACCGGATACTGCGTTTCGAGCGCATAACCTGCCTTTTTCCAGCCTTTAACACCCGCTCGGTACCAATAGACTTCTTTAGCTCCCAGCTCAATCGCCCGTTTTCCGGCATTCCACGAATGCCAGCAATTGGGCTCGCAAAACACCACTACGGGGGCGTCATCAGGCAGCTGGTTTTTCAGCAGTTGGATGAGGGAGTCCGGTGCAATCCCGTGACCGACATTGGCAAGCCATAGGGCATTCGGCAAGGTCTCACGTGAAGGCTCTATCCAAAGCGTATCGGGTGAAAGGTTGTCGGGTTTGTTCGGAGCAGGGTAGACATCAATCAGCACAGGATGTCGCGTTTTGATAAAGGCAACCAGTTGTTCGGCAGACTCGATAACCAGACCACCGGTTAATGTTGCTGGAACTGCCGCCCGATAATTCTCTGTGCGGTAGTCTTTGGGTTCCGGAACTGTTCCAGCACTGATGCTAGTGGCTTTTAAGCTACACAATATCACGCATATGAAACTGATTTCCTTGGTGATTTTAAGGATGCTCATACTACTTTATTCTGATAATGCTCATACCTTAGTAGGAGGTGGGCAGAGCACTACACATTATGGGTTAACATTAGGATAACAATCAGACCGTCAAGGGGCGGGTTTTATTGTTGCAGCCATCAATAAACTTCTTTTCAGTGGGGCAAAGATGAACCGTTGGAGTGGTGTTGAAGAATTTGTTGAAGTTGTCAACAGTGGCAGTTTTACCGCCGCCGCACGCAAGCTGGGCGTGTCGACTTCCCATGTCAGTCGTCGTATCGATGCACTGGAATGTCGGCTGAGTACCCGTTTGCTTTACCGTACAACACGACAAATCACGCTGACTGAAGTCGGCAAAATGTACTTTGAGCAATGTAACGACCTCATTGAGAAATTCGCAGAGGTAGAAGCACTGGTCACCCAAATGCAGACCGAACCGGTTGGCACATTGAAGATCACGGCACCGTCGGTGTTTGGTGAGAAGTTCATTGCGCCGCTCGCGAACGATTTCATTGAGGTGCACCCTAAGCTCAGTGTGGAGTTCCATTTCACCAATGACGTGGTGGATTTGGTGCATGACGGTTATGACCTGGCGATTCGCACTGGGGATCTGAAAGACAGTACCCTGATGGCGAAAAAGCTTGCGCCGCGCAAGCTTTTCGTTTGTGCTTCCCCTGCCTACCTTAGGGAGTTCGGTGCACCTGCCAATTTAGACGAACTGCAGAATCACAATTGCCTGGTCGGGCTGGTGGATACCTGGAGTTTTCAGGACGGAAGTAATGCGGTCAACATCAAGCCGCATGGACGTTGGCACGGAAACAGTGGCAGTGCGGTGTTGGACGCAACACTTCGTGGATTGGGACTTGCCCAGTTGCCGGATTACTACGTGAACCAGAAAATTCTGAGTGGTGAGCTGGTGGAAGTGTTGTCGGATTACCAAGCGCCGGATTCTGCAGTCTGGGCGGTGTATCCGTTTAACCGAAATCTGTCAGCCAAGGTCAGGTTGTTTGTGGACTTCCTTTCTGATCACTTCCAGCACCACTTACCCTGGATGGCAGAAGAGCATCCAGACAATGACGATGAGCATCGTGAAGCGGCGGGATAATACCAATCACAGTAAGTAGCTGATCAGAAATAGCGCAGGGAAAATGCTCGAGAACAAGGCGGAAAATTTCGATAAGTGGTTATTCTACAATCAAATTTTTCAACGCAGTTATCGAGCATTTTAACAAGCTAGGATGAGCAGATATTGACTACGATTGGTATAATGCTGCACAACAGGCACAAAAAAAGCCAGCGTGAAAGCTGGCTTTCTTTTTCGCAGAACTTACAGGATATCCAGCAGTTCTACTTCGAATACCAGTGCTGCGAAAGGAGGGATCGCTGCACCCGCACCGCGCTCGCCGTATGCCAGGTCTTGTGGAATGTACAGTTTCCACTTAGAACCTACAGGCATCATTTGCAGAGCTTCAACCCAACCTTTGATCACGCCGGTCACTGGGAATTCTGCTGGCTGGCCGCGCTCTACAGAGCTGTCGAACTTAGTGCCGTCAGTCAGGGTACCGTGGTAGTGAACGCGTACTTGCTTGTCAGAAGTCGGGATTTCGCCGTTACCTTCAACCAGTACTTCGTACTGCAGGCCAGACTCGGTCACGGTCACTTCGTCACGCTTCGCGTTCTCAGCCAGGAAAGCTTCGCCTTCTGCTGCCGCTTCTTTTGCTGCCGCTTGGCGAACTTCTTCTGCTTGGGTGTGCAGTTCACGCAGTGCGTTGTTGATCTCGTCGATCTCAATCTCAGGCATGTTACCCGCCAGAGCGGTTGCGATACCTTTCGCGATTGCATCTACGTTCAGACCTTCCAGACCAGAACCTGCCAGTTGCTGACCCATTTGCAGACCGATGCCGTAGCTAGCTTTCTGCTCTACGGTTTCCAGTTTTACATCAGACATGTCGTCTCTCTTTATTTGCGGGTTTAAAGTGGGCAAGGATAACAGTTTCAAGCTATCTGGGACAAATCGGTTTACAGTCGCAAGGTTGTAATTCAGACGGAATTCTTTGAAAGTACAAATGTCAGACAATTGTTCAGGTTAAGCCGACTGGCTGACATTTTGCTGATATTGCAGATCTAGTATTCAGAGTTATTGGATTGACTGAGATACTGGAACTACCCCATGAGGAAATTGGGAGAGGTAATGACCTTGAAAGGAAAGCGCGAAAAAGGAACAGCATCCGCCACGCCGCCCCTGGGCGAGGCAATCAAAAGCGCATTAGAAAAAGCGAAGGCCTCGCTGAGCCCGCTGGTTGAACGTGTTCAACCTTACTGGCATTCCTTGCCAAAACTGCACCGCACGGCGATTTCAGTGTTGGGCGCGTTGTTGGTCGTGCTTTTAATCTGGCCATCAAGCGAGGATTCTCTGCCGGAGACTAATACGGCTGGTGAACGCGTATCCGTGCCACTTGCGGTTGGGCAGCAGGAAGCCAGCAACGATGAAGGCTTTGATGCCGACGGTGAGCAAGTCATCGCCACGCAGACAGTGGGCGCACAAACCGTGAATACGGACTGGGTGAACTATGAGGTGAAAGGCGGTGATACGCTGTCTAACATCTTCCGTGCACAGGACTTGCCGCTGCCAGACCTTTATGCAATCTCAGCTATTGAGGGTGACGATAAGCCTCTCAGCCGAATCCAGCCGGGACAACTGCTTCACTTTAAGCGTAATGACCAAGGTACCTTGGACATGCTGCAGATTGAGACGTCAGGGGCGTCAGTGATTTTCTTCAGGCTGTCAGATGGCAGCTTTGTCCGCCGTAAATAATGTCTGAAAACGGAAGAGGGCAGCCTTTTTTATCTCTGTTTACCGCCTATTAGGCAGCGACGCGGCGCATGTCGATGTGCGGAATGCCGTCTTCCAGATACTGCTCGGAAATTTCTTCAAAGCCGTGGCGACGATAGAACTCCCGTAGGTGATATTGAGCACCAATGGTGATCGGCGCTTTTGGCCACACGTCATGCGCCTGAATGATGGCCTGTTTGACCAGTTCACTGCCGCAGCCGTTTCCGCGTTCGGTATTGGCGGTCACAATGCGCCCGATACTCATTTCCGGATAGGTGAGGCCGGCTGGCAGAATGCGGGCGTAGGCTGTCATTTTGTCATCACGGTAACCCAGTAAATGTCGGGTTTCGGGATGGGTATCGTGACCGTCCAGCTCCGGATACGGACAGTTCTGTTCTACAACAAACACGTCGGTGCGCAACCTCAATAGGTCATAGAGTTGCCGGGTCGACAACTGACCAAAGGTCAGGGTTATCCATTGCATTATTGTTATTCCTGATTTTTAAAAATCTCTTAGGCTACTTTTTTCATAGCCCATTTCCCTTTGGGTAGCCGGATAACTTATAAAAAAACCGCGATCAAAGCCGCGGTTTTTCTGTATCAATTTTGGGGATTTTCAATAATTAAACATTGGGTTAACCAATGTTTAATCATTTTTTCAGGTCAATGCGATATTGCGCGAAGCCCACATCATCTGTGCCCACTTTCTCCATTGGGTACTGACCCTTTGCCTTCACAAAATCAGCGGCTTTGTCACTTGGTGAGGTTTCAAACACCACGTTCAGATCAGCGTCGGTTTCGATTGGGGCAAACGACCAATTATTATCAGCCGTTGGGGTAACAACACCGTTCTCTTTGGTCACCGCACTGATGTAGTTGGCGACTACGGTACGGTTTTCGTCCGGTGAGGCGAAGGCGATGAAGTCATTACCTGTGCCAGGGAATTTACCCAGGTATGCACGGTAATTGTTGGTCGCAATCAGAAATGGCTGCGCCATATCAACTGGCTTACCGTTGAAGGTCAGGTTCCGGATACGCTCTGCATCCGCGTTGACCAGGTTGCAGTCACCGTCATAACGCGCTGGCTGGGTGATATCCATCTGATAGTTCACGCCATCAATCACGTCGAAGTTGTAAGTGCGGAAGCCATCCCAGTTAATTAAGGATTGCTGGGCGCTGGATTGAGGGTCGATGTGGTTAAACTGACCCGCGCTGCACTCCAGCCACTCTTTCACTTCTTTACCGGTCACTTTCAGTGTCACCAGCGTGTTTGGATAGAGGTAGAGATCCGCTGCATTTCGGAACGTCAGTTCGCCTGCTTCCACTTCGGTGAAATTCGCCGGGTCATTCTTACGGCCACCGGCTTTAAAAGGCGCCGCTGCTGATAGCACAGGAATACCGTCCAGATCCGGGTCACCCTGAATGAAGCGTTCGACGTAATCTTTCTGAGCCAGGTTAACAATTTGTACCGTTGGGTCGTCCTGCACCAGCGAGAGGAAGCTGTACATGACGTCATTGGCTTTACCGATAGGCTGGTTGACGAAATCGCGGGTGCCTTTGTGGTCATGCTCTAACACTTTACGCATTTCAACGTCAGCGTCAGCCAGTGATTTGCCGTCAAAGATAGGGCGTGATTCGCTTTGTACCGGCGTGACAACCCATTCATCGCCTTGCTTGTCGAGTTGCAGATCCATGATACCGACATGGCTGCCCCAACGACCTGGCATCACAGCTGCTACGCCTTTGATGGTGCCTTTTTGGTTATCGACGCCTTTAATGTTGTCAAAGCCTTTGCCCGGGAACACAGCGTGGGAGTGGCCGAAGGCGATGGCATCAATACCGTCAACGTCGGCAAGGTAGTACACCGAGTTTTCCGCCATGGCTTTATATTCGTCTTGCGACAGGCCTGAGTGCGGCACAGCCACAATCACATCTGCGCCTTTGGCTTTCATCTCAGGTACCAGCTTTTCCGCGCTGGCTTTGATGTCTTCAGCAATCACCTTGCCTTCAAGGTTCTTCTTGTCCCAAACCATGATTTGCGGCGGTACAAAACCGATATAACCGACTTTCACCAGATGAGCGTTGCCGTCGGTGTCTTTGAAGGTGTGCTCTTTGATGATGTAAGGATTGAAGTAGTGCTTACCGGTGTTGGCATCAATCACGTTGGCGGAGATATACGGGAATTTCGCGCCTTCCAACGAGCGGTCGAGGAAGTCGAGGCCATAGTTGAATTCGTGGTTACCGATGTTACCCACATCGTAGTCCAGCAGGTTCATTGCCTTGTAGACAGGATGAACTTCGCCTTTCTCAATACCTTTGGCCGCCATGTAGTCACCCATAGGGCTGCCCTGTATTAGGTCACCATTATCGACCAATACGCTGTTTTCGACCTCTTCTTGTGCAGCCTTAACGAGCGTTGCAGTGCGCACCAGACCGATTTTTTCACTCGGCTTGTCCTTGTAGTAGTCGTAATCCATCACATTGGTGTGAATGTCGGTGGTCTCGATGATGCGCAGTTTAATGGTGTCCGCCATTGCTGGGCCTGCCATGGTAAGCATACCGGTCAGAACAGCGATAGAAAGCGGACGGGCTGAAAGAGTCATGATTATCTCCCAAGGACAGAAATGTGCCTGTATTTTGCATATCGACGACTAGGAATAGTTACATTTCATCTCTAACTGTGATCTATGACTTGATTAAGTGATATGTAATCGAATGCAGTGCTGGCGCGGCTTCGCGGCGGTTGGAGAAAATTTCGTCGCTATGAGAGTGAAGGTCTAATAGCCATAACGTTATAAAAAATGAATTTTTAGAATTTCAAGTAATAACATCAACTCTCTATAGTGGCCTCAATGGATTGAAAGGGCTGACACTATGGATTACTTGCCAATTTTCGCAAAGCTTGAAGGACGTGCTTGTCTGGTCGTCGGCGGCGGTGAAGTCGCTTGGCGCAAAACGCGCATGCTGATGAAAGCTGGGGCGTCTGTCACCATTGTGGCGCCTGAAGCGGATCACGAAGTTATTGAAGCGGCTGAAAATGGCGAGCTGGTGTGGCTGAAAGAAGGCTTTAAACCGGAGCACCTCGACAACGTGTTTCTGGTGATTGCTGCCACTGATAACCCGCTGGTGAATGAGCTGGTATCCAAGGCTGCCGACAAACGTCGCGTGCTGGCGAACGTGGTGGATGACACCCCGAAGTGCAGCTTCATTGTTCCCTCTATTGTTGATCGCAGCCCAATTGTGATTGCGATTTCTTCTGCCGGTAAATCACCGGTGTTAGCAAGACTCATCCGAGAGAAACTCGAAACCCTGATCCCGTCGCACGTTGGCCGTATGGCTAAACTGGCTGGCGATTTCCGCGACACCTTAAAACAGAAAATCTCGACCCTGAATGGTCGTCGTAAGTTCTGGGAAATGGCATTTGATGGCCGTTTTTCCTCATTGGTTGCTTCAGGCGACGAAGAGGGTGCCAAAGCAGAGCTCGAGCGACTGACTGACGGCGTTTCCCTGCAAGGTGAAGTGGCGCTGATCGGTGCTGGTCCGGGCGACCCGGGTCTTCTTACCCTGCGTGCGCTGCAACTGATGCAGCAAGCCGACGTGGTGCTATACGACTATCTGGTCTCTGACGAAATCATGGAGCTTTGCCGCCGTGATGCCGAGCTGATTTGCGTTGGTAAGCGCGCGAGCTATCACAGCGTATCGCAGGAAGAAACCAACGCCATGTTGGTGAAATACGCGCTGAAAGGACACCGTGTGGTGCGCCTCAAAGGCGGTGACCCCTTCATGTTTGGCCGTGGCGGTGAAGAGCTACAAGTTCTGCAGGAAGCGGGCGTTCCGTTTCAGGTAGTACCGGGCATAACCGCCGCAGCCGGTGCAACCGCTTATGCCGGCATTCCGCTGACACACCGCGATTATGCGCAAACGGCGATGTTCATTACCGGACACCTTAAGACAGAAGACGACAGCTTCCGCTGGGCGACACTTGCGCGTGGTCGCCAGACGCTGGTGATTTACATGGGTCTGATGAAAAGCGCCCATATTCAGCAGCAATTAATTCAGCATGGACGTGACCCGGAGACCCCGGTCGCAATCATAGAAAACGGCACGCGTACCAATCAGAAAATCTATAAAGGAAAACTCAACGAGCTGGAATCGCTGGCGGAAGGTGTAGGTTCCCCTGCATTGATCGTCGTCGGCGAAGTGGTGCAGCTCGCAGACCAGTTGAACTGGTACGGAAAGCAATCATTCGAAGCGGTAGGTGATGTTCGTGCACCGTCCGTGGTTAATTTAGGCTAAGGAAACAACATAGAATGGAAGCCAAAACTCTTACCCACCTCAAACAGCTTGAGGCAGAAAGTATCCACATCATTCGTGAAGTGGCGGCGGAATTCGATAACCCGGTGATGATGTACTCCATCGGTAAAGACAGTTCCGTGATGCTTCACCTGGCTCGTAAAGCCTTCTATCCGGGCAAGATCCCTTTCCCTCTTCTGCACGTCGACACTGACTGGAAGTTCAAGGAAATGATCAAGTTCCGCGATGAAACGGCGAAGAAATATGGCTTCGAACTTCTGGTACACAAAAACCCAGAAGGTCTGGCTGCGGGCATCAACCCGTTTGACCATGGTTCTTCCAAGCACACCGACATCATGAAAACTCAGGGTTTGAAGCAGGCGCTAAACAAATACGGTTTTGATGCAGCATTCGGCGGTGCGCGTCGTGACGAAGAGAAAAGCCGCGCTAAAGAGCGTGTTTACAGCTTCCGCGACAAGAACCACGTTTGGGATCCAAAGAATCAGCGTCCTGAGCTGTGGCACACCTACAACGGTCAGGTGAACAAAGGCGAAAGCATCCGCGTGTTCCCGCTGTCGAACTGGACCGAGCTGGATATCTGGCAATACATCTACCTCGAAGGCATCGATATCGTGCCGCTGTACCTGTCTGACGTGCGCCCAGTGGTGGAACGTGATGGCATGCTGATCATGGTTGATGACGACCGTATGAAGCTGCAGGAAGGCGAGGAAATTGAACACAAGAGCGTCCGTTTCCGCACCCTGGGTTGTTACCCACTGACCGGTGCTGTGGAGTCGGAAGCCAACACCCTGACAGGGATTATTGAAGAGATGCTGGTGGCGACCTCGAGTGAGCGTCAGGGACGTGCGATCGACCACGATCAGTCCGCCTCCATGGAATTGAAGAAACGTCAGGGATACTTCTAAGGGATTAAACATGAATAGTGCTATTGAACAACAAGTGGCCGAGTTGGGTATCGAGGCCTATCTGGACCAACATCAGAACAAATCCCTGCTGCGTTTTCTGACTTGTGGCTCGGTGGATGACGGCAAAAGTACGCTTATCGGCCGCCTGCTACATGACTCTAAGCAAATTTATGAAGATCAGCTGGCAGCGATCCACGCAGACAGCCAGAAAGTGGGCACCACAGGTGAAAAACCGGATCTGGCGCTGTTGGTAGATGGTCTGGCCGCTGAACGCGAGCAGGGCATCACCATCGACGTGGCATATCGCTACTTCTCGACCAAAAAACGTAAGTTCATTATCGCGGATACCCCGGGACATGAGCAGTACACCCGTAACATGGCGACCGGTGCGTCGACCTGTGATCTGGCGGTTATCTTGATTGATGCACGTAAAGGCGTATTGGATCAAACCCGTCGTCACTCGTTTATCGCGAGCTCGTTGGGCATCCGCCACTTTGTGGTTGCGGTGAACAAAATGGATCTGGTGGATTTCGATCAGGCACGTTTTGAAAGCATCCGTGATGATTACCTGGCATTTGCTGAAAAGCTGAATGCGGACATCGACATCAAACTGGTGCCACTGTCAGCGCTGGAAGGCGACAACGTGGTAGATCGCAGTCCAAGCACCCCTTGGTATGACGGCGAGACCCTGCTGACCTTGCTGGAAGATGTAAACGTGACTGCGGAGAAAGACAACGGTGCATTCCGTTTCCCAGTGCAGTACGTGAACCGTCCAAACCTCGACTTCCGTGGTTTCTCCGGCACCATCTCTGGTGGTGAAGTGCGCCCAGGTGATGAAATCAAAGTGCTGCCATCGGGCAAAACCTCGACAGTTGCGCGTATCGTGACCTTTGATGGTGACCTGGATTACGCTCACGCAGGTCAGGCAGTGACCATTACCCTGACTGATGAAATCGACATCAGCCGCGGTGATTTGATTGTACCTGCTGCTGACACCCAGCAAGCGACCAACAAACTGGCTGCGCGCATTGTTTGGATGGCTGAGCAACCGCTGGAAGTGGGCCGTCAGTATGACG
Source organism: Grimontia marina (assembly GCF_900060185.1). Taxonomy (GTDB): domain Bacteria; phylum Pseudomonadota; class Gammaproteobacteria; order Enterobacterales; family Vibrionaceae; genus Enterovibrio; species Enterovibrio marinus. The sequence goes on along the minus strand of NZ_FIZY01000024.1, from coordinate 20,865 downwards.
TCAAAGTCGCGGGCAAGAAAACTGTTGGTGCCGTGAGTAAAATCCGCCATCAGGTGGACATCAACTCGCTGGAAACGTTCGACACTGAAAGCCTGCCACTAAACGGCATTGCTGAGTGTGAGGTTGAACTGACTGAGTCCGTGCCGCTCGACGTTTACACGGATTGCGCCGACACCGGTGGCTTCATCCTGATTGATCGCCTGACCAACGTGACCGTGGGTGCAGGTATGATCAGCGAGCTGCTCGAAGACAGCGTTGCACAAACTTCAGGTACTGACATCTCTGCGTTTGAGGTAGAACTCAACGCGCTGATCCGCAAGCACTTCCCACACTGGAATGCACGCGACATCAGTAAGCTTCTGGGGTAATTCCAATGAGCTGGGATCAGTCTCTGGTATTGGGATTGCTGCTGGCGATTGTGGCAGGTTTGGTGTTTACCAAAATCAAACCTGCCGTACTCTTCGCAGGCGCAGCTTTCGTTGCATTTCAATCCGGACTGGTATCGGTGGAAGCGATGGCAGGGAACTTCACCAACAGTTCCCTGTTAACGCTGGTACTTCTCATCCTTGCCTCTGCGGCACTGGAAAAAACACGTTTGGTCAGTTGGGTCAGTGGGCAACTTGCCAGCGGACGTTTAGGAACTGTCGTCGCTAAGTTAGGTGTCTCGACCGCGTTTCTAAGCTCGTTTACCAACAACACCGCTGTCGTGGTTTCCCTGATTGGCGCGGTGAAACGTAACCGCCGTCATGCGCCATCACGACTGCTGATTCCTCTTTCTTACGCAGCCATTCTTGGCGGCACATTAACCCTGATCGGCACCTCGACAAACCTCATTATCAACAGCTTTGTTGAAAGTGCGGGTTTGCCTGCCCTGAGCTTCTTTGCGCCATCGACGATTGGCCTTGCTGTATTGGCAGGTGGTCTTCTTGTGTTGATCCCGTTTTGTTATCTCCTTCCTAACTATGACGACGACAGTGATGACGATTTGCCATACGTACTGGAAGCAGAAGTCAAAAGGGGCTCGCCATTAGCGGGTAAAACCGTGTCTGAAAATGGGTTGCGTGCGCTTCGCCGTTTGTATCTGGCGGAAATCGTACGCGATGGTGAGCTTATCGCCCCGGTTTGCCCGGATACTGTGATGCGCGAAGGGGACAAGCTGCAGTTCTGTGGCGATGTGGAAAGTGTGGCAACCTTACAGGAAATCGAAGGTATAGCGCTGTTTGGTCAGCATCACATCAACGGACAGAACTTGCTTGAAGTGGTGGTGAGCCACAGTGCATCGATTCTGGGTAAAACGCTGAAAGAGGCCAAATTCCGTGAAAACTTTGATGCGGTCGTCGTCGCTATCCGTCGCGGTCATGAAAAGCTCGAAGGCGGTTTAGGCAATATTACTCTGCTTGCCGGTGACACTTTGGTGATTGTCCCAGGTAAAGGATTTGCGAAAGAGCAACAACGCATGCAGCGCGAGTTCGTGCTGGTAAATGGGTTGGACTCCAGTGCGCGCCTCGATAGCAAAATGAGCACTTGGGTGCTGGCAGGTTTTGCCGCAGTAATTGGTTCTGCTTTGATGGAGTGGATGCCACTGCTGAATGGCTTGGCGGCCTATCTGACTGTGCTTTTGCTGACAGGTGTTGTGAACCTGGTGGAGTTGAAACGCCGCTTCCCGGTTGAGATTGTGGTGATTGTCGGCAGTGCGTTAAGTCTTGCGCAGTTGATGATCCAATCTGGGCTTTCTGAGCAAATGGGTGAGCTGTTTATCTACTGGTTTAATGGCTGGGGCGTTTATGGCGCGCTGATTGCCACCTATTTGCTGACGCTGGTGTTAACGGAGCTTGTGACCAACAATGCCGCGGCTGCACTGTCATTTCCGATCGGATATAGCCTTGCTCTCGGATATGGCGTAGATCCGATGCCATTTATTATGGCAGTCTTGTTTGGTGCCAGTGCGAGCTTTATTTCGCCATATGGCTACCAGACTAACCTTCTGGTCTACAGTGTGGGTAATTATCAGTTAACGGATTACCTGCGGATTGGATTGCCGTTGTCGTTGGTGTACTCCGCATTGGTGTTGGGTCTTATCCCTCTGTTTTTTCCATTTTAATCACCTCAAAGGCCAATAGAGCCTGAGATGAGGTCAACAAAGGATTGAGTTATGAGTGCAGCGGATACGCCGCATCCGGATGAAAACGTCGTTTGGCATAAACACGTTATCGACAAACAATACCGCGCAGAACAGAAAAAACAGCGTCCGGCGCTGCTTTGGTTTACCGGCCTTTCAGGCTCTGGAAAATCCACCGTGGCTGGCGCGCTGGAAAGCAAGTTGGCGCAGATGGGCTATCACACCTACCTGCTTGATGGTGATAACGTGCGTCATGGCCTTTGCCGCGACCTAGGTTTTTCCGATCACGACCGCCGTGAGAACATTCGTCGCGTGGGTGAAGTGGCAAAGCTGATGACCGACGCTGGCCTGATTGTGTTCTCCGCGTTTATCTCCCCATTTCGTGAAGAGCGTCGACTGGTGCGTGAACTTTTACCGGAAGGTGAGTTCTTTGAGGTGTTTGTAGATACGCCGCTGGAAGTATGTGAATCACGAGACCCAAAAGGCCTATACAAAAAAGCCCGAGCGGGTGAGATCAAAGCCTTCACCGGTATCAGCTCTGCGTACGAAGCGCCGGAAACGCCGGAAGTGCATCTTCAAACTGACAATCATTCTGTCGAAGTCCTAGTCGATCAGTGTATTGCATCACTACGTCAGGCCAGTATCATCGGCTGACATTGATAGTCGCGAAACAAAAAACGGCTGGGATTTCCCGGCCGTTTTCTCTTTTTCTTTCAATTTTTCATCGCCAAAATATGAAGAAGATTAGGCTTTTTCATTCACTGTCGAGCCAACATCACTTTCCACATTAAAGGCTTTTGAAAGCAGTACCATCAGGGCATCGATATACTCGGGGTGCGCTTTTTGACCCACCAGTTTTGCCAGCTCATTGCCTGTTGGGCTGAAGCGATAGTAGTAAATCCGAATGCCTTTTTTCAGTGGCGTGAGCATAAAGGTTTTGTTTTGACCCAACAGCGGAAATGAGGCCGGTGGCTCAAGCAAGCCAGATTCCAATTCGGTTCTCAATATGAGGCCTAAATCCATCAACAGCATCAGATCCGTGAATGGCAATTTGAAATTCCCCAGCGCCAAACGCTCGGCAATATCCGGTTTGAAGTATCGCTTCATACCGTCTTCCGGCTTTCTAAATCCCGTAATGAGTTTGTTGCTGCTGTCGCTGCCGAATGTACAGGCCAATGCGCAGGCGCGTTGTAGAGCCTGTGCTTCGCGTTGTGTCATTGTTTCCAGCAAAGACAAGGCTTTGAGCGAAGTACTGCCGGGTTTGATAATTTCCTGTTTCAGGATCCGTGCCCACAGGTTCTGCATGCCAGCGCCGTAGGTGTTTTTGGCCATTTCAAAAAAACGGTACAGCCAGTCCGGATCCGGCGAGCTGGCGGTTTCATCGTGGCAAAGATCGTGACAGGTCTTGATGACTTGCTCTAGGTTTTCCTGCTGTTTCTGTTTGATCTCTAACTGGCGGAAAGCCGCTCGGGACGTCAGCGTATCGTGTTCAATATCGTGCAATTTTGCATCAATGTGGTGAGAGGCAGCAATGGCGGCAAGGCGGTGCTGGCTGGATTTGATATGGCTCTCTTGCTGGCTTTGTGATTTGTCACCACGCTTCGAGTTCTCTTTTTCGACGCTTTCCGCATCAATCACGACAGGTTTGTTTGGTTCGGCCATGCTGTTCCCGCTTTGAACACGTTAAGGTAATGTTTTTGCGATGATTTAGGGCAAAACGCGCGCAATCAACCATGTTAAAATTAAATTAAATTTGTTAACATTTAATCCATGTTATGGAAGCGAAAGGAGGATGATTGAAGTGAAGAAGTTCAAAATGAATTCCGTCAATATCCTGCTTGTCGTGTTTTATATTGCCACGCTACTCTATCTTTCTCAGTTTATCGGCTAATTTCCGTTAAACATTAAAAAAACCCGCACCTAGCGGGTTTTTTTCGTTTCAAGGAGTGAGCAAGATCACTTCATTAGCTTGTTCACCAAATCAATGACTTGAGTGATTTCAGCTTCGCTTAGTGCGCCTTCTTTGACAAAACGGACGGTACCTTCATTGTCCAGTACAACAATGGCTGAACTTTCATCCTGTAATCGCCACGCGTCAGCAACAGTGCCGTTTTCATCCAAAACAATGGACGACCAACTGAATTCTTTTTTGCTGTCTGCGGCTGAAGATTTCACGAAACCACCGGTCCCCCAGATTGCATCATCCTGATTGATGATGGTCGTGGTCTGGTATTTATCGCGCGGGAAATCAGCAACTTTTACCGCTTCAATCAAAGGGGCATTCATTTCCTTTGCGCTACTGCGGCCAGCAATAGCTTGAATGATACGGACCTTGCCTGTCAGGTTTGCACTGTCCCAGGTTTCGTAACCTATCTTGTCGCCATTTAGGGTAAGTTCACCGTGCTTTTCGACGGAGACAGATGGTAATGCTTGGCCGTTTGAGAGATTGTGAGCCGAGGCAAAGGTTGAGATGAGAGCAGTCGCCAAGGCTAGTGTTTTAATACGACGCATGAGTGATTATTTCCTGTTCATTGATGTATTTGTTTTTATGCGTAACCCCTCTGAATTTGTTCAGTTTACGGGGTACGGTATTGAATATAGCTGATACAGGAAGTGAGCCCGAACCAATAACTGGCCCAACCACTCAAAATGAGAAATTCAACCCAGTTCAAATTGAATCTTTTTCAAGACAGTGTGTCGTAATTTTGCCATGTGAGGATTTTTGTCTACGCTTATTTAGTTGTGATTGAATAGCTAAACAGTCTTCGGCTTGTGATTGTTTAGGTTTGTTTGGGAAACCTTTGTCGATTTTGTTGTCGAAAAAGTGATGGCAACTATCCTGAACACTTGGCATTTAGATTGCATCGTGCAAATGTCAGCCAATGCCGAAAGTATTGGTGTGTGATGCAGGTCTTTTATCATAGGCATGGAGGAGTTCATCAATGTTGCGTATTTTTCACCAATACCGCCCTCGTCAGGTTGCACGTTATGTGAAAGGCTTTTTTCGCGGTAGAGTCTACATCGATGGCGTGGGGGCCTTTGAATTCGACAGGGGGAGATTGCTGCCACCGCACAAAAAAGACAAACGCGCACTGGCGGTGATGACCGAAGTAAACAATGAAATCAAGGCCATGGCAGTTGCCGCCTGACTTAATCAAAAGAACATACAAGAACGCCCGTCATTTGACGGGCGTTTTTCGTTTAAAGTGCTGCTTTTTCCGGTGGATTATCTTTCCCAAGGAGGCAGGCAAACACCAGTACCTCCAATGCCACAGTAACCGTTTGGATTCTTCTCCAGATACTGCTGATGATAGGTTTCGGCAAAATAGTAGGGACCAGCATGAGCGATCTCTGTAGTGATCTCCGCTTTACCTTCTGCGTCCAAAGCAGCCTGATAAGCATCTCGACTGGCTAGTGCTGCGGCTTTCTGGTCATCACCGAAATAATAGATTGCCGATCGGTACTGGGTACCCTTGTCATTTCCCTGACGCATACCTTGCGTTGGATCGTGGCTCTGCCAAAATTGTGTCAGGATTTCTTCCAGTGAAATACGTGAAGGGTCGAAAACGACCTGCACCACTTCGGTGTGACCCGTCTGGGCGCTGCATACGTCTCTGTATGTGGGGTTCACGGTAAAGCCACCGCTGTAGCCGACTGACGTGGATTTTACGCCATCAAGTTTCCAGAACAGCCGCTCTGCGCCCCAGAAACAACCCATGCCCAAAAGAATTTGAGCTTGGCCTTCAGGTGCCTCTTTACTCAACATTGAGCCATTGACGGCATGCGCTTCAGCCGGAATAATTTCCTCGAGTCGATCTGGCAACGCCTGATCCGCGGTGATGGAGAGTTGCTTTTGGTTGATAAGCATAAATCGACTCCTTGTCGTGTCTGGATTGCGCCTGTTTTTTGTTAGGTGTCCACAAACATAACTGAACAGGCAGGAAAACTAAAGAACGGCACAATGGGCTTGTTCTTTCACTGATGCCCGAATCCTCATAAGGTACTTGCGTAAGATGACGACTCTGCAGTGCATTCAAAGTGATCCGTTGAGGACATCTTTCCTTGCTTTGATGCATATTTGCAACAGAACAACCGAACACATGGACGGTCATACTGTCACTATTCTATTTTTAACAGGCTCTCAGGGTGAGAGAAAAGTATACGGTTGATGATTAAGAAACGATTAATACCTTGGGTTTTAGTCACAGCAATATGGGTGCCTGGGGTGGCAATCGCTGATGTGGACTTTGAAATCAAAGGGCTGGATGATGCCCTGGAGAAAAATGTTTCCGTTTACCTAGACGCCATCCCTGATAGCGAGCGACGGCTGACTTTCCGGTTTCAGTCCCGCGTTACAGACGAAATAGAAAAAGCGCTGCAGGCTCTGGGATATTACGACCCAACGATTAGCTATAAGCTCGAAGATAAAAAGTCAGTCGACGATGCCACTGTGGTGTTGGATATCGCATCCGGTGAACCTGTGCGTATTGCAGAAGTGGATGTCGAACTGATGGGGGATGCCAAAACTGATGAGGCGTTTACCGAACTTCTGAAAACAGCGCCAAAAGTGGGCGATGTACTTAATCAGGGGCAATATGATGCCCTCAAATCGTCGATTCAGAGCCTTGCTGTGCGTCGCGGTTACTTCGATGCTGAATATACCCTCTCAAGACTGGAGGTGGCTCCAGGACGCTATCAGGCCTTTATTCGCCTGCATTTTAGCAGTGGGACACGTTATCACTTTGGTCAAGTTATATACCACAATAGCCAAATCAACGAAGAACGCCTCGACAGTATGTTGACGTTTAAAGAAGGCGACCCGTATCTCGTGTCTGACCTTGGCGCGTTTAACCAATCCCTATCCAACACTGGCTGGTTTTCCTCGGTGCTCGTTGAAGCGGGGATTGATGATCTTCGCGACGATCGTGTGCCGATTTCGGTGAACCTTGAGCCCTCCCCTCGAAATCAGTTTGAAACCGGTATTGGTTATTCCACCGACGTGGGGCCGCGCGTCAAAATCGGATGGAAGAAGCCCTGGTTTAACAGTCGTGGCCATAGTTTGAACACGGACTTATACGTTTCCAAGCCTAAGCAAACACTGGAATCAACCTATAAGATTCCGCTGGAGGATGTGCAGCGCGAGTACTATCAGGTGCAGGTTGGCCTTGAAAACCTCGATAATAATGACACAACCAGCCTTGAGTTAACCTCTTCCATTTCCCGCCACTGGAAGTATGACACTGGCTGGCAGCGTGCGCTTTACCTTCGCTGGCTCTACTCGGACTATACCCAGGGCAGTGTCTCGAACATCTCTAACCTGATTTTACCGGGGGTAAACTTCTCCCGGGTGCGAAGCCGTGGCGGTGCGATGCCATATTGGGGTGATAAGCAATCTATTACCTTTGAAGCAGGTGATCCGGCGTTGCTCTCAGACATCAGTCTCTTCCGCGCGGTCGGGCAAACTGCGTGGATCCGCAGTCTGAACAGCGACAACCGCTTCCTGACTCGCGTGAATGCGGGCGGTATTTTTACCACTGAATTTGAGCGCGTGCCGCCATCTCTTCGCTTCTTCGCTGGTGGTGATAACAGCATCCGTGGTTATAGTTATGAATCGATTTCACCCCGTGACAGTGAAGGCAAGCTCGAAGGCGGTGCCTACATGACAACGGGCTCGCTGGAATATAACTACCGCGTGACCGGAAACTGGTGGGGCGCGCTGTTTGTCGACGGCGGTGACGCCTGGACAAGCAGCGATCCGGAATGGAAAACCTCAGCTGGTGTGGGCGTGAGATGGGAATCGCCAGTAGGCCCTATCCGATTTGATATTGCCCACGGTTTTGAGAACCAAGACGATGATTTCATGATCCATTTTAGTCTTGGGCCAGAACTATGATGCGTTGGTTTAAGCTATTCGTTATCGCTATCGTATTGTTGTTGTTTCTGGTTGTTGCTGGAGTGTTTGCGGTGTTGCTGACACCCGCCGGCGTTAAGCTTGCGGTTTGGGGGGCGCAAGAAGCTCTGCCGGAGTTAACAATAGAAAAAAGCCGTGGGGCGCTGTTGAACGGATTTGCGCTGGAAGGCGTAGCCTTCAGCATGGACGGCTTTTCGCTGTCAGGTAAATCCCTCTCTCTTGATATCAACAGTAAGTGCCTGAGCGGCCCAGCTCTATGTGTGGAGTCGCTGACGGGGGATGGCATTAAAGTGGTGGTTGGTGAAACTGAACCTGCGCCGGCATCGCCGCCGTCTGAGCCACTGACCGAAATTAAGACGCCAGTGCCACTGTTTCTCAGCGGTGTGGCACTCTCTGATATCTCCCTCGATATTCTCGGCACCAAGGTGCATTGGGACAGCCTGACTACCGCCGCCCAGATGCAGGGCAACACAGTGACGTTAAAGCCTACCGAATGGAAAGGTATCAAGGTCGAACTTGCCCAAAGCGAAGAGAAACCGGCGAAACCAGAAGCCACTTCTACAAGTGGCACGCCGATTGAATTGCCTGCCGTGAATATCCCACTCAATGTTGTGATTGAGGGGTTTGCGCTGAAAGATGTACTACTCATGTTGCCGCAAAAACAGGTGATTCACGAGTTCTTTGTGAAAGGAAAAGCGGGTGGTCCTGACATCGTACTTGAAGATGTACGCCTCGACGCAGAGCAGGGCAAGGTTTCACTCAATGGTGATATCTCGCTGAAAGATGATTATCCGCTGAACCTTGCTGCAAATGCCAAGGTAAGAATGGAACCGCTTCAAGGACACTCACTGACGCTGGATGCGAAGGGGGACCTTCGCGATTTAGCGATTAAAGCCAACCTTAAAGGTGTATTGCTGGCCGCGCTTTCCGGCAAGCTGGATGTGCTTGATCCCAACCTACCGTTTAACTTGCTGCTGACCAGCAAGAACCTGCAGTGGCCGGTTGACAGTAACGCGGAATACAAGCTGACATCAACGGCTATCAATGCCAGCGGTAGCCTGAAAAAGTACAGCGCTTCGGTAAAAACCCAAGCCACGGGTGAAGCGATTCCGGTTATCGACTTGTCGACTAAGCTAACGGGTGATCTCGGCAAAGTGATGCTGGGGGATATCTCATTGAAAACACTTGGTGGCGGTATTGATGGTTGGGCGAGCGTCGACTGGACCAAGCAGGTCAAATGGCAAACCCGACTGGCTTTTTCTGATATTCAGCCTGGACTTCAGTGGCCTGAAGCGGAAGGTAAGCTTTCAGGTGAAGTGCAAAACAGTGGTGAGATTAACGAGCAGGGCGGTTGGTTAGTGCGACTGCCAGAACTCGACATTGAGGGCATCATCCGCGATCAGGCATTGGATCTAAGCGGCCAGCTCAACGCTTCTGATGTAAAAGGCAAAGGCGACCTGCTGTTTGAAACCAAAGGACTTTCCCTCCGCCATGGCCCAAACCAGATTGATGTGTCGGGCAAGGTGGATAAAGCGCTGGCGCTGAAACTCAATCTCAACCTTCCCAAGCTCTCCGCTTCGGTACCGCAGGCTGGCGGCAGTATTAAAGGTAATATCGGTCTTTCAGGTACGCTGGAAAAGCCGGAAGCTGCACTGCAAGTCAATGCCAATGCTTTGCGTTGGGAAGAGTTGGTGACTGTGCAGGATATCAGCATCCGAGGTTCTGTCACTCCACTTCCCGTGATTGGTGGCGGTCTAATTGTTGATGTGAATGGCGTGAAAGCAGAAGGCGTAGAAGTGAAAACGCTCGCTCTTCGTGCGTCTGGGGATGAAAAAGATCAAACAGTAAACCTAAAGGTTGATGGTAAGCCTGTCAGTGCAAACCTTTCCGTTCGAGGCAGTTTAGACAGGGAAAAAGGCTGGAAGGGAACCCTGTATTCTTCCGCTGTAAAAACACCTATCGGACCTTGGAAGCTGGTGAATGATGTGCCGCTGAGCGTGAATTTCAAATCCGGTGTGGTCGATATCGGCGCATTCTGCTGGACGCAAAACCAAAGCCAAATCTGTCTGGATAAGCCAGCGAAAGTGGCTGACAGTGGGGAAGCACAGCTTTCTATCGTCGATTTTAATCTCGATGTGGTGCAGTCCTTTCTACCTGTCACGACCACGATTGAAGGGACGGTAAATGCCAAAGCCAATGTGGCGTGGAAACCCAATGCTTTACCAGAGTTGAAAGCATCCGTGGATTTGTCAAAGGGTAAGGTGACGGAACAGCTTGAGGCGCCGCTGACCATTTCATGGGACGCGGTCAATCTGGATGCAACACTTGCTGATAACACTTTGAACGCCGATGTATTGCTGGCATTGACTGACAACGGCAAGGTGACTCTCAAAGCAGTCATGGGTAATCTTGAAAGCCAGAAAAGGACCCTCAAAAGTACCTTCGACATTGATAATATTGACCTCGATATCCTGGCCCCCGCGCTGGGCGAAGATACCAAGTTGGCGGGGATGCTCAGCGGTAATGTCATCCTCAATGGCGATCTGGAGGCGCCAACTGCCAATGGCAGCATTGAGCTGAGTGGCCTGAAATTACAGAGCCTTGTTGCGCCTGTGGAAGTAAGTGATGGTAGGATCACTGCGCTGCTCAATGGTACAAATGGTCGTATCAATGGTGATATCAAAACGCCGGATGGCGACTTAGTGATCACTGGTAAAGCTGACTGGAAAGATCTTAACGCCTGGCTTGCATCGCTGAATGTAAAGGGGCAGAGGCTGAAGGTAGTGGTTCCACCAATGGTTGCGCTGGAGGTGAGCCCTGACATGACGCTGAATGCCTCACCAAAATCAGTGAATGTAAAAGGTAATGTGTCAGTGCCTTGGGGACGCATTGTTGTAGAGAACTTGCCAGAATCGGCGGTGCATGTTTCCAGTGACGTAGTGATCCTTAACGATGATCTCAAACCCGTTTCTGAAGAAGAGACGAACCCCATCACAGTCAATGCCAATATCGCCGTCAATATTGGTGATGATGTCCGCCTTGAAGCCTTTGGCCTGAGAACCAATTTAGTCGGTAAGCTTGACGTTGCCAGTAACCGTAAAGGACCAAGCGTTAACGGCGAGATCAATCTGGAAGAGGGAACATATCGTTCATTTGGTCAGGATCTCCAAATCAAAAAAGGTCAGATCTTGTTCAATGGTCCGCCTGAACAGCCTTACCTGCAAGTGGAGGCGATCCGCAATCCAGACGCTATTGAAGATGGCGTCGAAGCAGGTATCCGAGTGACCGGCCCTGCGGATGCGCCGGAAGTGCAGGTGTTCTCAGATCCGGCCATGCCTCAGGCAAACGCCTTGTCTTACTTGACGCGTGGACGGAATCTGGACAGCGAATCTGACGGCAACGCCATGACGTCGATGTTGATCGGCCTCGGTCTTTCTCAGAGTGGTAAGCTGGTGGGACAAATCGGTGAAGCGTTTGGTGTACAGGATCTGTCGGTAGATACCTCGGGCAGCGGTAATGACGAGAAAGTAGAGGTCTCTGGCTACATTCTGCCAGGACTTCAGGTGAAATATGGTGTGGGTATCTTTACCAGTTTGCCGGAATTCACAGTGCGCTACCGGTTACTGTCAGATCTTTATGTCGAGGCGGTTTCCGGCGCAGACAATGCGGTCGACCTGCTTTACCAGTTCAGTATCAAGTAACCCAAAAACAAAAAGCCCGGTATTGAAACCGGGCTTTCTTTTTAGACACTTACTCTTCGTCTGGGAAGTTCTCAAGAAACTCTTCGACTTTCTCAACCATGTGGGTGGAACCCACAAAAAACGGTACTCGCTGGTGGAGCTCGGTGGGTTTGATATCCATGATGCGTTGCGCACCATCTGACGCCTTCCCGCCCGCTTGCTCAATGATAAAAGCCATTGGGTTGCACTCATAAAGCAGGCGCAGTTTTCCGCTTGGGTAAGCCGCTGTGCTTGGGTATAAGTACAAACCGCCTTTGAGCATATTACGGTGGAAATCGGACACCAATGAGCCGATGTAGCGCGAAGTGTAAGGACGGCCGTCAGTTGGCTCGTTTTCCTGGCAGTATTTGATGTACTTCTTCACCCCAAGTGGGAAGCGAATGTAGTTCCCTTCGTTGATGGAGTAGATTTTACCATCTTGCGGGATGGTCATGTTCTCATGGGATAAGCAGAACGCGCCGATGGATGGATCGTAGGTGAAGCCGTGTACGCCGTTACCTGTGGTGTAAACCAACATGGTAGAGGAACCGTAGATGATGTAACCCGCCGCCACCTGCCGGTTACCCGGTTGGAGGAAATCTTCCATGGTGGCCGGTTGGCCGATAGGGGAAACACGGCGGTAGATGGAGAAGATGGTGCCAACGGAGACATTAACGTCAATGTTGGAGGAGCCATCGAGTGGATCCATCAAGATGACATACTTGGCGTTGCGGCCAAGTTCGGTGTCGAAGATAACCGCGTCATCTTCTTCCTCACTGGCTACACCACACACTTGATCGCGTGCCGCCATGGCAGCTTTGAATTTTTCGTTCGCGTAGACGTCCAGTTTTTGTTGTTCTTCGCCTTGGACGTTCTCGCCACCAAATGCGCCAGTGATATCAGCCAAACCGGCTTTGTTGATTTCACGGTTAACGATTTTGGCGGCCAGTCGGATAGAGGAGAGTAGTGAGCTGAGTTCTCCACTGGCGCTAGGATATTCATGTTGTTTTTCAACAATGAACTCGCCAAGTGTACGCATATCGGACATTCCAGATCCTTTTGATGTCTGTTATTGGTTTCTTGGGTAAGATGCTGGGAAGCAAAGTCACAAGCGGAGTGCAATAAGGCCTTTACTTTCCCGGTTGATTCGAAGTGTTCGGTGCATCGCTTGGACGGCAGGCAAAAGTTTTTGCCAAAAACGTAACGTCACAACCGGACAAAAAATCAACTTGTTACACATTTTATAGTGTAGAACTTTTTATTCGTATCGAAGTAATTTGGACATGTCGGGAACTGTGATCCTTGGAGATGCAGAACGACGGTTTTAAGCTGACGGAACCTTATGCATATACACATTTTAGGGATTTGCGGCACCTTTATGGGCGGCGCAGCCATTCTGGCGAGACAACTGGGTCATAAAGTGACAGGTTGTGACGCCAATGTTTACCCGCCAATGAGCACACTGTTGGAATCTCAGGGTATAGAGATCATTCAGGGCTACGATCCTTCTCAGCTTGATCCGGCACCGGATCTGGTGGTGGTTGGAAATGCTATGAGCCGCGGCAATCCGTGCGTGGAATATGTGCTGAATAAAAACCTCAATTACACTTCCGGCCCCCAATGGCTGTTGGAGTTCCTGCTTAAAGATCGCTGGGTACTGGCGGTAGCAGGTACGCATGGTAAAACCACGACAGCGAGTATGCTGGCTTGGGTTTTGGAAGATTGCGGCTATCAGCCAGGCTTTTTGATTGGTGGCGTACCGGGTAACTTTGGCGTATCTGCCCGTTTGGGTGAAACCATGTTCTTTGTGGTCGAAGCGGATGAATACGACAGTGCTTTTTTCGATAAGCGCTCTAAGTTCGTGCATTACCATCCACGCACGCTGGTCATGAACAATCTTGAGTTCGATCATGCTGACATCTTCGACGATCTGAATGCGATTAAACGTCAATTCCATCATTTGGTGCGGACAGTGCCGGGAATCGGCCGCATCATTGTGCCTTCGAATGATGAAAACATTAAATCGACGCTGGAGATGGGTTGCTGGAGCGAGCTGGAGTTTGCCGGTGAAGACGGTACTTGGAAAGCCGAGAAACGCGTAGCTGATGGTAGTAAATTTGATGTGTGTTTTGAAGGCGAGTCGGTCGGTACGGTTAAGTGGGATCTGATTGGCGATCACAATGTCAGTAATGCATTGATGGCTATTGCTGCTGTACGTCACGTCGGTGTCACACCGGATCTGGCTTGTGAAGCCTTGGGGCGTTTCATCAACACCAAACGGCGTCTGGAGCACAAAGGCGACTTTAACGGTGTGACTGTCTATGACGATTTCGCCCATCACCCAACTGCAATTAAAACCACACTGGAAGGCCTACGTGCCAAAGTGGGTGAGCGTCGTATCCTTGCGGTGTTGGAGCCGAGATCCAACACCATGAAGCTTGGCGTACATAAAGACGAGATTGCACCGTCACTGGATGCTGCCGATGAGGTATTGCTTTTCCAGCCGGAGCATATCGAATGGTCTGTCAAAGAGGTAGCGGAAGCGTGCAAAGCACCAGCGCAAACCTTTGACGAGATTGATGCACTGGTTTCAGGCATTGCCAGTGGGGCCAAGGTAGACGACGTTATACTGGTGATGAGTAACGGTGGTTTTGGTGGCATTCACGACAAACTGAAAGCCAAGTTGGAACAACAATAAGGAACACATGGCAACTTCAATGAGCGACAAACGCATTACACTGGCTTGGAGTGGTGCATCAGGCGCGCCCTATGGACTTCGCCTGCTGGAGTGCTTGCTGGCGGCAGACTATGAAGTCTATTTGCTGGTGTCATCCGCCGCACGCGTGGTGTTCGCCACCGAGCATGGTATAAAACTGCCATCTGGTCCCGACGCGGCGAAAGAAGCCTTGGTAAAACATCTCAATGCGCCGACTGACAAGTTGATCGTATGTAGCAAAGAGGATTGGTTCTCGCCCGTTGCATCGGGCTCTGCGGCACCTAAGAAAATGGTGGTGTGCCCCTGTTCGGCTGGCTCGCTAGCTGCGATTGCCCATGGCATGTCGGATAATCTGGCAGAACGCGCTGCAGATGTGGTGCTGAAAGAGCGTGGCCAACTACTATTGGTGGTGCGTGAAACGCCATTCTCCACTCTTCACCTAGAGAATATGCTGAAGTTATCGCAAATGGGCGTGACCATCATGCCTGCTGCACCGGGGTTTTATCACCAACCAAAGTCTATCGATGATCTGGTGGACTTTATGGTGGCACGTATTCTCGATCATCTTGGGGTTGAGCAGGTCTTGGTGCCGCGATGGGGCTATGACCAGCGCGATAAGTAACTCTCATTCAGATAAAGAAAAAGGGCGGTATCGATACCGCCCTTTTTAGATCTTGGTATCGCTATCAGCCTTGAGGCTTCATGATCAACACGTTGACTTTTGATTGCTCCAGCACCTTGGATGCTACTGAGCCAATGATAAGCTTGTTGGCTTTAGAGCGCTTGTGGCTTGGCATCACGATTAAATCGCAGCCAAGGCTGTCAGCGGTTTTGACGATGGCCTTGTAAGGCTTGCCTTCAGCTACAGACAAATCATACGAGATGCCTTCCGGCACAATGCGCTCAGCAAAGGCTTTAAGGTTGTTACGTACGTCCTGTTTCATCTGGCGGGCTGCATCTTCCGGGAAGTATGACTGTACCATGGAGTTATGAATTCCCGGCAGCGCAGTCAACAGGTGCAAAGTAGCACCGGTTTGTCCTGCCAGCCAAACAGCGTGCTCTACTGCTTTATCAGCAAAGCTTTCATCATTCAAATCAACAGGGACCAGAATGTGTTTATACATATCGTCTACTCTCTTGTTTGGTAGTGACCGGGGCGTAATGCCCCGGACTGATTACGCTGTTTGTTGTTCTGATCTTTTGATGCGGCGGCGCTGGTTCCAGGCCATAGCCGCAAGAAGAAGCAAGGTAGGGACGAATACCCACTCTTTTGACGGCCGCTCCGCGGGTGTACTCACCTGAACGATTTCCCAGTCGAAATCGATACCGGCATCTGATGCCGGGCTACCCCACTGAACCATATCGACCAGTTTCGCGCCTTCTTCATCACGCAGTTCCAGGCCAGTAGACATGACTCGGGCCAGACCTTCTGCCTGTGCATAGTCAATGGGCAAGTGAACGTGTTTGGTGACGATATCACCGTCGATGGTTTCACCACGAACTTGTAGGTTAAGCGTTTGGCCATCGGGCAGCTTTTCTGCCACTTCGATAATAGAAGAACCTGGGTAATCATTGGTTGCGGGATAAACTTGATCCCACCAGTAACCTGGACGGAACAGTGAGAAAGTGATCAGCACCAGCAGCAGTGTCTCCCACCATTTGTTCTTGGTGAACCACCAACCTTGCGTCGCGGCTGAGAAGGCGAGCATGGCGATCACGGCTGAGCCAATAGTCAGTAAAAGATGCACTGGACCTTCGATGTCCATTAACAACAGTTGGGTGTTGAAAATGAACATAAACGGCAGGATCGCGGTACGAATATCGTAGGTGAAACCCTGGATACCGGTTTTGATTGGGTCAGATTTCGCAATCGCCGCCGCTGCGAAGGCTGCAAGACCTACCGGTGGGGTATCATCTGCCAGAATACCGAAGTAGAACACGAACAGATGAACGGCGATTAGTGGGATGATAAGACCTTCTTGTGCACCTAACGTCACAATAACTGGGGCCATCAGGGTAGATACCACGATATAGTTTGCTGTGGTTGGTAGACCCATACCCAAGATCAGGCTGATGATTGCGGTGAACAGCAGCATCAGCATGATGTTACCGCCGGAGATGAACTCAACGAAGTCAGTCATCACCAAACCAATACCCGTCAGTGTGACCACACCTACCACAATGCCCGCTGCAGCAGTCGCTACACCGATACCAATCATGTTACGTGCACCGGCGACAAAGCCTTCTGCCAAGTCGATGAAACCGTTTTTGATTTCTTCGCCGAAGTTAGACTCGCCATGGAAGAAAGCAAACAGCGGGCGTTGGGTCACCACGATGAACATCATGAAAAGGGTTGCCCAAAATGCGGACAGGCCTGGTGAGAAGCGTTCAACCATCAGACACCATACCAGCACCACGATTGGGAGTAGGTAGTAAAGACCTGAACGTGCGGTTGGACCTGGATCAGGGAGCTCAGAGAGATCGGTATCTGCTGGGTCTTCTACAGCCTCTTTCTTGTATTGCGCTGAATAGCGAACCAACGCGACGTAGGCAATGAAAATCGCTACAGCAATGATTGGGCTCGCCGCTGCACCGAACACATTTTTCGTCCAGCCAATGCCATAGTAGACCGCAAAGCTAAGCACACAGATGCCAATCACAATAGTCAGGAAGCTCAGCAGAAACTGCACCAGTGTCGATTGGTGGCGACGCGGCAGACCTGTCATTCCCGCCTTACAGGCTTCGAGGTGGACAATATAGATAAGCGCAATGTAAGAAATGATGGCAGGTAAAATCGCCGCTTTAATCACTTCAATGTAAGGAATGCCGACGTATTCCACCATCAGGAAGGCCGCTGCCCCCATGATAGGTGGTGTAAGTTGGCCATTGGTTGACGCTGCAACCTCTACCGCACCCGCTTTGGTTCCCGGGAAACCGACACGTTTCATCAGTGGAATGGTGAAAACCCCGGTCGTCACGACGTTTGCGATAGATGAACCTGAGATAAGGCCCGACAGACCAGAAGCCACAACTGCAGCTTTTGCCGGACCTCCACGCATATGACCGAGCATAGAGAAAGCCACTTTGATGAAGTAGCCACCTGCACCGGCACGATCAAGCAAGGCACCGAAGAGTACAAACAGGAAGACAAAAGACGTTGACACACCCAGTGCGACACCAAATACACCTTCAGTGGTCAGCCACATATGGGACATGGCTTTGTTCAGGCTTGCTCCTTTGTGCGCGATAACATCGGGCATGTAGGGGCCTGCGAAGGTATAGATAAGAAATACCAGCGCGACGACCATCAACGGTGGGCCAAGGGCACGTCGTGTTGCTTCCAGCAGCAAAATCATACCTGTGACTGCAACAACGATATCAAAGCTTGTTGGAGCACCAGCGCGGGAAGCGAGTTCGGTATAGAAAAGGAAGAGGTACCCGGCTGAGAAGCTTCCTGCGGCCGCAAAAATCCAATCCTGGAGAGGAATACGGTCTCGTGGAGAGTTTTTCAGAGCGGGGTAAGCGGTGAATGCCAGAAAGATAGCAAACGCCAAGTGAATCGATCGTGCCTCGGTATCATTGAGCGCGACAGTAAATGGTGAGGCATACCAGAGCTGGAAAATAGACCAGCACAAGGGAACAAACCAGAGGATTTTTCCTGGTAAACCTGACGGAGCGCGGGCTCCGGTGTCCGCTTGAGCGACAATATCCTGCGCTTCTTGCGGTGTCTCGGTCGTCTTCGTCATGCCATTGTCCTTTAATCGGCAAGTAAAAGTGTAAAAAAACCTGACATCAGATGCGGATAACCCGCAACAAAGCGGGCTATCTCCACAGCGCGTTTTATACGCCTTTATTGTCTTCACCTAATGACGAGTACTGCTTTGTAAGGTCTTGTGTAAGACTCAATTTATTGTGTGTATTTAGAATTCTTTGATTATGGATGATAACAAACCTGTTTCCAAAATTTAAAACTAGTGAAATATTTTGTCATGGTCTTTCGCATCGAATTGAGGCGTAGGGGGAGATAAAAGCGGGGCAGCCTCATTAGTGAGACAAAATAATGTCTCAGGGTGTGAATAGTTGGATAAGGAAGCTGGCAGGATTATCGGATAATTATCCTGCCAATTTTGAAGGACTTTCAGTTTGAATTAGCGGGAGTAATCGAAAAGTCCGCAAACGGCTTCAAACAGTCGCACAGTGGTGGTAGAGCGCGTTGGAGTGATGAAGATGGTATCGTCACCGGCAACCACGCCAAGAATACCTTCTGCTTTACCCAGAGAGTCCAGCAGGCGCGCGATAAGCTGCGCTGCACCTGGACCTGTGTGGATAACAACCAATGCGTCGTTGTAATCGATATCCATCACCAACTCTTTCAGTGGGCTGCTTGTGGTGGGTACGCCAAGTTCTACCGGCAGGCAGTACACCATTTCCATTTTTGCGTTTCGGGTGCGCACAGCGCCAAACTTCGTCAGCATGCGAGAGACTTTAGATTGATTAATGTTCTCAAAGCCTTGCGCTTTCAGAGCATCTACGATTTCGCCTTGAGAGCTGAACTTTTCTTCTTTCAGGATGGCTTTAAAAGCCTTCACCAATTGATCTTGTTTATCTGAATTGCGCATATATCTTCTTTCTTCCCCGTCTCAGGATGGCGCATTCTTGCATAGTGATTCACTCGTGAGCAATAAAATCAGCGGTAAAGTGACGCACCTATCACCTTTCAACAGGCCTTGATGGCTTTGAAGATAAAAATGAGAAGCGCGGCTTATCCTCAGGTTGATAAGCTTGTGGTTATCTATGATGGGAACGTATCATGCGCAGAGGTCCGTTATGCATGCGGGGTTGTCAGTGGATTTAAGTAAACCACCTTATTGCTGACTTGCCTCGTATCCAAGGTCTGAAATAATAAAATCGTAAATAAGGAGAACGAGATGAAAGTTGCTGTGATTGGCGCCGCTGGTGGCATTGGTCAAGCTTTAGCCCTGCTTTTGAAAAACCGTCTGCCTGCGGGTTCTGATTTGGCTCTGTATGACATTGCACCTGTAACACCAGGTGTTGCGGTCGATCTTAGCCACATCCCTACCCCAGTATCGATCAAAGGTTACAGCGGTGAAGATCCAACGCCTGCGCTGGAAGGTGCTGACGTTGTTCTGATCTCGGCTGGTGTAGCGCGTAAGCCAGGTATGGATCGCTCTGATCTGTTCAACGTGAACGCAGGTATCGTTCGTTCTCTGAGTGAAAGAATTGCTGATGTATGCCCGAAAGCACTGATCGGTATTATAACTAACCCAGTGAACACCACTGTTGCTATCGCAGCAGAAGTGCTGAAAGCAAAGGGTGTTTACGATAAGAACCGCCTTTTCGGTGTGACCACGTTGGATATCATCCGTTCTGAAACCTTTGTGGCTGAGCTGAAAGGTAAAGATCCAAGCGATGTTCGTGTACCGGTTATCGGTGGTCACTCTGGTGTCACCATCCTGCCGCTGCTGTCTCAGGTTGAGGGTGTTGAGTTCACTGAAGAAGAAGTGGCTGCACTGACGCCACGTATCCAAGATGCGGGTACTGAAGTCGTCGAAGCGAAAGCGGGTGGCGGTTCTGCGACCCTGTCTATGGGGCAAGCAGCGTGTCGCTTTGGTCTGGCGCTGGTTCGTGCAGCTCAAGGCGAACAAGACGTTGTCGAGTGTGCTTATGTGGAAGGCGATGGCAAATATGCACGCTTTTTCGCTCAACCAGTGCGTCTGGGCAAAAACGGTGTGGAAGAGATCCTGGATCACGGCCCACTGAGTGCTTTCGAGCAAAACGCACTGGACAGCATGCTGGATACACTGCGTAAAGATATCCAACTGGGCGAAGAGTTCGTTAAGTAACTTTTTCCTCAAAGAGAAAAAGCGGCTGGTAAGCTAACACCGATCAGTTAAGGCATTGATCAGTTGAACGATCCTACAGATGGTTAACAATACCCTCAGTACACTAATTGCTGAGGGTATTTTTTATGTTGGCTCACTGGCTGATTGATGTCGATACGTTTGCTGCACCCGAATCAATGGCCCTCTTCCAAAAAGAACTCCCGCTCGAATGGATAGAGCAAGCCCTTGATTCGACCAACAAAGCCAGTATGAGACGGCGTAAGTTACCCGCCGAACTTGTCGTTTGGTTGATTGTCGGTATTGGCTTGTATCGGGATAAACCCATCACGGAAGTTTTAGATAAATTAGACCTCAAGCTTTCCAACCACTTAGGGGATTCTGTTGCACCAAGTGCTATCCCTCAAGCGAGAAAGCGCCTCACCGCCCAACCTTTGGAAGCGCTTTTTAAACTGACAGCAGCCCATTGGACCCAGCAGGAAGATAGCGATGACAAATGGTTTGGCCTAAGTTTACTTTCAGTCGACGGCACTCAGTTC
>NZ_FIZY01000023.1 GCF_900060185.1 Grimontia marina | reverse complement strand
TTTTATGATGGCATTGAGAGATATTCAGGATGAGCTGATGTGGTGTGCGATAGCAGCCCCCGGCTCAATCCCGAGAAAGCTAAGAGCCATGCGGGAGAGAGTGAAACGCTACATACTCCCCAAAAAAAGAAAACGGCCCAAAGCGAGGACCGTTCGTATTAATAAAACTCGCTACCCTGTTCGCTCTAAGCATCTTAAGTGATAGGTGTTAGCCTTCAGGGCCGGCTTTAAAATCTTCGTATGAGGTGAATGAAGTCGCGGGAATACGATTGCCTCCGGCACAGCCGAAAAGCATGGCACTGCCTAACACAATGGCAGCGGCTTTCATGGGAAAGGGCTTCAACATTTATTCCTTAAAATCGCATCAAAAAGAAAACGCACCCTGGGGTGCGTTAAACAAGATTACTTTTTACGGTGCACAGCAATGTGTGCCAGCGCCTTGAGCGCCTCTTTATATTCTGACTCTGGAATAGGCGCGAGGGCTTCTATGGCCTTCTCCGCTTCTTCCTCCGCGCGTTGCCGAGTGTATTCCAGAGAGCCGCATTGCTCCATGCAGGCAAGGATAGGATCGAGTTTGTCCAGACTATTACCTTGTTCGATCGCTTCACGAATCATGGCTGCCTGCTCGGTGTTACCGTTGAGCATGGCGTGTAGCAATGGCAGGGTAGGTTTACCTTCAGCTAAGTCGTCACCGGTATTTTTGCCCATCTCATCGCCTTGTGAGGTGTAATCCATCACATCATCAATAAGCTGGAAAGCGGTGCCAAGGTAGCGGCCATAATCTTGCAACGCCTTTTCTACATTTTCAGATGAGTCTGAAAGGATTGCGCCTATTTGGGTGGCTGCTTCAAAAAGGCGTGCGGTTTTTGAGTAGATCACCTGCATGTAACTTTCTTCAGTGGTATCCGGGTCATTACAGTTCATCAACTGCAAAACCTCACCTTCCGCGATCACATTGGTAGCTTCACTCATCAGATCGAGGATCCTCAACGATCGAAGTTCGGTCATCATTTGGAAAGAGCGCGTGTAGATGTAGTCGCCAACCAGCACGCTGGCTGCGTTGCCAAACATGGCATTGGCTGTCGCTTTGCCACGACGGAGGTCAGACTCATCGACAACATCATCGTGCAGCAGGGTGGCGGTATGGATAAATTCGATAAAGGCAGCGGCGGTGATGTGTCCTTCACCTTGATAATTCAGCGCACGGGCTGATAAAACAGCAAGCATTGGGCGCAGGCGTTTGCCTCCACCACTGACGATATAAAAGCCTAATTGGTTAATTAGGGCGACGTCAGAATTCAGTTGCGCAAGTATTTTTTTGTCCACTTTTGCCATGTCATCGGCAGTCAGTGCTTGGATGGTTTTAAAATCCATTGATGCGTCCGGTCCAAGGGTAGATTGCAGTTTGCTGCTCTCGTTTTTGCGATGATATTACACTAAAATTCCTTACTCGACACAGTATCAATGTTGGCAAAATAGACGGTTAAATACAGTGAACAGCTTTTCACCAATTTTCTTTCACTTCCCCCTTGCCAGAGGGCGAATCTTACCGTAGAATTCGCGCCCTATTGATGAATTAAATGCGCACCCCTCACTGCACAATTTTTAAACGCAGAAGGCTGTGCGGAAATGCGGAGAAAACCATGTACGCAGTTTTCCAAAGTGGTGGTAAACAACACCGTGTAAGCGAAGGCCAAAATATTCGCTTGGAAAAGCTAGACATTGAAACTGGCTCAACTGTTGAGTTTGATTCTGTTCTGCTGGTAGCTAACGGCGAAGAAATCACCGTTGGTGCACCATTCGTAGCAGGCGGTAAAGTAACTGCTGAAGTAGTTACTCACGGTCGTGGCGACAAAGTGAAAATCGTTAAGTTCCGTCGTCGTAAGCATTCTCGTAAGCAAATGGGCCACCGTCAGTGGTTCACTGAAGTCAAAATTACTGGCATCAGCGCTTAATCTAGGAGAAGAGATAAATGGCACATAAAAAAGCTGGCGGTTCTACTCGTAACGGCCGTGATTCAGAAAGCAAACGTCTTGGTGTTAAGCGCTTCGGCGGTGAATCTGTTCTGGCAGGTAACATCATCGTTCGTCAACGTGGTACTAAATTCCACGCGGGCACTAACGTAGGTTGCGGTAAAGACCACACTCTGTTCGCTCTGTCTGACGGCAAAGTGAAGTTCGAGGTTAAAGGTCCTAAGAACCGTAAATTCGTTAGCATCGAAGCTGAATAATAGCTCTCGATACTGATTTTGAAGCCCTGCCTTACGGCGGGGCTTTTTGTTGCATAGCTAAGTGACTTTGGGTGAAGTTATTTAGCTATACAACAGCAATCTAAGCTCAGGCGGCTCAGCAGCGAATTTACGCATGCCGCGTATCATTCGTGGCTTGAAAGGAATCGCGTCACGCAGATGTCACAGATGTCACGAATGCATCCGTAGGCATACATAGCGTGGCAATACTGAACGCAACCCGGTTTTTGATCCTAAGATCTTCTTAAAGGATAAGGATCATCGGCCAGAAGTGCTCCAACAGGGTGCTGCTCGATCGCCAATGTTAACCCAAGAACACGTAATACCTTCCTCAAGGTAGGTGGTGCAGGGTATGGAGAAGAAAAATGAAATTTGTAGATGAAGCGGTAATCCGCGTTGAAGCCGGCGATGGCGGTAACGGTACAGTCAGTTTCCGTCGTGAGAAATATGTGCCTAAAGGTGGTCCTGATGGCGGTGATGGCGGTGATGGCGGTGACGTTTACCTGCTGGCAGATGAAAACCTGAATACCCTTATTGACTACCGCTTTGAGCGTTTCCACGCTGCTGGCCGTGGTGAAAATGGCCGTGGTGGTAACTGTACCGGTAAGCGTGGTGACGATCTGATATTGAATGTCCCTGTGGGTACCCGTGCCGTTGACGAAGACACCGGCGAAGTGATTGCTGATCTGACTCATCATGGTATGAAAATCATGGTGGCAAAGGGCGGCTGGCATGGCTTGGGTAACACCCGCTTCAAATCTTCTGTAAACCGCGCACCTCGTCAAAAGTCGATGGGCACCAAGGGTGAATTGCGTCATCTGCGTCTTGAGCTGCTTCTGCTGGCTGACGTCGGTATGCTGGGTCTGCCTAATGCAGGTAAATCAACCTTCATCCGCGCGGTATCAGCGGCTAAGCCAAAAGTGGCGGACTATCCGTTTACCACGCTGGTGCCAAGTCTGGGCGTAGTGCGTGTTGCTGACAATAAGAGCTTTGTTGTTGCCGACATCCCGGGTCTGATTGAAGGTGCTGCAGAAGGTGCTGGCCTCGGTATTCGATTCCTGAAACACTTAGAGCGCTGTCGTGTGCTGCTGCATATGATTGATCTGATGCCTGTTGATGGTTCAGATCCTGTCGATAATGCATTCACTATCATTGAAGAGCTTCAACGCTACAGCGAGAAGCTGGCTCATAAGCCTCGTTGGGTCCTGTTTAACAAGATCGACCTGATGAGTGAAGAAGATGCGGAAGCGGAAATCGAGCGTATTCTTGATGCATTAGGTTGGGATGAACCTTACTACGCGATTTCTGCCATCAACAAAGGCAACACTCAACAGCTGACTTACGATCTGATGGAATTCATCGAATCGCTGCCAACGGCAATTGAGCCAGAAGAAGCAGCTGAAGAAGCTAAAGTTGAATTCAAGTGGGATGACTACCACGAGCAGGAAATCAAGAAGCAGTCTAAGTCCGATGATGACGACGACGATGACTGGGATGATTGGAACGAAGACGATTACGACGTAGAGATCATCTACCGTCCATAATCCGGAATACATAAAAAGCCGCCTAGATAAAGGCGGTTTTTTTTCGCCTTAATAAGTTCCGTAGTGAAAACCTGTGGTGTAGCATGTCGCAGCTGTTTGAAAATAAAGGATCAAGAGCAGATGAAGATCAGTATGATTGCCGCAATGGCGAAGGAACGTGTGATAGGAAAAGACAACGCCATGCCTTGGCATCTGCCTGCCGATTTTATCTGGTTTAAACAAAACACGTTAGGCAAGCCAGTCATCATGGGCCGGAAAACGTATGAGTCGATTGGCCGCCCGCTGCCGGGTCGACGTAATATAGTAATCAGCCGAGACGAAAACTGGTCAGCAGAAGGCGTTGAGAGCACTACCAGCATTGACGCAGCGATTGCGTTAGCAGGCGATGTTGAAGAAGCGGTGATCATTGGTGGTGGTACTATTTACGAGGCGAGCATGTCCATGGCGGATAAGCTTTGTCTGACCTTTATTGATGCTGAGATAGACGGTGATACCTGCTTCCCTGATTGGGGGGAGGGATGGTCAGAAACACACCGCGAATCCTATCAGGCTGATGAAAAGAACCGCTACAACATGGAGTTTGTGGTGTTAGAGCGGGCGTAAGCGGTCAGGCATGAACCGGGCAGGGGCGCGAAAACCTTTGCCCATCTTCCCATCTCACCATGGTGAGTGAGCCACCCCACACACAGCCAGTATCCAGTCCTAACAGATTGTCAGTTAATACGCCGCCCAGCGCTGCCCAATGGCCAAAAACCAGCGTTTCGTCAATCGTGCGACGATTTGGCATCTGAAACCAAGGCATGAGACGTCCATCTTTCACTTTCTCTGGAGGGAGTTTGCAGGCCATATCCAAGCTTCCATCTGGCTCACAAAAACGCATGCGTGTCAGGGCATTGATGGCATAGCGATACTTTTCAATGCCTTTTAAGTTTGGTGACCAAAGTGCAGGCTTATTGGCATACATGTTTTCAAGTAGCCAGACATAGCGATCACTTTTCAGGACGCTTTCCACTTCCCGTGCATTTGTTTTAGCCGTTTCAATATCCCAGACAGGAGGGATACCAGCATGGGTCATTACAAAGCCTGGGCTGTCTGCATTGGCTTGATCAACATGGATCAGCAAGGGTTGCTGGCGAAGCCAATTGAGTAACTCTTCACGATCGTCAGCTTCCAGTATCGAGAGAGTTTTGTCTTTACCTTTCGGTTTCATGATCCCCTTTGATACCGCTAAAAGATGGAGATCATGATTCCCAAGAACCGTATGACCATGCTTTTCAAGGGATTTTACAAACCTCAGTACTGCAAGGGAATCGGGGCCACGGGCGACTAGATCTCCAGCTATGTAAAGGTGATCGTTGGAAGGATCGAAGCTAGCTTCTTTCAACAGCGCGTTGAGATCGTCAAAACAGCCTTGAATGTCACCGACAAGGTAAGTAGCCACAAAAATTCCTAGTGGAGAATATTGGGAAGTGCGAGACGGAATGGCGAGACTTCGATGTCGAACTCTTTTTCGTCTAAATCGATCATGGTGTAAAATCCTTGCATGACACCCACAGGCGTTTCCAGCACAGTGCCACTGGTGTAGGTATACTGGTCGCCCGCTTCGATTAGGGGCTGTTCACCCACAACACCTTCACCCTCGATCACCAATTTTTTTCCATTGGCATCGGTGACCAGCCATTTACGGCGAAGGAGTTGTGCGTGA
The DNA here is from genome assembly GCF_900060185.1 of Grimontia marina. Lineage (GTDB taxonomy): Bacteria > Pseudomonadota > Gammaproteobacteria > Enterobacterales > Vibrionaceae > Enterovibrio > Enterovibrio marinus. The sequence continues at coordinate 75,443 of NZ_FIZY01000023.1, read as the reverse complement.
CGATTACCATTGTTTTCAATGGTAATCGTGTAGGAAAACACATAACGCTTTTTATCCGGCTCGGATTGCTCTTCCACATAGTGAGTCAAAACGCGAACCGTAAAATTGTTGATTATCATCCCTGAAGTGTTCCCTGAATTATTGTTGATGGTTAACATCCATCCAATTTGCCAGTGCAACAAACTGTGCCAGCGTGAGGCTCTCTGGGCGAGCCGAAGGGTCGATACCCAGTGATTCCATTGTCTCTGCATCAATCAGTGATTTGAAACAGTTACGCACGGTTTTACGGCGTTGGTTAAAGCCTTCACGGCAAACACGTTCCAGCCATTTCAGGCTAGTGGTTGGGTGTGGCAGCTCTTTGTGCGGAATAAGGCGTACAACAGCTGAATCCACTTTTGGCGCTGGCTTAAACGCCGTTGGTGGTACTTCCAGCACTGGCACTACCTTACAGTAGTATTGTGCCATTACAGTCAAACGGCCATAGGCTTTACTGTTTGGACCCGCAGCCAGACGGTTAACCACTTCTTTTTGCAACATAAAGTGCATGTCTTTCACTTTACCTGCAAAGCTGAATAGGTGGAACATTAATGGCGTGGAAACGTTGTACGGCAGGTTACCGAAAATACGCAAAGGATTCTCTTCAGAGGACAGTTGCGTAAAGTCGAACTTCATCGCATCGCCTTCATAGATGGTCAGTTTATCTGCCAAATCTGGGTGGTGGCGAAGACGTTCTGCCAGATCACGGTCAAGCTCAACCACACTCAGTTTGTCGACTTCGCGTGCAACAGGCTCGGTCAGAGCACCGAGACCTGGGCCGATTTCAACCAGATTTTCGCCTGGCTGAGGGTTAATGGCAGAAACAATACCGTCAATGATGTACGGATCGTTAAGGAAGTTCTGGCCAAAACGCTTACGGGCGCGGTGGCCTAGATGGACTTTATCGCTCATGCTTTCTTATCTACTAACTCGAGGGCGTGGGATAGCGCTGTCCGCAGGCTTCCAGTATCCGCCGTTCCGGTACCTGCTAAATCCAATGCGGTACCATGATCCACTGAAGTTCGGATGAAAGGCAAGCCAAGCGTAATGTTGACTGACTTTCCAAATCCTTTGAATTTTAACACAGGCAGCCCCTGATCGTGATACATCGCCAATACGGCATCAGCATCTTTCAGGTACTTATCCTGAAATAGGGTGTCCGCAGGCAGAGGACCAATCAGATTCATACCTTGCTTGCGAAGTTTCTCAAGCGCAGGTTCTATGATGTCGATTTCTTCGCGGCCCAGGCAGCCATCTTCTCCGGCATGTGGATTCAAGCCGCAGACATAAATCTTAGGTTCAGTAATACCGAACTTGGATTTGAGGTCGTCGTTCAAAATTTCGATCACCTGAAATAGGCGCTCTTCGGTGATGGCTTTAGATACGTAGGCCAATGGGATATGAGTGGTCACCAAGGCCACGCGAAGACCTTCCGTTGCCAACATCATGACGACTTGCTGAACGTTAGCATGATGCTGGAAAAATTCAGTATGGCCGCTGAATGAAACGCCAGCACGGTTAATCACCCCCTTATGGACTGGGCCAGTGACGACCGCAGCAAACTCTCCCTGCATATTACCTTCGGCAGCGCGGGTGAGGGTGTTCAACACATAGTGGCCATTCGCTTCATTGAGCTCGCCTGCGACAACGTCAGCCTCAAGAGGCTCATTACAAACCACGAGAACTCCCGGTTGATGGACTTTGGGAGTGGCTGACGGGTCGTAATCTTCAAAGCTGACATCGATACCAAGCTGCTTGGCGCGCTCTGCCAGCATTGCTTTATTGGCACAAATAACCAACTCGTGTGGCCAACTATCATGTGCCAGCGCTAAGACCAAATCGGGACCGATTCCCGCCGGCTCTCCAGGGGTGATCGCAATGCGTTTTGGGTTAGCTGTCTTCATCAAGGTTGCCTACTTGTTCTACGTAAGCACCAGCGCGAAGCTCTTGCAGCCAAGCCTGTGCTTCTTCATTAAACTTACGGTTCAGTAACATTCGGTAAGCACGGTTTTGCATTGCAGCATCGGTGCGGTCAGCCTGGCGGCGATCCAACACTTCGACAATGTGCCAGCCGTGAACCGTTTTAAATGGTTCGCTGATTTGATCTTCTGGAAGTGTGTCGACTTTGTCCTTGAATTCAGGAACATAAAGCTCAGATGTCTGCCAGCCAAGGTCGCCGCCCTTCACCGCAGAGCCAGGGTCTGCACTGTATTGTTTGGCTAAATCATCAAAGGTTTTCTCGCCTTTGTTGATTTGCGCAATCATTTGGTTGAGCTGACGTTTTGCACCATCATCGCTTAAAACGATGGAAGGCTTAATCAGGATATGACGGGCTTTCACTTCGGTGACGGCGACAGACTGAAGGCCTTTAACGTCAGTTATTTTCAGAATGTGGTAACCCACACCACTGCGGAATGGACCAATGACAGCCCCTTTACCGTTGCTTTTGATTTGGTCTGCGAAGATGGTTGGCATTTCTTCAAGGCGCATCCATCCCCAGTCGCCACCATCAAGTGCTTTCGGGCCTTTGGAGTTTGCAAGAGCTAACGCCTTGAAGTTCGCGCCAGCCTCCAGTTCAGAAACCAGTTGGGTGGCTTTGGCTGCGACAGCATCACGTTCGTCTTTCTCTGCATCTTCATCTAATCGAAGCTGGATATGGCTCAGGCGGTATTCTACGTTCTCAAGGTTTTTCGCGTTGAGTTGGGATGCCAGTGACTCTACTTCCTGAGGAAGGATGTTAATGCGGCGACGAACCTGAGCATTACGTGCTTCGCTGATGGTCATCTCGCGGCGGATTTGGTCGCGATAAGACGACCAAGTAATGCCGTTTCCTTTCAGTTCTTCACGCAGTTGATTGACTGATACATTTTTATCTTTGGCGATAGAGTCAATAGCTTGCTCAAGACGGGTATCATCGATACGAATACCCAATCGTTTTGCCTCTTGGAGTTGCAGCTCTTCGATGATGAGCTGATCCAGAATTTGCTGCTCAAGCACGTCTTCTGGCGGCAGGTTTGCTGTATCTGCGTTCAAAGCCACTGTCTTTTTTAGAGATTCGACATCACTTGAAAGGATCACACCTTCGTTCACGACAGTGATAACGCGATCTAATTCTGCCGGGGAAGCCGACACCGTTAAAGAACTGGCTGAGATTGCCGTGGCCAGTATAGCTTTCGTCCATTTATTCATTTGCGTTTCCAAAATCTCAAAATTAGTTCTTAAGGCCAAACGGATTGCGGTAACCCAAGGCGTTGCCGCTGGCGGAGCTGTAGCCAAAGCCGGCGTTCGCTCCGAGACCAAGTAGACTGAATGACAGGCTGATGTTGTTGTCGTATCGCGCAATATCATTGATATTGCTGCGTGCCAACAGATATTCGTTGTAACTCAAGCCAATTACCCAACAATCAGAGCGGTACGTAATACCCAGTTGGTTTTCCAACATGAGATCCTGAGTCAAGTCGTGGAAATACTGTCCACGCACACTTACGCCGTCCGCGATAGTAAAGCCCGTGACCAGACCTACCTGCGAAATACCATCTTCAGTGATTTGGTCCAGATTACTGAACCCTACAGAGTTGGCGATGTAATCTTTGGCAACATATCGGTAGCTGGTCTGTGCAAAGAATCCTCCGTCTCGATACTCGACGGTGGCATTACCAAACTGCACATTGCTCAGATTACTGTCGTATTCGAGAGAGCCTCGAACGAAGAAGTAATCATTGAGATTCAACTCACTCTCTATTGCCCAAGCCGAATAGTTGATGGACGTATCTTCCTGAGTACCAAAGCGGTCGAGGTAGTATATTTGACCAAATGCCACATTAAATCGTTCTTTGAAACCATCGTCAAAGAAGCGGGTCGCTGCGCCAACCGTAAACTGGTTGGCCGGGTTGATGTAATCGACGCTGCTGTATTGGTTGGCTCGGAACAGGCCATAGTAATCCGTTTGCAAGCGCGCAGTGTCATAACCACCGCCTGAATAGTTGACCGGGTTGTAAATGCCGGATTGGTCAACTTCTTTGATATACAGATATTGAACCTGTGGCTCCAGAGTTTGCGTATATGGGGTATCGAAGAATGCACCATTGCGCTCCAGCGTCACGACGGCGTGAAGTCGTGCCATCGGAACCACCCTTGAGACAGTCTCCTCAAGTGTTTCGCCATTAACACCTGTTACACCATCAATGTTTGATTGGTCATAGTAGGTATAAAACACCTTACCCTCAGCGGTAGCACTGAGCCAAGGGAGGTTATAAGGCAGAACAATAGTCGGCTCGATGTTAAAGCGCAGTGCATCAGGTTTGCTTTTACTATCAGTAGCAAACTTACTGATTTGCGCAGGCATATAGAAATCGATGCCATAGGCGGTATCTGGGCGGTAGTAGTTCATCGCCAGTTGAGGGAGCAGATGGTATACCGACGTATTTGGGCTCAATGGTTGGAAGTTTCGGATGCTGAGTGTCGAGTCCCAATTCAGGTCGCGATAGGAGACTTCACCGGTTTGCAGTAAGGTGTTGTCTTCACGACTACCCACGCGTGAATCGGTGTGTCGTGTGAAGTAACTGAAATCACTGACTTTGCTGTAATCAATATCATACAGCCAATGGTTTTGAATCCCAGTATGCGTCCAGTTAAAGCCCCAGCTCTTATCAAACTCCGGGTAGAGCTTATCTTCCCCCATATACTCAAGCACCACGCTGCCTGAGCCCATCTCCGTGAGGTAGCGGGGTTCCATGGTCATAAACAAGCCACGGTTAGACATATACCTAGGGGTAATTCGCATGTCGGCTTGTGGATGAATATTCCAGTAGAACGGTGTCTCCAGCTCAAAACCGTCGGTATCGTTCCAACTGATGGATGGATAAAGAAAACCTGTCAGTCTGCCGTCTTCAACGGGGACGCGAAGGTAAGGAAGATAGAAAATCGGGGTATCTAACACTTCAAAGCGGGCATGGTAGAGGTCGGCGAAAATATCACCGTCTTCCTTTTCCAGCTTACCGGCACTGAAACGCCAGCTTTTGTCATCATCAGGGCAGGTGGTGTAAGTGCCATCTTCCAGCTCGTAGAAGGTGGTGCCGTTTTTAAATACGCGCTTCGCTTCGCCGCGGCCCGGGGTGCACATCATTTTGTACTGGGCGTCGTTCAGTGTGGTGTCTTCGTTATCCAGATTGGTTTGCAAAGACTGACCGGAAATAGCGATTTCCCCGTCGTGGAAATAAACATTCCCTTCTGCCGTGACGATATTTTCCGGCTGGCGTAGCGTCGCTGTGTCGGCTTTAACTGTGCGATTACCCTGAGTCACCACGACGTCACCGCGGTAGATGGCTTTTTCGTTAGCTTTAGCTTCTGCGCTGTCAGCCTCAATTCTCACCGGTAAATTGTTGATATCGTCTGTACTGCCTGTATTGGGGCGACAGCGGTATTCCGGTGCAAGGCATTTTTCAGTGGGGATCACCAGCGGTTCAGTGCTGCCCTGAGTAACTTGGCTCTCTTCCGCCATGGCCTGTCCATAAAGGGCAAGGCAAATCATCGTGGATAAAAAACTTCTGGCAGTCAGTGACATTAAAACTCAATCCTGTTGTTGGCATACAGCACTGGTATACTCTTGCGCTGCGTCCCGGCAATTTTTTGCTGAAAAATGGGGGTTATGATAATGCAAATCATCTCTCACGGCACCTGCTTGCTGGCGGAATCGAGATAAATTAGTCAAATAGAGAATAATGCATGGCGATTTGGGGAAAAGTGCTGGGGGCATTTTTTGGCTTCCTGCTCGGTGGTCCTTTCGGATTATTGTTAGGTCTGTTTTTGGGGCATAAGTTCGATAAGGCGAGACAAAACATTTCCTTGGGTGGTGGCTTTCAAGGGCAAAACCAGCAAGCGCGTCAGCAGGCTTATTTTCATGCCACTTTTGCAGTGATGGGACATGTTGCCAAAGCCAAAGGGCAGGTGACACAAAATGAAATCCGTCTTGCGACCAACCTTATGGATCGAATGGGACTGCATGGTGAAGCCAGAAGGCAGGCGCAAGATGCATTCCGTGAAGGTAAAGACGCCACGTTCCCGCTTGAAGACACATTAGCGTCGGTTCGTCGCAACTGTGGTGGCCGGTTTGACCTGCTCCAGTTCTTCCTCGAGGTGCAAATTCAGGCCGCGTATGCCGATGGTTCCATGCACCCGAGCGAGCTTCAGATGCTTTACATCATTGCCAGCACCCTAGGCTTTTCCCGCCCGCAACTTGAACAGCGCTTGGCGATGCAGGAAGCGGCTTACCAGTTTTACCAGCAACAGGGCGGTCAGCATCAAGGCCAGCAACAATGGCAACAAGGCTTTGGCGGGCCCAATATCGCCGATGCTTATAAGATTTTGGGTGTTGATGAAGATGCCAACGCACAGGCTGTTAAACGTGGTCACAGAAAGTTAATGAATGAGCATCATCCTGACAAGCTAGCTGCAAAAGGCTTACCGCCCGAGATGATGGAAATGGCGAAACAGAAAGCGCAGGAAATTCAGGCTGCATACGATTTGATTAAGAAAGAAAAGGGCTTCAAATAAGCCCTTACACGAGATTGTTTGGATGACCTTTGATAAAGGCATTCAGGTTGTCGGTGAGTTGATTTGCCAATGTCTGAAGGCTGGAATCACTGCCCCAGGCAACATGAGGGGTAAGGATTAGGTTGGGCAAACCTGAATGAGCCAGTAACGGATTGCTGTTTGTAGCGGGCTCTTCGGTAAACACATCCACCCCAGCACCGGCAATCTCGCCTTTTTTCAGCGCCTCAACCAGCGCTGTTTCATCCACTAAGCCGCCACGACCAGTATTGATCAAAATCGAAGTAGGTTTCATTTTGGCGAATTCCTTTTCGCCAATCAGGTTTCGGGTGGCATCACTCAGTGGGCAATGCAAGGTTAGGATATCTGCCTGCATCAGGGCCTCCTCAAAAGAGACATACCCTTCGCGTGCGGAAGTGACGTCTTTGCGCTCTACGCGAATGACGTTCATGCCGACGGCTTTAGCGAGTATCGCTACTGCCTGTCCTAAACTGCCTGAACCTATGACTCCAAGCGTTGCGCCAGTAATATCACCGATAGGATGAGTGAAGAAGCAAAATTGGTTCTTCTCTTTCCAAACACCCAGCTCAATGTCCCTGTGGTAGGCATTGAGGTTTCTTCTCAGAGCAAAAGCGAGCGCGATGACATGTTCTGGCACGGAGCGGGTGGCATAACCACGGATATTACACACGGGGAGATTGTTAGCTTTACACCAGTCTGTATCGACGTTGTTATAGCCTGTCGCGGCAATGGCAATCAGCTTTAGCGAAGGGAGTTGCGCCAACAGTTCAGCATTGAGGATGACTTTGTTAGTAATGGCGATGGTGGCATCTTTGAGTCTGTTCAGTACATCATCCGAAGAAGTTTCTTCGAAGCTTTCCCACTGATGAGGAAAAGAAGGTGAGGGAATACAGATATGGGAAGGGATGGTGGCACTATCCAGAAAGACAATCTTTTCCATGGCGGAGTTCCTTTTTCCGCCAGTGTAAAACTGAACTGTTGATTACTTCAACAGTTCAGGGTCGGCTTTGATGCCTCGTCGTACCAGCGTGTCACCCGCCGCACTGCTGTAAAAATTACAAGGCGCAGACAAATGCATAGGTTCCCCCGAACCTGGATGCAGAAAACAGAGCTCTCCGGCATGAAGTTGCAGGCGTGGTGAGTACTTTAGTGCCTGCGGATGGGCATAAAACTCGTCACCGACAATCGGGTGTTCTAGCGCAAGCATATGCACGCGAAGCTGATGGGAGCGGCCTGTGATTGGCAGAAGGCGCACCAGCGAGGTTTTCTTCTCCCGCTTAATCACTTCGTAGTCTGTTACTGACGGCTTGCCGTTTTCGAAACACACCATTTGCTTGGGACGATTTGGCCAGTCACAAATAAGCGGAAGGTCGATGCGACCCTCGTCCTGCTCAACACTTCCCCACACGCGTGCGTAATAGAGCTTGTGGGTCACACGCTCACGAAACTGGGCTTTCAGGTGGCGTTCTGCCTCTTTATGTTTGGCAAACACAATCAGGCCAGAGGTCGACATATCGAGTCGGTGAACCAGTTCGGCGTCAGGATATTCCGCCTTGATACGTGACCATGCACTGTCGTAATGCGCAGGGTCACGTCCCGGGTTGGTCAGAAGACCACTCGGTTTGTTGATGGCAATGATGTCGTCATCCTGATAGATAACATTCAGCCAAGGCTCCGTTGGCGGGTTGTAAATAAAGTCGCTCATGGCTTTACTCGAAAAGGAACTGCTCGAAGTTTAGACGGGCGGCAGTTTAGCATGCTGCTGAGGAAAGAGAAGTCCGGTAAAAGAAAGGCACCGCCTAAGCAGTGCCTTGTCTAAACCAAAGATCAGATTACTGATGGCTGACCACGATCACACGCAGTGCATCCAGGTTTACCTGTGCCTGATTGATGTAGCTGCGAAGCTCACCCATTTGGGTTTCAATCGCTTCCAGCTCATCATCACGGATGTTCGGGTTCACGGCTTTCAGTGCCTGAAGGCGATCCAGTTCAGAGCGAAGCTTGGCTGTCATCTCGGCTTCTGCGGCTTCTTTGACCGCGGCCAGTTGTTTGTCAGCCAGTGGGTCGCCCAATTCGATCAGGCCATGAATTTGGGTTTGAACAGAAGAAACCAGCTTACTTGCCAGATGACGGTTTACTGGGCTCAGTTGACGGTGGAAGCCTTCGAACTCAACCTGTGCTGCCAGATCGTTGCCTTTTGCATCCAGAAGTACACGGATTGGGGTTGCTGGCAAGAACTGGTGAATGCCTGAGCTCTTTGGTGCCTGTGCATCTGCGACGTATAGCAATTCAAGGAACAGAGTGCCGACTGGTAGCGCCTTGTTTTTCAGAAGGGAAACCGCGGTGGTGCCCACATCTTCAGAAAGCAGCAGATCAATACCGCCCTGGATCATTGGGTGTTCCCAACTGATAAAGTGCAGATCTTCACGTGACAGCGCAGTGTCACGGTCAAAGGTGATGGTGCAGCCTTCGCTTGGCAGGCCAGGGTAGCTCGATACCAACATGTGCTCTGAAGGCGTCACGACAATGGCATTCTCGCCTTTGTCGTCCTGATTCAGACCAACTGTGTCAAACAGGCCTAACGCGAAGGTCACCAGATTGGTGTCACCGTCATGGGAGGCGATGGTTTCTGCCAGTGCTTTGGCACTGTCTCCACCATTGGAATGCATTTCCAGCAGACGGTCGCGGCCTTTTTCAAGTTCTGCTTTCAGCCTATGGTGCATCTCGGCACTGGTTTCAACCAGCATATCCAGCGATTCATCCAGGCTACCTTTCGCCAGCAGTTGCAGTAAATCCTCCTGAACGTGTTCAAAGACAGCGCGGCCCGTCGGACAGGTTTCTTCAAAGGCGTTCAGGCCTTCGTTGTACCAGCGCGCCAGCAGTGCTTGCGATGTGCCTTCCATGAATGGGACGTGGATTTCGATGTCACGCTTCTGGCCGATACGGTCCAGACGGCCAATACGCTGTTCCAACAAGTCTGGGTTCATTGGTAAATCGAACATCACCAGTTGGTTAGCAAACTGGAAGTTACGGCCTTCTGAGCCGATTTCAGAACAGATCAGCACCTGTGCGCCGGCTTCATCCTGTGCGAAGTAAGCGGCGGCTTTATCGCGCTCCAGAATCGACATACCTTCGTGGAAAACAGTACCGCGGATACCTTCACGTTCGCGAAGAGCTTGCTCCAGCGACAATGCAGTTTGTGCGCGCGAACAGATCACCAGCACTTTCTCCTGACGGTTGGATTTCAACAAATCCAACAGCCAGTCAATACGTGGATCGAAGCCCCACCAAGAGGCGTTTTCACCTTCAAATTGCTGGTAAATATCTTCAGGGTACAGCCATTGAACCGCTTTTTGCTCGATAGACTGGTTGCTACCGCCCATCATGGCGGCAACACGCATCGAGGTCTGGTACTGGCTTGGCAGTGCAAGCGGGTACAGGTTTAAGTGGCGTTGCGGGAAGCCCTGAATGGCAGCACGAGTGTTACGGAACAACACACGGCCCGTACCATGGCGGTCCATCAGGTTATCAATCAGCTCGTTACGAGCGTCACGGCGTTGGTCGTCGTCGACATCGGCTGCTTCGATAATACGCAGTAGCGGTTCAACATCCTGCTCGGAAAGCAGTTCGGTAATGCTGTTTTTCGCTTCATTGCTGAGCTTGTCTTCAGACAGAAGCTGGCTAACAGCGTCAGCGACCGGAGCATATTGGGTTTCTTCTTCCACAAATGCCTGATAGTCATAGAAACGGTCTGGGTCTAGAAGACGCAGACGGGCAAAGTGACTTTCGTGACCCAGCTGCTCTGGGGTTGCTGTCAGCAGCAGCACGCCTGGGGTGTTTTCTGCGATGCCTTCAATCACCTGATATTCGCGACTGGCTTTCTCTTCACTCCACTCAAGGTGGTGCGCTTCGTCGACGACCAGTAAATCCCATTCGCCTTCGGCGGCTTGCTCAGCACGCTTACGGCTTTTACGCAGGAAGTCGAGTGAACACAGTACCAACTGTGCGGTATCAAACGGGTTATCCGCATCAGCAAACGCTTCGATGCAGCGCTCTTCGTCGAAAATGGAAAAATGCAGATTGAAGCGACGAAGCATCTCAACGAGCCACTGGTGTTGCAGAGTTTCCGGCACCACAACCAAGACGCGGGACGCGCGGCCTGACAGCACTTGCTGGTGGATGATCATGCCTGCTTCGATGGTTTTACCCAGACCTACCTCGTCAGCCAACAATACGCGTGGTGCGTGGCGGCGGCCTACTTCATGGGCGATGAAAAGCTGATGAGGGATCAAACCCGCACGCATACCACACAGGCCGCGCATAGGGCTCTTGTGCTGTTCGTATTGGTTCTTCAGGGCGCGATAACGCAGTGCAAAACGGTCCATACGATCGATTTGACCGGCAAACAGCTTGTCCTGCGGACGGTTAAAACGGATTTGATGGCTCAGGAAAATCTCGCGGAGCAGAGTGGTTTCTTCGCCAGTATCGGTGCGTGTTCCCACATAGGTCAGCACGCCGCCTTCTTCTTCAACACGTTCAACGGTCAGGAACCAGCCTTCATGACTTTCAATGGTATCGCCTACGTTAAACATCACGCGCGTAATGGGGGCGTCGTTATTTGCGTAGAGTCGATTTTCTTCACTGGCTGGGAACATCAAGGTTATGGTGCGCGCATCAAGCGCAACAACGGTACCCAGACCCAGGTCACTTTCGGTATCGCTGATCCAACGTTGTCCGAGGGCGTAAGACATAGGGGATAAACCTCTGGTTAAAGCTGACACAAATTGGAGATGACGTGCCTCATGCGAACTACAGTGTAGGCCATGATGCGCACGGAGAAAAAGGTTGCCAATGGTACTCGAACTTGTGAGCAGGGTCACGGCGAATGTTGGAAATTTGGCGGTCGTAACAAACAAGTAACAAATTCGTGAAAATGTGGGGTAGTCGACGGGTAAACACTGAAATATGTCTTACGATTAAGATTATGCAGACACAGACTTTTTTAGCGTAGTGGCTGTATTTACCCGATTACCGTGGCACGCGGTTTGCTTGCGGGATCAGGGGAAACTCGTGGGGCTCCCACAAGCCTATGCAACCAAGGAGGTGCCTATGGGCGATGCCGATCGGAAATTCTTTGTGCTGGATACCAACATCCTGCTTCATGAACCTTTCGCCATCTATTCCTTTCAAGAACATGACGTGATCATTCCCATGACCGTCCTCGAAGAACTCGACCGGATCAAAGATAGCAAGCGGGACGTTTCCCGTGACGCACGTGTCGCGATTCGAGCTCTCGAAGATATTTTTAAAGACGCGACCCCAGACCAGATTGCCGAAGGCATTATTGTCGGTAAAGAAGGCAGCACCGGGACCGTCTCCATTTTTGCAGACTACGAAATTAAGGAAACCGTTCAGGCGTTTGCCGACAAAGCGGGAGACAACCGTATCCTCAATGCGGTGCTGCACCTGCAGGCTAAACGCTCGCCACGAACGGTGGTACTGGTGACCAAAGACATTAACATGCGCCTGCGAGCGAAAGGGGCTGGCGTGCTGTTTGTTGAAGATTATCGTACCGATCAATTGATTGATGATGTCAGCTTGCTGACCAAAGGCTTTCAGGTCTTTGAAGGCGGCTTCTGGGACAAAGTCGGTCAAGTGGAAACGGAAAACAGCGGCCGCACCACCTTACACACTTTGCCGCGTGAACTCGCCGATACCACCTTCGTGAACCAGTACCTGCTGGATGAAGGTGACGATTTTGCCGGACGTGTGGTGGGGTTAACCGAAACGGAAATGACCGTTAAGGACATCAGCCGTGAACGTTTGATGCACCGCGAAGCCTGGGGAGTGCGCCCAAAAAATATCTATCAGGGAATGGCAATGGATGCATTGCTCGACCCGAATGTGGATCTGGTGATCCTGACTGGCCCTGCGGGTTGTGGTAAAACCATCCTGGCCATGGCAGCTGCTCTTGAGCAGGTGGTCGAAAAGGGCATGTATGACAAGATCATCGTGACCCGAAACACGCCGGAAATTGCTGAGTCTATCGGTTTCCTTCCTGGCACCGAAGAAGAGAAAATGCTGCCCTGGTTAGGTGCAGTGACCGATACGTTGGAAGCGCTGCACAAAAACGACGAGTGTGCAGATGGTTCGATGCGTTACATCATGGATAAGGCCAATATCCAGTTTAAATCCATCAACTTTATGCGTGGCCGCTCTATCCAGAATGCCTTTGTGATCCTGGATGAGTGTCAAAACCTTACTGCATCACAGTTGAAGACAATCATCACCCGTTGCGGTGAAGGCACGAAAATCGTTTGCTCGGGTAACTTGGCGCAAATTGACAGTCCATATCTAACCCCTGTGACATCGGGGTTGACGTACATTGTAGAAAGATTTAAGAACTTTGAAGGCAGTGCCTGTGTTTACCTCAATGGTGTGGTGCGCAGCCGTCTCGCAGAGTTTGCTGAAGAAAACCTCTAACCGGAACCGAATTGAAAAAGGCTGCCATTTGGCAGCCTTTGTTTTTATACCTCGTGACACTATGCCCAGCGATGCTCAGCAAGCAAATCGTCGTCATTGTCGCCAGCCGTAAAGTTACTTTGTGACTTTTTATTGGCGCGCATACGGGTTGAGGCGATACGAACCAACTTCTCGCCACTTTCACCATCATAGGGATAGCCTGCGATGCCTGAGCTGAACTTGACCGGCACGACTTGTTGGTCGATGTAGAGAAGGCTGAGCTGTAGGGTCTTTTGGAGCTGCTGTAACTTACGTTGTGCCTGGCTGGTATCACTTAAATCAAATAAAACTGCAAACTCACCGCCACCAAGGCGTGCGCACAGCGTTTGACTAGGCAACTGTAATCTAAGTTGTGTAGCAAGGTGTTTGATAGCTATGTCGCCCACATCCTGCCCGTAGCTCTCGTTGACTTCCTTAAGGTGATCAATATCCAGTACCGCTACCACATAAGGCGACGGTGAGAAGCGCTTATCACTCAATGCCGCGAAAAACTGATGACGTGTTTTAGTGCCCGTAAGCGGGTCGTTTTGGGTCGCTGTCTCGAGTTTTTGTTTTGAATCTTTTAGTGCTTTGACCGCATTCTTTAGCTCTGTAGTGCGATATTTCAGCAAACGATGGTAGAGAAACAATCCGACTGTCAGCAATACCAATGAGGAAATAAAAATCAGATATTGAGCCGTTTTATTCAACCATGGCAATGACAGGTGTAGCTTATTTTGAGGTAGCCATTTCTCATAGATGGCATTGATATCTTCCTGAGATATTCGGGTTAGTCCCCTTTCCACATCCGCAATAATAGCTTTGGACTCTTTGTTAACCGCAAAGTGCATGGGGAAGGAGTAGAGCTTTTGCCGCGACGTGAATTGACCACTGTTGCCAGTGTGACGCATGTCATAAAGCGCCGTGCTTAAATCATCAATAAATACATCGACTTCTCCCCGGTAGGCTGCATCATTTAGAGAGCCGAAGGTAGGGAAAAGGCGAATGTTTTTCTCAGGAATACGCGACGTTAAAAAAGCGTGTTTAGTGCTGTCTTTCACCGTTCCCACAATTGCCGAGTCTAGTGCGTGGATGTGGTCAAAAGGCAGATCTTTTTGAACGAACAGACTAACGTTGTAATGATTAAGTGGCAGTTCCCGGGAGAAGGCGAGTGACTTGGCACGATCACCAGTATACCCAAGCCCGCCATGTATTACGTTTGGAGTATTACGGGCAAAAGCGAGAGATTCACTCCATGGTTTGAGCTCAAACGAGAAATCAACATTGTTGGCGACACCATAAAGCCGCCAAAAGTCGACCATGACGCCATCGGGCTCACCAAAGCGGTTGATAAAAGAAAAAGGTTGCCACGTTGAGGAGCCCGTAATGACTAGCTTCTTGGTTTCTGCAAAGGAGAAGGATGAAAACAAAAAGAGTACTGACGTCAGCGCAAGAGCAAAGAGCCGGCGAATACTGGGCATAAATAAACTCGGGTAAATCAATCTGTCTAGATTATCTGACTTGATTATACTCAACCCATTGTGCTGAGGGAAATGATTAATCGGTTTTCTGTCAATCGTTAATGTGATGTAAAAGTGTAACGTACATCCCAAAACAAAAAGCCGCGTTGTGTGGCGGCTTATTAGGCTGAGTGATAGTTAGAACATTTCGACATCGTCTTCGGGCACAAACGATTGGAGTTCGCCACTAGCAATTAAGTCTTCATAGAAGGCGAGTTGACTACGGCCATTTTGTTTGGCTTTGTAGAGTGCTTGGTCAGCATAACCAATCACTGTGATTGCGTTCATCTCATCTTCGCTGATGGCGGCAGCGCCTAGAGAAATAGCAACATCTTTTGCCTGCCCGTAATCCCGCTCGTGAACCGCTTGCATAAAGCGTCTGACGGTACTTTCCATCTCTTCCCGAGATTGCGGATGCATAATCACAACGAACTCATCACCCCCATAGCGGAACAAGATGTCATCTTCGCTGAAGACTTGTTTCATTATTGCTGTGATAAGTAACAATATCTCATCGCCGTAGACATGGCCAAGAGAGTCATTAATGATTTTAAGCTGATCAACATCAAAAAGGCAGACCCAATGAGTGCTGGAAGGGCAGTCGAGAATTGTGTCCCCCTGAATCAGAAAACGGTCAAGCAAAAGGTCTATTTTTGAGGTGAGTACTTTGCGATTGTATAGTCCAGTAAGCCCATCTCTCTCGCTGGCTGAAATGATCTTTTGGTAGTTCTCATAGATTTTTGTTAGCCCTTCGATAAGTTGGACTTCATCGCCTTTCAGTTCATCTGCTTTGCAGAATACAACGGCTTCAATTTCCCCTTTTTCTCCACATCGAACAGGAACTGCCAGTAAGGCTTGATTATCATCATTACTGTATTCAACGATATTCTCACCAATCAGCACGCAGTTTTTGATTACGCGCTCAATAGCATCCCGCTCATCTTCGTAAAGAAAGATGTCCGAACATGCGACAACCATAAACTCTGGGGTGGCTTCTGAATTGTAATCCAACACCAATACCTGATTAGCCGGTGTTAGCTGTAAGACCGTTGTAATAAGGCTTTCGGAAATGGTATCGGACTCAGTCTGGGCTGTAATATCGACCACCGAGTCCAGCACATCGATACTGGTAACAGTCACAATCGCATCTCTCTTATGTGTTAAGTGTCTTAAAAATAAGTATAGATGCGGTTAGTTGATGCGCAATATTTCACCACTAAGCATCATTTAATCTTATGAAAAATAAGGCATTATTGCTTCACTTGGTGCGCTAAGTTCGCTAATTTCAGCGTGATAAACGACCTTTCCACCATCAATAAACAACACCTTATCAGCAATAGCGATGGCATCTTCAGGATGGTGGGTCACCATCAGAATCGTTGTACCCTGAAAACGCGCAAGTTGTTGAACCTCTATAAGCATGTCGCGGCGTAAAGCAGGATCTAAAGAAGAGAATGGCTCGTCGAGAAGCAATATTGGTCTATTGCGAACCAGACATCGCGCCAAGGCAACACGCTGTTTCTGACCTCCTGATAGCTCTCCCGGCTGGCGGTTGAGATAACCTTGCAGCCCAACTTTTTCTGCCGCATCTTCAATGTGAGCTTTTTCTTTCTTACTCAGAGAGAGTTTAGGACTGATACCCAGCGCAATATTGTCAAATGCACTCAGGTGACTGAACAAATTGTGTTCCTGGAAAAGAATAGAGAGTGGGCGTTCATGTGATGGCATTTGTGTGAAGTTGTCATCATTAAAGCTCACCGAGCCTTCTTGAGGCGGCAAAAGCCCACACAGTAAAGAGAGCAGAGTACTTTTTCCTGCACCACTGGGACCTAAAATGGCGGTGATGCTGCCAGGCGCTGCTTCAAAAGAGAAACTTAGCGTTTCAGACTGGTATTGATAATTGAGGTCACTGACGCGCAGCATAACGTTTTCCTGAAATAACTTTTTCGATGAGGGCGTAACTGCCGAGGCTGAGTGCAAACAGAATTAGCGATGCCGCAGCAGCCGCATCCATTTGATAGCTCCCCATTAGGTGGAACAGGTACAAAGGCAGGGTTTGAAAATCCTGACTGCCGACCAGAGCAATCGCACCAAGATCGCCGGTAGAAAGCACAAAACTGATACCGACAGCTCGGGCAATCGGCGTCTTTAGCGCGCGCCATTCAATGAGCTTTAGGCGGTTGATTCCTTTTACGCCGAGGCTACTGCACAGGTTCTGATATTGCTGCGAAAGTTGGAAAGCAGGTGTGCTTAACGTTTTCACCACATAAGGCAACGCCATCAATGTATTGACTGCAAGAACGAGCCAATAAGGTGAACTGAACACATCGATGTGCTCGCGCAGCATCAGAAATAGACCCGTACTAAGGACCACGCTGGGCACCACCAATATCAACGAAGCGGTCATCTCTATACCATCTGCACGCCTGCTTAAACCGCTTAAGCGCCAAAAACGGCTAGTGAGCACAATGGCACTGCCAAGTACAAAAGCGCTAACCGCAGCTCCTGCTGCCAATGATAGGGAGTTGGCTGTTGCCTGCCAAAGCGCTGCGCTTGTGAGTACATTCAGCGCGCTGGGGTTGATACCACTCAGGGCTACCATCAGTAGGGGAGGGATGACAAAAAGTACCGCGAGGGCAATCCATGCGATGTCCCAGATTTTCTCAGCAGTGCTGTCGAGTCTTGGTGGAAGCACAATATCGCTGTCCTTTCCTTGCTGGGAAACCGGACGTGTCAGTCGCTGGATGGCGAGGTGGAAAAGGCCACAAAGCAGCAGTTGCCAGAGTGCCAGCAGCGCACCTGTCTGCAAATCAAAATCAAAGCGGATAGCCTGATAGATAGCAAGTTCAATCGTTGTTGCGCCTGGACCGCCTCCCAGTGCCATCACAGTGGCAAAGCTCGTAAAGCAGAGCATAAAGACCAAACCAATCACATGTGGCAATTGCTGCCGAAGGTAAGGCCATTCCAATAGGCGGAAGCGATGCCATCCGCGCATTCCGAGTTGTTGCGCAAGTCTTTGTTGATCACCTGGAACCCGTTCTAGAGCCTGTACTAGAAGCTGAGTGGAAAATGGCAGGTTAAAGAATACGTGTGCCAGCAAAATGCCAGAAAGGCCATAAATGTTGACGTCCCAGTTCATACCAAGCAAAGGAAGCCAATCTGACAGCAATCCTCTTTTTCCGTAAATCGCCAGAATACCGAATACGCCAACCAGCACAGGCAGGACCAGCGTCATGGAAAATAATTTCAGTAATAAGCGCTTGCCGGGAAATTGCCGACGTGAGAGCGCATGGGCAACAGGAATCGCTAACCCGACGGACAACAGCGTGGAAAGGACTGCCTGCTTAATGCTGAATAGGGTGACATGCTTGAGGTAAGGATCGTGCCAAAGTGAGGCGATATCTAGCGTTGGAGCCTGAGTCAGTAAAGAAAACAACGCGGTGCTAATCAGCACCGCGATGACTGACGCCGACAATATGCCGGGCCAGGTTCTGGAAGGGTTTAGCACGGACTTATTTCACCAGCGCCGATTGCCATTCACGAATCCAGTTGCGGCGGTTGTCGGATACTTTTTCTGGTGCGAATTGCAGACTTTTCGACGGCACAGAAAGGGTGTCGAAGCCTTTTGGCAGTTCAACCCCCGTAACCGGATACATCCACTGACCCGTTGGTACTGCATTTTGGAAGCCATCACTCAGGATGAACTGCATAAATTGATCAGCCAGTTCCTGCCTTTCCGAACTCTTCACTTTCGCTGCCACCTCGACCTGCATGTAGTGGCCTTCTTCAAAGTTAGCACTGCTGAAGTTCGGGTTTTCTTCCGCAATCAGGTGATAAGCCGGAGACGTGGTGTAAGACAGCACCATGTCTGATTCGCCATTCAGGAACATGCTGTAAGCTTCAGACCAGCCTTTGGTCACAGTAACTGTTTTCTCTGCCAGTTGCTGCCAGGCACCCGCAACATCATCGCCGTAAACGGATTTCATCCACAGCATCAGGCCTTGGCCTGGTGTTGATGTACGTGGGTCTTGATAGATAACGGAGATGTCATCACGCTTCTCAACCAGCTCTTTCAGGCTCTTTGGCGGATTTTCCAGCTTGGTTTTGTCATAAACAAAAGCGAAGTAGCCATAGTCGTATGGAACGAATGTGTTGTTGTTCCAACCGTCAGGCAGAGTGACAGACTTTGTGTCCACACTGTGAGCGGCCAGCAGACCGGTCTTCTCTGCTTCAGTCATTAGGTTGGTATCTAAGCCCAGAATGACGTCAGCTTTGCTGTTTTTTCCCTCTAGACGCAGGCGATTAAGGATGGTTACGCCATCTTCCAGAGCCACAAGGTTCAGGGTGCAGTGACATTCTGCTTCGAAGGCTTTTTTAACCGCTGGGCCCGGGCCCCAGTCAGCGGCAAAAGAGTCGTAAGTGTATACTGTCAGGGTATCAGTAGAGTGTGCCAGCGCAGGACCAGCCATGGTCATTGCCAACATCAGAGCAGAAATAGAATATTTCATCGGTGCCTCACGTCAATGTGCGGCGAGGGTGAGGTCATTGAGCGGGTCAGCTTTGGACATCTCATTCCTACGCCAGCATTATCTGGTTCAGGTACATGGGTTTAGCGTTCGCAATCTCAGCCGACGAAGTCAGCACCCCACGAGATGGTCAATATTGTAAACCAATCGTAATGATATAAATAGCAACGGGCGCGTAATGCGCCCGTCTTTAGTTTTTCAACAAAATACATTTTAAGGTTGGTTAAGTGACCAATCGTAATCGTATTTAATTTTACCCTTCCAGCCTTCAAGCTTTGAGCCGTCGCGGTGTTGGTCGATGGCTTTTAGTATTTCTTGCTCGTTATTACCGAAATCTACGCCATACCAGTCGTAGATCGAGGAAAGAGTCAGAGTATTACCGTCAATGCTGGCGCCTTTATTACTGTTGGTGAACTGCTTGGCTGCTGCTTCCAATAGCGCTTCACTGTTATCTGCGGAGAACGCGGTCGTAGCGAGGTTAGGGCAACCCAAGCTAGCACAATTGACCGCATAGTGAATGCGTGAGTCATTCCAGATGGGGCGAAGAATACGGTGCTCAATGTCATTGAGCGTCAATGATTGCCCTGCGATTTTGGCAACTTCATCATCCCAAGGACCAAAACTTAAAAAGCCACCCAGCTTAGTAATTGATTTTACAGGGTACTCGTCGAGAATAAGTTGAACAGTCAGCGCATTGTATAGATTTACCCAGTAAGCAAACTGTTCAGCCTTGCTGTAATTGCGAGGATCCAGAGCAGTCAGATTAGTCAGATATTGACTGAGCAATGCCTTATCAGCCGGACTGACTGCGCTGTAATTGAAAAGATTGTGCTGGCCTTTTTCGAGAAGGTACTTGTCTAGGATTTTCTGCCAATGGCCGTGATCAAATGAAGCAGAGCTAGACTCATTACTCTTTTCCCAAATAGGCCAGAGGTCGCTTTTTGGGGCAGCGAATACAACGGCCGGCGAGAGAAAAGCGATCAAAAGCAAAGGACGCAATAGTGCAAAAATTGGCTTCATGGTGATACTCAGTGAAAAGCTACAATGTGAAAATAGACCGGAGAGTGACTATTTTCATTCACTTTCACTGAGCATTTCTATCACTCTTGACCAGTTGCGCGACTGGGTTTCAAATTCATAAGGACAAAACAAATCCCGTTCTGCCTCGACAAGCTCAGGATCCATTAAATCCTCAAATTTCTCAGGATCGCTGCCGTAGATCAAACATAGCGATCTTGCGTAGCGCTGGGCATCGAGACTGTGCTCTCCCCACATGGAAACATCATCGATAAACTCAGTGTCCATATCCTCGATGGCAAAAAGATCGACGCCAATAAATGCGGTTTCAGCGTCATAAAACTTAATGATGGATAGCGTAGCAAAACTGTCGACGGCGTCTTCCTCTTTGCCGAGTGCTGGGAAATCCCACAGAAAAAGATACGCATGTCCATACTCATGCAGCAAGGTGTGAATAATCGACGCCTTCGTGGCTTCATCCGGTGTAATACCTTCGTGGGAAGGAGGGACGCTCTGGAATTTTTCTTTCGCGTAACGCACAAATTCGTAAGGCATTTGAATAGTTGTGGTATCAGGGTCAAAGAGTGGCCCGTCCAGATCTCCAAAACGGATGGTCAATGTGTCAGGAAGGGGAGCGTAGTCATTGACCAGTTTTACTGTCTCTTTGGTAACGTTCTCAACCAACTGTTTAGCTGTTTTATCCTCTGAGGTCGTAGGCGTGTCAAAGATAAGCTTGGTCTCGGCACTCACTTGCACTGTGTTAAGGAAAAACAACACTACCATTGCAGTGATAACTGGGCGCATCATGACCTTCCTTGTCGACGTGGCTTTCTACCAGCATAGAAAAAGCCGACTCAAAGAGTCGGCTTTATTGTGAGATTTAGTTGATAAATCCAATTGTTAGGAAAGAAAAGCAGGGATCTTACTTTCGTATTCTGCGATCTTTTCTTCGTGTTGAAGCGTCAAGCCGATGCTGTCTAAGCCATTCAGCAAGCAATGACGGCGGAACTCGTCGATTTCGAACGAGTAGGTTTTGCCACCGGCAGACACAGTTTGCGCTTCCAGATCCAACGCGATCTCCGCGCCTTCATTGGCTTCCACAAACTTAAACAGTTCGTCGACTTCTGCTTCAGTTAGCTTAACAGGTACCATCTGGTTATTGATGGAGTTGCCGTAGAAGATGTCCGCAAAGCTTGGCGCGATCATCACTTTGAAGCCGAAATCAGCCAGTGCCCAAGGTGCGTGCTCACGGGATGAACCACAACCAAAGTTCTCGCGTGCCAGCAGCACACTTGCGCCTTTGTACCGAGGTTGGTTCAGCACAAACTCTGGGTTGTCCTGCTGACCTGCATCGTCCAGAAAACGCCAGTCGTGAAACAGGTGCTTACCAAAACCGGTGCGGGTCACTTTCTGCAAAAATTGCTTTGGAATGATGGCATCAGTATCGACGTTTGCTGCGTCCAGCGGTGCCACCAAGCCTGTGTGTTGTTTAATTCCTGACATGGTGGGCTCCTTATAAGCTGTTTACGTCAACAAAGTGACCAGCAACGGCTGCAGCAGCTGCCATTGCCGGGCTCACCAGGTGAGTACGTCCTTCGCGACCCTGACGGCCTTCGAAGTTACGGTTACTGGTGGATGCACAGCGCTCTTTTGGTCCAAGGCGGTCATTGTTCATCGCCAGACACATAGAGCAACCTGGCAGACGCCATTCAAAGCCAGCTTCAACGAAAATCTTGTCCAGACCTTCTGCTTCGGCTTGCGCTTTTACCTGCTCAGAGCCCGGCACTACCAGCGCCTGAACGCCTGCAGCCACTTTACGGCCTTTGGCAACAGCCGCTGCGGCGCGCATGTCTTCGATACGTGAATTGGTGCAAGAGCCGATAAACACTTTATCGATGGTGATATCAGTAATTTTCTGGCCAGCTTCGATGCCCATGTAGCGAAGCGCACGCTCTGCAGAGTGACGCTCGATAGGGTCGCTAAAGCTTTCCGGTGCTGGAACCACATCGTTGATACCCACCACCTGACCTGGGTTAGTGCCCCAAGTGACTTGGTTGGAGATGTCTGCCGCTTCCAACGTGACGATAGTGTCGAACTCAGCGTCAGCATCAGTTTTCAGGCTGTTCCAGTATTCAACAGCTGCATCCCAGTCTGCGCCAGTTGGTGAAAACTTGCGGCCTTGCAGGTATTCAAAGGTGGTTTGATCCGGTGCCACCAGACCCGCTTTCGCGCCCAGCTCGATCGCCATATTACAGACCGTCATGCGGCCTTCCATGGTCAAATCTTCAATCGCCTGACCACAGAACTCAACCACGTGACCGGTACCACCTGCGTGGCCGACTTTACCGATGATCGCGAGGACGATATCTTTCGCGGTCACGCCTTCAGCGACCTTGCCTTTGACCTCAATTTTCATGGTCTTGGCACGGCCTTGCTTCAGGGTTTGAGTCGCCAGTACGTGTTCAACTTCAGAGGTACCGATACCGAATGCCAGTGCACCAAACGCGCCGTGGGTTGCAGTATGGGAATCGCCACAAACAATGGTGGTGCCCGGCAGGGTAATACCCAGCTCAGGACCCATCACGTGAACAATACCCTGGTAAGGGTGGTTCAAATCGTAAAGGGTGACGCCGAACTCTTCACAGTTCTTTGCCAACGTTTCCATCTGAATTTTTGCCATCTCGCCCGAGGCATTGATGTCTTTGGTCTCAGTAGAAACGTTGTGATCCATGGTCGCGAAGGTTTTAGAAACCTGACGCACTTTACGACCGTGTTGACGTAGGCCATCAAACGCCTGAGGAGAGGTCACTTCATGGACCAAGTGACGGTCGATATACAGCAACGGGGTTTCGCCCGGTGCTTCTACGACGATATGCGCGTCGTAGATTTTTTCGTAAAGGGTTTTTGCTGACATTGCCCTGTCTTCCTTAATAATTATGTGCTTCCAGTGCGCTTAGGCTTCGCTTACATACGCTGCAATCTTATCACCCATTTCGGATGTGGTCAGCGGGGTCGCATCGCCAGCCAGATCAGCTGTTAGCTCGCCCGCTTCCAGCGCTTGGCTGACCGCAGCTTCGATAGCGCGTGCAGCGTCTTCTTCGCCAAGGCTGTAGCGCAGCATCAGAGCGGCAGACAGGATTTGCGCCACTGGGTTGGCAATGTTCTTACCTGCAATATCCGGTGCAGAACCACCTGCGGGCTCGTAAAGGCCAAACTTGCTGTCGTTGAGGCTTGCAGATGGCAGCATGCCCATGGAGCCAGTGATCATCGCGCACTCATCAGAGATGATGTCACCGAAGATGTTAGAACACAGCATGACATCAAACTGCGATGGGTCTTTGATCAGCTGCATGGTCGCGTTGTCGATGTAGATGTGTGACAGCTCAACATCTGGGTAGTCTTTCGCGATTTCTTCTACCACTTCGCGCCAAAGGATAGAGCTTTGCAATACGTTCGCTTTATCTACTGACATTACCTTTTTGCGGCGAAGACGTGCAGACTCAAACGCGATGCGCGCAATACGCTCGATTTCATAGCGATAGTAAACTTCCGTGTCGAACGCCTTCTCTTCTGCGCCAGAGCCTTCACGGCCTTTAGGCTGACCAAAGTAGATACCGCCGGTCAGTTCACGTACCACTACGATGTCAAAACCTCGCTCAGAGATATCCGCACGAAGTGGTGAGAAAGCTTCAAGGCCGGCATGAATCTGCGCGGGACGAAGGTTACAGAACAGTTGGAAATGCTTACGCAGTGGCAACAGCGCACCACGCTCAGGCTGTTCATTCGGTGGCAAGTGTTCCCACTTAGGGCCACCCACCGAACCAAACAGCACCGCATCAGCCGCTTCACACCCTTTCAGGGTTGCGTCTGGTAGTGGGGTGCCGTGGTTGTCGATGGCGATACCACCGACATCGTATTCTGTTTTCTCAAAGCTAATGCCAAATTTAGCGCTTACGGCATCAAGAACTTTGTGGGCTTGTTGCATCACTTCCGGGCCAATACCGTCTCCCGGTAGAACGGCAATCTTATAGGTGCCTGCCATGGTTACACTGTCTCCATTTTTAATGTTGCTTGTTCTTTTATTTGCGCGATGCGGTCAGCGCGGTAAATGCTGTTAATCACATGCAGCAATGCCTGACCTGAGGCTTCAATAATGTCTGTTGAGACGCCCGTACCGTGGTACTTGCGACCTTTATAATTGGCGATGATGTCTGCCTGACCCAAGCCATCTTCCCCTTCGCCTTTGGCGGTCAGGTCAAACTTGTCCAGCACAATGTCATAGCCAGTGATGCGGTAAATGACCTGATACAGTGCATCAACCGGGCCGTTACCAATCGCAGCGTCGCTGACTTCCTCATCGCCGCACTGCAGGCTGACGGTTGTGGTTGCCATCACACTGCCACTTTGTACGCTCAGATACTTCAGCTTGTAGAAGTCATCTTCTTCCTGCAAGTTGTTGAAGAACATCAAAGCTTCCAGATCATAATCGAAAACCTGACCCTTGCGGTCTGCCAGTTTCAAGAAAGATTCGTACAAGTTGTCCAGGTTGTAGTCGTCGTCACTGTAGCCCATGGTATCCATGTGGCTCTTCACCGCCGCGCGGCCTGAACGGCTGGTCAGGTTCAATGCTTTCTGACCCAGACCAATCGACTCTGGCGTCATAATCTCGTAGGTGTTCTTGTTCTTCAGCATGCCATCTTGGTGAATACCAGAGCTGTGGCTGAATGCATTGGTGCCGACAATCGCTTTGTTGGACTGAATCGGCATATTACACAGCTGGCTGACCATCTTACTGGTGCGGCTGATTTCTTTGTGATTGATGCCTGTTTCCACCCCTAACAACTCGCTGCGGGTTTTGATGATCATCGCAATCTCTTCCAGCGCACAGTTACCGGCACGCTCACCGATACCATTGATGGTGCCTTCAATCTGGCGCGCACCTGCTTGAACTGCAGCAATCGAGTTGGCGACCGACATGCCCAAGTCATCGTGACAGTGAACCGAAATCACTGCTTTGTCGATGTTTGGCACGCGGTTGAACAGGGTTTCGATAATGCCACCGAACTCACCCGGTACGGTGTAGCCCACGGTATCAGGGATATTGACCGTGGTAGCTCCGGCTTTGATGGCTTCTTCCACCATGCGGCACAGGTTATCAATCGGCGTACGGCCTGCATCTTCACAGGAGAATTCCACGTCATCTGTGTAGCGACGAGCGCGTTTGACGGCATTCACACCCATTTCAACAACTTGGTCGTAGCTACGGCGAAGTTTGTCCTGAACGTGAATAGTAGAAGTGGAAAGGAAAGTGTGGATACGGAACGCTTCAGCAACTTTGAGGGATTCAGCGGCGACGTCGATATCTTTATCGACTGCACGGGACAAAGCACAAATGCGACTATTCTTAACCGATTTTGCGATCGTCTGGACGGATTCGAAATCACCCGGGCTTGAAACAGGGAAGCCAGCTTCAATCACATCCACACCCAGACGCTCCAGCGCCAGTGCAATCTGCAACTTCTCTTTTACAGTCAAACTGGCGGACAGCGCTTGTTCGCCGTCGCGTAATGTGGTGTCAAATATGATGACTTGGTCTTTCATGGTCGTTCCCTCATGTGCCGTTATTAGGTTGTACTCCGCACCTTTGGCAGGTCATACAAAAAACCCGCGCCTTGGCGCGGGTTTCGTGTGTCAGGTGAAAACTGTTTTCAATCCATGACCTACCCGCGCGAACAATTCACGAGAAGTAGAAGGTCTAGAAGGAAAATGCGTTTCATCATTTGTAACAGTTCTCTAAAGATGTCTGCACAAATGAATACCAAACAGCTTACTAAAGCGTCAATATCAAATTAGAAAATAACAAGAAAGCGTCACTCATAATGTTAACTGTGGTTTAAAAAACTGCTTTTTAAGTAAAAAACCAGAGTATTCATCTGTGTCTATTTTTTGAACGGAAATTCATCACAATCCTATGCTCTAGGGAATTAAATGGCGCGAAAAGAGACCGAACAGGGAGTAGTATAAATTCAACGCTGATGAATTACGGATGATGCCATGACCAAAAAACCAGGTCGACCAATGGGAGGCTCTGATGCCAGAGCTGCGCTGATCGGCGAAGCCCAACGCTTTTTTCACAAACAACCCTATCACAAGGTGTCGACACGCCGTATTGCAGAAAATGCTGGTGTCGATGTGGCGATGATCCGCTATTACTTTGGCAATAAAGCTGGCTTGTTTGAGGCCATGGTCAGAGAGACAGCGGCGCCGATGATCACCCGAATGCGTCAGGCGGTTGAAGAAGGGAAAATTGAAAGCCTTAATGATGTAGTCACAACGTTTTACCGCGAGATGTCTACAGGACCTAATCTGCCTACGTTGATCTTCCGTAGCATGATGCTGGATGAAGACGATCAGCAGCGACAGGTGGTTGAAAAGCTGTTTCAGGACATTCTCTTGCCCCTTCATCAATTACTCTTTCAGCGTCTACAGGAAAAAGGCGCTTTGAGAAAAGACATCGATCCGGAACTTGCACGAATGAGCTTCTCAAGCTTGATGGTGTTTCCATTTATCATTCCCACGGCGCTCGCTGACATTCAAGGGATCACCATGGACAGTGCTTTTCTGGAAAAACTCGCCAAACACAACGCCGCACTTCTGCAACACGGAATTTTCAAGGTTCAGGGAGACAACACACTATGACACTTAGCCGTAAACTGCTTTTCTTTCCCGCCTTGGCTGTCGGTATCGCGGTGCTCTTCATTGCGATAAGCAGCAGGCCTGATGTGCCTGTGAAACCCGCCCAATCGAAAGCACGAGCGGTGGATGTCATCACTTTAGAGCAGTCTAACATTGCCCCAGTGGTCACAGGTTTTGGCCGGGTGACACCGAAGCTCACTTGGCAGGCAATTGCGGAAGTGAACGGCAAAGTGATTTACCGCAATCCTGCTTTGGAAAAAGGACGAGTGCTGCCTGCGGGCACTGAGCTATTACGCATCGACCCGACTGACTATCAACTGGCGGTGGCACAGGCTCAGGCAGATGTGAGTGTTCGGGAAGCGCGTTTGGCGAAACTGGAACTGGATGAGTCCAATCTGAAAACCACGCTGGCGATAGAGAAGCGCAGACTGGCCCTTAGCCGCGATGAACTGACGCGACAAAAGAATCTGCGCAAAAAAGGTCTGACATCACAATCAGACCTGGACAACGAACAGCAGGCATTTCTTTCCCAGCAAACCCGTGTTCAGGACCTGGAAGCTCAGCTAAAAGTTCTGCCGGACGAAAAACGTATCACTGAATCAGAACTTGAAGCGAGCAATCTAGCGCTGGAACAAGCCCAGAGAAATCTCGATAAAACCCAAATCGTTTTACCAATCGACAGCCGCATTGCGGAAGTAAACATCGAACGTGATCAGGTTGTCACGCCGCAGCAAGTGATGGTTATCGCCCACGGCCTTGGTGCGGTAGAGGTGGATGCGCAGGTCTCCATTCATGACATACAGACGGTTTTCGACACCTTAAACGGCGAGCAAAGCGAGGGGTTTGCCGAGAAACTGCATCAGCTCAACGCGAGTGTGAACCTTTCCAGCGGGAGCTTTAAAGAGGAATGGCCTGCCAAGGTGGCGCGTCTCAGTGATACGGTCAGCCTGAATCAGGCGACGGTCGGCGTTATCCTCGAAATTGCACTGGGCGAAGAGCAAACCCAAGGGATTGCTGCCCAGCCAAGTCTGGTTAATGGCATGTTTGTTAAAGCGACGATTGAAGGCAAACCCGTTTCCCATTGGGTGATCCCGGAGCGTGCCCTTCGCGGTGACAAGGTCTATCTGATGGAAGACGGAGCATTGAAAGTGATGCCGGTTACCATTTTGTTCAGGCGCGGAGAGAGCGTTGCGATCGCCGGGGATCTGAAAGCGGGTCAGCAACTGGTGCTGAACGATCTTCTACCCGCCGTGCCTGGAATGGAACTTCGCGCGGTGACCCTAAACGGTGACGTGGTAGAAAACAATGCGGTGAACGGGGAGGCATCATGATCCGTTTCTTCGCCCGTCACCCGACAGCCGCTAACTTGCTGATGCTAACGTTGATCCTTCTTGGGTTAACGTCACTGCCACAACTCAAGCGTGAAACCTTTCCTGAGTTTGCGCCGCCTTTTATTCTCGCCACGGTAGTGTATCCCGGCGCCAGCCCTGAGCAGGTAGAGCAAAATATCTGCCTGTTGATGGAAGACGCGGTAGACGGTCTTTCCAACATCGTTGAAACCCGCTGTGAAGCGGTGGAAGGTTCGGCAGGGTTAGTGGTGAAGCTCGATGCCCAAGCTGATATCTCCCGCATGCTGGTGGACATCCAAACCCAAATCAACGCTATCAATAACTTCCCAAGTGATATTGAGCCCCCTGTGGTGCGTGAGCTTGACTGGAATGAGCCCGTGGTCGATGTGGCGATTGCTGCTGATACCGATTGGGTGGGGCTTAAAGCCTACGCAGAGGATCTCAAGCAGACACTTAAACGTGATTACGATGTCCCCTTGGTCAGTGTGGCGGGCTTTTCGGGCAAGCAAATCCGCATTGAAGTGCGAGAGAGTGCGCTTCGCCAGCTAGGGTTAAGTGTTTCTGATATTGCCGCTCAGGTCAGTGCGCAGAACATTAACCTCCCTAGCGGTAACGTTGAGCTTGATAACAAGAGCCTGCTGATCCGCTTTGACGAAAGACGGATTGCCGCTGACACATTGGGGCAAATCGTGGTTGCCGCAGACAGCGACGGCGGCGTGATTCGCTTGCAGGATATCGCCACCCTGACCGAGCGCTTTGAGCTGGATGAACAACAGGTGTGGTTTGATGGCAAACCTTCGGCGCTGCTTAAAATCAGCAAAAACAAAGCTGACGATGCCCTTCGCATTAAAGAAAAAGTCGCGCAGTTTGTTGATGACGAACGGGCCCGTACCCCAAATGGCGTGACGCTCAACCTTACCAACGATTTCTCGTCGCTGCTTTGGGATCGTCTGACCATGATGACCCGCAATGCCTGGCAAGGGGTGATCCTAGTGTTTGGTGTGATGTGGATGTTCTTCTCGCTGCGCTATTCATTCTGGGTGGCGGCAGGCTTACCCGTTGCCTTCCTCGGTAGCTTCTTTTTGATGGCGCAACTTGGGCTTTCCATCAACATCATGTCGCTGGTAGCGCTCTTAATGGCTATCGGTATCATGATGGATGACGCCATTGTGATATCCGAATCCATCGCCTCACATATCGATCGGGGGCAAAAACTTGAAGATGCTGTGGTCAACGGGGTCAAGAAGGTACTTCCCGGCGTGGTGTCTTCTTATCTCACGACGGTGTGTATATTCGGGAGCTTGATCTTCTTGCAAGGGGAAATGGGAGCGGTGCTCCGGGTCGTGCCTATGGTACTGATCCTGGTGCTCACACTCAGTCTTGTCGAAGCCTTCCTTATTCTGCCGCATCACTTGCAGCATTCTTTGGCGAAAGCCAAAGCGCCAAAACCTGATTTGGCTTTCAAACGCATCTTTCTCGAGAAGTTTGAAGCTTTCCGCGCAGGTAAACTGGCGGAGTTGGTTACCAGTGCCGTGAAATGGCGTTATCCCTTTGTGGGAGGGGTGATAGCCATGCTTTTGATTTCAGTTTCACTGTTGGCATCCGGTCAACTGCGGTTTGTCGGCTTTCCAGAGCTCGATGGGGATATTGCGGAGGCCCGCGTCATTTTGCCGCCCGGCTCATCACTGGCGCAAACCGAGGCTGTTGTCGCGACACTGGTTGCCTCAGCGAATCGAGTGGGTGAGCGACTAAGTGAAGAAAATGAGAGTGGCGAGCCTTTGGTGGAGCACATTACCGAGCAATTCAACTTTAACGCCGATGCCGATGAAAGTGGTCAGCATATCGCGACTGTGAGGCTTGATTTGTTGAGTGCGGAGATCCGCAGCACCTTGATTGATGACTTCATCTCAGACTGGGAAAAAGAAACCGGCGTGCTGACCGATCCTATTTCCATGGTGTTCAAGCAGCCCGCGTTTGGACCCGGTGGACGCGACTTTGATATTCGCTTGCAACATGACAATTTGAACGAGTTGAAACAAGCCTCGGTCGCCATCCAGCAGTTTATCAGCCAGTTTCAGGGCGTGTCAGGGGTTCTCGATGACATGCGGCCCGGCAAGGAAGAAGTGAAAGTCACGCTACGTCCCGGCGCGGAAGCTTTTGGCGTAAACGGCCAATTGATAGCTCGGCAGCTTCGTGCTGCTTATTTCGGCCAGACAGCAGATGAAATTCAGGTTGGTCCAGAAAGTATCGAGATTGATGTGCGGCTTGATAGCGACGATGCTGCTAGCCTGCAAAGCTTCGCCAACTTCCCGATTGTGCTGCCCGATGGTAGTCAGGTGCCGCTTTCTACCGTGGCTGAGCTTAATTACCAGCGTAACTTTGTTCGCATTCAGCGTATTGATGGCTTACGGACGCTAAGTGTATACGGTGACGTGGTACAGAGTCAGGTGAGTATCGGTGATGTTTTGGCGCAATTAAAACGTGATGTGATCCCAGGGCTAGAAACGAAATATCCGGGGTTACGCGTGTTGTTTGAAGGCCAGAGTCAGGACACGGCTGAGACCAGTCAATCCATGAGCATTGGTTTTGCTCTGGGCTTGTTCGGTATCTTCGTGATCCTGAGTTATCAATTCCGCAGCTATCTGGAACCCTTTGTGGTTTTGATTGCCATTCCGCTTGCCTTAATTGGCGTGCTGTGGGGGCATTGGCTGCTTGGGCATCCGCTCAGTATGCCAAGCCTGATGGGGTTTGTGTCGCTGGCTGGCGTGGTGGTGAATGACTCCATCTTGCTGGTGCAATATATCCGTCACCACTTGGATGAAGGTGAAGATATTTATGATGCGGTGGTGCGCGCCAGTCAGGAACGTTTCCGCGCGGTCTTTCTGACATCACTGACGACGGCTGCTGGCTTATTGCCGCTTCTGTTGGAAACCAGTTTGCAGGCTCAGGTGGTGAAACCTCTGGTGATTTCCATTGTGTTCGGGATTTTCACATCGACACTGTTGGTGCTGTTTATGATCCCGGCAGCCTACGCCATACTGGCCGACTTCGGCAAAGTGAAAA
Source organism: Grimontia marina (assembly GCF_900060185.1). Taxonomy (GTDB): domain Bacteria; phylum Pseudomonadota; class Gammaproteobacteria; order Enterobacterales; family Vibrionaceae; genus Enterovibrio; species Enterovibrio marinus. The sequence goes on along the minus strand of NZ_FIZY01000023.1, from coordinate 44,165 downwards.
AGCACGAGTCTCTGCACGGAGATTTTGCTTAAAAGTTCATCAACTCGTCTGCAAAGCGTCACGGGACTGTCATTCCTGACTCCTAATCTGAACCGGTAACGTGAAGAATTGGAGCAGATGAATGCGGAGTCTCGTCGCTATCCAAAGGGTGGATAATGCCGTGTCCACCCTTTGCCTTAATCACCGTTTCAGTGCGGATATCGCACGGATTTTCCGTTGGGTTTCTAAAAGTGGAGACGGTCACCTTTATGCGGCAATAGGCGTTTTGCTTGCGCTTTTCGGCGGTATGCAGGGTCTGCATTTCCTGATCGTCGGTCTGATGGCGTTTGCCATTGAAGTCCCTCTTTTTATGTGGCTGAAAAGACGTTTCCGCCGAGCAAGACCACAACATCTTCCTTCATTTATTACACCGTCAGATCTCTACAGCATGCCTTCCGGACACACGGCAGCGGCATTTGTGATGGCGGCATTACTGAGTCACTTCTATCCCGAATTCAGCCATGTCTACTGGGGATGGGCCGCTGCGATTGGCGCTTCCCGTGTGTTGCTTGGTGTTCATTTCATTACCGATGTTATCGTCGGTGCCTTGCTTGGATTGGCCTGCGCGTCATTAGCTTTGATGGCCTGATGAGTGGGAAACAACAACGAGAACCTACATGAAAATACTTTATGGCGTGCAAGGCACAGGGAATGGGCATATTTCCCGTGCACGTGCGATGGCAGACGCTTTTTCCAATCTGCAACATGTTGAGGTGAAGTTCCTGTTCTCTGGTCGTCCTGCATCGGAGTATTTTGATATGGACGTGTTCGGGGAGTATGAAGTGCGTCGCGGGCTCACCTTTGTCAGCGAGGCGGGGAAAGTCAGCATGCTGAAAACCACGTTGAACAACAGTCTAGTGTCGTTCGTCCGCGAAGTGCGGGAGCTGGATGTGTCGGGCTATGATCTGGTGGTTTCTGACTTTGAGCCGGTTTCGGCACATGCTGCGAAACGACAAGGTGTGCCGACGGTGTCCGTCAGTCACCAGTCTGCGTTTGCCTTCGACGTACCGAAGCAGGGGCAATCCCTGCTGGATAAGCTCATCATGCATTACTTTGCGCCGACAGAGACGAAAATCGGCTTGCACTGGTACCACTTCAATCAGCCTGTCTTGCCGCCGATCATTGATCTTCAAACGGTGGAACCCACTAAAAATGGCACTATTTTGACGTATCTTCCGTTTGAAAATCTGGAAGAGGTTGTTCGGGTGCTACAACATTTTCCGCAGCGGTTTATCTGTTTTCATCCATCCTGTCAGGAAGCGAGAGTGGAGGATAATGTGGATGTCCGTCCATTGAGTAAGGCAGCTTTCCACAAGGTATTGGCAAGCTGTGACGGTGTCATTGCCAATGGTGGGTTTGAACTGCCTTCAGAGGCGTTATCGCTGGGCAAGAAGTTGCTACTTAAACCGCTCAGTGGTCAGTTTGAGCAGCAAAGTAATGTTTCGACGCTGGATACACTGGGGTTGGCAACTTCGATGGAATCACTGGATTTGGATACGATTCGTGAATGGTTGAAGCAGACAGAAAGCAGTCGCGTCAAATACCCAAACGTTGCTTCAGAACTGGCAGCATGGTTGGGGGAAGGAGATTTAAGCACCCTGCCTTTGCTTCGAGAATCCCTTTGGTCGCAGGTATCATTTCCAGAGCATGTCACCGATCTTTTGTCAGATTTCTGGCCTCAAAAGACTCGGAAGAGAGCCATGCTCAGCATGAGGCTGCCGTCACAGGCAAATAAAAGTTTGCGTCAGCATTGATGAAGTGAATGTGTAACTAACAAGGTCGTTGGTTGTGTTTTTTAGAGCTAAGAGGCTGTTTATCAGCCTCTTTTTTATTTTATTTTTAGGTTTTTACCATTTCCGTCGCACATGATTTTATAACAATTTACTGGGGTGTATTTATCCGATCATGTTACTAAGTTGGTGCCTTGGTTAGCGTGTGTTCAGTTTCACTCATTATGCTGGGGCATGAGCAAGCTAAGTTGCCTAACTGATGCCTTTCGACCCTTTTCAATTTAAATACTCATTTTCAGGGTCGTTCGGTGTTTTGGGTGGCGTACGCTATACATTTACTCCTTCCTTTAGGGTTTCGCTATGACGCAGAAAGAGTCGGTTAACAATATTGAAAACCGTACGGATACGACGTTAAGAAGTGTTGATCTCAATCTCATCACTGTTTTTGATGCAGTGATGCAAGAACAAAACATTACACGCGCCGCACAAAGTCTAGGCATGTCACAACCAGCGGTGAGTAATGCAGTGTCGCGTCTTAAAGTGATGTTTAACGATGAGCTGTTTGTTCGAAATGGCCGCGGCATTAAACCTACACAACGTGCCCGTCAGTTATTTGGCCCGATTCGCCAGGCGATCCAGTTAATCAAGAATGAGTTGCCGACCTCAGTCTTTATTCCTGAAACCAGCAACCGTACATTCCGTCTGGCAATTTGCAGCCCATCAGACATGCGTTTTGTTCCGCAAATCCTGAACACGATTTCTTCCGTTGCACCAAGCGTGAAGGTTCAGGTAGAGACGGAATTTGATCGTGATATCGCGCGTAAGCTGCGTTATCAGGAAGTGGACTTTGTGATTGATTACCTTCATTTCAACGAGTTGGGCTTCAGCAGCACAGAAATGTTCAATGATGAGCTTGTCGTGGTGGCGAGTAAGAATCACCCACGTCTTACTGAAAGCATTACCGCGAAAGAGCTGGCATCTGAAGCGCATGCAGTACTTAAACGCAATGGTGAAATGCAGGGTTACGCAGAAGCACTTTACCGTGATGGCCGTTACCGCGAAGCGTACCAGGGCGTTAGCTTGAGCAACATCCTATACGTGGTTAGCCAATCACAGTTGGTGGCTGTGGCACCTCGCTGGATGATCGAAGCAGGCAACAATCGCGATAACCTGAAAATGCTGCCACTGCCGCTGGATAACAACCGTATTAGCGGTTACCTGAGCTGGCATGCGTCTGCAGAGAAAGACAAAGGGCATCTTTGGATGCGAGATCAACTGCTGTCTATCTGCGGCAATTCGTTGGTATAAACCGCGTAAAAACACCCAGAATATTGACGAAAAACCGGCTTATGCCGGTTTTTTTGTGCATGTTACTTCCCGTGGAATCACGCTTTCAGGGGCGGCAGACCCTATTGATTACAGCCTGTTACAACTTTTCTGAAAGTTGAGAAAACAAGTGTACTCTGAAATGAACAGTAGTCTTCAAATGCATTGTCTATATTTTATCCTTTCTGCATGCGCTTTTTCTTGTATTTGACGGGGGAGCTATTACACTGCCTTCGGATTTTTAGCTTACAAGTGTTAGCTAAGTTTTTATCGTCGTTCCCCCCACGCATTCATAGGGGACGCAACCTCGTGCTGAGAGAGAATTAAATGGCGCTGGAACTTCATATCGTTAACCGAATCCGCGAGCAGGTAAAAGCTCAAGGCGACAAGATCGCGCTGCGTTTCCAGCAAGGAAATAGCTGGGGCGAAATAAGCTGGCATCAGTTCGGTGAGCGCATTGATACAGCTTCTAAAGCGATGCTGGTATCTGGCCTCGCTGTGCAGGACAAAGTTGGTATTTTTGCCAACAACTGTGCGGAGTGGAGCATAGCGGATGTCGCTGCTCTACAGGTGCGCTGTGTGCCAGTGCCAATTTATCCAACTAATACAGCTGAACAGGCTGCCTATATCCTGCGTGATGCAGGTGCACGTATTCTGTTCGTTGGCGACCAATCGCAGGCTGATGCGGCGATGTCGATTGCGTCTAGCTGCCCAGCGCTGGAAAAGATTGTCAGCTTTGATGACAACGTTGATTTTGCCAGCCATGAAATGGGCCAAAGCTGGGAAGCTTTCCTACAAACTGCCAATGACAACGTAGAGCAGGAAATGCTGGTGCGTATTTCAGACGCTTCAATGAGCGATCTGATGACATTGATTTACACCTCTGGGACCACAGGCGAGCCAAAGGGGGTGATGCTGGATTACGCCAATGTAGCAGCCCAGATTGAAAGCCACGATAAGGTGTTGGGGATCAGTGAGAACGAAGTATCTCTGGCATTTCTGCCGCTGTCTCACGTGTTTGAGCGTTGCTGGAGCTTTTATGTCCTGCACCACGGTGCGACCAACTGCTACCTGTCTAGCACCGAGGCCATCCGTGAAGCGCTTCAGGAGGTAAAACCTACCGTAATGTGTGCGGTTCCGCGATTCTACGAGAAGATATACAGCGCCGTACACGAGAAAGTGGCGACTGCCAGTCCGGTGAAAAAAGGTATGTTCCGCGCCGCGGTATATATCGGCAACCTGATGGCGGAAATTACCCGTAAAGGCAAGAAACCAGCGCCGTGGCTGAAAAGCGCTCACCGAACTGCTGATAAGTTGGTATTGAGCAAACTACGCCAGCTTCTGGGTGGCAATATTACTATGATGCCGTGCGGAGGCGCGAAGCTTGAGCCAGCTATTGGCCGTTTCTTCCACGCGATTGGTGTGAACGTGAAACTGGGCTATGGCATGACCGAAACCACGGCGACGGTTTCTTGCTGGGACAGTGCGAGTTTTGACCCGGACTCCATTGGCATGGCAATGCCAAATGCTGAAGTGAAAATTGGCAACAACAACGAGATTTTGGTGCGTGGCCCTATGGTCATGCGCGGCTACTACAACAAGCCAAAAGAAACAGCAGAAACCTTCACAGCTGATGGCTTCCTGAAAACTGGCGATGCTGGCCATATTGATGCGCAGGGTAACCTTTTTATTACTGACCGCATCAAAGAGTTGATGAAAACCTCCGGCGGTAAATACATTGCGCCTCAGATGATTGAAGGTAAGCTGGGCAAGGACCACTTCATCGAGCAAATCGCGGTGGTCGCAGACGCACGTCATTTTGTATCTGCCTTGATTGTACCTTGTTTTGAAACGCTGGAAACCTGGGCGAAAGAGTTCAACATCAAATACCACGATCGCATGGAGTTGATTAAACACAGTGAAGTGGTAGCAATGTTCGAAAAACGCGTTGAAGAGCTACAAAAAGAGCTGGCGAAGTTTGAGCAAGTGAAGAAGTTTACGCTGTTACCTTCAGAGTTCTCCATGGCACAAGGTGAATTGACGCCTACCCTGAAGCTGCGCCGTAAGGTGATCCTCGAGCGCTACAAGAAGCAAATCGAAGCCATGTACAAGAAGCACCGCTGATTTGTTTTCACTGAAAAGCCCGGCCTAAGAGTCGGGCTTTTTTATCGCATCCTTTCGCGTATTCCTGCTTTGGAACTGGTGTTAAAGTGTCTTTAATGTGCTACTTCAATTGCATTCTGTCGGTAACAGCCAAAAACATACTTTTTTCATGCCTCATTTTTCTTGGTGAGCGAACACTAAATATCGCCAAAAAGGAACTTTTCAGCAATGAATGCTAATTCAGGTATTTATATTAGAGTCTTTAGTGACGAAAGTTCATCCAATCAGAGTATTACTGGGAATCTGGGTTAAGCGATAGACATATTTGCTAACAAAGCGTTAAAGTTGTGGTGCTCAAGAGGTGGTGAGTTGCTGGTTGCAGCAGCCATCAAAATAGCCCTTGAGTGGAAGCTTTTTTGATTCTTGTTACGACCGGAGTCAAAAGCATAGCTGGCATGGATTGGCGGCAAACAGGTAGTCACGCCGACATCCATCTCTAGGCTACAAATAAGTCCTAAACTATGCATACATGGAGGCATATAGTGGAAATGTTGTCAGGAGCCGACATGGTCGTTCGTTCGATGATCGACCAAGGCGTAAAACATATATTTGGGTATCCGGGCGGATCGGTTTTGGATATCTATGATGCACTGCATGAGAAAAGCGATATCGAGCACGTTCTCGTTCGCCACGAGCAAGCAGCTGTTCACATGGCCGATGGCTATGCCCGCGCAACTGGCGAAGTCGGCGTGGTACTGGTCACTTCAGGCCCAGGCGCAACCAACGCCATCACCGGTATCGCAACCGCGTATTACGATTCAGTCCCAATGGTTGTTTTGTCCGGTCAGGTAATGAGCAACCTGATTGGTAACGATGCCTTCCAGGAATGTGACATGGTGGGTGTTTCCCGTCCTATCGTAAAACACAGTTTTCTTGTGAAAAACACTGAAGACATTCCAAAAGTCATCAAAAAAGCCTTCTATTTGGCGTCAACCGGCCGTCCAGGTCCTGTGGTTGTTGATCTGCCAAAAGATATGCTGAACCCAGCAAATAAATATCCTTACGAGTATCCGGAAAGCATGTCCATGCGTTCTTACAACCCGACAACCTCGGGTCACAAAGGACAAATCAAGCGTGGTCTAAAAGCACTGCTTGAAGCGAAAAAACCGGTTCTGTATGTGGGTGGCGGCGCTGTCATTTCTGAATGTGGCGAGCAGATTAAAACGCTGGCAGACACACTGAATATTCCTGTTATCAGTACGCTGATGGGCCTTGGTGCTTATCCGGGTACGGGTGACAAATCGCTGGGTATGCTAGGCATGCACGGCACGTACGAAGCCAATATGGCGATGCACAATGCTGACCTGATCTTCGGTATCGGTGTCCGCTTTGATGACCGTACAACCAATAATCTTGAAAAATACTGTCCAAATGCCAAGGTCATGCACATCGACATCGATCCTTCGAGCATTTCAAAAACTGTTTCGGCTGATATCCCAATCGTAGGCTCGGCGGATGTGGTACTGAACACCATGTTGAAGATCCTGACCGAACAGGGGGGCACGAATGATGAAACAGCGCTCGACGCTTGGTGGAACAACGTCAATGTATGGCGTGAGCGTCAGTGTCTGGCTTACGAAACGAACAACGAGCGCATCAAGCCGCAACAAGCGATTGAAGCGGTTTACAAGCTCACCAATGGCGACGCATACGTAGCATCGGATGTTGGCCAGCACCAAATGTTTGCTGCGCTTTATTATCCGTTTGATAAGCCCCGTCGCTGGATTAACTCTGGTGGTCTCGGCACCATGGGCTTCGGCCTGCCTGCTGCAATGGGCGTGAAGTTCGCGATCCCAGATGCAGAAGTGCTGTGTGTGACCGGTGACGGCAGTATCCAGATGAATATTCAGGAACTGTCGACGGCATTGCAATACGATATCCCCGTCAAAATTATCAACCTCAACAACCGCTTCCTCGGTATGGTGAAGCAGTGGCAGGACATGATTTATCAAGGCCGTCACTCTCATTCTTACATGGATTCGGTGCCTGATTTTGCTGCGATTGCAGAAGCTTACGGTCACGTAGGTATTCGCATCAGTGATCCGGCTCAACTGGAAAGCGAACTGGCACGCGGCTTGGCGATGAAAGACAAACTGGTTTTCTTCGACATCAGCGTGGATGAAACAGAGCACGTTTATCCTATGCAGGTTCGTGGTGGTGCAATGAATGAAATGTGGTTGAGCAAGACGGAGAGAACATAATGCGCAGTATTGTATCGATTTTGATGGAAAACGAACCGGGCGCATTGTCTCGTGTAGTCGGCCTTTTTTCACAGCGTGGCTATAACATTGAATCTCTTACGGTTTCCCCGACAGACGATCCAACGCTTTCCCGTCTGAACATCACGACCACCGTAGTTAAAGCGTCAGAGCGTGAGCAGATTGAGAAACAACTGCACAAGCTAATTGACGTGTTGAAAGTGAGCAATGTGACCGAGTCAGAGCATATTGAGCGCGAACTAGCGATGGTGAAAGTGAAAGCGAGCGGCTTTGCCCGTGCAGAAGTGAAACGTACTGCTGACATCTTCCGTGGCCAGATTGTAGACGTGACTAACTCGCTCTACACGGTGCAGATTGCAGGCTCAAGCGACAAGATTGAAGCCTTCATCGCAGCGATGAAAGATGTCACTGACATCATTGAAGTGGCACGTAGTGGTGTTGTAGGCATTGCACGTGGTGAACGCGCACTGCGTCAGTAAAACTGACAAGCGATACCAGTAAAAACCGACAAGAGCCGTCGGTTTTTTTGTGTCTGATGGGCTGCTGGAAGATGCTCTCGGCTTGTGACTTTCTGCCCGAAATGTATACTCCCGGGGTACAAGAAAAACAAAATAAACCCAAGAGAAAGCTGTTGTGTTGCAAACCATCAATAAGTATTTGGTGAGAGTGACAACCTTGTCTCTGGCTGTCCTGACGATTAAGGTCGGCTGGATTTATCTGGTGCCGATGGCGGTACTGATGAACACTCACCGCAATGAACTGGTTCCATCCAGATTGAAGAAGTAAAAGCCCAAAGAAACAGAACTTTAGCCCGAGCGCTAAAAACAAAAAAGGAGCCAATTGGCTCCTTTTTTATGCACGGTATGGTTCGATTACAGAACGTGTACAGATGCAGTGTTGGTAGTACCAGAAGCAACCAGTGCGCCTGAAACCATAACAACAATGTCGCCTTTCGCAGCCAGACCTGATTCCAGAGCGATTTCTTTACCACGACGGTAGAACTCGTCAGTGTTTTCGAACTGGTCAACAACCACTGAAGTCACGCCTTTGCTCAGGCAAAGTTGCGCAGCCGTTTTCTCGTTGATGGTTACAGCGATGATGTTTGCAGTTGGGAAGTACTTGCGGATAGAACGCGCAGACTTACCCGCTTCAGTAGCAACAACGATCAGAGGAGCACCCAGCTTCTCAGCGGTGTCTACTGCGCCTTTACATACTGCTTCAGTGATACGCAGGCGAGAGCTGTCCAGACGTGAGCCCAGTTCAGCTTTCAGTACCGCATCAGTACGCTTAGCAATTTGCGCCATGATGGTCACAGCTTCAACTGGGTATTTACCCTTCGCAGTTTCACCAGACAGCATCACTGCGTCAGTACCGTCCATGATCGCGTTTGCAACGTCGCCCGCTTCTGCGCGAGTTGGACGTGGGTTCTTGATCATTGAATCCAGCATTTGGGTTGCAGTGATAACCACTTTACGTGCGCGGTTACATTTCTCGATCATCATCTTCTGAGCAAAGATAACTTCTTCAGCTGGGATTTCTACACCCAGGTCGCCACGTGCAACCATGATGCCGTCAGACAGCTCCAGGATCTCGTCGAAGTTATCAACGCCTTCCTGATTTTCGATTTTAGAGATGATTTGGATGCTCTCGCCGCCGTTTGCTGCAAGAAGCTCACGAATTTCTTTAACGTCAGACGCTTTACGGATGAAAGAGGCAGCGATGAAGTCAACGTCTTGCTCACAACCGAATACCAGGTCACCTTTGTCTTTTTCAGACAGCGCAGGTAGGTTGACAGAAACGCCTGGCAGGTTAACGCCTTTGTTTTCGCCCAGATCACCGTTGTTCAGAACTTTACAGATAACGTCAGTTTCTGTGGTTTCCAGAACTTCCATTTCGATAAGGCCATCATCAACCAGGATAGTGTTACCTGCAGCCAGATCTTTTGCGAAACCAGGGTAGGTTACTGCAACGCGCTCTGCGTTACCTACTACTGAAGCGTCAGTAGTGAAAGTGAAAGTTTGGCCTGCAACCAGAGAAACATCGTTGCCGCCTTCCAGCTTGATGGTGCGGATTTCAGGACCCTTGGTATCCAGCAGGATAGCCAGTTGCTTGCCGCTGTTTTCCATTACCTGGCGCAGGTTAGAGATGCGCGTGCCGTGCTCTGCGAAGTCGCCGTGCGAGAAGTTCAGGCGCATTACATTCATGCCTGCATCTGCCAGCTTAGTCAGCATCTCTACTGATTCGGTTTTTGGTCCAATCGTACAAACGATTTTGGTCTTTTTCATGTAGGGTTCTCTCCGGTCGAACTTTTACTACCCAAGGGATAAATGTCACTGTAGCCACGTTATTCAGGCTCTTGCGTTTTGTAATAAAACAACAAGCTACTGTGTGATGAGCGGCAATATTGCCAGGTGCTCTTACAGCGTTAATACAGATTCATGCCACATAATTGTGTTGTCCAAACGCAGATTCGCTTGGACAACACAACTCATCGATGAAAGCGGACACAAGTATACATGCTTTATATGGCGGAAATTTGATCATAGGCAATGGAAAAAGGGTTATTCCAACCTTCCTTCCACGTTCCACCCTAATGATACAGCCAAGTGCCTTTTTCAGGGCCGTAAATTTACCACATAAACTTAGCTAGATCACTAATCAGCAACGATTAGATAAAGCGCAGTGAACATCAGTAAATATTGGGTTGAATGCGTCAAAAGATAGCTCACTTAGCGAGGATCATGCCTGAGTTTTTTTGAAAAAAAATGACATTATTTCGTTGTGACGTAAGCGTTTTACGAAATTTTTCATCAATTCATGGATCTATATCCCGCTCTGACTATTCAATCGTTAGACAACACGTGGTCTGTTGATTAATTTTTGCGACAATGTTGGCACTGATTCACCTGGAGGAAAAACTGCCTTTGATGCATTTGCTTCGGTTATGCCGGTTCGTGTGTGGCGTTGTAGTACTTGCACTGGGGATCTCCCAGTCGGTTGCGTTGGCTGAAACGGATAAAGACACCATCATCGTAACGAATTCTCATAGCTGGAAGCCATTTGCTTTTTCGGAAAATGGCATCGCTAAAGGGTTGTTGGTTGACTACTGGAAGTTGTTTTCAGAGATTAACAATACGCCTGTTGAATTTACTCTCTCAGACTGGAACGACTCTTTAGTTGCCATGCAAGAAGGCGGACGAATAGTACACGCCGGTTTGCTCTACTCAAAATCCCGCGATAAATATCTGGATTACGTTTTTCCCCTCTTTGAAATTACCACCACCCTCTATGTGGTAAACGATAGCGAAGAGCTGAAAACACAGGGAGTGGTGCCGGGTATGGTGATTGGTGTGGTAAGCGGCGGCTTTGAAGAGGAATATCTGAAGATGCGCTACCCATTGGTTGCCACTATGGGTTTTGATAACAATGCTGCGCTGATTCAGGCCGCGAGGAATGGCAAAGTCAAACGCATGTTGGTGGACACGCAGGTCGCTACTTACTACTTGCTTCAGCAGGAGAATTCGCTGGGATTCGTGCCTATCGAGCGCATGTACAAGAAAATGCTGTATGCCGCCGTGCCAGCAGGCAATGAGTTACTGATGCGTGAAATCGAAAGCGGTATAAAGAATATCCCTCCTCATGAAATAGACCGCATCAAACAGAAGTGGCTTAACACCAGCAGAACCACGAAAATCCCCGGCTGGCTTTGGCCTTTCATAGGATCAGCGCTTTTACTTGGCGCAGCTAGCTACATCCTCTTGCTTAAACAGGCAGTCAATCGCAAAACCCGGGCCCTTAAGGCGCTAAACAGCAAACTTGAAGAATATGCGTTTACGGATTCCTTGACCGGACTGATGAATCGACGTGGCCTAGATAGGGTTTTCGCGAGCAAGCGTGTAAAAATTATGCTCAAGCGTGGTCAATTGGGTGTGTTGATGCTTGATGTTGACCATTTCAAGAAAATTAACGACAAATACGGCCACCTGAAAGGTGACGAAGTGCTGAATAATTTGAGTAAGGCGCTTAACAACTATCTGCGTGAGGCTGTGGCTATATCGCGTATTGGGGGCGAAGAGATTTGCTTGTTGCTACCTGCAGAAGACTTTCACGACCTAAAAGTAATCGCTGACTATATATGTAGCTTTATTGTGCCGCAGGCTTCTCAGGACGGTATCGGTTTAACCGTGACGGTATCTGTCGGGGCGTTGTTGGTGGATAAAGATGGAAAGGAAACGTCGCTTGAGGCGCTGCTGCATCACTCAGATCGCTTGATGTACCAAGCCAAAGAAGCGGGGCGTAACAGGGTGATGCTGGGCTGCCTTTCCAGCCAACAGCATCATAGATATTCAAATCCGGTTAGTGTTTAGCTTTTATCATCGGACGGCTCGTCGTAATTTATCACTCGGTTACGTCCGGTTTTCTTTGCAGTGTAAAGCGCTTCATCTGCACGTAAACTGGCTGACAGAAAATCTTCTGTTGCGTCGAGCGCTGTCGCGCCAATGGATATAGTGCAACTGATGGAAAGAGGCTGTGAATTAGGGTGACTGACCCGCACTTCACGGTCTTCCACTTCCTGCCTTAGTTGCTCTAATCTCAAGGTGGCTTCGGCTTGGTTATCCGCCCAGATAAGCAGGGCAAACTCCTCCCCACCAAGACGGAACGCATACTCATCCGGTGCGGTGAAATCTTCGACTTCCTGAGCAAAACGACGCAATACAATATCGCCAACCGGATGGCCAAAGGTGTCGTTGATACGTTTGAAGTGATCGATATCTGCCATGGCGAGATACTGACGACGCTGTTGGGCAGCATGGCGTTCACTGAACAAATCCAGCAAATAACGACGGTTGTAAAGATTGGTGAGGTCGTCCCGGTTTGCCATATCGCGCAAGGTGCGTTCACGACGGATTTGGTCGGTCACAACACTCACAAACGTACACATGGCTTTTTCACCATACCAGTCAATCACTTTGTCAGAGATTTCTGCGATCATCGGATTCCCTTTCAAATCCGTATGATTAATCACTTCCGGTGGCGTTGGGATCCCGGTTTCCATCGCATGATTGTAACGGCGCTGGGCTTCTGGCCAGTGTTCCTCTTCAAAGAGCACACGGATCGAAGGCAGACTCAGCACGTCTTCTGCACTTGCCATTCCACTGAACTTGGCGAATGCGTTATTGGCATACTTAGGAACAAAGTTTATGTGTATAACGCAGGGATTGGGGTGGATGTCGAGTATGTCTTTAAAATCTGGCATCGCGTGGAGAAAGTGCTGGTCAAAAATTTAATGTGAAAGTTATCACTTATCAGTGTAAAAACTGAGATGTGTTTCAAAAATTTTGAATTGTCGTTAGAAACTAATCATTTTTAAGACAGCTGTCTTACATCTTTGTTTGCAGTGAGGCGAAAAACTATCATTCCGCTCAATACCGACACGGCTTTATCACTGTCCAGTTTTCCTCGTTTTTTCACCTAGATCTGACAAAATGGCAGGTTATTTTCGGTAAGAAAAGCGAATGACTGCTAGTGTGAAACCAAGACTGTCAGGATTGGTTGAAGAGGTTGTTTCATGTCTGGATGGAGAGTTTTTCTGGGTATTGGTGTTTTTTCTCTACCTCTTACCCTATCTGCGCAGTCGAGCGAATTTGCTTACACCGAACAATTAGACAGTGATAACCGCATGAAGTGTCTTTATGGTTACTTCGCGGAGAAAACCGGTGACCATGATTTTGCAGTCGCTATTCTCGAAGACTGCATTGCTCGATGGAATGACGTTTATTCTATGCTACTGCTAGCCCAAATCCACGAAAACGGCGTTTACTCCGCCCCCAATCCCGTCCGCTCCACAGCCCTGATGAAACAGGGGGCACAACTCAACGACGAAGCGGGCTACTCACGACTTGCCCGATATCACTATGGTAAGGCTCTTTACGAGGGTTTTGGCATCGCTGTTGATAAAAGCAAGGGCAAAAAATACCTCCGAATGGCTGCTCATGAAGGGGTTGAGGCTGCATGTGAATACCTTGAACAGAATGATGAGACCTGCTGATTGTAGACAGACGTAAAGTTTCCTATCGCTTCGCTGTCTTAAGGATGAGGCAAGACCACATGGCGACTATGGATATGCTCAATAGGAGTAGTAGCGCAAAGGTAAGAAGTCATGTGTACCATTTTCGCTGGGCAGGATCCCACCAATTACGAGATGCATTCCCGCTCTGTTCGCCTTGCGGGACATTCCACCAGTGTCAGGCTGGAAAAGAAGTTCTGGCAAATCATCGATCATATCGCTCACTCCCAGGGCATGAACACGGGTAAGTTCCTCTCCACGCTTTACGATGAAGCCTTGGATATCAACAGTGATGTCACCAACTTTGCGTCGTTGCTTCGCTGTAGCTGTATTCTTTATCTGAGCGAGCCACACGGAGTGTTGGACCTTGCCAACGCTGAACTTCGCCAACAAGCCGCGCTGGAGAAAAAAGTGGTATAGGTCAACAGACCTTCGTGATGTTAACAATATTTTCACATGCGGTAGCATGATACCACCTAAGCAGTTGTTCCCATCGTTATAGTGGGTTTACCCAATAACGTATGGAGGAGCTTATGGCGAAACTCATTCATTCGATGATCCGGGTATACGATCCGGATCGCTCAATAGCTTTTTACAAAACCGCCCTCGATCTCGACGTTGCACAGCGCTTCGATTTTGAAGGCTTTTCCCTCATCTATCTGCGCAATGCCAGTAACGACTTTGAGCTGGAATTAACGCATAACCACAGCCAGACCGAACCCTATACCCACGGAACGGGCTATGGGCACCTTGCCGTCTGTGTGGACGATCTGGCAGCAACGCACTGCAAAATCAGGGATGCCAATCTAAACCCTGCCGAAATTAAGTCCATGAGCTACCAAGGTACGCCTATGGCAAGGTTCTTTTTCCTGACCGATCCCGATGGCTACAAAATCGAATTCCTTGAGCAGTCCGGACGTTTCCAATAGAAAAAGCGCAGCACTGTTTGCAAAAGGACACTGAAAGCGAGGAGAACAGCAATGAATAACGTGAAACCCCAATACTCCAGACGAGCCATTCTAAAAATGGGAGTGATGACCGCCACCGCCGCTTATGCCTATGTGGCAGTGGGTATTTCCCTGTCCGGTAAATCCTGGGCACTGACAGTCAAAGTGCTGGATAACAAAACCGCAAACAATCTAGTGAACATTGCCCGCAGTATTTATCCCCACCCGAGTCTTGGTGATGTCTACTATGCCGCTAGCGTGGAAAGTATTGATGCGCAGGCCGCCAATGATCCTGCTTTGAAAAAAGCTCTGACTGATGGCGTAGCAAACCTCATGAAAGACGCGGGAGGTGATTGGAATGGCCTTGCCTCGTCGAAGCAAGCTGAACTGCTTCAGCAGGTGGCGAGTGAACCTTTTTTTCAGGCAGTCCGCGGCAACATGGTGGTGTCCCTTTATGACAACCCTGGTGTCTGGCCTGCCTTTGGTTTTGAAGGCTCTTCATTTGAAAAAGGTGGTTACATCAACCGTGGCTTTGACGATATTCAATGGCTGCCAACATCCGGTAAGGAGGGGTAATCATGGCTAAGCAGTATGACCTGACTGACGAGAATGTGGTGGTAGTGATTGGCTCCGGAGCCGGTGGCGGAACTTTGGGAAATGAGCTGGCACAAAAAGGCGTCGATGTTGTGTGTCTTGAAGCCGGTTCGCGCCTTGATTACCGTAAGGACTTTGAAAACAACGAATGGAAGATGTTTGGTAAAGAAGCCTGGCTGGAACCCAGAACCACGTCCGGCACCTGGGAAGTAGCAAGAGATTTTCCCGGCTTACCCGCCTGGATTTGCAAAACCGTTGGCGGCTCAACACTTCACTGGGCAGGCGCAAGCCTTCGCTTTCAGGAGCACGAATTCCGCACCCAAGACGTGTATGGAGATGTGAAAGATGCCACCTTATTGAACTGGCCAATCACACTGGCGGAGCTTGAGCCCTACTACGACAAAGCGGAAGACAAAATGGGCGTGACCCGCACTCATGATATTCCCGGTCTTCCCGGCAATAACAACTTCAAGGTATTGCAAGCTGGTGCCACTAAAATTGGCTACAAAAATGTGCATACCGGACGCATGGCAATCAACTCCGAACCGCGAGATGGACGGGCAGCCTGCCAGCAGCTTGGGTTCTGCTTCCAGGGCTGTCGAATGGGTGCGAAATGGTCGACGCTTTACACTGAGATCCCGAAAGCGGAAGCGACAGGTCACTTTGAGCTTAGGCCCAGCTGCCATGTGCTGAAAATTACCCACGATGCATCAGGCAAAGTAGATGGTGTACTTTATGTAGATGCCGATGGTAATCAGCAATATCAGAAGGCGCGCATTGTCTGCTTAGCCGGTAACTCAATTGAAAGCCCGCGTGTGCTGCTGAACTCCGCCACTGCCATGTATCCGGATGGGCTTGCAAACAGCTCAGGCGAAGTGGGGCGTAACTACATGCGCCACGTGACAGGCTCTGTGTATGCTGAGTTCGAAAATCCCGTGAACATGTACCGCGGAACCACGATGGCGGGGATTGTGACTGATGAGTCCAAACACGACCCATCCCGAGGCTTTGTTGGTGGCTATGAAATGGAAACCCTTTCGCTGGGCCTTCCTTTTATGGCGGCTTTTTTAAGGCCGGGGGCCTGGGGCGAGGAGTTTGCCAAAGACATGGAAGGCTACGAGCTTATGGCGGGCATGTGGATTGTCGGCGAAGACATGCCACGTTCGACCAATCGCATCACGCTCAACACCGATGTCAAAGACCAATTCGGATTGCCGGTTCCTAATGTTCACTACGATGATCACCCCAATGATATCGCCATGCGAAACCATGCCTACAAGCAAGGTGCCGCCATTTATAATGCCGTCGGCGCAGTGAAAACCCACAAAGTCATTCCATATCCGTCGACGCATAATCTTGGCACCAACAGGATGAGTGCCAAGGCACAGGATGGTGCAGTCAACCGGTGGGGGCAGTCCCACGATATCGATAACCTGTTTATTTCTGATGGCAGTGTATTCACCACGGGTGCGGCTGAAAATCCGACTCTGACCATTGTCGCCCTCGCGATCCGTCAGGCAGATTACATTGCTGATTCAATGAACAAAAAGCTGATTTAGCCTACCACTCCCCGGCGAAAGCTGGGGAGTTCATTTCCCAAGCCCTGCGTTTTTAAGTGTTTTAGGCGTGATTTCCTCCCCGCTTGCCTCAAAAGCAAACAGGCCGCTTTCTCCCTCTTCAGGCAAAGCGAAAGGCTGTGCGTCATCAACCAGCTGAAACTCCAGCACAGTGTAGGGACGCTGCCACAACCATTCGCGGTTAGCGACTGAATTTAAATCCTGCTCTGGCAAAGCCTCATCAATGAAAGAGTAGAAATAGAGTGTGAAGCCATATTGGGTAACCGGCTGGATAGATTTCAGCGTAAGGCCAATGCCGTCAGCCCACTTCTGCATGGCATCTTTGTTATGACAGCGAAGCGTAATGTGCGCTAATGTCGCACCATCAGCTACAGGGTGTGAGAGCGTCAGGTTTTCAGGCTTATTACCTTCAAAAGTGGTTTGTAGCAACTCAATGATCAGCCCATTGGGATCAGACAGATGGGCGAGGTAGCCAATATCTTGAAACTGGCGGGGGGAAGAGACATTCGCACCCTGCGAGCGCAGCCATTGGCAGGCGGCGTCCAAGTCCACCACAGTGATGCCGATTTTCCAAAAGCCATCGGTTGGTGCTGGTTGGTAAGAGGTCTCTGACGGCACAAAAGAGAGGGATGCACTTTCGCCTTCAAACTGCCAGCCTGAATCAGTCAATCGCATACCGATAAGGTCTTGATAGAAAATAAAAAGGTTCTCAGTAAGCTTTGCTTTGATAGTAATGGTAGTGAACAATCACGTAATCTCCGCCGTCTGTGTGGTTTTCATTGTCACTGTTTTAGCAGTAAAAAGTGCGATGAAAAAAGTGTGATTTCAGAACGATGTTCTATTATTGGATTTTAAATTAGCCAACAGCGCCACAAAACACACTGATAGGTTTGCAATTTGAACGTTATATGTACAAAAATCACTACAACTCATATTTTTTTGGGAATGGATCTCTCGGTAGTGCTTAGGGCTTCAATTCTTGCAGTTTCATTGTTATCAGTTTTAGGCTGTTCAAACGAAAAAGATGGGGATGTCTTTTTGGAGCAGTGCTTTGCTGACCGTCAATATAACTATGAATGCGATGGTGTGACCTTCACAGCATTGGAGGGCTTGATTGAGCAAGCCAGCAAGGAAGAACTGATGGTTAGAGTGGGAAGAGAGCCTTTTACACTCTCTGACCCTGCTGGCTTCGAAGGACTGTCTGACGTGGATGTCGATTATCTGAAAAACCTTTCTATCAAATTCTCCGGTACGATCAAAGAAGCCACATGGATCCAGAAAAGCTTTGATGTAGAAAACCCACGCATAGACTGGTTTGAGATGCCGGATAAAGAGCACATTGACAATATTCTCAAAGAACAAAAAATGCGCTCGGCAATGTTGGATGCCCGCGGCGGGGAACATGAAGCCTATCAATACTGCGCAGCGCAGGCGGAGAGCTTTTATGGTGCCGATTGTGGTTTCGACCCAACCTTTGAGTCTATATGGGACAAAGACACCCTTTTCACCATGGTGAGCTGCAAAGGGGAAAGTGGCAAGAAAACCCGTTTTAAGTGCAGTACCTATAACGGTACGACCGTTCTTGAATCTTATTGGTAATCATCCCAAGGCATCTGCTGGACTTTCACACTAATATCCAAGGTCCGAATAACGGCGTATGATTTCCCCATACTTGCCTGATGCTTTTACCTGATCCAATGCTGCTTGCCAGCGGGCAATTTCTTCATTTGATGTGTCTTTCGAGAAGGCAATATAAAGCTCGATGTTAAATAACTTGATGTCGACTTTTTCAATGGTGTCCGGATTAATACCACTTTTTAGTATCATCGACTGGTAGGCAAACTCCCCAATCGGAACCAACTCCCCTCGTTCCATTGCCAACATGGCAAAACTTTGTATCGGCGAATTGGTCATGTAGAGGTTGTTGAAACCTTGAGCCTGAAGAAAGTCTGTTTCTGGAAAACCACGGGTGACCAGAATAGAGTTCACCGCTCGTGCATCATCCAATGATTGGATATCAACGTTACTATCTTTATGACGAAAAAAACGCACCCTGTCTTCGACCAAAGGGCCAACCCATTTGAATAGTGGCTCTCGCTCTTTAGTGCGGCTCATAGAAAAAATAATACGGCGTTTTTTCCGCTGTGTCTCTTTGAAGGCTCGCGCCCAGGGAAGGAGCTCGATATCGTTAGGGTGTTCCACAATTGCGAAAACCTCCCTCACTATCTCGACGGATAAACCTCTCAGCTCACCGTTTTCCACATAACCAAACGGCGCAAAATCCTCTGTCATGACTGTGAATCTTTGGGATACTGCGTGCTGACTGAATATCAGCAGCGGCAGTACGAAAAGGCATCGAATGGCGGAGGTTAACAGCGACTTATCCAGGATATTCATTCCTTCACCTGACATTACGGATCGTTTCGTTCTTACATGTATAGACGACTAAGTCTACTCAAGACGATTGCCAGGTTGTGTTTATTTGCGCGAAATCTCAATAGTGAATTCAGTTGCACCAACATGTCGCATAATTGTTGTCTAAGAGATTGATACTAAAGACTGATTTTGCTGCGCTGTTTGTTCAAAAAGGAAGGCAATGCCTGCTTGCTGGTTTTACTGATGGTTTGCATCTGTGCAAAGGTGAGGTTGGTGATACCTTGTTGCTCCAGTTCATGCAGCATCAGAAGCCAGAGTCTTGCTGTCATTTCGGCATCCGCTAACGCGCGGTGGAAAACACCATCGTGTGCGATGTGTTTGAAACGCACCAGATCGCCAAGTTTATGGGTCGGAGAGTCCTGAATCAAACGACGTGCAATGAGCATTGAACAGGTAAACTGGCCGGAGTAACCCGCGCTCAGACGCTCGAGCTCCGCATCTAAAAAGCGTTTATCGAAAGAGGCGTTATGTGCCACAAGGTTAAACCCGGCGATAAACTCCGCAAACCTGATCATCACATCTTCACAGTCCGGTGCCGAGCGTAGCATATTGTTGGTAATGCCGGTGTAACCCTCGATAAAACTGCTGACACGGAAGCCAGGGTTCATCAATTCCTGAAAGGTATCGACCACTTTACCATCAACTAGCTTCACCGCACCAATTTCAATGGCACGGTCGCCCATGTTTGGCGATAAACCTGTGGTTTCGAAGTCGAGCACGACAACGGTATTGGCTGGTGTAGATGGCATAGAGAGGCTTCCGGAACGAAGAAAACAGAGGATGGAGTATACAAGTAAACGGCGGTATGCGTGAAAAGTGAAAATAAAGCTCGCTATTTAACCAGTAGCCTGTATAGTGCGCGTCTGGCTCAGAAAGAGCTGTTAATGCCAAATTTAGTTTAAGTTTCTGCTCAGCGACTTCTCGATAGTCTTCGTTAATACCCTGCGTCAACTTGTGCTTCATCGACCATTCAATAGCTTTCCGTACAGCCTTATTGTTTAACGCTTGCTTTGATGTTTCGCGTTAACACACTCATTTAAATACAAAATTAGAGGTTACTATGTCTGATAAAATGACTGGTCTGGTAAAATGGTTCGACGAAACTAAAGGTTTTGGCTTCATCACTCAAGACAACGGCGGCAAAGACGTGTTCGTTCACTTCCGTGCAATCGTTTCTGACGGTTTCAAAACACTGGCTGAAGGCCAAAAAGTACGTTTTAACGTTGAGCAAGGCCAAAAAGGTCCTCAAGCGACTAACGTAGAAGCGCTGTAATTCAGCGAGAGACTGCGCAGTAATCAGTATATTGCGCAGTCTTACTTCAAATTTTCACTTCCTCAAGCACCTATCCTCAATAGTTGAACCCTCACCGTTTGCAACGCATTCGCTGGAAGGGTTATCTGCGCAACCTGCGCACCAATCCTCAAATCAAACTTTATCGACTTCTTGGTCGTATTCAGCAGTTGTACACTGAGCAACCCCGACTGATTCAGCGTCGCGCTGGCATGTAAATCATCATGCCCCAATCCGCCTAACACGGTATCGGTTTTGACTGCCTGGTCACCAGGACGAATCGTACGGCTGAACTGTGCCAGCACATGGTAAATTGGCGTGTAGTAGACGTGGCCGGTTTCCGTATCAATCATGATTGGCGCGCCACAGAAATTCCCAGCGTGGTTGGGGCCGCCTTTGGCATCTAATACGGCATTCCAGTCTACCCAGCCGTTCATCCAGTGATTGAAGCCAACAATAATATCGCGCGCGTAGCGATGCACCGGCGTATAGATGGGGTGGTTTTCCGGGTTTGGCGCCCAGGTGGCGGTGTATGCCCAATCCGTGGCGTTTTCATTCCACCAGAACCCGTCATTATCAAACCAGCCGGACTCCTGAAACTTCACCGGATCCAGAATACCTTTTGGCGCAGGTTTACCGAGATCATCGATACACCCTTCGGTATGAATGATGGCAAAATCCGGGAACTTTTTGTGTACCTTCTCCAACACCTTCTCATATACATCGACCGTGCTGGAATACCAGTGAACCGCAGATCCATAGACATAAGTCGCGGTGTCTGGATCACCCAGGATGATATCCGTCCAATGCTCCAGATGATCGCGGTTTTGATCGTAGATCAGCAATCTTGTATCGCTGAAAGCGCTTTCTTTTAAGGCCGGACCAAGGAAGGTTTTGATGAAGGTATTCTGGCTCTCAGCAGAGAAGTGCATGCTCTCCCAGTTGCCGCTGTTGCCATGTGGTTCATTGACTGGCGTTAAGCCCCAGATATCAACGCCGGCTTCTTTGTAATGTTCAAGGTACTTCACCAAATAATCCGCATAAGTGGATTCATATCCCGGTTTGAGCGAGCCGCCCGTTCCCTCCCAGTCGTTCTTTTCCGTGCCTTTGATAAACCAGGTATTGATGTCCTTCATCCAGGGCGGCGCTGTCCACGCGGAAGCAATGATGTTCAAGGAACTGTCATCCTGTATGGCTTTAATCGACTGAGCCTCTTTGATCATCGGTAACACATCGAACGATTCATCCTGAATTCCAGGGTACTTGGCTTTTGAAAAGCCATTGCTGTCTGGCTCGATGGTGAAATACTCAAGCGTAGTATCACCTTCTACTTCGGCGTAGCTCAGTTTGCCTTCGACTGAAAAGTCGGTAGAACCAATTGGCGTGCGCGTCAGCGAGAAGTTGGCGCCTGATTCGGCATAAAGCTTTTCCATTACCTCATGGCGTTTTGCTGGTGGTAGATGCGCTAAAACAAACGCTGCCGACTCGGTAAAAGACGTACCAATTCCGGTAATGGTCTGTTTGGTGATATCTGGCTGGATCACAACCAGCGTGTCACTTTCTTCGCATTCGGTGGTAAAAGGCTGGTTTGGTACCACTGACATCTTATCGCCCGCCTCACTGGTCAGCAGGATTTCAGTGGTCGACGTTAAGCCAAAGTTCTTGTTTGTACTCAATGCTTTCTCCCTGTTGTCACCGGAAGTGCAGAAAGCAGCGTCATCGCGGAGCGCAAGATAAGCGCTTGTAGCGATGGCACTCACTTCCATGTTGTTCGTTCCACAAGGGGAATGATGATGTAAAGTAAAAAAGCCGCACATTAGTCCCTGCTGTGCGGCTTGTTACGTATACCTTTTCTGATTTTCGAATGTAACCAGAGGCCAGATTTACTGTTTTGCTTTTCTTGTGATCAATACAATCTCAATAGTTCCAAACAGATCAGAAAAACGGTGGATACTATTCGTTGCGCTCGGCATCCGCGATGGCAACTAATGCATCAGCGACACCTTTTGGATCAGAAAAAATCACGGCATGGCTTGAATCAAGCGTGAACTTACCTTTAACAGGTTGCCCCTGAATCATCGCGTCCTGAACGGCTGGTGGAATAGCATTATCTTCAGAGCATTTCACGTAATAGCGCGGAATGCTGCCATAATTTTCCTCTGTTAGCGACAGCT
Organism: Grimontia marina; assembly: GCF_900060185.1. Classification (GTDB taxonomy): domain Bacteria; phylum Pseudomonadota; class Gammaproteobacteria; order Enterobacterales; family Vibrionaceae; genus Enterovibrio; species Enterovibrio marinus. Next base: position 21,602 of record NZ_FIZY01000023.1, on the reverse strand, counting down.
TATAGGTGAGCGGTGCAGTCGGCTCCATCACCATAGCGGCTTTTGCACCTTCAACGGCTTCTGCGGGTAAATCATGGGCAAAGGCATGATGGATTTCGGACTCTTTGATCCCAACAGCTGTTTTATCTTCGTTAAAGAAGAGGTTATCGAGCACGGCAGAGCCCTGAACGCCTTGCGTGGCATCCATAAAAGAGACACTATCAGGCAGCATGAAAGCACAGAGGTAAACCAGTGCACTGATTTTATCAGGGCGCGCTTCGGCCACTTGGCTTGCAATCATCCCTCCAAAACTGTGACCGACCAAAATGGTCTTATCATCTTGTTTATCCAAGATATCGGTCACTGTTTTGACATAATCCTCGAAAGTAATGTCTGCTGGTTTGGTTTTGTCTGCCCCATGTCCTGGCATGTCGGGGGTATTGAAGGTGGCGGATTGTTGCTTCAAGACTTGCTCTTGAACACCTTGCCATTGGAAGCCCCCAAGCCAGGCTGAATGGATCATAGTGAAATTATCAGATGCAGGCACGTTTTCTGAAGTCACAGAGTCAGAAGAGCATGCGGCAGAGAATAAGGCGATTGCAATGGTGATGGTTTTTACGATATTGGTGCTGAAACGTGGTTGAAAACTCATATTTCTACTCCTTTCCAATAGAGTTAATAGGTCAACCCAAATGGGATGTCGCGTCTTGCTTCCTTTTTTCTATTCGCTTTGTTGTGAATCTCCGAATGACTATTTCTTTGTCGTAAAAACAGAAAAAGTTCTTTACCCAATGGATCAATGTGAGTACTGAACATATCTTTTCAACCAGGGCTTTTAGCAGGCGTCGTTAACAATATGATGTGTAAAGTGAGTTTGGTGTAGAAGGCTTTTTTAAAGTGTATCAACTAACTCAAACACTTATGATATGGGCCATGGCTTAAAGCTTTCTTTTTGACTGTAGGGCTTTATGTTTCTCGAAACACTCTTGAAAGTGAGACCTTCTGCCTCACTAAAGCCGCCCAGAAAAGGGTCGGCAAGGTTAATTTTTCAGGAGGTGGTTTCTGTCGATTTCAGCCACTCAATGGCGAGTTTTTCCAACGAGCCCCAACTCGTAATTTCATGGGTGCCGATATGAAAGCGTGAGGAGGTGAGTTGTCCGTATAGTTTGAAATGTACTTTTTCCCTAGGGTACTGAATAACGCAATACACTGACTTGGCAAGGGTGTCGATATCAAACGCCACCACCATGATAGGGAGAGAGGTATCCCCCCCGCGAATGTTCAGACGCAGCACCACAGGTAGCCCTGCATCGTTAGCAAACATATACATAGGCACGACACTGTGCTTGCTGCCACTGGGGAGCAACTTGTGAAGACAATCCAGCCTGTCGAGCATACATTTCCCCTTAGAAATTAAGGATGAGAGAATCCTTAGCTATCTATCGAGTGTAGTGGCGGATACGAATTTTAAGTATGATCTGGTTAAAAGTTAAGCAATTTCGGTCTCGAAGTGATGGGCCTGTGTCTGTTGCAAGGTGGTGGGATGTAACTGAAAAATACACGGTCTTAAAACCTCTCTCGAGAGCTGCACTATTCTATCAATCAGTAGCCAAGCTTATAGCCAGGAGCAAGACGAGATGTACATTGGCAAATTATCGGAAGTGACGGGCGCATCTATTAAGGCAATAAGGTTTTACGAAGAGATTGGTTTGCTGAACAACATAAAGAGAGCTGGCAAGTATCGGGTTTACAACAAAGATCACATTGCCCTTGTCAGGTTGATCATCAAAGCCAAATCACTGGGTTTCACATTGTCACAGATGAAGAAATTTGTTGAGCGGGAGCGTCATGCCAGCCCTTGGCATTCTATTTTAGAGATGATCACCCAGAGAATCGCTGATATTAATGACACGATCATCCAACTTGAAATGAAAAAAGAACACCTCTCAGAATACAGAACAAGCATTCTGGACTGTCTTGAGAATAACCCTTCCTGTGCGCTGGAAGATGCAAAGCTTGACTCTCCCCTTATAGGGAGACTTTAAGGTAGACCCTCAACACATAAAAAGGGGGTTACCATGGTTCATTTACTATCACGCTACTTACTTTCTGTCTCCCTGTTTCTGAGCATCACGCTTTTTACTGTTGCTTACACACAAGGCTGGGATCTTGAACTTGCTGTGTTGGTGTCAACCATCATGACACTTTTAGCCGCGAGTATTGTCGAGCGCATACACCCCTTCAAAGCCACATGGAACAATAGTCAGGGCGATATTAAGATGGATGTGGCTAGCGCATTGGTGCTCGCAGGTATTCTGGACCCCGCTTTGAAATATATGGCCCCTATTGCCATTATCGCTCTATATTCGATATTCACGCTTTCTGCAGACAGTACAAACCTCGGTAGCTTGCCAATAGCGGTACAAATCATCATGGTCACGCTGCTGGTTGAATTTGGGCGCTATTGGTCACATCGCCTGCACCACACCGCCATGCCACTGTGGCGTTTCCATGCCATGCATCACAGTAGTGTAAGGTTATATGCTTTCAATAATTTACGCTTTCATCCACTCAACTACATCATCAATTTTTCGGTTGGGGTCTTTCCTGTCATGCTTCTTGGTTTTTCTGCTCAGGCCTTTCTGGGGTACCTTGCCATCAGCCAACCCGTATTAATGCTTCAACACGCTAATATTCCCCTTAGAAACGGTGGGCTGAATTACCTATTTAACACTAACGAGCTGCATCGTTGGCACCATTCAACGTCGGTTGATGAAGCTAATTCAAATTACGGCAACGCCATCGTGTTATGGGATCAGCTATTCGGAACGTACCGGTATGAGCCGAGTGCGAAGGATGAAGTCAGAAGTGTCGGCTTATTCCAATCCAGTAACGATTACCCGGCAACTGGAGGCTACTGTAAGCAGCTATGTACTTCCTTCAAAATAAGCAACCGAGGTATGAGCGAATAACACAGAACTTGATTATTAGAATTGAGAGGGCTGATAAAGCCTGACTTTAATATTCTTTCAGATTAGCTAAGCACAAATTTTTGATGCTTAGCTAAACATCTAATCAATATTGAGCGTCTTCATTCTGATATACCCAAACAGACTGAAGATACTTGTGTTCAAAGGTCATCAATGCGTTCAGCTTGAGGCAAATTTCACGAGGAATAGTCGTTCTATTTCCCCTGAGGTTTAACGAAGAAGTGGGCGCATTGAAGGCCTTCCTTCGGGCGAGTTGACTGACGCCGTGCTCATCGTTGTACTTTTTGATGGAGATGACGACACCTGTAAAGGCACACCGCGATCACAACGCCAGTCAATCTCGCTGAATCCTGAATCTTCAGGTTATTTGGGTATAGCAGTAGGTTGTTGTTGTGTTAATCTCTAATGAAAAGCTTCATGATCTTATTGAAAATATTTATGAAGCGGCAGTTGATCCTGAAAAATGGCCAGTATTAGTGACAGCGGTTGCTAATTTACTGGAAAACACGAATTACCAAGACTTTAGGGGATATTCCCAGCATCACCAGAACACATTTCTCCCTGGCAGCGAAGCGCCAGAAACAATATCTCTGCAAAGTGCATTGCTTCAGGTTTGCCCTCTATCATCAGATTCTGAAGAGGCAAGCGGCCAATATAGCCAAACAGAGCTTGATGCAATTCTATTACGCCATTTTAAATCTGCTCTGGGGATCGCACAAAAACTGAATGTACGAGAATCCTACAGAGCCATTATGACGTCGGTGCTTGATCAGCTTCCTGTTGGCCTGCTCATTCTAAACAGTAAAGGAAGCGTGCTGGAAAGTAACTTTCTCGCCAAGAAAATGCTGGAAAACCAAGGCCTGCTCAAGATCGAAGATGGCATCATTAACGTCAAGGACAGGGAGTTAAAAGCCCGCTTGTTTAAAGCTATTCAGGCAGTCGCTTTAGATTTTTCTGGTAAGCACAATCAGGTATTAATGTTGGGAGAGGCTGCCCGTCCTCTGGAAAAATTGATGGTACTGCTCAGCACCATTTATGGCCAACAAGATGAGAGCGGGAATCAGCTTGTCGCGGCTTTCCTGTCGAGTCCGAAAAACCAGCCCGTGTCTATCCCCGATTCCTTGACGCAATACTACGGCCTGACAAAAAAAGAGGTGGAGGTCGCCTGCCTGCTCATTCGGGGCTTTTCGGTGAAAGAGTTGGCCAATGAGATGCATGTTACTGAGCACACGGCGAGAAGCCATCTAAAATCCTTGCTGTCAAAAACCAAAACGCAGCGACAGACTGAATTAGTCCGCATTTTGTTGACCGGCCCTAGGCCTATCATCGAGCAAGCGCAACAAGTCGCGCTATATCGTGGTTCGATTCAGAACCAAGAAGTAAAACAGGTCACCGTGAAGGATGGACGAACATTGAGTTATTCCGAGTATGGTAAACCAATGGGTAAGCCCATACTTTACTTACACAGCATTCTGGGGGGAGGAAAGGAGCTGGAATTGATGGCAACCTCAGATGAGATCAGCGAGTTGGGTTACCGGATTATCGCGCCTGATCGTCCGGGCTATGGCAGATCGAGTGTGGACAAAAATGGCTCTCTTTCAGCATTTGCAGAAGATCTAAACGTATTACTTGAGCATTTGAAAATAACTCAATTGCCCGTTTTGGGCTTTTCGATGGGGGCGCTTTACGGGGGCAGTTTTGCGAATGCCTACCCTAACAGAGTGCAAAAGCTTATTGCTGTTAGCGCTGGTTTAGCCTCTACGGAAAAATCAGAGTTTCAGCAAATGAATCCGCTTTGGCGGGTGAGTATGCTTTTAGCCAGAGATGTCCCCAAAGCTTTTCGGTTGATAGCGAACTTAATGTACACCACGTTCCGGAAAAACCCGCATAAAGTCTATAGCCTCATCTCATCAAGTGTTGTTGGTGAAGAAAAGACACGTTTCCTCGACAGCAAGTTCGAAAAAGAATTTTGTAACGTTCTTAACTACGGCTGGCAACAAGGCTTATATTCGGTATGTCGAGAAGTAGAGCGACTGGTGGGGAAACCGGATTTTGAACCAGGTTCGTTACCGACACATGTTGTGTTTTGGCATGGTAATAAGGATATGCATGTGCCACTGAGCGTAGCCAGGCGACTTGAAAAGCAACTGCCTTCTACTGAGTTTAGGGAGGGGCTCAATAGCAGTCACTTTTTTATTTGCCTCAAATTGAAAGAGATACTTTGTGTCGAGATGAGCTGAAAAAAGAAGGCGCTTTTTCAAATTTAGCGAAATTAGCGAAAATACCCATGCTGAAGTTCCCAGCGCACGCCTCCTTTTTGGGGCGACCAAGGCAAACGAATCAGCTCTAGTACCTGGCATAGGAACAACCAAGCGCTAGAGCGAGTCAGAGCAAAGAGAGTATACCGAGAGGAATCTAAAACTCCCTGGCTGTATCTGCCTTATGATTGAGCGCCAGCTAGTACTCTTCGTCCTCTAACTTATCTTCATCAAGAGGGAAGTAAGACCAATCTGATTGGCCCTCATCTTCTAGATAGTCATAAACACTTGCCCAGTTAGGGTTCGTGTTAGGATCATCAGCCAAGTCAGCAACATTGGCATAAATACACGTTGCCAATTCAATCATCGATGCGTTTCGTTTTTTCTTACGGAAGGACTTGCCTACCAATAGTGCGCGCACACCAACGGTCTCAATTGACTGCACTTTGCCAGCAATTTGGTAATTAACGTTTTGCTTGCTGTAGAAACCGGCCGTCTGGGAAATTTGGTCATAATCCAGTTCTGCCAATGTCCACTTACCCGTTTTCAAATACTCATCAACCACTGCGTAAGGTGCACCACCAACCAAAACTAGCGGCATGCTGGTGTCATTTGGGTTGTTGGCGGCTTCAACGACAGAGAGATTCAAATTGAAGAAGTAGCTCAGCGCTTGTGCCGAGACCATCGAGCCTCCCCATGAGCCTACTGTCTGTCCTTTTAGCATAGGGAGTTCAAACTTCTGTGCTTTCTTTTCAGAGCCACCGAACCACTTAGTCCACATTCCGCCACTATCATTACCCTTGGGTTTGTAGTTTTTAGGAATTAAAAGGTGTACGGCTTCTTCGTGTAAACCAGATAGAACCTTTATGCGGTTTTTATTGACCTGTTTGGGTGAGCGCTTAGCATGAAAGTTAAGAACATCTTCTTGCACCATACCGAGTGCATACTTCTTATTGGTAATACCGAGCAAGTTATCAACAGACCCACCGGAGTTTGTGATGGTTAAGTCGAAGTCTGTTACTTCATCGGCACAGTATTCAGCAATATCATTACCCATACCAAAATAGTTACCCGTAGGACCGCCGGTTCCCATCACAAGCTCTTTAGCTACCAAAGGGCTCGATATAAAAGATACTGCGAGTGCAGCAGCCACCAAATATTGATGTTTCATTTCGCTATTCTCCTTTAGCTTAAAATGGGCTTTCCGTTAATACGTTGTTGTTGTGGCTTTCTGATGAATCTCCGTTTGTCGTACTTAGGAAGCTAAGAACACCCAGAGCCAAAGTCGCAGCGCACAAAATACCAATGAAAATCTGCATCACTTTCGTTGTTTTACCGACTTTAGTCTCTTGCTCGATATTCGACATATCAGCTCCTATTCTTTGTTGTCAATTTCGTAATCCGCAACGGAGTTCTCAACACTCACCATGGCTTCATGGAAGTCTTGTTCAATGGCTGCAAACGCTTCCATGCCAAGCATTTCCTCAAGTTTGTTACCGTTGGAATCATTGGCAAATTTCAGTGCGTCACCCACCATGTCAGAAAATTCAGCCATTTCTTTATAATCGCGGACTTTTATTTCTAATTCTTTATGCGCCCGGGCGGCTCGATCTACGTTGGCTTTTACCATGCCATAAGCGGCTTCAACTTTTTCAGCCATCTCAACCTTTCTTGCGTAGTTAGATGACTCTTTATTTGATGTTTTGAGCCGTGCATTGATTTTATTGACAAAACCACCCATTTTGTCCCTTGCTGCACGTGCAGAATCTAAACGATTCCCTGACTCAATAACCATATGGGTCAAGGTTTCAATTTTGTGAGTTTTCGCTTCTTCAATCATTTTCTTTAAAACATGATTACGCATTTTTTGCTTAATCATGGGATCCGCCATTTTCAGATAACGAAAGGCGTAAACCATAAGTGCCACAGCACCAAGCCCAACCACCAGAGCAATAACACCGGTAATTATCTGAAACAGGATCGTCCCCAAAAGCATCAATCCAACAAGCGCAAATCCAGCAAACCCTAAATTCCGCGCCGTGCTTGTCACAGACGAATTTTGCTCGCGCTTAATGTCCGCAATTCTCTTGTTGCTCTCTTCAACGAGAGAGGTGAAATTTAAAGACTTTGTGACCGTAGACAAGCTACCTCCCAATCCTTTGGTTTTTATCCAGTGACTTACACTTAAATTTGAATGTGTGCGAAAGAAAACGAGTCTCCAAGAACGACTCCACGCTACTTTCTCAAAAAGTCAGAAGTCAGTGTGTGAATAATTCTTGAGCAGTGTTTGTGTCGCAGGCATTTGATGTACTGGTAATTGTCTTAACATTGAGAATACTACTTTTTCTCAACGACTCTGGAGAGACTAAATGAAAGCATGCAGTCAATTGAGTCGCATAAAAGAGAATATGAGTAAACGATTAGTGCCATGTCCCATATTGCAATATTGAGACGATTAACTTTTTAGAATATCTCGGGAAGAGCCGCTGATAGATAGGAAAATGAAGGGAAAGAGGATATTCAAGAGGCTTTTCAGGGGCTCTCGCCTTATGCTCCAAACACCTGAATTCGAGTATCTTCAGGTGGTTTAGGTAAACATAGATATGACTATTGGACCAATGAAGCAGGCGCTCAAAAAGATTGAATTTATAGATCCGTGAATCCTTAAAGGCGCTCAGAGTTAAGCGTCGTAACGTTTTTGACGCGCTTGGCTCCGCGCCATTTCATTCTCCAGAATAGGAGCGGCATTTAATGGTCTTAGGGTTTGTCATCTCTCGCTATTTCACCATCTGCAATCAGTGACAAGTAACGACTGCAGCATACCCTCAGAAATGAGGTGAAGTTGCTGATATCATGATTTGTACAAGCTTTCCATCTGTGATCGCTTCATCCATAGCCATTTCTACATATTTCCCTTTCGCAAGCTCAACTTCAGGTTTGCAGGCAGGGTAGGCCGTTAGTGTTTTTCCCTCTACCACCCCAGCAGATGTTAGTAGTTGAATACCATGGCAAATTGATGCCACAGGTTTATCAGCCGAGAAGAAATCACGAACGAGCGCTATCACTTTCTCGTTCAAACGAAGGTATTCAGGCGAACGGCCTCCTGGGATGTAAAGAGCTTCGTAGTCTTCAGCTTTTACATTCTCAAATAACGCATTGAGGGTAAAGTTATGTCCTCGTTTTTCCGTATAGGTTTGATCCCCCTCGAAATCATGAACAGAGGTTGCGATGGTTTCACCTATCTTTTTGTTCGGGCACACCGCATCGACTTCGTGTCCCATTGCGGTAAGCGACTGGAAAGGAACCATATTTTCGTAGTCTTCGACAAAGTCACCGGTGATCATTAGCACTCTTGCCATTATTAGCTTCCTTTTGTTCCTATAAATCAGCGCAAGTACGATGTCTGCGCGGTTAATGGTTATCTAACCGCAATTTATTAACAGCGTGGTAACACTTGGATGTTACATCGTGCCATCTCCAAGGCGAATTGAGATTGACCCGGCCAAGATGAGAGCAGTTTTTGCCGAGGTAATGGGGTAGCTGGTAGAGGATATTTTCTAGTTGTTTCTCATGAAGGTAAGCGCTTTTGGGGCCGTATGACCCGGATGATACTTAGCTCCAGTTCTTTTCAAACAGACACATGCCGAACCGGATTCGACTAAGCAGTTTAACCTGATAACTTTTGAAATTATGGACTGTCTACCAATTACAAAAAGTCAGGTGTTAACCCAAAAACTCAACGTCAGGCTATTCAAAGAGCAACGTTTAAGGTTTCGGCTGCTTCAATACCGATCCATCCCCAGCTGGAATTGATTTTTTCGGTCACGTCCATGATTTCCGCGATATGTCGTTGAAATAACAAATACTTCGATATTGTGCGACACAATGGCATAGGTAGTATGTTTCAACATTGGAAAAGTACGGTTCTGATTACAAAAAAATTCGTAATTCAGATGCCGTACTTTGGGGGGCATAATGTGCCAGAACAGGTCGGCCTGACACGATTATGGGCAAAAGCTTGTTGAGGAATTTCTGCATGAAATGAGGTGCTCAGATGGGTACCTCAGAAACCTATCCATTTTTCAACAAGCTCGGTCATGTCAAAGTCATAATAGATAAGTTTTTATACTTTTAGCTTTTCTATTACGTTCAAGACATCTTGAGTATTGTAGGTTTTCCAACCGCTTTCCATATCGGTAGTGAAAAGAGAACGAAAACCATTGTCACTCTTTAAAAACTTATTGACGTTATCTGATGCTTTAGCATTATCACCATTCAAAACTCTTATCTGAATTGGTAGGAACTGCTCTAAGTCTTCGGACTCATGGCTTGCTTTTAGAAATAGGGCCAGATTAACCATATCGTGCTCATTCATCAGTCTCAACGCTTGTGGTTTCATGGCACCTTCAAGCTTTTGTGTATACTTGCCCTTTTCATTCATAAAGGTATTGATACCACCAATTCCATCTCCTTTCTGTTGAAAGGTATTCCCATCCAAGCTTGAGTCAAGATTACTTGAAAACTCTAAAACGCCCAGAAGAGGATAACCTGCAGCTTTCCATGAACCGAGCTCTATATTATTCTGTAACTTATTCGCTGCGTTCTGCCTAGCTTTAGTAAACGCATTCCCTGGCCTGTCACTAATCCCTTTGTCACCTGTTTGAGCAACAAAGAAGTGGTGGGTTTGAGATTTATCTTCAACCCCACCACTGGCATCTCCTCCCAGTACTTTTATGCCTGCATGCCCGCCCCATACTTCGCGGCTGGACAGTATTTCACCAATAGCATCTGTACCATGAACCCAAGTTTTGGCCATGTTAGTATTAGTCTGTGCTGGTAGTTTAACTATTTCACTCACAATCGTAGCAGTAGACTTCTGCTTTCCTAACTTATTTACAAGGTTATTGAATTCACCTACAGTGATTTTCTTTGAATCTCTAATTGGTTTCATTAAGCTATCAATATCATTTTGACTGAGCCCGAATTCTTTTTTTAATCCCTCAGAAATGGCATCGATTGCTGCTGTTCTAGCTCCACTCTTTCCTAATGAGAGGGCGTTAAACCTAGGCGCAGTCTCAATATTTTCGCCATTTTTAACAATTTCTTTATCTATGCTTTTTGATAATATTGGCTGTGTAAACGATTCAATTTTCATTAATTATACTCTCAATACTTTGTTTATAAATGAGGTGTTTTTACTTCTATTTCCACTCAGTAAATCTGTCCATTCAATGATTTTTCTAGTAAATGAAAGAAATGTATTTGTTAGGTCATCATCTAGGATTAATGTCTGAAAGCATATATGCCCATCTGTATCGATACCTATTGAAATTCCAGTTTCGGTATAACAGGCGTTGTATTCTAAAATTAACTTATAATGATCAGGGTTGACTTTTTCATCTGTAGGGTAACAGGATAATTTGGTGTAGCCTTGTGCACTAACGAATAAGAAAAAAACGTCATTCGATGTTTTTACGTAGAAGCTACCATTTTCATTGTCAATTAAAGTTGCTGATTCGAGATTTTCTACTAACTTAAGTATTTTATTATAAAGGTCACACATTATTTATCTTACCAGTTTAAACTAATAACAAGTGCGACTTTAATACTTTATAAATTTAGTGCATACCAAAATTGGTCGTATTTTTTTAGCTATGAAAAGAACCAAAAATCCGATCGTTTTACGGATAAGTTGCTTAAATCTTGAACCTGATGTTAAGTTGCTCTCCTCAATTCACTGAGTGAATCTTTTGCTTACAACGTGATTTTCTCTTGGTAATGTTCTCCCGCAGACATTGAAGTAATCTGTGAAAAATAAGCGGATTTCGAACGGCTTTAGTAAAGCAAATAGCGCTCGCAATACAGCCGCATTAAGTCTACCAAATGCATGAGCAAAGGTGAGTTTATAACGTGGCTCCACATATTAAAATATGACCATCAATTTGGCTTCGCCCCCTGCTTATAGCTTTTATTGTTCGCTTAATAGATTGGGCTTTCAAATTAGTTTTACTAAGTCAAACTCATATTAACAGAGCATGAATGAGTAAAAATTCTAACTCGAAGTGTGGAAGAAATGAATTAAAGCAATCTGTCAGGTCTGATTCAATCTTAAAGACGGATTGCTCTCTGATTAATCCTGTTTATTAATCAATGACTTATAAATTAAAAACCACCTCTCTTTGACTGTGTTTTTTGTTTGTGTTGCGTTAATCTTCAATAAACTCATCCTGACTTACTATAAACTCATCAAATACATCGGATTTTGCGGCATTAAAGCAACCATAAGTTCTAGATGATGAGCCATCTTTCATATATCCAATAGAGCGATTCGCTTCACTTATCAGAATGTTAACAGCTTCGGTATAGGGATCATTCTCCGTTTCAAATGTGTCTACGTTTTGAACAATCCTGTAGTCACCTTTACCCATGAAAGACAGCGCTCGTTTAGTGAAATTCAAGTCTTTGGCCAATTTACTCTCTGGATCGATGGCAATAAGACAGCTTACCAGTGCGTAGTCTTTTAGATTATTTCTAGCTTCAAGTATCTGCCCACTGAGGGCTACCGGAGAATAAGCACATCCAGCCGAAAGGACCGTCACTGCTGCCAGTTTGTTCAATCTTTTAATTCCCATAGCATTACTCTTTTGGGTGAAACTGCGCCACCATAACGCTCGTAGCTACCTAGTCCATGGTAATGAGTCGTAACCAGTTGGTCATCCTAGTCAGTAACTCGATCTCCAACATTAACCGCCTCGACCATATCTACTTCCTGTTCGATAGGATAGATATTAACTAGAGGAGTCAGAGGCTGATGGCAAGTTAGTGTTTGCGAAACATAGAATCTAGTCATGCGGGGGCAAGATTTTGCGTAGTTGGCAAAAAGTTGCTTACAAATTCGTCAGGTGAGCCAAAGAGGCGAATACCATGTCTGGCGTATAGAAAACCAACCTTATTCTGACTTCACTGGAGCCTTGGATAATTTAGAGGTTCTACGAACAGCGCCGTTTTTTTTAAAATTGCGCACCCTGCCAGGATGAATTTATTTTCTGTTGGGAGTGTTAAATAGTGTATAACTCTTCCCTGTCTGGGTAACTGGGGGGGTTGTTATCTTTGGCCTCGTTGGTGTAGCAATAACGGGAAAATCAAGGTTCGGTCGCGTAAATCAGCGATTTTAAAAACAGAGAGTGAAAACACACTAACTTATTAGTGAGCATCGCCATTGGGCGTTTTTTGTGTTTCTGATAAGGACAATATGATGGATAAACAGGTTGTTAAATGTGGGGTGTTTCTCTCCTTTGCCGAGACAGTGAGTCGCATTTTAAGTAATGTCACGCCCTGAGATAAGTAGGCACATTGGAGACTTATCTATGAGCACCCCAGGAAAGACAACGCTTAAACGCACTCAACGTGACTACTCCCTTGCCTTCAAACTGGACGTGGTTTCCCAAGTCGAAAAAGGCAAGCTGACCTATAAACAGGCTCAACAGCATTATGGTATTCAAGGTCGCAGTACCGTGCTTGTCTGGCTCAGAAAACACGGTAAGTTGGATTGGTCACGACCTCGTACGCATTCTCCTGTGTCTATATCGTCCGAAACACCTGCACAAAAGATAAAGCGACTCGAACGCGAACTCGCCAATGCTGAAGCCAGGAATATGATTTATGACGATGTGGTAGTGCTGGTGAAAAACGAGTACGGCATTGACCTTGAAAAAAAGTACTTAGCCGAGCGCTTTGGCAAGCCAAAGCGCTAGGGAAAGTCAATCTGGCGCTGAACTGTCGGTTGTTTGATCCTTTCGATAATCCCCCTATTTGATGGTATCAAGTTGCTCCCTAATGCGCAGTGATGTCTGCAAAAGGCGCCGAGTAAACCGCCCCATGCTTTTTCATCACGTTTGGCGGCCCGATAGCCATTCCTTGTTTGACTAAAAAACGGAAGACACAAAAAAGGTTAGTAGGCATTACGCCTGTTAACCTTCTGGAATATAGTGAACCCTCGCGGATTTGAACTAAGGACCAATCGATTATGAGTCGTGATTATCTAATATCTCAAGAAATCTCACATTATCTTAAAATGTAATAACATACTGTTTTTAATAGGGTGGTGTGAGCTTTGTATATACCATGACATCTCAATAAATCTCATTTAGTGATATCCTAACTACACCCACAACGTCACCTAAATTTATTTGGGTGTAGTTATGAAAGGAGCATGTATGGCGATTACACAGCGAGAGATTGTTGGCTTAAAACCTAAGAGAGATTCTTTCTATGTTTGGGATGACGACAGGTCAAGAGGAACTGGAAGGCTTGGGGTAAAAGTCTATCCCAAAGGTCGGAAGAGCTTCGTTTACCGATATTTCAAAGAAGGCAAGCGTGTGTTTATTTCTATCGGTGATTTTCCAACCGTAAGCCTAGTGGACGCCAGAGAAAGGATCAGAAAATTCGCTGATATGCTCAAGCAGGGTTTGGATCCTAAAGCAGAGCTAGAGAGACGAGAGCGTCAGAAACAAAAAGATTTTGAAGAGCAACAAGCTAAGGGCTCGATAGAAGCATTGTTCAAAAGCTATGTGTCTCAAATGGAAAAAGACGGCAAGCGGACGCACCAGAGTGTATATCGAGCACTGGAAAAGGAAGTGTATCCTTTTATCCCTCCAGAGACGAAAGCTTGTGATGTCACTACTAAAGAACTCACTGCTGTTTTGTCCAGCATGATTCAAAGGGGAGCCGAGACTCAAAGTAATCGTGTTCGTAGCTACCTTCATGCAGCTTTCAATCATGGTCTATATCATGACAATGACCCTGCCAATTATCTGAATCATGATAAGTTTGCCTTGTCATACAACCCAGTCAGCCAGATAAAAAAACAGAAAAGTGCAGAGCGTGTGGGGCAGCGGTTCCTTTCTTACCCAGAGCTAAGAGAGTTTATGCATGATATTGAGCATGAAATCGAGGGTGTTAGAGCCAGCCCAGTGATGAGAGCGCTACTTTTACTGTGTATTCACACTGGCGGCCAACGTCCGTATGAGCTGGCGGCATCCAAATGGGAAGCGATAAACTGGGAAGAAAAAACACTCTTAGTTGTAGCCGATGTTTCCAAAAACAAACGAGACCATCTATTGCCTTTGACGGATACAGCGATGGATCTTTTCAGGCAAATTAAGAGTTATTCAGAAGGTAATCCCTACATATTTCCCCATACCCGAGACCTTTCTAAACATATCCGCTTGGACTCGCTGAGTCAGGTGATTGCCAGATACAGAGAAGACCATCCCCACTTTGAGCACTTTATTCCGAGGGACTTGCGTCGAACATGCAAGACTTTGATGGGGGAGATAGGTATCAGTAAAGAGTTGAGAGACCGAATTCAGAACCATGCTATGAACGATGTCAGCTCAAAACACTATGATAGATATGACTATTTATCAGAGAAAAGGCGTGCGCTTGAAGCATGGGAAGTACGCCTGCTGGGTGTCGACCAAGATGATTCTAATGTTGTGCCACTTAGGGGGTAAAATTTGGAAAATCAGACAAGTGCCTTTGCACGCGCTTTTCCGCCTATCGAATATGCGGATGTTTCTAGAGCTGTATCTCTTTTCAAACCATACGGAGTGGAAGAGTGGGATATTGAGCACCTCATCAAAATGGGGGAGGTTTCGCTGTTTGTACCGCCAAAGATCTCTCTTCTCTCAGAAAACATTGAGATAGTCACTAGCAACAAAACTCTTGTCGATAAGTTGTCCGTCGCTATAGATGGGCATCGGGTAGACGACTTTATTTCTTGTGATATCAAAGTGGATAGCATTAACGAAATCACTGAGTTCTCGGATTTGGCTGAGTTGAGCCTTTTCCCTGAGCAAACGGGGTGGAAAGTATCTTGTGTTGGTGAGATAGCAGGAAGTTGGCGGCTGGAGGCTGATGAAGAATTCAAGTTTGTTGGAAAGGAAGGCAAACCGCTATGTGTATTGGCTGAATTACCGCCTGACGTTGATGATGTCCTTCAAATCAAAGCGACAGTCGAACAGCCCCGCTGTCTTAAAGAATGGCTTATCTCACGCGAAGACTTACTGCTTATTAAGCAGGCGACTCTCGAAGGCAGAACGGTGAGTGAGGTCTATTACCAAGCCTATGGTGAACCAAAAAAACAAAGGAAACCACGCACTGAACCAAAGCAAGTTGCAATGATAAAAGCCCTGGTGATGAGTATTCCTGAGTTGGGTGAAGGTGTCATCAATAAGCCCTCTATCGCACTTGCTGCCATCCAAGAGCATTTCAATAAAACTAATACTCCCTATGATGACCTTCCTTGTGAGAAAACAATCGCTAATTGGTTCAAAAGCAACTGAAGTAGAAAGATAAATAACTTTCCCCGAAAGTTATTTATCTTTCGTGAGCTTAGAACTGCTAACCGGCAACCTCCTTAGTTAACGGCAACAACTGCTTCGAGGAGGTTACCATGCCGCAAGATAGAATTATGTCACTGCAAGAAGTGTCTGCTGCTCTCAACCGTGACCCCAAAACGATTTGGCGTTGGTGGGCAAAAGAGAAACGTTTCCCTAAACCTATCCAATTTAATGGTCGTTGCCTTGGCTGGAAAGCATCCGTCTTTCAGGCTTGGTTGGAAGAGCAAGGAGTGGATTAGTGATGAAACGGATTAATGAACAAAAGACGCCATCTAGTCCCGAGTTGCCAGATTTTCCGCATGTCAGTGAGCGAGGAGGGCAGAAGCGAATACAGAATACAGCGGAAAACCTCTCTGCCTTACTTCACTTTGTGGGATTTAAAGCGGCATTCAACTTAATGACGTATCGCGTCGAAGTTCATCATAAAAATATTATTTTCAAAGAAGATGAGCTCAGAAGTAAGCTCATCAGCGTTTCTTCCATAACAGGTTTTCCAAAACAGGGTATCGATGATCACCTCATCACAGTAGCTAGAGAAAACGACTATCACCCCGTTCAGCGTCTTTTAGCAGCAAAAAAGTGGGATGGGGTATGTCGGGTCAATGAGGTCATTCAGTGTTTACCGGCAACGAATCCAATAGTCGCTAAGATTGCTTTAACTCGGTGGCTTGTTGGCTGTATTGCTTCTGTTTATGAGCCCGGTTTTAAAAGTAAGCTGATTCCTACAATAAAGGGTGAGCAATCTAGCGTTAAAACGGCATTCATCCAAAGACTTGCAAGTGTCGTTGACCACGGATTCCTCGAAGGTGCAGAGCTAAACCCTCACAATAAAGATCAGGTACTAACGTGCATTCGGGCTTGGATTGTAGAGCTCGGAGAGTTGGAAACCACGACAAAGCACAGCCAGGGTGCACTGAAGGCTTTTATTACTAAGGGGATGGATACTATTCGGCCTCCATTTGGCCGTTCGGATATCCATAAGCCTCGCCAGACCAATTTCATTGGAACAGTAAACCGAGCTGACTTCCTAAAAGATGCAACCGGTAATACCCGATACGCATCGATTGAAATTGAAGGCCGCATAGACATTGAAACAGTTAACAGCATACTTGGGTGGAAGTTCACTCCCAACGGCAGAACTACACTAGTAGATCCAGAGTCTCTTATACAATTTTGGCTCGAAGTGAAACACTGGTACGAGCGCGGCGAAGGCTGGCATCTCTCTGAAGAGGAACTGAAGTTGATTGGAGAGGCCAATGAGTCATTTGTCGATAAAGGACCATGGTACGAATTGCTGAAAGAGCGTATTTGCCAATCCAACGAAAGCACAGATTCTCAGTTTGAGTGGCTTACAGCTGGTCATATTTGTAAAAACATGAGCTTTCCCATCAACCAAAGTGGCCGTGTTGGCAGAGCATTAAAAGTGCTTGTAGAGGATGGATTTATTGAAGTGAAAAAGCGTGATGGGTACAGCCTCTACTTTTTCCCAGTCTAAGTTGGAACAAGAGTGTTGTAAGTGGGGAAGGTTACTTCACTTACAACACTTGGAAGATGAAAGATATTGCTCTAGTTTAGTGGTTCGATTCGGGAAGAAAATGAAAACGGTTTTGTAAAAATGTACGTCAGCAAACTAAGGGTAACTTCTAGTGTGACAAATCATCATTTGTGAATGTGAATAGCTACCGACTTGATAGACAACATATAAGACACTTCGGAAACCAATCAGTAATATACTGAAATATTGAGATTTGTTCCGAGACAAGTTTTAGCGTGTTAATATGCAATTGATTGAAAATACTGTCTAAGTGATCCTATATGGCTTCTCTAAAAATACTCTACAGCTCAGATGAGACACCAAATAAGCATGTTATTTTTGTGCACGGTTTGGATGGCCATGCTATCGATACATGGAAATCTAGTGATGAAACGGTGTGGCCCGTTTGGATTGGTGAAGACCAGGAAAGTACTTTTGTATGGTCTGTCGATTATGATGCTAAAAAATTCGGTAATGACTCTATGCATCTGGTGCGTAGGGGGAGCAATATATTCGAGTTACTCCTGACAATTCCTGAGTTGAAAAGCGGCGAGATTATATTGGTAGGACACAGTTTCGGTGGATTAGTGATCAAGCAGTTACTGCGTCATGCTAGCGATCAACGCTCTGAACGAGAGGATGTTTCTTCGTTCTTAATTCGAGTGAAGAAAGTTGTATTTTTAGGCACTCCTCATACGGGATCGTCACTAGCAACTCTTAGTGACAAAGTTAGGATTGTATTGACTAACTCAGGAGTCACGGAGAGCCTAAAGAAAAACGATCCGCATTTAGTGGGTTTAAAAAACTGGTATAAAAACTGGTCAGCCAATTATGGTGTTCAAAACTTAGCCCTAATGGAGGATCGTCCCACAACATATAGTTGGTGGATATTCAAAAAATCTGTTTGGGTAGTAGAGCCTGATAGTGCAGATCCTGGTGTCAAAGAAGATCCAATAATGGTTGACGCAGACCACTACTCAATATGCAAACCTGACACAAAAGAATCAGAAGTATATAGGCATGTAAGCAGTTTCCTGGAAAAAAAAAATGAATTTGTTTCTCAACAAGAACGGATAGAGCTAAAGGTCGATGGACTCAGCGGTGAACTGAAAAATGTTAACAAGGTGGTAACAAAGCTAGACCATTTTGCTAGCACTCAAGTTTTTGCTACGAAATTCTTAGATACTGAGTTAAATCAGCAGTTAGAAAAAATCATTAAATATAGGTTTTTTAATATTTTTCCAACAATAGAACTCTCTATCAAGTTGGGTCGAGCACTGTTAGATGATGGTATGTTTGCTAAAACATCGGTTGAGCTTCGAAGCAGAGCTTGTGCATGGATAGCTAGACTGTTGTGTTTTGAACAGTCCGAATTAGTTCTAGTATCTGATCTGATTGAAAAATCAATGCAACTATATACTCTCGATGAACAAAGTATTGCTCATGCTTTCATAAATTCTAACGAAGAAAACGTAAAAGAGTGCGTTGCAAGTCTTCTTAAAGATATTTCCTCTGAACGCTTATCAGCAGCATTTATATTGCTAAATAAGTATGATTCGAGTATGGCGATTTCTTGGTTTGAGGACACTAATATATCCATATGTGAACTCTTTGTTGATGGACAGATATCTCTTCTGATGTCACTCATTAACCAACAGCGTTGGGATCAAGCCTTAACTGAAGTAAATCAATTGATTCAAGAGGATTTACTATCAACTACTACCTTAAAGTACTTTACAGCTTTAATATTATTGTGTTCATCGGTTGTAGAATCAGCTCGAAACCAATTGTTGGTAGGTGTTCCTGTTCTAGTTCGTAACTTCCCATTTAAATCAGATGTAGACTCGATAAATCTCAGGAAAAGAGCTGTATGTCTTTTTAGAAGTGTGGTGGATGAATTGAAGGATAATGATCTAGAAACTGTTGGAAAGGTAGCGTCTGATTATGCGCTATGGATAGAGCTAAATGACAGAGAATCATTTGCTAGTGCAAAATCTATAGTGGAAAATATTTTTAGTGATGAGAGAAATATTGATGATGCAATTCGTATTCTTCCCCTTATTGGTGATTTAGAACTAGACTTTAGTTTAGTAGAATTAGAGATAAATAAAAGAGTTACGATAACACTTGGAAATGACTACCATGCAGTTATAGCAAAGTATGCTTTACTTCTAAAAATTAATGAGCCACAAAAAGTTATAGAAGAAATTGAAAAAAATATAGATTTATTTTTGAAGTATATAGAGTTGCACTCCATTTTTAATTTAAAGATTCAAGCATATAACTTTATGGGGAAAGATGTATTAGCTCAAAAAGAATGCGGGGCTTTATATAGAAAAGGTAAGCTAACTAAAGAGCAGTATGATTACTTTATATCTGTGATTGGATCTGAAGAAAACATAGATAAACTCTCTCTTCTAGAAGAACAATATAGTAAAAGTAATAGCTTGGAGGACTTGTCAGTACTAATTTCTCTATTGAGAAGACTTAAAGATGAACGATTAGAGAAATATCAAGAAGAATACTATTCTATAACTAAAAATATTAGTGCTGCTGAAGATTTGATTATTACCTACAGTTCAAATCATAATTTTGAAAAGATTTCAAAATTTATATCTAAAAACTCTGAGTTAATTGAGCAATCTACTCAACTACAAATTCATGCAGCATGGAATCTATATAGGGAAGGTAAAGTTCATGAATGTAGAGAATGGATTTCAAAGTACTTTGGAAATGAAAGTGGAAATCATCATTTAATTGATGATCTTGAAGATAGTCTAAACCTTTGCACAGGAGATTGGGAAGCGCTTGTTCGCAACATTGAGTTAGCATGGGAAAACCGAACAGAGTTGAGTGCAAAAGAGCTCTTTAGAAAGTCTTATTTAGCAGAAGCTGTTTTACCAAATAGAGCAAAAAAATTCGTTGCAGAAGCCGTAAACAAAGAACCCAACAACCCAGAAATATTAGCATCAGCCTACTCCATTGCGACGAATTTAGGTCTTGATGACAAAGAGGAAGTAACAGATTGGCTTCAAAAGGCTGTTGAATTATCAGAAAATGATGGTCCAATTAGAAGAGTTTCTTTGGAAGAGGTAGGTGATATTTTAGGTTCTAATAAGGAAAAACCTAATAAAGCTTGGGAATTGTTTGTTTCTGGAGATGCACCAAGTACTCTTATAGCTTCTATACTAAATCGTACAATATCAAGCTTTTATATTACACCTTGGATAGTTAATAGAAATGGAATTGAAGTTAATAGGAAATGCTTGATACCAGCGTATAGCTTAAATCGTGGAGAGGTTGAGGTTAAACCAGAAATAATAGCACTAGACCTGACATCTATCTTTAGCTTGTCAAATTTTAGACTTTTGGAACAAACGATCGAGTTATTTAAGAATGTAATAATACCGCACTCGACATTGCTATCTATATTTAGTGATAGAAAGAAAACTGCCTTCCATCAACCTAGTCGAATAGCTTTGGCGAAGTCTTTGAAAGAAAATACTAAGTCGTTTTCTATATTGAAATATAATTCGGTTAAACATATTGAACTTAGAGCTAAAGTGAATGATGAAGCGGCAGATTTTATCTCTCATGCAATGGAAGGTGAAACAGATAATGTTCGACTTGTTTGTATTTCCACACCTGTATATGTCGCTGGAAGTTTGATGAGGGAGGAGTTTGATTTAACGCCCTATCGAGAATGTTTAGTTTCATGTGAGCAGATCATTAAGTTTCTTTATGAGTGTGGAAGTATTATGAAGGTTGATGCTCAAGAGATGCTAAATAGCTGTTCCTAATAGTAGATCTCAAAGATAAGAGAAACTCAGTCCGCTTTGTGCGATCTGATCAATCGCCAAACCGAAACATACCGACAAAAGGACTGAGTGATGGCCATCATAGCACCGATACCTCGTGGCGAACGTCGTAGGATGAAAAAAGCGATACAGACTACCAAGGACAAGGATTATGCCCGCAGACTTATTGCTCTCATGCAACTCCACGAAGGCAAAACGATTGTCGATGTCTGCCGTATTATCAGTGCAGCCCGCTCCTCAGTGGGTAGGTGGATTGACTGGTTTACTCAAGGTGGTATGGATGCCCTGCACGCTTTGCCTGTTGGCAGACCGCCAACGCTTCCCGTTAGCGAAATGTGTGCGATGCTGACTATTCTGGTTCAGTTTTCCCCGCAGGATTTCGGTTATCAGCGAAGCCGCTGGAGTACAGAGCTTTTAACGATGCAGCTCAATGATGTATTCCAAAGTACAGTGGCGGCTTCTACGGTCAGGCGTTGGTTACCGAAAATCGGGATCGTCTGGCGTAGGGCGGCACCTACCCTCAATATTCGAGACCCTGACAAGGAAGAAAAGCTCGCTCAGATAAGTGAGGCGCTGGACAAATGCAGTGTTGACCATCCGGTGTTTTATGAAGACGAAGT
>NZ_FIZY01000022.1 GCF_900060185.1 Grimontia marina | reverse complement strand
AACGAGGGAGTGTACGACTGTACATGACCGAGTGAGGGAGCAAAGTAACGCCGCTAGCGTGCTTTATAGCCAGCGGGATAAAGCCACAGAATTTGCTTGGCGACCATAGCGTTATGGACCCACCTGACTCCATGCCGAACTCAGTAGTGAAACGTAACAGCGCCGATGGTAGTGTGGGGTCTCCCCATGTGAGAGTAGGACATCGCCAGGCTTGAATTTTGAAGAAGCCCTGACCTGACGGTCAGGGCTTTTTTGCATCTACATCTTTTCATATTTACTATCGCTCCCTTTTTCCTAGCCTTAATTTCAGACAACTACCATACAAGCACTTAGCTCATGGTAAATAAAGTTGGAGCTTCCAAATAATAGATATAAAAAACACCACCTTCTCAGGTGGTGTTTTTGGGGTTCATTTAGTGAGTTATGCCGTGAACTCTTCCAGCGTTTCTATAACGTGGATACCGGCATCACGCATTTCAACGCAGCCTGTTTCAGTTGTTTCTTCAGCAATGCCTCGACAAGCTTCTAGGTTAACCCAAACATCAAAGCCACCATGCATCTTTAATTGCATTGCAGTGGTTTTAACGCAGTAGTCAGTAGCGAGACCACCGACTAATACAGTGGTGATACCTTTGGCTTTAAGCCATTCAATGAGGCCAGTGCTGAGCTTTTCCTGAATATCATGGAAACATGCACCGTAAGGGTGGAGATTTGGCTCTACACCTTTCCAAATGACATGGTCATATTCAGTTACTTCAGGGAGTTCTGGAATAGTTTCAAAGCCTTCGGTGCCAGGTACTGCATGGGATACCCAAGTAAGGTCCGCATTGGCATGCTCCAAAGGAACTAGCATCTTATCGTGACTGTCGACTACCCAAACTGCGTTGGCTGGATGCGCGTCCTTTGTGAGGACGCGGAATTGTGCCTTTGTTGCCTGTTCGTTAAGTGCGGGACCAATCTTATCTCCGCCTTGCACAGGTAATTCGCCTGGGCAGATCAGTGTAAAGGTTTTCTGTGGGTCCACATCGATAGAAGCAATCACGTCTGACTCCTTAAAGTATCTGATTAAGCAGATGATCTGCCCTGATGCGCTTGATACGTTTTAGCAATCTTTGTACTTGAGGCGGGTAAACTTCCAGCTTTTCAATTTGCTTGTAACTGCCAATCAGCTGAGTGTGCTCCAAAATCGTATCGATTTCCCTTTGGGCTTCGGCTTCCAGCAAACGACGTTTGTCGTGAAGCAAGATGGCATTTTCAAGATCCAGCTTCCATGCACGAGGGTTGAGGTTGTTACCCGTCAGTAGCATGTAGGATCTGTCTACCCAAATCCCTTTGAGATGAAAGCTGTTGTCGTCGTGCTTCCAAAGGTGGATTTTCAATTGACGCTTGGCGATAGCGGCTTCATTACGACGTGCGAAATTGCGTAGGTTCATTTCATAAAGATAAGGTAAACCTGAAATCGTTTTGAACGGCTCACTAGGAGGGATGTAGAAGTCATTCGCTGTTTTATCGCCTACGATAATGGTGACGTTCACACCTCTACGCAAGGCAAGTCTTATTTCACGAGTCACACTGCGCGGAGGGTTGAAGTAAGGCGTACATATGATGAGTTCATTTTCAGCACTGGCGATTAAACGACAAATCTGAATGTTCAGGAAGTTCTTACGCTTACCCAATCCCACCATTGGCGTGAGGCCAATTTGATCGTCATTGATATGTTGCGAAATAAACTGATAGCTGGCTGCCTGCAGTCTTGCACGTAATTCGCGGATAGCTGGCTTGAGTACTTTTACTTCCGGGCGGTTAGGCTGCGCAAGGCATGTGACTGCAGAACTGGCCGCCAAGGTGTTTCCGATAAAGCCTGCCATGCAGTCGGCTAGTGTTTTGCTATTGATGACATGGTAGCGGTCATAACGGTAGCGGTCATGCTGGGCAAGATACACATCATTCAGACTTGCGCCGCTATAAATAACAGTATCATCAAAGACAAAGCCTTTAAGGTGCAGGACGCCAAAGACTTCCCTGTTTCTCACAGGTACGCCCAGCACATCAATCTTATGCTGGTATTTCTCAGCGTACTCGCGGTAAAGCGCAGCATTACCGTCTGACTTGTCAGCGCCAATCAGGCCGCGCTGGGCTCGGTGCCAGTCAACCAGTACTTTGATATCCAGAACCGGATTCTTTTGTTTTGCTTCATAGAGCGCATCAAGGATATTACGCCCTGCCTCGTCGTCTTGCAGATACAGAGCAACAAGGTAAATACGATATTTAGCGTGAGCTATTTCGTGAAGCAGACGCTCCCTGAAGGTGGTCGCATCGAGCAGTGTTTCCATCTGGTCTGGACGGTGCGCAATTTTCGGGAGCTGATCGATCAACTGCTTATTGGCAGTAGCTGAAACCATTGTTGCCTCATTAAGTTCGACACTGGGTCGTGTTAACGCAAATCAAACCCAGTATTGTACCAGAAATTGTGCAATTTCCAGCGATATCCGTGTGTCAGCTATCCCGATTTAAAACTGTGACATGGAGTTGTGACGCATAGGGATAAGATCTTTACCACTGTTGCAATAGCTTTGGTATCGGCCACGTAATTCTTCGGGCAGATTACTGACCTCGATCACTTCAAATCCGGCCTCTTTGTAGAGTTTTTCTAAATAGCGATACGCCAGACAATAACAAGCTTTAGTTTGAATCTGAGTTTGGACGGCATTGAGGAAAGCTTCTCCCTGCTTTTTCCCTCGTTGCTCGGGGGCAATAAGCATACCAGTCAGAAGTTGGAAGTCATGAAACTGCCTGAATCTAACTGAACCAAAAAGACCGCTGCTATTTTCTGCCGTCCAAATGATTTCGTCTTTCTTCGGCTTCCCTGCTGGGTAATGTGTTTTGTAAAAACGAGCCACCAGTGGAAAACGGAGTGGGTCGAGGAGGGCATATCGTGTGTCGGCCATGGTTATCAAATCACTGTGAATTCAAGGCGGATGGGGTAGTATACATCGCTAAGACTTTATCAAAACGAAACTGCGATCCGAATGAATATCCTGTCTACTACATCGCTAAAACCATTTCACACCTTTGGTATTGATGTTCAGGCCAAAGCCATTATTGAAGCGCAAAGCGCGGAAGATTTTATCACGATCTGGCGTGATCGTGCTGACGAGCAAAAGATCGTCCTTGGCGAAGGCAGTAATCTTCTGTTCTGTGAAGATTTTGATGGGATAGTGGTTCTAAACCGCCTAAAGGGTATTGATGTTGATGAGACAGCTTCGCATTGGCACCTTCATGTGGCTGGCGGGGAAAACTGGCACCAATTGGTGAAATGGACGATTGAACAGGGTATGCCTGGCCTTGAAAACCTTGCGCTTATCCCTGGCCTGGTAGGCTCGGCGCCCATTCAGAACATCGGCGCTTACGGTGTTGAGCTGAATGAGCGCTGTGAGTATGTCGATGTCCTGATGCTTGAAACCGGCGAAGTCGCTCGCATGGGGCCGGGGGCCTGTGAATTTGGTTACCGGGACTCTGTGTTCAAGCGTGAACTCAAAGATAAAGCCATTATTCTTGCTGTAGGCTTCCAGTTATCGAAAGCTTGGAAGCCCGTGATAGGTTACGGGGCTCTGGGCGATTTGGCGAGTGAGAATGACGTTTCTGCCAAAGAGGTGTTTGATAAGGTCTGCGAAATTCGAAGTGAAAAGCTGCCTGATCCTAATCTCTTAGGAAATGCCGGAAGCTTCTTTAAAAACCCAGTTGTGCCTAAGACACAGGTAAAATCTCTCTTAGCTGATAATGAAAAGATGCCTTCGTTTGAAGTATCGAGTTCAGAAGTGAAGCTCGCTGCGGGCTGGCTCATCGATCAGTGTGGCCTAAAGGGCAAAAGCGTCGGTGGCGCGTCTGTTCACGATAAACAGGCATTGGTGCTGGTAAACAGTGGTGGTGCTACAGCCAGCGATGTGGTGACTCTCGCGAAAGAAGTGGTTGATACCGTTTACCAACGTTTTGGAGTCTTGCTAGAACACGAGGTTCGCTTTATGGGGGCGACTCAAGAAACCACATTGGAGGCTGTATGCCAGCGCTAGATAATACGCCCCGCCTGGCTCTTATAAAAATGCTGGCAGACGGCCAGTTCCACTCAGGTGAAAAATTGGGTGAAGAGCTCGGTATGAGCCGAGCTGCAATCAGCAAACACATCAAAGTATTGCAACAGTGGGGTGTGGATGTGTTCCGCGTCCAAGGTAAAGGCTATTGCCTGCCTGCGCCGCTTAATCTCCTTGATGAAGGCGCGCTAAACGCGCAACTAAACGTTCCCGCATTTGAGCTTATCCCCGTGATTGACTCTACAAACCAGCATCTTCTGGATCGCGTAGGTCAGTTGGAGTCCGGCTCCGCCTGTCTTGCCGAGTATCAACAGGCAGGCCGTGGACGCCGTGGCAGAGCGTGGTTTTCTCCTTTTGGTGCCAACCTTTACCTTTCCATGTATTGGCGATTAGATGCAGGGATGGCTGCTGCGATGGGATTAAGCCTTGTTGTGGGTGTTTCTATGGCTGAAACCTTGCAGAATCTGGGAGCCGAAGGGGTTAAGGTCAAGTGGCCAAATGACCTTTATTGGAATGACAAGAAGCTTGCCGGTATTTTGGTAGAAATGACGGGTCAGGCTGGCGATGCCGCTCATTTGGTTATTGGTATGGGACTTAACGTTGCAATGCCTGAAACAGATGAAGTGGATCAAAGCTGGGCAAATCTTCAGGATGCTTGCCATCCACTCCCCGACAAAAATGCTTTGGCAGCCGCTTTGATAAATGGCGTAACAGAAGCGCTGAAGCAATATGAAGAAACTGGAATGGCAGGCTTTGTGCCACGCTGGGACAGCTATGACAACTTCCAGGGTCGTGCGGTGAAATTACTGCTGGGTGAGCGAGTGGTTAAGGGGATTGCGCGCGGGATCAATGAGCAAGGGGCTTTGCTGCTGGAAACCGAAAATGGCATTACCCCATATCTCGGCGGAGAGATCAGCCTGCGTGCTGACGACTAAGCTATTTCCTAACTTTAACGGTTTGAACCGCGTGGTTGGTTCCTTTCTGGAGGATTAAGCCAGCACGCTCGCGCGTAGGAAGAATGTTCTCTTCCAGATTCTTACCGTTAATCTCTTCCCAAATACCTGATGCTGTCTGTACCGCTTCATCATGCGAAAGCTTGGTGTAGTGGTGGAAATAAGATGTTGGGTTCTGAAACGCACCTTTACGGAACGCCATAAAGCGCTCGATGTACCAGGTTTTCAGTAACTCGCTGTCCGCATCAACGTAGATAGAAAAATCTAAGAAGTCCGAGATAAAAACGCGGTGAGGGTCGTGCGGGTAATCCATACCACTTTGCAATACATTCAGACCTTCCACGATCAAAATGTCAGGCTGTTGGACGACTTTGGTGTCTTCAGTGATGTCATAGACCAGATGCGAATAGACGGGCGCTTCAACCCTTGATTTCCCCGATTTCACATCGGCAACAAACTGCACCAGACCTCGGATATCGTAAGACTCTGGAAACCCTTTTTTCTTCATCAATCCACGCTCATTGAGGATCTTGTTGGGATGAAGAAAACCATCAGTGGTGATGAGCTCGACTTTAGGGTGTTCAGGCCAGCGTTCCAGCAGTGCTTTCAGCAAACGTGCAGTTGTACTTTTTCCGACTGCCACACTGCCAGCAATACCAATCACATACGGAACATTATTGTCTTTTTGTCCCAAAAAGTGTTCAAGGACTTGGGTGCGGCCTTTTCGCGCCTTTACATACAAATTCAGCAGTCGCGAAAGCGGCAGGTAGATATCCCGCACTTCATTCATCGTCAAATGCTCGTTAATACCACGCAGCTTTTCGAGATCGGTCTCGTCAAGCGTCATTGGCACTGAGTCGCGCAATTCTGACCATTGCTCACGGTCGAACGACAAATATGGAGTTAGTAAATCACTCATACTCTGGATGAATCTGTGTGTTAAGGAGAGCGACAATACCTTATCGATGCGGTTTGTGGAAGTATGGAGGGGATATAACGCTGCGCCATCTAGCTAAAAAACGGAGCAAATTGGTGAATTAATGCCCCATAAGATCTTATTTGGGTGAAATTTTTAAATTACCTATTGCAACGCTAAAAATCATTGAATAGAATGCGCAGCACTTGTCGCCGGCTTAGCTCAGTTGGTAGAGCAACTGACTTGTAATCAGTAGGTCGCCAGTTCGATTCCGGCAGCCGGCACCATTACGACAAAAAAGAACAATTTGGTGGGATTCCCGAGTGGCCAAAGGGATCAGACTGTAAATCTGACGGCTCCGCCTTCGAAGGTTCGAATCCTTCTCCCACCACCACTATTTCAAATAGTTTGAATAGCTCTACGAGAAACTGAAAGCGGGCATCGTATAATGGCTATTACCTCAGCCTTCCAAGCTGATGATGCGGGTTCGATTCCCGCTGCCCGCTCCAATCTTATAGTGCTGATATAGCTCAGTTGGTAGAGCGCACCCTTGGTAAGGGTGAGGTCCCCAGTTCAAATCTGGGTATCAGCACCACTCTTTCTCCCCAAAGTTACTTCAAGCCATTTGTCATATACTCAACAAAAATCCGTTTGTTGTATGTGTGGTCGTTAAACCACCAAAATACCGTGCTTAGAGGGACTGTCATGTCTAAAGAAAAATTTGAACGTACGAAACCGCACGTTAACGTTGGTACTATCGGCCACGTTGACCACGGTAAAACCACTCTGACTGCAGCTATCTGTACTGTACTTGCTAAAGTATACGGCGGTGCAGCGCGTGACTTCGCATCAATCGATAACGCGCCAGAAGAGCGTGAGCGTGGTATCACTATCTCGACTTCACACGTAGAGTACGATACTCCTTCACGTCACTACGCACACGTAGACTGCCCAGGACACGCTGACTATGTTAAAAACATGATCACTGGTGCTGCGCAAATGGACGGTGGTATCCTGGTTGTTGCGGCAACTGACGGTCCAATGCCACAAACGCGTGAGCACATCCTGCTGGGTCGCCAGGTTGGTATTCCATACATCCTTGTATTCATGAACAAGTGTGACATGGTTGACGACGAAGAGCTGCTTGAGCTGGTTGAGATGGAAGTTCGTGAACTGCTGTCTGAGTACGACTTCCCAGGCGACGACTGCCCAGTAATTCAAGGTTCTGCACTGGGTGCACTGAACGGCGAAGCTGAGTGGGAAGCGAAAATCGTTGAGCTGGCAGAAGCACTGGATTCTTACATCCCAGAGCCAGAGCGTGCGATCGACAAGCCATTCATCCTGCCAATCGAAGACGTATTCTCAATCCAAGGCCGTGGTACTGTTGTAACGGGTCGTGTTGAGCAAGGTATCGTTCGCGTAGGTGACGAAGTCGCTATCGTTGGTATCAAAGAGACTACCACTACTACTTGTACTGGTGTTGAAATGTTCCGTAAACTTCTGGACGAAGGCCGTGCAGGTGAGAACGTTGGTGTTCTGCTGCGTGGTACTAAGCGTGACGAAGTTGAGCGTGGTCAAGTACTGGCGAAGCCGGGTTCTATCACTCCACACACGACTTTCGAATCAGAAGTATATGTTCTGTCTAAAGACGAAGGCGGCCGTCATACTCCGTTCTTCAAAGGCTACCGTCCACAGTTCTACTTCCGTACTACTGACGTGACCGGTACCATCGAACTGCCAGAAGGCGTTGAGATGGTAATGCCAGGCGACAACATCCAAATGGTTGTAACTCTTATTGCTCCAATCGCAATGGATGAAGGTCTGCGCTTCGCAATCCGTGAAGGCGGCCGTACTGTTGGCGCAGGTGTTGTTGCTAAAATCATCGAATAAGATTTGACGACACACTAGCAAAAAGGGCATCATTTGATGCCCTTTTTCTGCGCCAAATCTTTGGATTGGACTTTTTTTCACCGATTTGCCGCAGTGAACATTGTTTTAGGGATAAGAAAATAGACGGTCATATGAATCTAAAGCTATTTTCCTTGTTCTTTTACCTCGCTGACGCGAGGTTGTTGTCGTCTATGAAGTAGACTAGTTACAGGTAGAATGTATGAAAGCGAATGCTGAAGCCCAAACCGGGTCAATGGACGCCCTGAAATGGGTTGTGGTCTTTGCCTTATTGGCCGTAGCGGTAGTGGGAAATAGCCTGTACAGTGATATGTCTGTCGTGCTACGAGCTGCTGCAGTTGTTGTGTTGGTTGCCGCCGCGGGTGGTGTCGCTGCACTGACTGCCAAAGGTAAAGCAGCGATCACCTTTGCACGTGAATCGCGTATGGAAGTGCGTAAAGTGGTATGGCCTACTCGCCAGGAAACTTTGCAAACCACTCTCATCGTTCTGGCTGTCACTGTCGTCATGGCGCTCATCCTGTGGGGCATCGACGGAATCATGGTCCGTCTGGTCCGCCTATTCACTGGCGTGTGAGGTTAACTACATGAGCGAAGCTCCAAAAAAACGTTGGTTTGTTGTTCAGGCTTTCTCCGGTTTTGAAGGCCGTGTAGCGAAGTCGCTGAAAGAACATATCAAAATGCACGAGATGGAAGACTTCTTTGGTGAGGTTTTGGTACCGACCGAGGAAGTGGTTGAAATGCGCGCAGGTCAGCGTCGTAAGAGCGAACGTAAGTTCTTCCCAGGTTATGTTCTGGTTCAGATGCTGATGAACGATGAGTCATGGCACCTGGTGCGTAGCGTACCACGTGTAATGGGCTTCATCGGCGGTACACCAGACCGCCCTGCGCCGATTTCTGATAAAGAAGCAGACGCTATCTTGAACCGTCTGGAGAAAGCGAGCGAATCGCCAGTACACAAAACTGTGTATGAAGCGGGTGAAGTTATCCGTGTTACTGAAGGCCCATTTGCGGACTTCAACGGTGTGGTAGAAGAAGTCGATTACGAGAAGAGCCGCTTGAAGGTGTCTGTCTCTATCTTCGGTCGTGCAACACCGGTAGAACTGGAATTCAGCCAAGTAGAAAAATCCTGATCATTTTTTGCTCGGTAACAGTTGCGAGGGGCGCGAAATTTGAATACAATTTCGCGCCCTTTTGTTAAACGGGGAGTCTGCTTGTCGAAAGTAGACGTTTGAACCCAAATTTAGGTATTTAGTAATGGCTAAAAAAGTAGAAGCTTACATCAAGCTGCAAGTTGCAGCTGGTATGGCTAACCCAAGTCCACCAGTTGGTCCTGCTCTGGGTCAGCACGGCGTGAACATCATGGAATTCTGTAAAGCGTTCAACGCACGTACAGAATCGCTAGAGAAAGGTCTGCCAACTCCAGTAGTTATCTCTGTATACAGCGACCGTTCTTTCACTTTCGAAATGAAGACTCCACCTGCAGCAGTTCTGCTGAAGAAAGCAGCGGGTATCAAGTCTGGTTCAGGCCGTCCTAACACTGAGAAAGTTGGTACTATCACTGACGCTCAGATCCAGGAAATCGCTGAAACTAAAGCGAAAGACATGACTGGTGCAGACATTGAAGCGATGAAACGCTCAATCGCTGGTACCGCTCGTTCAATGGGTCTGGTAGTAGAGGGTTAAGACAATGGCAAAACTGACTAAGCGCATGCGCGTAATCCGCGAGAAAGTTGATGTGACTCGTGAGTACGACATCAACGAAGCTGTTGCTCTTCTGAAAGAACTGGCTACTGCTAAATTCGTTGAAAGTGTAGACGTTGCTGTTAACTTGGGCATCGATGCACGTAAATCAGACCAAAACGTTCGTGGCGCAACTGTACTGCCACACGGTACTGGCCGTGACATCCGCGTAGCGGTATTCACTCAAGGTGCGAATGCTGAAGCTGCTAAAGAAGCGGGTGCTGACATCGTTGGTATGGAAGACCTGGCTGAGCAAGTTAAGAAAGGCGAAATGAACTTCGACGTAGTTATCGCATCTCCAGATGCAATGCGCGTTGTAGGTCAACTGGGTACTATCCTGGGTCCTCGCGGTCTGATGCCAAACCCGAAAGTTGGTACTGTAACTCCTAATGTTGCTGAAGCAGTTAAGAACGCTAAAGCTGGTCAGGTTCGTTACCGTAACGACAAGAACGGTATCATCCACACCACCATCGGTAAGGTTGACTTCGACGCTGACAAGCTGAAAGGTAACCTGGAAGCTCTGCTGGTAGCTCTGAAGAAAGCTAAGCCTTCTTCAGCGAAAGGCGCTTTCATCAAGAAAGTAAGCATCTCTACCACTATGGGTGCAGGTGTTGCGGTTGACCAGAACACTCTGGACGCACAAGCAAACTAATTGCTTGAAGCGATGAGTTGCTGTATAATTCTTCGCTTCAAATTTATGGCTAAGTTCGGCTTGCCGAACTTCGTCCAAGACCGTAGGCGTCTTACATAAGTAAGACTTAATCGTTACCTACGTAGACGGTGCCAGGAACATGATAGATATATTTCTTTCTTGGATCTGCGCCGTAATTACTCTCCTGCTGTGAAGCAGCGAGTGGTGTAAAAACAATCCAGGAGCAAATCCAAATGGCATTAAATCTTCAAGACAAAAAAGCAATTGTTGCTGAAGTCAACGAAGCTGCCAGCGGTGCCCTGTCTGCAGTTGTAGCTGATTCTCGCGGCGTAACAGTTGGCGCGATGACTTCTCTTCGTAAACAAGCGCGTGAAGCGGGTGTTTACATGAAAGTTGTCCGTAACACACTGGCTCGTCGTGCAGTAGACGGTACTGACTACGAATGTCTGAAAGACATTTTTGTTGGTCCTACACTGATTGCGTTCTCTACTGAGCACCCAGGTGCTGCAGCGCGTCTTTTCAAAGACTTCGCGAAAGAGAACAAAGATTTCGAGATCAAAGCTGCTGCATTCGAAGGCGCGCTGACTAACGCTGACGTACTGGCAACGCTGCCAACTTACGACGAAGCTATCGCACGTCTGATGATGTGCATGAAAGAAGCGTCTGCTGGCAAGCTGGTTCGCACTATCGCGGCTGTTCGCGATCAGAAAGAAGCTGCGTAATTCGCATTGCTTTTTACTGGTTGCTATTTAAACTAATTGTTGACTTTAAAGAGAATTGTTATGTCTATCACTAACGAGCAAATCCTAGACGCAGTTGCAGAAATGTCTGTAATGCAAGTTGTTGAACTGATCGAAGCTATGGAAGAGAAGTTCGGTGTTTCTGCTGCTGCAGCAGTTGTTGCTGGCGGCGCCGCTGCTGGTGAAGCTGCAGAAGAGCAAACTGAATTCGACGTAATCCTGACTGCTGCTGGTGCAAACAAAGTTGCAGTAATCAAAGCAGTTCGCGGCGCGACTGGTCTGGGCCTGAAAGAAGCGAAAGCAGTTGTTGACGGCGCTCCAGCACCTCTGAAAGAAGCTGTTTCTAAAGAAGAAGCAGAAGCTCTGAAGAAAGATCTGGAAGAAGCTGGTGCTTCTGTTGAAGTTAAGTAATTATTGCTTAGCTTCTTAGCCTGAAAAGGCTAATGGCTGGTGGCTAAATAGCCACCGGCCTTTTTGCGCTGTAGGGCAGTGGTGAATTTTGCACCCCGTTTAGTCACTGCTGACCATGCAAATACATCGGAATTAACCCTCTGATGTTCCTACAGTAAACGGTGGTTATTAGTTACTGTCCCTCAGTCTGGACAGTTTGGGTCACTTATCAGCGAGCTGAGGAACCCTATGGTTTACTCTTATACCGAGAAAAAGCGTATCCGTAAGGATTTTGGTAAGCGTCCTCAAGTTCTGGACGTGCCATACTTGCTGTCGATTCAGCTTGATTCTTTTGAAAAGTTTATCGAGCAGGATCCAGAAGGGCAATACGGTCTTGAAGCTGCCTTTCGCTCTGTCTTTCCGATTCAGAGCTACAACGGCAATTCCGAGCTGCAATACGTTAGCTATCGTCTCGGTGAGCCAGTTTTCGATGTTAAAGAATGTCAGATCCGTGGCGTAACTTACTCTGCACCACTGCGCGTTAAACTGCGCCTGGTGATGTTTGACAAAGATGCACCTGCTGGCACCGTAAAAGACATCAAAGAGCAAGAAGTCTACATGGGTGAAATTCCACTCATGACGGACAATGGTACCTTTGTTATTAACGGTACTGAGAGGGTTATCGTATCCCAGCTGCATCGTAGCCCGGGGGTCTTCTTCGACAGCGATAAGGGTAAAACCCATTCCTCAGGTAAAGTGCTGTATAACGCGCGTATCATTCCATACCGTGGTTCATGGTTGGACTTTGAATTCGATCCTAAGGACCTGCTGTACGTACGTATTGACCGTCGTCGTAAGCTGCCTGCATCGATCATCCTGCGTGCGTTGGAATACACCACCGACCAGATCTTGGATATGTTCTTCGAGAAAGTTGTTTTCGAAGTTCAGGGCAAGTCATTGGTGATGGAACTGGTACCTGATCGTCTTCGTGGTGAAACTGCGAGCTTCGATATTGAAGCTGACGGTAAGGTATACATCGAGCAAGGTCGCCGCATCACTGCGCGCCACATTCGCCAGCTCGAAAAAGACGGCGTGAAACAAATTGAAGTCCCTGTTGAGTACATCGTCGGCAAAGTGGCTGCGCGTGACTACATCAACGAGGAAACTGGTGAGATCATCGCGGGTGCTAACCAAGAGCTGAGCCTGGAAACTCTGGCGCTTCTGTCTCAGGCTGGCCACAAGAAGATCGAAACCCTGTTCACCAACGACCTGGATCACGGCCCGTACATGTCTGATACCCTGCGTATCGACAGCACGACTGACCGTCTGACCGCGTTGGTAGAAATCTACCGCATGATGCGTCCTGGTGAGCCACCAACGCGTGAAGCTGCAGAACAGTTGTTCGAAAGCCTGTTCTTCTCAGAAGATCGTTACGATCTGTCTGCGGTAGGCCGCATGAAGTTCAACAGCTCCCTGACTCGTGAAGAAATGACCGGTCCGGGCGTACTGAGCCACGATGACATCATCGAAGTGATACGCAAGCTGATCGATATCCGTAACGGTATCGGTGAGGTGGACGATATCGACCACTTGGGCAACCGTCGTATCCGCTCTGTTGGTGAAATGGCTGAGAACCAGTTCCGTGTAGGTCTGGTGCGTGTTGAGCGTGCGGTTAAAGAGCGTCTGAGCCTTGGCGATCTCGACAACGTGATGCCACAGGATCTGATCAACGCTAAGCCTATCTCTGCGGCAGTTAAAGAGTTCTTTGGCTCTTCTCAGCTGTCACAGTTTATGGACCAGAACAACCCGCTGTCAGAAGTCACGCACAAGCGTCGTATTTCTGCACTGGGTCCAGGCGGTCTGACGCGTGAACGCGCAGGCTTTGAAGTTCGAGACGTACACGCAACCCACTACGGTCGCCTGTGTCCTATCGAAACGCCTGAAGGTCCAAACATCGGTCTGATCAACTCGCTTTCAGCGTTTGCGCGTACTAACCCGTACGGCTTCCTGGAAACGCCTTACCGTAAAGTTGTTGACGGTAAAGTGTCCGATGACATCGACTACCTATCTGCGATTGAAGAAGGTCAGTTCGTTATCGCGCAGGCAAACGCCGCGCTGAACGAAGACGGTTCTTTCACAGATGAATTGATCACTGCTCGTCAGAAAGGTGAATCAGGTCTGCACCCACGTGACCATGTTCAGTACATGGACGTTGCAACCAACCAGGTTGTATCGGTGGCGGCATCTCTGATCCCGTTCCTTGAGCACGACGATGCTAACCGTGCACTTATGGGTGCGAACATGCAACGTCAGGCAGTACCAACTCTGCGCGCTGATAAGCCGCTGGTAGGTACTGGTATTGAACGTGCAGTAGCGGTTGACTCGGGCGTAACAGCTGTTGCGAAACGCGGCGGTATGGTTCAGTCCGTAGACGCATCACGCATCGTTATTAAGGTTAATGAAGATGAGCTGGTGCCAGGCGAAGCAGGTATCGACATCTACAACCTGACGAAGTACACCCGTTCTAACCAGAACACCTGTATCAACCAGCGTCCATGTGTGATGCCAGGCGAGCCTGTGCAGCGCGGTGACGTACTGGCAGATGGTCCTTCGACTGACCTGGGTGAACTGGCACTTGGCCAGAACATGCGTATCGCGTTCATGCCTTGGAACGGTTACAACTTCGAGGACTCCATCCTTGTATCTGAGCGCGTAGTACAGGAAGACCGCCTGACTACCATCCACATCCAGGAACTCCAGTGTGTGGCGCGTGATACTAAATTGGGTAGCGAAGAAATTACTGCTGACATCCCCAACGTGGGTGAGGCTGCGCTGTCTAAGCTTGACGAATCTGGTGTTGTATACATCGGTGCGGAAGTGAAAGGCGGCGACATTCTGGTAGGTAAAGTGACGCCTAAAGGCGAAACTCAGCTAACTCCAGAAGAAAAACTGCTACGTGCAATCTTCGGTGAGAAAGCGTCTGACGTGAAAGACTCTTCTCTTCGTGTTCCTAACGGCGTATCTGGTACGGTTATCGACGTACAAGTATTTACCCGTGATGGTGTAGAGAAAGACAAGCGTGCGCTTGAAATCGAAGAAATGCAGCTGAAAGAAGCCAAGAAAGACCTGACAGAAGAGTTCTCTATTCTGGAAGGTGGTTTGGTAGCACGTGTTCGTGGTGTACTGGCAAATGCTGGTTACAGCCAAGACAAACTGGCGAACATGGATCGTCAGGCGATGCTTTCTCAGACTCTTGACGACGAAGCACTGCAAACTCAGCTGGAGCAACTGGCTGAGCAGTATGACGAGCTGAAAGCTGACTTCGATAAGAAGTTCGACACCAAACGCCGTAAGATCACTCAGGGTGACGATCTGGCACCGGGCGTCCTTAAGATTGTTAAGGTATACCTGGCTGTTAAACGTCGTATCCAGCCTGGTGATAAGATGGCGGGTCGTCACGGTAACAAGGGTGTTATCTCTAAGATCAACCCTGTCGAAGACATGCCGTATGACGAAACCGGTGAGCCAGTAGATATCGTACTGAACCCACTGGGTGTACCGTCTCGTATGAACATCGGTCAGATCCTTGAAACCCACCTTGGCCTGGCGGCGAAAGGTATCGGTAACAAGATCAACAAGATGATCAAAGATCAGCAAGAACTGGCGAAATTCCGTGAGTTCCTGCAGAAGGTTTACGATCTGGGTGACACGCGTCAGAAAGTGGACATCAGTACGCTGACTGACGAAGAAGTGCATACGCTGATCAAGAACCTGCGAAGCGGTCTGCCAATCGCAACCCCTGTGTTCGATGGTGCACCAGAGCCGGCAATCAAAGAACTGTTGAAACTGGGTGACCTGCCAGAATCTGGCCAGCTGAACCTGTTCGACGGTCGTACTGGTGAGAAGTTTGAGCGTCCTGTAACTGTTGGTTACATGTACATGCTGAAACTGAACCACTTGGTTGACGATAAGATGCACGCCCGTTCTACCGGTTCTTACAGCCTTGTTACTCAGCAGCCGCTGGGTGGTAAAGCTCAGTTCGGTGGTCAGCGTTTCGGTGAGATGGAAGTGTGGGCGCTGGAAGCATACGGCGCAGCATACACCCTGCAGGAAATGCTGACTGTTAAGTCGGATGACGTGAACGGTCGTACGAAGATGTATAAGAACATCGTCGACGGCGATCACCGCATGGAACCGGGTATGCCGGAATCTTTCAACGTACTGCTGAAAGAAATCCGCTCGTTGGGTATCAACATCGAGCTGGAAGACGAATAAGCCCACGCTTGTTTGCACTTCCCAGCGTAAAACGAGATGCAGCAATAAGGCTGCATCTCAAATACAAAGGGAATTTCCGGTATCAATATGAAAGTGTAGAGTGTCTGCACTTTTATGGGTCAACTCCTCACAGGAGCCGAATGTGAAAGACTTACTTAAGTTTCTGAAAGCACAGCACAAGACCGAAGAATTTGATGCAATCAAAATCGGTCTTGCTTCACCAGACATGATCCGTTCATGGTCTTTTGGTGAAGTGAAAAAGCCAGAAACCATTAACTACCGTACCTTTAAGCCTGAGCGTGACGGTCTGTTCTGTGCACGTATCTTTGGCCCGGTAAAAGACTACGAATGTCTTTGTGGTAAATACAAGCGCCTGAAGCACCGTGGCGTGATCTGTGAAAAATGTGGTGTTGAAGTTACTCAGACCAAAGTACGTCGTGAGCGTATGGGTCACATTGAGCTGGCTTCACCTGTTGCCCACATCTGGTTCCTGAAATCACTGCCTAGCCGTATCGGTTTGCTGATGGACATGCCTCTGCGTGACATCGAGCGTGTTCTGTACTTCGAATCATACGTTGTGATCGAGCCAGGCATGACCGATCTTGAGCGTAGCCAAATGCTGTCTGAAGAGCAGTATCTGGACGCGCTGGAGCAATGGGGTGATGAATTCGACGCTCGTATGGGTGCCGAAGCAGTGAAAGCCCTGCTGGCGAATATGGACCTGGCAGCTGAAGCTGAACTGATGCGCGAAGAGCTGGAAGAAACCAACTCTGAAACCAAGCGCAAGAAAATCACCAAGCGCCTGAAGCTTGTTGAAGCATTCCTGCAGTCTGGAAACAATCCTGAGTGGATGATCCTGACTGTTCTTCCAGTACTGCCGCCGGATCTGCGTCCGCTGGTACCACTGGATGGCGGTCGTTTCGCGACATCAGATCTGAACGATCTGTACCGTCGTGTTATCAACCGTAACAACCGTCTGAAACGCCTGCTGGATCTGGCTGCACCTGACATCATCGTACGTAACGAAAAACGTATGCTGCAAGAGTCAGTTGACGCCCTGCTGGACAACGGTCGCCGTGGTCGTGCCATTACTGGTTCGAACAAGCGTCCTCTGAAATCTCTGGCTGACATGATCAAAGGTAAGCAAGGTCGTTTCCGTCAGAACCTGCTTGGTAAGCGTGTAGACTACTCTGGCCGTTCGGTAATCACCGTTGGTCCATACCTGCGTCTGCACCAGTGTGGTCTTCCTAAGAAGATGGCACTTGAGCTGTTTAAGCCATTTATCTACGGCAAGCTGGAAGCTCGTGGTCTGGCGACCACCATCAAAGCGGCTAAGAAGATGGTAGAGCGCGAAGAAGCGGTCGTTTGGGATATTCTGGATGAGGTTATCCGTGAACACCCAGTACTGCTAAACCGTGCACCGACACTTCACCGTCTGGGTATCCAGGCGTTTGAACCAGTGCTCATTGAAGGTAAAGCAATCCAACTGCACCCACTCGTTTGTGCGGCATACAACGCCGACTTCGATGGTGACCAGATGGCTGTTCACGTACCTCTGACACTGGAAGCACAGCTAGAAGCGCGTGCTCTGATGATGTCGACCAACAACATCCTGTCTCCTGCGTCTGGTGATCCAATCATCGTACCTTCTCAGGACGTTGTACTGGGTCTGTACTACATGACCCGTGAGAAAGTTAACGCGAAAGGTGAAGCACTTTACCTGTCTGGCCCTGCGGAAGCTGAGAAAGCATACCGTACCGGCAACGCAGAGCTGCATGCACGCGTTAAGGTTCGTATCAAAGAAGTGCTGTTCGACGAAATGGGTAACCGCTCTGAGAAAATTGAGCTGGTGGACACCACTGTTGGTCGTGCAATGCTGTGGCAAATCGTGCCTGAAGGCCTGCCATACAGCATCGTTAACCAGGCGCTGGGCAAGAAGCAAATCTCTGCTCTGCTGAACACCTGTTACCGTGCACTGGGTCTGAAAGATACCGTTATCTTCGCTGACCAAATCATGTACACCGGTTTCGCTTACGCGGCATTGTCTGGTGTATCTGTTGGTATCGACGACATGGTTATCCCACAGGCGAAATACGACCTGATCGAAGCGGCAGAAGCTGAAGTTGCTGAGATCCAGGAGCAGTTCCAGTCTGGTCTGGTTACTGCTGGCGAACGTTACAACAAAGTTATCGATATCTGGGCTGCAGCGAACGAACAAGTTGCTAAAGCGATGATGGATAACCTGTCTTTCGACACCGTGATTAACCGTGATGGTGAAGAAGAAGCGCAGAAGTCGTTCAACAGCGTATACATGATGGCCGACTCAGGTGCTCGTGGTTCTGCTGCACAGATTCGTCAGCTGGCGGGTATGCGTGGTCTGATGGCGAAACCAGATGGCTCGATCATCGAAACGCCAATCACCGCAAACTTCCGTGAAGGTCTGAACGTACTTCAGTACTTCATCTCGACGCACGGTGCACGTAAAGGTCTTGCGGATACCGCACTGAAGACAGCTAACTCCGGTTACCTGACCCGTCGTCTGGTAGACGTAGCTCAAGACGTTGTGGTCACTGAAACTGACTGTGGTACCTCAGAAGGTATCAACATGATGGCAGTTATCGAAGGTGGTGACGTTAAAGAAGCACTGCGTGAGCGTGTTCTGGGCCGTGTGGTTGCAGAAGACGTACTCAAGCCAGGTACTGATGAAGTACTGGCGCCACGCAACACCCTGCTTGATGAGAAGTGGTGTGACATCTTGGAGCAGAACTCTGTTGACCAGGTGAAAGTGCGTTCTGTCGTAACCTGTGAAACTGACTTCGGTTGTTGTGCAAACTGTTACGGTCGCGACCTAGCTCGTGGTCACTTGGTTAACCACGGCGAGTCTGTTGGTGTTATCGCTGCACAGTCAATCGGTGAACCAGGTACACAGCTGACAATGCGTACGTTCCACATTGGTGGTGCGGCATCTCGTGCGGCAGCAGAAAGCAGCATTCAGGTGAAGAACAACGGTTCTATGCACCTGCACAATGCGAAGTTCGTTACCAACAACGCTGGCAAGCTGGTGATCACTTCACGTGCATCTGAGCTGACTATCGTTGATGAGTTTGGCCGTACCAAGGAAAGCTACAAGCTGCCTTACGGTTGTGTACTGAGCAAGCTGGATGGCGATGCAGTTAATGCGGGCGAAACCGTGGCTAACTGGGATCCACACACCATGCCGATCATCACTGAAGTGGAAGGTCGTATTGAGTTCGTTGACATGATTGACGGTGTTACCGTTCAACGTCAAACGGACGAACTGACTGGTCTGTCTTCAATGGTTATTCTGGATGCTGCAGAGCGTACGTCAGCGGGTAAAGACATGCGTCCTACCGTTCGACTGCTTGATGCATCTGGTAACGCTGTGATGATTCCGGGCACTGACATGGCTGCACAATACTTCCTGCCTGGTAAAGCAATTGTCCAGCTGGAAGACGGTGCAAACGTGGGTGTGGGTGATACGCTGTCTCGTATTCCTCAGGAATCTGGCGGTACGAAAGATATCACCGGTGGTCTGCCACGCGTTGCGGATCTGTTCGAAGCTCGTAAGCCTAAAGAGCCTGCAATTCTGGCAGAGATCACGGGTGCAGTTTCCTTCGGTAAAGAAACCAAAGGTAAACGTCGCCTGATCATCACGCCAACTGAAGGTTCACCATACGAAGAGATGATTCCTAAGTGGCGTCAGCTGAACGTATTCGAAGGTGAGAAGGTTGAGAAAGGTGATGTCATCGCCGATGGTCCAGAATCTCCACACGACATTTTGCGTCTTCGTGGCGTGCGTGCGGTAACCGAGTACATCACTAACGAAGTACAAGACGTTTACCGTCTGCAGGGCGTTAAGATTAACGACAAGCACATCGAGACTATCGTTCGTCAGATGCTGCGCAAGGTAACTATCATGTCTTCAGGCGACTCTGAGTTCCTGGAAGGCGAGCAGGTAGAATACTCTCGCGTCACTATCGCGAACCGTATGCTGGAAGCGGAAGGCAAACAGCCTGCAGGCTTCGAGCGCGATCTGCTTGGTATCACCAAAGCGTCTCTGGCAACTGAATCGTTCATCTCTGCGGCATCGTTCCAGGAAACGACCCGCGTACTGACCGAAGCAGCTGTATCTGGTAAGCGCGACGAACTGCGCGGTCTGAAAGAGAACGTTATCGTTGGTCGTCTGATCCCTGCGGGTACCGGTTTCGCATACCACAAGTCGCGCCAAGCGCGTCGCAATGTGGTAGAAGAGCCCGTAGCTCCGCAAATCGATGCTGAACAAGCCTCTCAGGATCTGGCAGCACTGCTAAACGCAGGTCTAAGCGACGAGAACTAATCTCGCGTCATGACTGATATAAAAGGCATCCCTCGGGGTGCCTTTTTTATTGTCCGACTTTAAGTAAGTCAGAGATTATCGCTGAGAAGCGAGAAGCGAGAAGCGAGAAGCGAGAAGCGAGAAGCGAGAAGCGAGAAGCGAGAAGCGAGAAGCGAGGTCTAGAAAACCGGCTGATGGGTATCATCATCAACCGGGAGGCCTGAAAACTTGAATATTAAGCGCCAGGAGGGATCGCAAGACTATCCGCAATCAGCTGGATCAGCATGTCCTCTTTTTCAAAGCGTATTTCCATGATTTCGCCGACGGTGGAAATATCGTCGTCAAAGCCTGCGAAATTATCATCATCCAGAACAAAGCCACTGTATTTATCATTGAAGTTAAGAAGTGGCTCTGTCGTTTCGACAATATGAAAGTAAAGGCTATCTATCTCTTCATTGGTGGAGAAGCCAGTCGCTTTCCAACGCTCCATGACCATGTCATAGATCTTAAAGTGCCCAGCGGAAATATAATCTACTAAAGCCTCACAGAAATGGTTCAATTCTTCTTCTGTTGGCAGGCAGTTTTTATTATTACCGGAAAGACCAGCTACTTTACAGTACTGGACCAGCAGCTCTTGCCTTAACGTCAACCAGTAGTCGATCACATCACTGTAACCGCCCCACTGCTGTTGTGCTTTTTCGAGTTTGTTAAGCATGACCACGTTCCTCATGATCAGCGCACCTGAGCGCTTTTATAGGATTACAGCCATATCAATCAGGCCATCAATTGTCTAACATCAGGTTACTGATTTTAGAGTGCCCCAAATCGCCCGGCTAAGCAAGGATCGAAGTGTTGTTATGTCTAATCAAAAAGATCTTGTATATCTGTGTTATGTAACCAATGGACAACTCTGGTTGGCAGATCACAACCTACCACTTATCTCTAAAAATCAATTGGATAAATGGATTAAGGCAAGCTATGTGATAGGTCACTACGATGAGCATGAGGTTGTGTATGCGTATGAGCATCACAATGCAGTTGAAACAGAGTTGGACAGTTTGCGATCTTTGTTACATCTGCCCAGTGAATTGTTCAATCTTGCAGGTAAGGCAATCCAATTGGATTACATGCGTAATACACAGCAATTTTGTAGCCGTTGCGGTCTCCAGAATCACTTTGATGCGACCCATCCTGCAATGTTATGTCCATCTTGTCACGCCGTTCATTACCCCAGAGTTTCTCCCTGTGTGATTGTTGCCGTAAAAAAGGGAGGACAAATTCTGTTGGCCCATCACCCGCGACATAAAAACAGAATGTACACAGTCATTGCAGGCTTTGTGGAAGCGGGAGAGACGCTGGAGCAATGTGTTGCCCGTGAGGTGAAGGAAGAAACAGGAATAGAAGTCAGTAACATCCGCTACTTTGACAGTCAGCCTTGGGCTTTTCCTTCCAATCTGATGATGGGGTTTATCGCAGATTATGAGAGCGGTGAGATTAATCCTGATTATGAAGAGCTTACAGACGCGCAGTGGTTTGATGTCGATGACCTGCCGATGGTGGCCCCGGAAGGCACCATTGCCAGACGCTTGATTGAAGCGGTCAAAGCGCAGAATTAAGGGATGCATAGCATCCCTTTTTAGTGGCTACTGAAACCTATTGGGTGTAGGAAAGGATGAGGGCATTGACTGCAGCCGCTTGTTCCATCTGCACCATATGTCCAGCCCCCGAGAGAACGTGCACTTCTGCATTGCTGATGTTTGAAGCGTGCGAAGCAGGGATTACCGCATCCGACTCCCCCCAAATCACAAGCGGTGACGGGATCGCATCTAAATCCAGAACAGCGCTTTGGGTGCCATCCACAAAAAGCTGATCGGCGAGCACGCTCAGTGATGCCTTCACACCATCCAGTCGTTTGTACTTGAGCACATCATCGACCAGATTTCGCGTGACCAAACTGCTGTCTGCAAAAAGCAGCTGCAAGACTGGTTTTAGGGTTTTCCGGCTTTCTGAATCGACAAAGCCACGGATATAGTTGCTGTTAATGTCTTTCCCAAGGCCAGCGCTGCCAATCAAAGTCAGCGAAGCGACCTTATTGGGATGTAGCCTTGCGAGTTCACCACTGATAAGCCCGCCCATCGAATGACCGAACAAATGGGCTCTCTCAATATCGAGCTTGTCCATCACAGTCACGACAGTGTTGATGAGGTCGTTAAACTGCACATCTGCTGAAATCGCTGACTGTCCATGGTTTGGAAGATCAAGCGCCAGCACAGGCGCTTTTTCGGCAAGGGCATCCAGATTAAACAACCAGTTATCCAAGTCGCCGCCAAAGCCATGTATCAGCACATAAGGTGTTCCAGAGGCGTCGGCATTCAGATGACTGTAACGAATACGTCCTGCGTCGGTGTCGATAAATGCATAGGCTGAGGCCGCTTCTTCCTCATCTCCTTCTTCGGAGGAGGGCTGAACAAAGGCGGCGATATAGGCATCGATCTCTTCGTCTGTCACCTCTGGTGGCGCAAGTACACCGAGCAGAGCCTGAACCGAATAGACGTCACCTTCCTCAGCGACCTTGCGTCTTAGGAGCCCTGCATCCGGCGCTTCCACCTCGCTGGCAATCTTGTCGGTTTCCACATCCATGATCACCTGACCGACTTCAATGGTATCCCCTTCGTCGACATGCCATTCTGTGAGGGTGCCTTCCTTCATGGAAAGCCCCCATTTGGGCATTACCACAGGTATGATTTTCTCACTCATGCATTCGCCCCCATCGTTCGGTTTACGGCGCTGACAATGTCGTCAACGGTCGGTACATAGATGTCTTCCAGGGAAGGAGAGAAAGGTACGGGCGTGTGGGGAGGGGTCACCATGGCAATCGGTGCTTTTAGTGACGAGAAGGCCGACTCAGCCACCTGTGCAGAGACGTCCGCAGCGATTGAGCAACGTGGGCTGGCTTCATCGATACACACCAAACGGCATGTTTCTTCGACGCTTTCTACCACAGTATCGATATCGAGTGGGGAGAGGGTGCGTAAGTCAATCACCTCACATTGCACGCCGTGTTTCGCCAGTTGCTCAGCTGCTTCCATTGCACGTGTTACGGTCAGACCATAAGACACAAGAGTGACGTCTTTACCTTCACGAAGCACATTGGCTTCGCCAAAAGGAATAGCATAAGGGGTTTCCGGCACATCAGATTCGGTGGCATAGAGGTTTTTATGCTCGAGGAAG
Source organism: Grimontia marina (assembly GCF_900060185.1). GTDB lineage: Bacteria > Pseudomonadota > Gammaproteobacteria > Enterobacterales > Vibrionaceae > Enterovibrio > Enterovibrio marinus. The sequence goes on along the minus strand of NZ_FIZY01000022.1, from coordinate 58,688 downwards.
ATAACCGGGTCATTGTCTCGGATGGACTGGATAAGCAGTCCCTTGGCATCGTAAGCATTGGATGGGCACACAACCTTCAGCCCTGGAATATGGGTGAAAAGCGGCGTGAGCATCTGGCTGTGTTGTGCTGCAGCTCTAAAGCCAGCGCCGCACATGGCACGGATAACAACTGGCGTTTCTGCCTTCCCGCCGAACATATAGCGGAACTTGGCGGCTTGATTGAAAATCTGATCGAAACAGACGCCCATAAAATCGATAAACATCAGCTCTGCGATCGGACGGAGCCCACAGGTAGCAGCACCAATGGCAGCACCCACATAGGCACTTTCCGACAGAGGCGTATCCATCATCTGGTTAGGATGTTTGGCATAAAGCCCCTTGGTCACCCCGAGTACGCCGCCCCAGGCATCGTCTTCACCCGGTGCGCCGGTACCGCCGACAATGTCTTCTCCCATCATGATAACGTTGGGGTCGCGGGACATTTCCTGATCGATCGCTTCGTTAATTGCATCCTTGATTGATAGTGTTCTGGCCATCATCACTCTCCTTGTTATTCTGAATAGGTGACGTAAACGTCGGTCAGCAGGGCACTGGCTGGTGGTTGTGGTGCATCAATTGCAGCACAAACCGCATCTTCGATAAGTGATGCGACTTCGCTGTCAATGGCGTTGAATTCTTCTGCATTGATAAGACCGGTTTCTTCCACACGTTGGCGGAAGAGTTTCAGACAGCAGCGGTTGGTGCGTATATCTTCCACCTCTCCGTCAGCGCGGTAGGTCTGTGCATCGCCTTCAAAGTGGCCAAAGAAGCGCACCATTTTGCATTCCAGCATCGAAGGGCCACCGCCATTTCTCGCCCGTTTAATGACTTCTCCTGCGGCTTCATAAACAGCGAAGAAATCGGTGCCATCGACAGTGACGCCCGGCAGACCAAAGCCTGTTGCGCGGTCAACATAGGAGTCACAGGCTACTGCCCAGTCCACTGAGGTAGATTCCGCATAACCATTGTTCTCAATCACAAAGATGGTGGGGAGTTGCCAAACGGCAGCAAGGTTTAAGCTTTCGAGAAACGTCCCCTGGTTGGATGCACCATCACCGGTAAAGCTGATACCCACACCGCCGTGGCCAAGGTGTTTCGCGGCAAGGGCTGCGCCACACACTAACGGGGAACCAGCACCCAGAATGCCGTTGGCGCCCATCATGCCTTTTGATAAATCTGCAATGTGCATTGAGCCGCCTTTACCGCGGCACGAACCGGTTTCCTTGCCATAAATTTCCGCCATCATGCCGTGCACGTCGACGCCTTTGGCGATGCAGTGGCCATGCCCGCGGTGGGTCGAGGCTATGCGGTCGTTGTCATTCAAATGCATCATGATGCCAACGGCCGTGGCCTCTTCACCCGCATAGAGGTGGACAAAACCCGGGATGTCGCCACGGGAAAAATCGACGTGCAAGCGCTCTTCGAAATCACGGATGGTTTTCATCATCCGGTATGCGTCCAGCAACTGTTCACGAGAGAGTGGAAATGGATTATCACTCATGAGTTTCTCCTTGATGTTGTTGTTGTTGTGTGTGTCGATGGAAAGCGAAGCAGGCCATGCTCAGCAGCAAAGGCCATACAGCGCGGTACATCGACCGTGTTGAAAGCGTCATGTTTGAGGTTGACCGAAACTTGATCGTCAGGGCCAAATGGCAGTTCCCGCTCGCCGTCGAGGGCGAAAGAGCCCTGCTGGCTGACAGGCGTAATGAGTAAATCGGGTTCAAAATGCTGGCTGTGCCCGATATGAACTGGCGTCAGCAATCCCGGAGCGAGTGGCGCATTGACGGAATAAAGTGCTTCTTGTGGACTGGTAAACGTAAGGTGCATGCCTACAGGCGCTTTTCGGGTGATAGGTTGGATTAATCCGGCAATGGAAGAAAGCCCAATCAGTGAGGGGTCGGCAAAGGTAACAAACAGTTCCCGAAGGCTTTCTGGTCGCCAGACGGCGCGCGCACCGATAAAACGCTCTTGAACGACGGCTGCATCGACAAGGGCGATATCACGGGTCTCGTTGACCATGATTTCCAGTAGTTTGTTAGCTTCAAATGCCTGTGATGGAGGAATTTTTCCTGATACTGCAAGACCTGTGGCGATGCCAGTGATGGTGGGTTCTGTCAGCGGAGGAAAGGCGTTATTGGTCCCGCTTGAAACGCCGGAGATGGGAATGCTTCCGCAGGCTTTGACCACCAGACGGTGAGTACCGTCACCGCCAAGAACGACAATCGCGGAAACACCGAGCTCGCGCATTGCGCGGCTGGCTTCGAGTGTATCCTGCGCCGTGGATGAAACAGGCATGGAGAGCCAACGGACATCTGGCATCCGAAAGTTATCCAGCGAAGCTTGATGCAATCCACGTTCTATATGCGTTCTAAGGCCTGCCCGTTCCGGCATCATCACCACATGCTCAACGTCACTCTGAGCGAGTCCTGCCAGAATTCGCAGCACCATGTTTGCTCTGTCAGTGAGCTGCAGGTTGGCGCCTTTGGCGATCACCCGGCGAATGTCGCGGGCAGAAATGGGATTGGCAATGATCCCTACCGTCAATCCAGTCACAGCTACTCCTTACTCTTGGCTGGTGTAAGGGACTAAACAAAATACGTGCCAAGTGATGGAGAGGGAAAATATTAATAAATATCAATGCCCTACTGTTTTTATTCTTGCGGTGATGTGTGGCGCTGATGCGCTTGCGTGCAACAGGTGGGGCGTTATCAGGTAGTGGATGTCACAGGAAAACAAATTCTGTGTTGTGAGTGAGAAACCGGAGCAGGAAAGTCGGCTTTATCGTTGTACAGAGTTGTATGACTGTTTTGTTGTTGGTTAATAATCAATCAAATGACAGGAGCGGTAGCATATGGCAGTCACTATGCGAGTCAGTGAACACATCAAGGAAGTGCAAAGCGTTATTGAAGGCAGTCAAACATCCCGTGACGATGTTATTGCCACGTCTTGGACACGGTGTATCGACGATTATCACCTTGATCCTGTGGTGATGCAGGAGGCGTATATTGTTCCCCATACCCAGCTCAAGGAGCATAGGGAAAGGCTCGATAAGCTAATTCGCACGGCAAAGTACGGACTCGATGCCTTGTATCATCAGGTGGCGGATCACGGATATGTGTTGATGCTGACCGATGCTGAGGGAGTCACTGTCGATTATCAGGGTGATGCATCGCTCACTTGGGAGCTCAAAAAAGCCGGGCTTTACCTTGGGGCAGAGTGGTCTGAAGCGCGGGCAGGAACCTGTGGCGTGGGCTCCTGTATCTACACCGGGGAAGCGTTGACGGTGCATCAGAGCGATCACTTTGATGCCACGCATTCGTCACTCTCCTGCACGGCTGCGCCGATTTACGATGTAGACGGTTCACTGGCTGCTGTGCTCGATATCTCTGCGCTCCAAAGCCCTGAGCCCAAAGCCAGCCAGGCATTGACCTTGCAGCTTGTCACTTCCTGCACGCGTCGCATCGAGATGGCGTCGTTGATGAATACCTTCAGGCGGGACTGGATAATCCGGCTCAGTCAATCTCCGGCGTTTTTGGATGTCGATCCTGAATGCGCGATGGCGGTGGATGCGGAAGGCCGGATTATTGGGATGACACATAGCACCCAACGCCTGCTTTCGCGGATTAAAGGCAACAACTGGCGGCAACCACATGCACTGTTAGGCTGTTTGCTGTCGGACTTTTTCAATCTCGATATCAATGAGCTTCCCGCGCTCAGCCGGGCACTTCCCACGGAAGAGAGGCTACTGGCCACCATTCATGGTGATTTGTGGTTTGCCCATGCTATAGCCCCGCAGCCTTCTTCAATACAGCGGCGTAAAAAAGTCGTGAGTGGCAGTTTGGTATCGCTTTATGGTGATGATGCCAAGATGGCGGATTTGGCAATCAAAGCGACCACGCTATCAATGTCGGACTTGCCACTTCTGCTGAACGGGGAAACCGGCACTGGGAAGGAGTTTTTGGCCAAAGCCATTCATGAAAGTTCGTCACGCAAATCCGGCCCTTTCATTGCCATCAATTGTGCAGCGATCCCCGAAAGTCTGATTGAAAGCGAGCTCTTTGGTTATGCAGACGGTGCCTTTACCGGCGCGCGCAGCAAAGGCAAAAGAGGGTTGATTGAGCAGGCCAACAACGGCACCCTGTTTTTGGATGAAATTGGGGATATGCCCTTGTCGCTTCAGGCAAGATTACTCAGGGTTCTCGCCGAAAGAGAGTTGCTTCCAGTGGGGGCGACCAAAGCGATCCCTGTTTCCTTCCGGGTGCTTGCAGCTACCCATAAAGCTTTGCCAGATCTGGTAAGTAATGGCAGTTTCAGGGAAGACCTTTTCTATCGCATCAACGGAGCGACCCTTACAATTCCCGCCCTGCGTGAGCGCTCGGATATATTGTGGTTGGTGGGACAGATTCTAACGGGACTGACAGATAAGCCAGTACACGTTTCAACACTGGCGGGCGATCTGCTTGAAAAGTACCCGTGGCCGGGCAATATCAGGGAGCTAGAGAATACGCTCCGCTTCGCGTTGGCATTTTGTGTTGAGGGTGAAATCCAGCCAGAGCATTTACCCGAAGAGATTAAAACAGGGTTAGGGCGGCCACAGTGTGTTTCCTCGGTCACCCAAGAGCTGTTGGCAACACTGGAAGCCTACAACTGGAACATTTCAGAAACTGCCCGTGCTTTGGGAGTGGATCGATCCACCATCCATCGCAGGATGAAAAAAGAGAGAATCGAGCGTCACTACCAACCGCAAGGGAAACGCTAATTCAACGTTATTGACCAGTAATGATGTTGTGGCGAGGCGACTTCCCAATAGGTTCCTGATATTGGCGGGGGAGGCTGGCATCGGCGTCTGAAAACCTTGGGCTCAATGTCAGACCATACTGGCTTAAAATCTCGGTTAGCGTGCCACTTTCTTCCAAATTCTCTAGCACTTCACGAACATCTGACTCGTCCAGCGAGTCAGCATGGCGGATACTTATGGTCATGGGATATGAAATGACCTGCTCAGTATCAGGAAATGGCGAAGCGCGTAACCGCTCCTTATTATTGCCCAACTGATGGATAAACCATGAAAACGAGAGATTCGAGACGATAGCCATATCCACGTCACCAGCCATAACTGCGCTCAGCATATCTTGGTCATTGCCGAATCCTACCCTGAGTTGACTGTTTGGCAGATGCTCCAGCATTTTCCTGTGGGCGGCTGACCCTGAAGAGACTGCAACTCGCAGGTTGTCTGGGAGTGAGGCAAGTTCATAGGAGTTCGGCACAGCCTGCACCCAAACAAGATTATGCTCAAGTAGCGCTGGGGCAAAGCGGGCATGGGTTTGTGGATTTTGTGCCAGCGCAACACCGAGTATCAATTGGCAGTCGGACTTTCGTATCTGATACCTTGCCCAGATCCATTCAACGGACAGGGATACATGCCATGCTTTGGCCACCGCTTCGGCAATCTCAATGAATGCGCCTTTGGGGCTGTCTTCGCCAGAAAGTGGGAGAGCCTCACGGGAGGCACAGACGGTAAGGAGTCCTGCTTGCTGCACTGACTCCTGAAGGGAAAAAGGACGGGCTATGGGCGATATCGCCCATATCCCACTTATTATCAGCCAAACAAAATGCTTTCTAGATTCAGGACTCACAGGCAGGTCTCAAGAGTGCGAAGTGAAAGAATATACGCGACCAGCTCCAGCCGTTCAGACTCGGAAAACGTATCGGCCCAAGGGGGCATGAACTGACTGCCCCTTCGGAGCCCATTTGAAATGGTGTCAAACAAGTAATCACCCTCAAAGTCACGGCATTGCAGCTTTTTAGACTTCCCGCCAATTCCTTTTGCGCCATGGCAGTAGGCACAATTCTGGTAGAAGCGGATTTCTCCCTGCTTTATTTCAGCAGGAGAGGTGGGGATGTTTAGTGGTGATTCCTGTGTGATTGGTACGGCGACAGCAATTGCTTCATTGGATAGGAGCAGCATCAATACCAGTCCTATCACTGCTAAACATTGCCCTAGAGCGTTGGAAGTAAATGGCCTATTCATCGCAAATTCTCCTTATTTGTCGATGCTGAATGCGATGAGCGCCGCCCCGCCGGGCAGGCCGGAAACTTCAGGAAACGCACTTGCCATAAAGCCTGGGGCGTGGGAGCCAAAGCCACTTGGCACGAGTAGATATTGTTTTCCATTTTTTCCGTAACTGATTATCCCTGAGCGAATACCAGACCCTGTGTTGAAAGACCACAACTCATCACCGTTAGCAGCGTCATAAGCGAACACTTTGCCAAACACATCTCCGTTAAAAACCAACCCGCCTGCAGTGGCTAAAACACTGCCTAAACCAGGAATGGGATAATTAACACTCCAACGGACTTCACCCGTGATGGGGTCGCGGGCATCGAGCCGGGCACTGGCTTTTTGATTCGGTGGGGCTACGGCTTCCAGCAGGGAAACACCTAGATAGAGACCTGATATGCCAATTTTCTCGGGATTTTGCTCTGCGGCGATGATCTTGTTACAGACTTCCATTGCATTGGTATACCAGAGCCCAGTTTTCGGACTATAGGCACCGTGGTTCCAACTGCGCGCACCGAGAAGGTAAGGGCAGAGAACTTTTTCTTCACCCAGTTTAGGCTCGTTGCGACCTATCAACTCTCCGGTTTTTGGATTGACTGATTCGACCCAGTTGTAGGTTTGTGAAAGGGGCCAGATATTAATAGGCTTGCCAGTCTTTTTATCCAGAACGTAAACGAATCCTCCTTTGTTGAGATGGAAAATGACATCCCGGTTTTCGTGTTCAATGGTGACAATTTCATACGCCGAGTCATAGTCCCAGACATCGTGGGGAACCTCCTGAAAGAACCATTTCAACTTCCCGGTCTTGGCTTCAATCGCCAGTAAGGACGCAGTGTATTTGTTGTCGCCTTTGCGCACCTCACCAAAAAAATCCGGGGCAGCGTTGGAGGTTCCAATATGGATGAGGTCGGTTTTCTCGTCGTACACACCCGGCATCCACGCTCCGCCGCCTCCGACATTTCCTGTGTCGCCCGGCCAGCTTTCAGGATCATCACTGATGGTGTCAAACTCCCAAAGCGGTTGGCCGTTCAGGGCATTGACCGCATAAATTTTTCCCCGCTGAGGCTGGTCGCCGCCTGTTGTTCCGCCATACAGCACCTCGCCCGCCAGTTGTGGTGGTGATGAAAACAGGCAACCGTAGCAGGATTTCAGGTCCGTAATTTTGCGCTTCCAGACGGGCTTACCCGTTTTCTGGTTGAGGGCGATAAAACGTCCATCCAGAGTGCCAAGATAAACCATGCCATGCCCTACCGTCACACCGCGGCTGGCGGCTTGATAAAACACTCTGGTCACAATAGGGTCGAGTTCAGGCTGGTAGTGCCAAAGTGTTTCGCCATCCACGGCATAGACATTGTTATTGGCTGCCACGTAATAAATGACACCATCAAGGACAATAGGGGTGGCCTGTAAGCCATGTTGGATGTCCCCGGGCTGGTGAATCCATGCCACCTTGAGTTTGTCCACATTGGCTTTATTGATGTCTGCCAAAGGACTGTATCGCCAGCCATTATCCAGTCGATGGTATTTTGGCCAGTCGCTGTCTGATGTTGCAGCGTTAGCCGGTGGAATAAAATAAATGGCCAGTAGGAATAGAAGGGGGAGAGTAAGCCAATATGAGTAGGTGGCATTTTTTGTCATCACTTTGCATCCTTTGCAATGGGTTTGGTCGCCTTTTGGCAAGTAAAGTGCCAATATGAGTATTGTTTTAAATCAATCGGTTAATAGGTTTCTTAGTCAGGGTGATGAAGCAAAATGCAACAGGTGTCGCGCTTCAGGTGTCGCAACAGGGAGGGGGGTAATAGGCAAAAAAAACCCGCCGTAGGGAGGCGGGTGTAAGATGCGATTATGGGTAGTGTCTGTCAGACATTTTGTTATTTGTGCAAATATTTAACATGTCATTAAAGATCCGGCAAATGTACGGTATCACTAGAGACAATATTTATGATCGCCTCCACAAAGGGTGTCTTTTGTTGTCCTCCGAGGGTGGTACAATACCGCCACCAAATTTGCAGGATGTAGACAATGACAGAACTAAAGAATGACCGCTATTTGCGTGCGCTGTTGAAGGAACCGGTAGATTACACGCCGGTATGGATGATGCGTCAGGCTGGCCGCTATCTGCCTGAGTACAAGGCAACCCGCGCGGAAGCTGGCGACTTTATGTCATTGTGTAAAAATGCTGAGCTGGCGTGTGAAGTGACCCTTCAGCCGCTGCGTCGTTACGATCTGGACGCGGCTATCCTGTTCTCCGATATTCTGACCATTCCAGATGCAATGGGTCTGGGCCTTTACTTCGAAACTGGCGAAGGCCCGAAATTCGAGCGCCCAATCACCTGTAAAGCTGACGTGGAAAAAATCTGTCTACCAGATCCGGAAGGTGAACTGCAATACGTGATGAATGCAGTTCGCACTATCCGTAAAGGTCTGGAAGGTAAAGTGCCGCTGATTGGTTTCTCTGGCAGCCCATGGACATTGGCGACTTATATGGTGGAAGGCGGTAGCTCGAAGGCCTTCACTAAAATCAAAAAGATGATGTACGCCGAGCCACAAACCCTGCACCTGTTGCTGGATAAGCTGGCGGACAGCGTGATTGAGTACCTGAATGCGCAAATCAAAGCGGGTGCACAGTCAGTAATGGTATTTGATACTTGGGGCGGTGTGCTGACCCCACGTGATTACAACGACTTCTCGCTGCAATATATGCACAAGATTGTTGATGGCCTGATCCGTGAAAACGATGGCCGTCGCGTACCGGTCACCCTGTTCACCAAAAACGGCGGTATGTGGCTGGAGAAAATTGCGGCAACAGGCTGTGATGGTGTGGGTCTGGACTGGACCATTGATATGGCAGACGCCAAACGCCGCATCGGTGACAAAGTGGCGCTGCAAGGCAACATGGACCCATCCATGCTTTACGCATCACCAGAGCGTATCCGTCAGGAAGTGGCGACGATTCTGGAAGGTTTCGGCAATGGCACTGGCCATGTATTCAACCTAGGTCACGGCATTCACTTGGATGTACCGCCTGAAAATGCAGGTGTGTTTGTGGATGCGGTACACGAGCTTTCCAAGCCTTACCACAAGTAATACCGTTTACATTTATTGAGGCCAGCAGATGCTGGCCTTTTTCGTTCCTGCCGTCTTGTACAGGGTTCGTCGGGAATTTTCCTAAGAAAGCTGAACATTATGTTTATTTCATTTAAAAACAAATAATTAGATGACCATCTCTTTCATTTGGAAAATAACGTACAGGTTAAAGCTGTTTGACTTGTTAAATGCTGATCAAGTTATTTAAGAACGAATTTTATGCGCTATTTTGCAGAAATCGTATCAATCAGGTTCACCGGGAAAATTCCTCGCAAAGCTGTACGCCCTAATTAACTATTTGAAAATCATGAAATTGAAATTAAATACTTGTTTGGTGTGATTTGATGTTCAGAAAAAAGCTGATTGTCATAAGAAAAGCTGATCAATACGTTTTCTCAACATGGGCAGGATCTCTGCGTCGAACCATGGATTTTTCCTCAGCCACAGATTATTGCGGGGAGAAGGGTGGGGGAGCGCGATAAAGTCCGGTGACCAGTTAGTGTTGGCTTTCACCGTTTCAGTCAAGGTTTTGGGCTTACCTTCCAGATAATAGCGCTGCGCATAATCGCCAATCAAAAGGGTCAATTCCACATTGGTTAGATGCGACTTAATCGCAGCATGCCACTTGGGTGCGCACTCGGGTCTTGGCGGCAGGTCGCCGGAACTGCTGCGCCCCGGATAGCAAAACCCCATCGGCATGATGGCGATCTGAGCAGGGTCATAGAATCTTTCTTTATCCATCTGAAGCCATTCACGCAGTCGATCACCGCTGGGGTCATTCCACGGAATCCCCGTTTCATGCACGCGGGTTCCTGGTGCCTGACCAATAATCAGCAATCTAGCGGAAGACTCAGCTTGCACCACAGGACGAGGCCCCAATGGTAAATGGGCTTCGCAGTGGCGGCACTCTTGCACCTCTTTCAACAAGATTCCTAAAGGCGTGTTTGTCATCAATACCCCAACGTGAAGTCCATTTGATAGTTTAATGGCTCGCCATTTAGCCAGCGTGTGTAGTTGTCGACGAAAATGCCAAACACTTGTTCCGGGAAGCTTTCGGCTGAAATATGGGGCGTGACCGTGATAGATGGATGTGTCCAAAACGGGTGCTCAGGTGCGAGCGGCTCTTTGCTGAATACATCAAATACCGCATGCTGGATGTTTCCACCTTCGATAGCTTCGAGGAGACCTTCTTCTTCCAGCACAGGCCCACGGCCAACGTTAAACAGAATGGCTTGTTTGCAAGCAGACAGCGTATCCCGGTTGAGCAGGCCTTTGGTTTCCGGCGTGGAAGGCAATACTGAGACAATCACATCTGCCTTGGCAAAAGCGTCTGTCATGTTGGCGTTGGTGATAACGTTATCGAACCCTTCTACGGGTTTTCCGGAGCGGCTCACACCCATCACCTGCATCCCCAAATGACGTGCGGTCTTAGCAACATGCGCACCAATCGAGCCTGTTCCAAGTATCACCATGCATTTTCCGGTCAGGCCCTGATAAGGCACTGGTGACCATTTGCTTTCCAGCTGCGCATCGCGGTAATGGGCGAAATGGCGGGTTAATGCCAGAAGCTGACCGATAACATACTCCGACATCAAGGGGCCGAAGATCCCACGCACATTGGTGAGCTGGTAGTCAGTTCTTGGTTTGGCCAACAGGGCGTCACAACCCGCAAAGGTCGACTGCAACCATTGAAGGTGCTTTGCCTTTTCAAGCTCCGGCGCGAATTTCGGTGGGTCGGCGAGGATGATATTGGCTTTGCTGATATCTTCGGTGATTTGCAGATCGGGTAGGGCGGCGTCTTCCAATAACGCGAGATAACGTTTTTGTTGGGCTGAGCGAAGATAAAGATGGTTCAAATCTGTTCCTTTTGCTATTGCAGTATATAAAGTACACTTGCGCGGAAATCCTATCCGGCATTACACGTCGGCAATCACTGTAGACGGCAGACCATGTTACAGAATCCGATCCAGCTGCGACTCGAAAAACTCGACTCATGGCAGCATATCACTTTTATGGCAGCGCTGGTGGAGCGCATGTATCCCAACTACGCGGCTTTTTGCCAACAAACTGAGTTTGCGGAGCCTCAGGCATTCCGCCAGCTTTTGGATGCAGTTTGGGAAGTGCTGACGGTTAAGAACGCCAAAATCAACTTTGAGTGTCAACTGGAAAAGCTGGAAGAGCTGATCCCGACCACGGAAGAATTCGATATTTATCTGGTTTACCCAGCGATTGATGCCTGTGTGTCGATGTCGACGCTGATCCACACACTGCTGGACCGCGACCTGCTGCTGGAATCTGTGCTGAAAGTCAGCCAGCAATCGGTGGCAAGTGTGGCGCAGCTTGAAGAAGCGCAAACCGGCGTTGAAGTGACGAACGAGAACCAGAAAGAGATTGAGTCTGTGTGTGCCGAGTGGGACATGCAGTGGGCTATCTTCCGTGCACTGAAAGAAGCAGAAGAGCGTGATGTTGAGATGATTCGCGGCATTCGCAATGAACTGCGTGAAGAAGGCGTGAGTAACCTCGGTTTATCACTCTAAGCCAGCATGGCACTGATAAAATAAAAAACGGGCCTGATGGCCCGTTTTCTTTTGGTGACGATTACTTTGAGGTTTTCTCTTCATCGTTCGGCGAAGTCGATTTCCCGTCCTCGGTGTTCTTTTGAGAGGCCTCTTCTTTTTCTGAGGATTCTGCCAGTTCTTCCACCGCTTTATCCGCTTCTTCTTCGTCATCATCTTTGCTTTCAATCACGCCGTGGGCTTCTTTCCAGTCTTCCCAGCGTTCATGGGCAAGTGCCTGCATGTTTGAGGTCTTGTCGGCCTCATCCATGATTTCTTTGCCCATCAGGTGCTCGAAGATATCTTCCAGTGTGATGATGCCTTGAACGTCGCCATACTCGTCAACAATCAACGCCAGTTGAGAGCGCTGTGCCATCAGACGGTCAAACGCTTTCGGCACGATAGTGGAATCATGAACCACTGGGAGTGGGCGCATCAGGCTGCCAAGTTGCTTCTGACCTTTACCGTGCTGGCTGGCGGAGAACAGCTCAAGACGGTGAACAAAGCCCAGAATATTGTCACGTGATTCGGCATAAACCAGCGGGCGGGAGAACGGCGTGTCATGGTGCTCGCGCAGGAAATCCTCGATGGTCATGGTGGCATCAACGCGGAACAGCACAGGGCGTGGGGTCATCAACTTGGTAACCGGCACGTCACGAAGGCTCAGCAGGTTGGTCAACATGGTGGACTCGTCATCTTCCAGCTCGCCACTTTCTTTCGCCAACATTGCCATCGCGGAGATTTCATCACGCAGCTTTGGCTGCTCTTTACCGTGCGCCAGTCGACGGGTCAGTTGCTCCGAAGCCCAAACGAAAGGAGTCAATGCCCATACCATCCAACGAAGCACGGTGGCTGCGCCCGGTGCCAGTTGACGCCAGTAGGTTGCACCAATGGTTTTTGGCACAATTTCAGACAGCACCAGAATCGCCAGCGTCAACACGCCGGAGAACACGCCTAACCAGGCATCACCGAAGACTTTTGCTGCTTGTGCACCGGATGCTGCTGCACCTACGGTGTGAGCGATGGTGTTCAGGGTCAGAATAGAAGCCAATGGACGGTCGATATCATCTTTCAAAGAAGACAGACGTCCGGCAGCCGGGTGACCTTGCTGTCGCATTTGGGCGAGATAACTCGGGGTAATACTCAAAAGCACCGCTTCGAGCACCGAACAGATAAATGAGACACCAATGGAAAGTGCCACAAACATGAATAGCAGGATCATCTTTTTCCAGCGTAAATGTAATAAACAGGACCAATAGTAGCGCCAAAGATCGGGTCTGAGGGCAGTAAATACAAGAGTTGCCGCCAAAATATACCCAATATTTTGTGAGGATGCGCTCAGTTTTTGGTTAAAGACTCTGCATACAGTCACTTGTAGCGCCACAAACCTTTGCCAGCTGGGCTTCTTTTGAATTAGAGTTCACTTGTCTCAAGAAAACCTAAGAAGGGAAGACCTAATGAACAAGACCAACTTGATCGACCTGATTGCTGAAAAAGCAGACCTGTCTAAAGCACAAGCTAAAGCTGCACTGGAAGCAACTCTGGCGGGTATCGAAGGTGCACTGAAAGACGGTGACCAGGTTCAACTGATCGGTTTCGGTACGTTTAAAGTTAACCACCGTGCTGCGCGCACTGGCCGTAACCCACAAACTGGTCAGGAAATCCAAATTGCAGCTGCAAACGTTCCTGCGTTTGTTGCGGGCAAAGCGCTTAAAGACGCAGTTAAGTAAGTTATACTCCGCCAAAGCAATTTTTTGTTTTGGCGGATATTTATGCGCGTTAAAGCGTCTCTCCTCGTTTCATCTCTTATTCTTACTTTGGCGGGCTGTAGCTCGACAGAGAAAATCCAACCTCCTGTTCAAACCGTCACTGCCTCTGTGCAGGGTGATGCCACGAGTATTTTCTGGCTTGATGAACGTCAACGCTTTCCCGAAACCCTCACTGAAACAGTGATGATGGGTGACTATGGTCAGTATTCGTCTGAATACCGCTGGCGCAAAGGTGTCGTGCGTGAAATTCAGCGCGAAGGGAATACTTTGATTGATGGTGAGCTAAAGCATCAGTCAATTCTGATCCGCTATGACTCTGAGGGGCAAGCGGTGTATCAGCAATATCGCCTCGATGGTACGTTGCTGCCAATACGTAGCACTGAGCTGATAAGGTATTACCAGCAAGCAGAAAAGGCCTTAGAGACCGCTAAGGCGCTGGGCAAGAACAACAAAAGCTTCTTCCAAGGCTACTGGAATGAAGGGGTGTTTGAAGAGTGTGGTTCTGGTGAAGTAAAGACACTGAAGTTCAGTGCAGAGTTTCCAGATTACATTCTGCACAGGCTGAAGAAAGAAGATAATTTCATTGCAGCTGTCGGCAAAGTCGGCCGTAACACGAATACGGCAGAAACCATTATCGTGCTGGATAATGACAGTGCGGATTGTTTCGAAAGACCGGAATTCTAAAGTTCGTATCTCCCAGAAAGAAAAAACGCGCCGATTGGCGCGTTTTGACGTTTTAGTACAGCATTTCAGCTTGAGAGATTACTCACCCTGCTCACGTGCAATCGCACGGTAGCCAATGTCATCACGGTGGAACATACCATCCCAACTGATTTGTGATGCCAGCTCGTAAGCACGTTTTTGCGCTTCTGAAACAGTGTCACCCATCGCAGTCGCACATAGCACACGACCGCCAGCAGTCACAACATTACCGTCTTTTTCTGCCGTCCCTGCATGGAAGACTTTCGCTGCATCCAACTCAGTGGTTGGCAAGCCAGAAATGACATCGCCTTTGTTGTATGACGCAGGGTAGCCGCCCGCTGCCAGCACAACACCGATGGATGCACGTGGATCCCACTTGGACTCTACGGTATCCAGCTTACCGGCTACCGCAGCTTCGCAAAGCTCAACCAGATCAGATTGCAGACGCAGCATGATTGGCTGGGTTTCTGGGTCGCCAAAGCGGCAGTTGTATTCAATCACTTTCGGTGTGCCATCAGCCATCACCATCAGGCCTGCATAGAGGAAACCTGTGTATGGGTGGCCTTCTGACGCCATGCCGCGAACGGTTGGGTAAATCACTTCGTTCATCACGCGATCGTGAATTTCAGCTGTGACTACAGGTGCTGGGCTGTAAGCGCCCATACCGCCAGTGTTCGGGCCCGTGTCGCCATTCCCGACACGCTTGTGATCCTGGCTGGTGGCCATTGGCAGAACGTTTTCACCGTCAACCATAACGATAAAGCTCGCTTCTTCGCCATCAAGGAATTCCTCGATAACCACACGGCTACCTGCATCGCCAAAAGCATTGCCTGCCAGCATGTCACGAATCGCGTTTTCCGCTTCTTCCAAGGTCATCGCAACGATAACGCCTTTACCTGCTGCCAGACCGTCTGCTTTAACAACAATAGGTGCACCTTTATCGCGCACGTACGCCAGTGCTGGCTCAATCTCGGTAAAGTTCTGGTATTCCGCTGTCGGGATTTGGTGACGGGCAAGGAAGTCCTTGGTGAAGGCTTTTGAGCCTTCCAGCTGCGCGGCAGCTTCGGTTGGACCGAAGATCGGCAAGCCTGCTTCACGGAAAGCATCAACCACACCAATCACAAGTGGGGCTTCCGGGCCGACAATGGTCAGGCCGATATTTTTATCCTGAGCAAAAGCGACCAGCGCTACGATATCTTCGACGCCAATGGCGACATTTTCAAGCTTTGGCTCCAGCGCGGTACCTGCGTTGCCCGGCGCGACAAAAACGGTCTCAACTTTTGCAGACTGTGCGACTTTCCACGCCAGAGCGTGTTCACGGCCGCCGCTGCCAATAACCAATACGTCCATTTTGAATCCTTCAATCAAAGCAGCCCAGAGTGACTCTGGGCTGTGAAAAATGCTTAGTGGCGGAAGTGGCGCATGCCAGTGAAGACCATTGACATGCCGTGTTCGTCAGCAGCGGTAATCACTTCGTCATCACGCATTGAACCGCCTGGCTGGATAACACAGGTAATGCCAGCTTCTGCAGCTGCATCGATACCATCACGGAACGGGAAGAATGCATCAGACGCCATCACGCTGCCTGCTACTTCCAGATTCTCGTCAGCGGCTTTGATACCCGCAATTTTCGCCGAGTAAACGCGGCTCATCTGGCCTGCGCCTACACCGATGGTCATGTTACCTTTCGCGTAGACAATCGCGTTGGATTTCACGTATTTCGCGACTTTCCAGCAGAACAGCGCATCACGCAGTTCTTCGTCGGAAGGCTGACGCTTGGAGACCACTTTTAGGTCATCCAGAGAGACCATACCTTGGTCACGGTCCTGAACCAACAGGCCGCCGTTAACGCGTTTCACGTCAAAGCCAGTCGTCTGTGTACTCCACTCGCCGCAAACCAGCAGGCGAACATTTTTCTTCGCGCTAACCACTTCTACCGCTGCGTTTGACACGCTTGGTGCAATGATGACTTCTACAAATTGACGGTCAACAATAGCTTGTGCGGTTTCCGCATCCAGTTCACGGTTAAACGCGATGATGCCGCCAAACGCGGAAGTTGGGTCAGTCTTGTAAGCACGGTCGTATGCTTCAAGGATGTTTTCGCCAAGTGCCACACCACATGGGTTGGCGTGCTTAACGATCACACACGCTGGCTCGATGAACTCTTTCACACACTCAAGCGCGGCATCAGTATCTGCGATGTTGTTGTAAGACAGTGCTTTACCTTGAAGCTGGGTAGCCGTAGAGACAGACGCTTCTTCCGGATTCGCTTCGGTGTAGAACGCCGCTGCCTGGTGGCTGTTTTCGCCGTAGCGCATGTCCTGCTTTTTGATGAACTGCTGGTTAAAGGTGCGTGGGAACTTCGACTCCTCATCGCCTTCTTTGTTGTCGCCATAAGACGGCACCATGGTACCGAAGTAGTTGGCGATCATACCGTCGTAAGCAGCCGTGTGTTCAAATGCTGAGATAGCCAGATCAAAACGGGTTTGTAGTGTCAGTGAACCGTTGTTGGCATCAAGCTCAGCCAGCACGCGGTCGTAATCTGATGCATTCACCACGATGGTCACGTCTTTGTGGTTTTTCGCCGCAGAGCGAACCATGGTTGGGCCACCGATATCGATGTTTTTAACCGCATCTTCCAGCGTACAGCCCTCTTTTGCCACTGTTTCCGCGAATGGGTACAGGTTGACGACAACCATGTCGATTGGCGAAATACCGTGTTCGTTCATCACGGCATCATCAGTTTCACGACGACCCAAGATACCGCCGTGTACTTTTGGGTGCAGGGTTTTTACGCGCCCATCCATCATCTCAGGAAAACCGGTGTAGTCAGAGACTTCAGTCACTGCTAGACCTTGCTCTGCCAGCAGGCGAGCGGTACCGCCAGTCGACAGAATATCGACACCTTTTTCTGCGAGAGCTTTGGCAAATTCTACAATGCCGGTTTTATCAGATACGCTAATCAATGCGCGACGAATAGGACGAGCGTTTTCCATTGCTACCATCTCTTTAAATGTGGGGATAGGATATTTGGCAAAACCGCCGCTGTGAGAGCCGCTTTGCCAAATACCCGCTACGGCGAAGCCTTGATTGAATCGGCGCACATTCTAACCTAATTTATTGAAGCAATCGATTGCTTTTGTGGTTTTGTCACAAAAATACGCGAGAAGGGATCTATGAAGATGTTACAAATCGGGCAGTTAGCCAAACGCGCAGGCGTGTCAGGTGATACGCTGCGGTTTTACGAAAAAGTCGGCCTGTTGCAGCCAGCATCCCGAAGTGAAAGTGGTTACCGTCTTTATGATGAAGATGCAGTGTCTCGAGTGCACTTTATTATCAAAGGCAAACGCATTGGACTGACGTTGGAAGAGATTCAGGAACTGCTCGAAATCCGTTTAGAGGCCACCCAGCACAGCTGTGCAGAAGTAAAGGGCATTACCCAGAAAAAACTTGATGAACTGGACGAGAAAATCGCTGAGCTGACTGAGATCCGCGCTGCGCTAAAAAAGCTCAATGATGCTTGCTGTGGGCATGTGTATGATGATGCCAGCCACTGTTCGATTCTAGAGGCGTTAGCTTCGGAGTAAAAAGCTATAGAGGCGCGAGATGTAAAGAAGAAGGCACGCGGCCTTCTTCTGCTTTTTGTTACTGCGCCAACTCCGCGAGTACTGCTGCATAGTCGGGCTCGTCAGAAAGCTCATTCACCAGCTCAACATACAGCACGATACCTTCTTCATTGAGTACCACAACAGAACGAGCCGAAAGACCAACGAGTGGGCCTTCAGCTATTGCAACACCGTAATCTCTCATGAATGACGGATCACGGAACGTCGATGCATGCTGAACGTTTTTAAGCCCTTCCAGCTCGCAGAACCGGCTGGCAGCGAAAGGCAAGTCAGCAGAGATACAGACCACCTTGGTGTTTTTCATTGATGCCGCTTTCTCGTTGAAAGCGCGCACACTCGCAGCACAGGTAGGGGTATCAATACTTGGGAAAATATTCAGTACCACCTTACTGCCACGAAGATCTGCCAGAGTCAGCTCTGACAAGTCTCCGGCTGCAAGTGAAAAGTCCGGGGCGAGATCTCCGACCTTAGGTAAAGTGCCCAGCAGTGGTAAAGGTTCACCTTTGAAATGAGTTTGCGACATTATGCTCTCCTTAGTTTCACGTCGAATACCATATTGACTTTTATTGTGGCACATCAGGGTGCCAATACCATGCCCGAAAACGGGAATACGCTCAAAGCCCTTTCAGAGACCACTCATCCGTTAAATAGTATTTGGGAACGTGATAAGAGTGTGGTAGCGTCAGAGAAATCGAAAGGATAGGTACCCCGGCTACAGAGCCTTGAAATACAAGCATCTTGCTGTCGACTGGGTATATCACAAGTAATAAAGGACAAAGATGTTAAAGGTAAACGAATATTTTGATGGTGGCGTAAAGTCCATCAGCTTTGAAAACAAAGGCCCACTGAGCATTGGCGTGATGGAGGTGGGT
The DNA here is from genome assembly GCF_900060185.1 of Grimontia marina. Classification (GTDB taxonomy): domain Bacteria; phylum Pseudomonadota; class Gammaproteobacteria; order Enterobacterales; family Vibrionaceae; genus Enterovibrio; species Enterovibrio marinus. The sequence continues at coordinate 39,977 of NZ_FIZY01000022.1, read as the reverse complement.
GAATACACCTTCGGTACCGCGGCACCTGAGCGTATGCATGTCGTGAAAGGCGAATTGACGGTAAAGCTGCCAGGTAATATCGATTGGGAAACCTACGGTGCTGGCGATGACTTCGAAGTCCCGGGTGAATCATCATTCCAGGTGAAAGTTGCGCAAAATACCGCGTATTTCTGCGAATATCTGTAGCGATAAATAAAACCTTTCTGTTTTGTAAAATTAAACCTCGTGGTCACATCTTCCTCTCTGGCGTAACGTGTCTGGACATTCACACTGGCGAAATGTCTATAGGAACGTTCGCTCGTCGCTAGAAGGAGATGTGCCATGCACAAGATGGAAAACCTGAAGAAGCTATCTAAGCTAAAAGACCACGCTAAACCAACCACTGATGCCTTTTGGGCATATGACAACCTTGCACTCGCAGATGGTGTTATCCCTAAAAAATACAAAGAACTTATGGCTATTGCTGTTGGGTTAACGACTCAATGCGCCTATTGCATTGAAGCGCATAAGAATGCAGCTCTAAAAGCGGGAGCGACCGAAGAAGAGTTTGCTGAAGTTGTCTTACTAACAGCGGCTATTCGTGCCGGTGGAGCTTTAACGCACGGTACTCATTTGTTCGAGGACTAATGATGTCAGTGACGGACAAACTTTTTGGATAGGTTTGTCCGTCACTGAGATATCCGATTAAGAGAGGCTAGAAAGGTAAATACTCTCTAGCTTATCCGCATGCCCCTGCATGGAAAAATGCTCCAGCGCACGTTGATAGGCATTGGCAGCGTTTGATGCACGCAATGACTCGTCATCCAGATAGCGTTTGAGCCCTGCAGCGATTGATTCGGCATCCTGTGGTGTGCAGTACACACCGGTTTCTTCAAGAATTTCTGGTAGTGCACCTGTGTTGGATACCAATAAAGCACAGTGTTGCGCCATGGCTTCAATGGCCGTCAGACCAAATGCCTCGTTCCAATACGGCAGACAGACAATTTGAATTTCCTCCAACAGGGTAGGTACGTTTTTGCGGTAACCCGCCAGGTGCACCCGATCAGCAAAAAGAGAGGCTTTCACCTTTTCCTGCAGTTGGTTTGAAAAGGCTTCGTCTGCGCCCTCATCGGGGTTCAGTCCACCAATCAGCACTAAATGGGCGTTCGGGTAATCGGCCGCGATAAGCTCAAAGCCTGCCAGCAAATCGGCCTGACCTTTACCATCACAAATCCGCCCAACGGAGCCGATAAAAGTGGTGTTATGCGGCAGACCATATTCATCAGCTAACAGGTGAGGGCGATTGTCTTCGCTAAACTGCTTTTGCTCGATGTAGGTGCCAAGCCACAGTCTCTCGATTTTACTTTCTGCTACGGGCAGTGCCTTGATATTACGCTGATAGGTTTCATTACTGATAGACAGTACCTGATCCACGTGTCGGTAAACCCAGCGGTGATAGATGTCTTTTTTAGGGCGTTTCACACCCATGTGTTCGGTAAACAGGGTGTAGCGACGGGTCAGCATGTTTAGAAGTGCAGAAATCAGGATGTCGCCTGATTTGTGGCAATGCACAATCTGCACATTGTTCGCTTTTAGCCATTTATTGAGGCTGAAGAGTGTTGGGCCGAAAAGGGCAGCTTTCTTCGGTACGGTAAAAACGTCCATGCCGGCATCTTTCATCGCGTTGGCTACACGGGAGTTTTCCGAAGCAAGACCAAACACACGATAACCTTTATCGATAAACTCTTTGCCCATGCGTGATGGGTACATTTCCAGGCCGCCCCAGCCCGTTGACAGGCAAATATGCAAAATGCCCGGTTTGTTGTCTGCGGTGCTAGTTGAGGCGTTAGCCTGAGCCATGGTGTTCTCCCGAAAAAGTCTATCGTGCGGCTGGATAAAAAGCTGCAAAGTCAGCAGGGAGTATATATCCAAACAACCTGAAGATGCATCAGAGGGGCAGTGCGATTATGTGCGGGGGCTGAAAACATAAAAGCCAGACTTCGCAGCCTGGCTTTTACTGAAAACTGTTAAGTTAGCGGAACTTAGTTCATGCCGTACTTTTTCAGTTTCTTACGCAGAGTACCACGGTTGATACCCATCATGGTTGCTGCGCGGGTTTGGTTACCGCGAGTGTATTGCATGATGGTGTCCAGCAGTGGTTGCTCAACTTCTGCCAGTACCAGCTCGTACAGGTCATTGACTTCCTGGCCATTCAACTGCGCTAGGTAGTTTTTCAGGGAGGCTTTTACTGAGTCACGCAGTGGCTTCTGGGTGATTTGATCTTGTGAAGTCACAGTAGTCACTGTCAATGCTTCTGAAGTCAGGTTTTGTTCGAACATACTCTGTCAGCTCTTCTCGTATTTATGCAACGTTTTCGAAGTAATCTTGCAGCGCATCGATCTGCTCTTGAGCGTCTTCGATTGCGTTGAAAGTCTGGCGAAAATCGCCAATTTGGTCATGTTCTTTCAGGTACCAGCTCACGTGCTTACGCGCGATACGCAGTCCTTTTAGCTCACCATAAAACTGGTGAAGCCCCTGAACATGGCCCAACAAAATTGCTTTTACCTCTTCCATCGGTGGCGCATCGAGTGCTTCACCCGTGGCAAGGTAATGTTGGATTTCACGGAAAATCCAAGGACGCCCTTGTGCGGGGCGGCCAATCATCAAGGCATCAGCACCTGTGTAATCGAGCACAAATTTGGCTTTCTGAGGCGAATCGATATCCCCGTTGGCAATAACCGGGATAGAGATAGCCTCTTTGACCGCTCTGATGCTGTCGTACTCAGCTTCCCCTTTATACATGCAAGCGCGTGTGCGGCCGTGAAGGGCCAACGCCTGAATGCCACAGTCTTCGGCCATTTTGGCGATCTGGACACAGTTCTTGTTGTCCGGATCCCAGCCTGTCCGGGTTTTCAGCGTGACGGGAACGTCTACTGCTGAAACCACTGCTTTCAGGATCTGCTCAATGATATCCGGTCGAGTCAGCAATGCTGAACCAGCCAGTTTCTTATTGACCTTCTTTACCGGGCAGCCCATGTTGATGTCGACGATTTGCGCGCCGTTTTCAACACAGAAGCGTGCGGCATCTGCCATCAGTGCTGGCTCAGCGCCAGCGATCTGAACAGAACGGATCCCCTTTTCATCGAGATGAACCATCCGGTTTTTAGATTTGGCTGTGTGCCACATCGCCGGATTGGAAGACATCATTTCACTGACCGCCATGCCAGCCCCATAGCGCAAACAAAGTTCGCGGAAAGGTCTGTCAGTCACGCCTGCCATAGGCGCCACGATAAGTTGGTTTTCCAGTTTGTATGGTCCGATCTGCAAGGGTATACCTTCTATGTCAGCAAGGGCGCGCATTTTACGCATTTTTTCCTGCTCTGAAAAGGCCAATATTTGAGCGTTTTGCCTTGATTTTTTAAAAATCCAGATAATTCAATTTTTTAGTACAAAAATTGTTCAATTATCACTGGGTTAGGCTCTGTGCGCAGTGATGCGGCACCATTCCTCTTTTTCGACAATCGCGTCAACCCTGAGTTCATCGCGGTAACAGTCGGCAACAGACTCAGCCTGACTATCCAATACACCGGACATCGCCAGTACACCTTGCGGTGCGATCAGACTTTTGATGATTGGAGAAAGCTCGCGAAGTGGACCTGCCAGAATGTTGGCAACCACAACTTCTGCTTGCAGGCTCTCTGGTTGATCTTGAGGCAGGTAAAGCTCAAGGCGATCTGCGACGCCATTGCGCTCTGCATTGGCTTTAGATGCTTGCAGTGCTTGTGGGTCGATATCAATACCGATGACCTTCTCTGCGCCTAGCAGAAGCGCTGCCAGCGACAAAATGCCTGATCCACAACCGAAGTCGATCACTGTTTTGCCAGACAAGTCCAGACCATCCAGCCACTCCAGGCAAAGTGCTGTGGTTGGGTGAGTACCGGTACCGAATGCAAGGCCAGGATCAAGCATGATGTTAACGGCATCAGGCTCCGGTGCATCGCACCAGCTTGGGCAAACCCAAAGACGCTGACCAAAACGCATCGGCTTGAAGTTATCCATCCAAGCGCGTTCCCAGTCTTTGTCTTCCAACTGTTCAATTTTGTGCGTGAAGTTTTCATCCAGCAGCGGGCTGTTTTTGAGGATAGCCACTACTGCATTCATGTCGGTTTCTGCGTCATATAGTGCGACGATGTCGGTTTCGCCCCACAGACGGGTTTCTCCCGGCATAGGTTCAAACACCGGGGTGTCTTTGGCATCAAGGAAAGTGACTGACAACGCACCGGCTTCTTCCATCAGCATGTCACCAATGGCTTCAGCCGTTTCTGCGGTTGCGTTCAGTTTGATTTGAATCCAAGGCATGGTTTCTTCACTTCTTCGTTTAATGACGATTTTAAGGCGCGGAGTCTAGCATAAAAAGTAGTCAGACCGCATAGCCTAAGGGTCTGTTGATCTTTGGTGATGATTTTTGCAGCAGTTTGTGGGGGTTTTATGCTTTGTTGAGGTGTATTTGCTTAGAATAACTAGGCGGCACACACCTCGCCGCGCCTAAAACGCTTAGAGCTAGAACAAAATTTAACCACCAAAGGTCAGCAGACCCTAGCACTGCAGGGTCAAGAAAGGAAGAAAAAGGGCAGCGAATGCTGCCCTGAGGAGTTATGCGGTTGCTGGGTGCGCCTTCCTGTATTGCAGGCTGCTAACAAGCAGGAAGGCAAACAGACTGATGGCTAGTGAAGGCACAATGGCGTGTACACCGCTCATGTCCGGTTTAAAGGTCGAAAGCGCGGCATAGCTACCAAGGCCTGCAATCATAGATGCTAACGCACCTGAAGCGGTGGCTTTCTTCCAGTAAAGGCCAAGCACCAACGGCCACAGGAACACCGCCTGCATACCGCCAAAGGCGAGCAGGTTCAGCCAGATGATCATGTCGGGCGGGTTGGTGGCTGCGATGAACACCAGTAGTGAGAAGATACCTGTTACCCACAAAGAGAGTGTCGGCAGTTTGCTCTCTGCATCCGGTGCTTTGGCGGCATTAGGATTGATGTAGTTGAGATACAAGTCCTTCAGCAGCGTCGCAGAAGCCTGAATGAGCTGTGAGTCGATGGTCGACATAATCGCCGCCATTGGGCCTGCCAGAAACACACCGGCAACGACTGGGGGTAAAACCGTCATCATCAGGGTCGGCATGATCTGATCCGGGTTATCAATTTCCGGCACAATGGAACGGCCCAGTGCTCCTGCCAAATGCATGCCCAGCATCAGCAGGGCTACCATAGCAGTGCTGATCACCATGCCTTTATGCAGCGATTTACTGGATTTGTAAGACATGCAACGTACCGCTGCATGAGGAAGGCCAATCACACCGAAACAGACCAATACCCAGAAGCTCAACATAAACGGCTCTGACAGGAAGTGATTAGGCCCGTAAGGCGTAACCAGTGCAGGGTCGATAGCGTGAAGGTCGGTGATCATCTCTCCCAGACTGCCACCGGCGTGGATGATGCCAACCAGCAACGCAATAGTGCCGATGATCATCATGATGCCCTGCACGGTGTCGGTCATGACTACAGCGCGAAATCCGCCGATGGTGGTGTAAACGCCCACCGTAAAGGCAAACAGCATCAGGCCGTGGGTATAGGAAAGCCCGGTGACAGTCTGCAGCAAGCGTGCACCACCAACGAACTGAACCACCATGGTGCCGAAAAAGGCCAGTAATAAAGCGAGAGAGGCGAAAATCACCACAGCGCGGTTTTTGTAGCGCGCATAGAGCATGTCATTCAGGGTGAGCGCATTGTGGCGACGAGACTCAATAGCGAACTTCTTCCCGAGTACCCCAAGCGTCAGCCATGCAGCAGGTAACTGGATCATCGCCAGCAGCACCCATCCTAGCCCCATTTTGTATGCCGCACCGGGCCCACCGATAAATGAACTCGCACTGGCGTAGGTAGCCGCGAGAGTCATCGCCAGCACAAACCCGCCCATGCTTCGGCTGCCAAGTAGGTATTCATTCAGGAACCCGCCGCTGCGATCTCCTTGTTTGCGCGAATAAATGGCCAGCGCAAACACGGCAACCAGATACAACGCCATCGGGATAAGAAGCTGACTATTCATCGGACGCTTCCTCTTCGATGTCGAGTGGCATGTCTTTGTAGAGGAATTTCACCATCAATGCACACAGCAGGGTAAATAAAATGGGGCCGATAACGCAGGACAGCAAAAACCAAAGCGGCAAACCGAAATAGAGCGTCGGGGGAGTCTGTTCAATTCCTTCTGGGGCCAGACCATAGGCAAATCCGTACCACCATGCAAAATACGCGAGTGCGAGTGCAATCGCCCATTTGGCTTCCTTGTGAGCCTGGCGGTATCGGCTGCTAAGTGTCTTCATTAGAGCCTTCTTACTTAACGCGATAAGAGAGTGTTGATAAGGGGTCTATTGTGACAAAACCACGGAGAATGTGACAGATTTATACGTGCAGGGTTTGGGCGCGAAAAACAAAAAAGGCCGCGTAAACGCGACCTTTTGGCTTTGGCTCAGAATTACTTATGAATGCCCAGCTTCTTCTCCAGGTAGTGGATGTTTGCACCACCATGCTGGAAGTTCTCATCTTTCATGATTTCCAGCTGAAGAGGAATATTGGTTTTGATGCCATCAATGATGGTTTCCTGCAGGGCGTTACGCATACGCGCAATCGCCACGTCACGGTTTTCACCAAAGCAGATCAGTTTACCAATCATGGAATCATAGTGTGGTGGCACTGAATAGCCTGAGTACACATGAGATTCCCAACGCACACCCATGCCGCCTGGCGCATGGAAGCGATCGATTTTACCTGGGCTTGGCAGGAAGCACTCTGGGTCTTCCGCGTTGATACGACACTCAATCGCGTGGCCGCGGATTTGGATGTCATCTTGCGTGAATGACAGAGGCTGGCCAGCGGCAATGCGAAGCTGTTCTTTGATCAGGTCAACGCCGGTTACCATTTCGGTCACAGGGTGTTCAACCTGAATACGGGTGTTCATCTCAATGAAGTAGAACTCACCGTTTTCGTACAGGAACTCAAACGTACCTGCACCGCGGTAGCCGATTTCCAGACACGCGCGGCAACAACGTTCACCGATGTACTTGCGCATTTCAGCAGTGATACCCGGCGCTGGCGCTTCTTCAACAACCTTCTGGTGACGGCGCTGCATCGAACAGTCACGCTCACCTAAGTGAATCGCACCGCCCTGACCATCAGCCAGAACCTGCACTTCAACGTGGCGTGGGTTTTCCAGGAATTTCTCCATGTAAACCATGTCATTGTTGAAGGCAGCTTTTGCTTCTGCGCGGGTCATGGCGATAGCGTCAGTCAGTTCAGCTTCAGAGCGAACCACACGCATACCGCGACCACCACCACCACCGGATGCTTTGATGATCACAGGGTAGCCGATGCGTTTTGCGAAAGCCTTGTTCTTAGACTCGTCGTCGTCAAGTGGACCATCAGAACCTGGTACACAAGGTACACCCGCTTTTTTCATCGCGTTGATGGCAGATACTTTGTCACCCATCAGGCGGATAGTTTCAGCGCGAGGACCAACGAAAATGAAGCCTGATTGTTCTACCTGCTCTGCAAAATCTGCATTCTCTGAAAGGAAGCCGTAACCTGGGTGGATAGCCACCGCACCAGTCACTTCTGCAGCACTGATAATGCGTGGGATGTTCAGGTAACTTTCAACGCTTGATGCAGGACCGATACAGATAGATTCGTCTGCCAGCAATACGTGCTTCAGATCGCGATCGGCGGTGGAGTGAACGGCAACCGTTTTGATGCCGAGCTCTTTACACGCACGAAGGATGCGAAGCGCAATTTCACCGCGGTTAGCGATGACAATTTTATCTAACATAGCTGTCCTCGATTACTCGATGATGACCAGAGCTTGGTCAAACTCTACTGCTTGGCCGTCTTCACACAGGATAGCTTTCACTACGCCCGCTTTGTCTGCTTGGATTTGGTTCATCATTTTCATCGCTTCAACGATGCAAAGGGTATCGCCAACGTTGACTGATTGACCCACTTCAACGAAAGACTTCGCTTCTGGGCTTGGAGAGCGGTAGAAAGTACCCACCATTGGAGATAGAACCTTGTGACCCGGAACTTCTGCTTCAGCTGCTGGTGCTTCTGCTGCTGCCGGAGCCGCCGCAGGAGCTGCTGGTGCCGCTACTGGAGCAGGAGCCGCTGCGGGTGCTGCGTAAACCTGAGTGGCAACTGGCGCGGTTGCGCGGCTGATGCGTACTGATTCTTCACCTTCAGAGATTTCCAGCTCAGCGATGCCAGATTCTTCAACAAGCTCAATCAGTTTTTTGATTTTACGAATATCCATGATGTCTATCTCTTTGAAATTATTGTTCAGTTGTTCTCTGCTTGCAGACGCTTGGCGACTGCACGTAGAGCAAATTCATAACCGTCAGCGCCCAGCCCGACAATCACGCCTTCTGCTTTATCAGAGAAGTAAGAGTGATGGCGAAATGGCTCACGGGCGTAAACGTTTGAAAGGTGCACCTCAATAAAGGGAATGCCGACAGCGAGAAGGGCATCTCGCAACGCCACGCTGGTGTGCGTGAACGCGGCTGGATTGATAATGATGAAATCAACCTTTCCCATGGCCTGATGGAGGGTATCAATCAGGACGTGCTCCGCATTGGATTGCACGTGTTCAAGTTGGATATTGAAAGATGCTGCGAGTGTCGTCAGATCGGCGACGATCTGATCTAACGATTGCTGTCCGTAATGGCCTGGTTCGCGAACCCCAAGCATGTTCAGGTTCGGACCATTGATAAGTAAAACTTTGCGATTTGTCGTCATATTGATCGCTTTGTTCCTGTTCTTGTTGCGAAAAGGCGTTAACTTCTGCTTTTCAGCACCCAAGGGTGCGAGAACCTGAAAAATGGCACTCCGGCCATCTGCTGATTCGCAATTATAGAGAATTCACCGCAAATGGCAGCAAAATACTGGTCTTATCAGACAAAATCTGACAATCCAGCATACAGATTACGCAGATATGACAGACATTTCGTGGCAGTAGTTCACGAAATGACCAGTTAGGAGGGTGAATCTGTTAGGCAGATCTCATCCGGCGTTTTAAACGCACTGTTTTGCGCCACTCATCTTACCGACCTCTTTGGCGCTCCTTTTGTCTAATTATTGAGACATTAAATCGAAACGGCTTATGGATGAAATAGTTAGTCAAGGTGAGCAGTCAGGCTCAATTTTCATGCCATATAATCCACTGTTTTTTATTTCTGGCTCAATGTAGCGGGGTTTTAGGTTTTTAAATGGAATGGCGTTCTGTTTACGGAAGCGATACCGCACTATCTAAAAACTAATCAACCAGGCGCTCAAAAAATGATTCACGTGTACGATAATTAAGGCATTGAGGTGCTGTAACACCTCGCTTTAGCAAGCGTCATTGGGTGCGAGCCCCAAGATTATTGGGAGGGGAATATGATTCAGAAGCGCTATGACTCATTGAGTCGACTGTTACATTGGAGTATGGCGGCCATCATCATCTATACGACGGTGGCGGGTTATGTCATGCATTTGGTGGTGGGGACGAAGGCGTTTGATGTGCTATCCGTGCTGAACATGTCATTTGCAACGATAGGTACTGTCTTGTTCATCATGCGATGGGTTTGGAGTTATTTTCGCCCAAAGGTTGAGTCGGTTAACTCAACGACTACGTTTGAAAAAAACATCGCCAAGTTCATCCACAGTGTTATCTACCTTTTAATGTTCTTAGTGTTTGTTTCCGGATATTTGATGCTCAAAGAGCCTTACTGGTTCTTCTGGCTGGTGAAGATACCTAATCCGGTCACTGATATGGTCATTAATGATTTCTTCTTCTTTGTTCACCGGGCAAGCTGTGCGGTGTTGGGGATTGTCGTGGTCATGCACATCGGTGCCGCTTTGTATCACCAGTTCTGGCTGCGCGATAACCTGTTAGCGCGATTGATGCCACCCAAGCCTGTGGTCATGCATTTCAGCCAAAAAAAGGGCCGCGTATAGCGGCCCTTCGGGATCAAAGCTTGGTGGTTATACCACGCTGGATTTCTCTGCGATAAGTTTGTCGACCACGCTTGGGTCCGCCAGGGTAGAAGTGTCACCCAAGCTACCAGTATCGCCGGTTGCAATCTTACGCAGGATACGACGCATGATTTTTCCTGAGCGGGTTTTCGGCAGTGCGTCTGTCCAGTGGATGAAATCTGGTGTTGCGATAGGACCGATTTCCTTACGTACCCAGTCTTTCACTTCTTTGGTCAATTCAGCACTTGGCACTTCACCTGAATTAAGCGTGATGTAGGCATAGATAGCCTGACCTTTGATGTCGTGTGGAACACCAACAATTGCCGCTTCTGCAATCTTGTCGAATGCCACGAGTGCTGATTCGATTTCTGCAGTACCCATGCGGTGACCGGAAACGTTCAGTACGTCATCTACACGGCCTGTGATCCAGTAGTAACCGTCTTCATCACGACGTGCACCGTCACCAGTGAAGTACATGCCTTTGAAGGTTGAGAAGTAAGTCTGCTCGAAACGCTCGTGGTCACCGTTAACGGTACGCATCTGGCCCGGCCAAGAATCCAGCATGACCAGGTTACCTTCGGTCGCGCCTTCGATGATGTTACCCATGTTATCAACCAGTGCAGGCTGAACACCGAAGAACGGACGAGTTGCCGAACCTGGCTTCAATGCGGTAGCGCCTGGCAATGGCGTGATCAGGATGCCGCCGGTTTCGGTTTGCCACCAGGTATCCACGATAGGACACTTGCTGTCGCCGATAGTCTTGTAGTACCACTCCCACGCTTCTGGGTTGATTGGCTCACCCACAGAACCCATGATGCGCAGTGAGTCACGCTTGGTGCCTTCAACCGCTTCGTTACCTTTCGCCATCAGGGCGCGGATTGCGGTTGGTGCGGTGTACAGAATGTTCACCTGATGCTTATCAACCACTTCGCTCATACGGGCAGTTGATGGGTAGTTAGGTACGCCTTCGAATAGGATGGTTTTGGCACCGTTCGCCAGTGGTCCGTAGATCAGGTAGCTGTGACCGGTGATCCAACCCACATCTGCGGTACACCAGAAGACTTCACCCTCCTGGTAGTCGAAGACGTACTTGAAGGTCATGGTCGCATAAACCAGGTAACCACCTGTGGTGTGAAGAACACCTTTTGGCGTACCGGTAGAGCCTGAGGTGTAAAGGATGAACAGTGGGTCTTCTGCGTTCATCTCTTCCGGTTCACAGTTATCAGACACGACTGCGGTTGCTTCATGCCACCATACATCACGGCAAGAATTCCACTCAACATTGTTACCAGTGCGTTGGTAAACCACCACTTTTTCAACTGAAGTGACTGATGGGTTTGCAAGCGCTGCATCTACGTTTTGTTTTAATGGTACTGCGCGGCCGCCACGTACACCTTCATCGGCAGTGACAACCACTTTCGCGTTTGAGTCGACGATACGACCAGCCAGTGCTTCTGGAGAGAAACCACCGAATACGATGGTGTGAACGGCACCGATGCGGGTACATGCCAGCATCGCAATCGCCGCTTCCATCACCATAGGCATGTAAAGACACACAACATCGCCTTTGCGCACGCCTTGGCCTTTCAGTGCATTAGCGAACTTACACACTTCAGTGTGCAGTTCTTTGTAAGTCAGGGTTTTGTCGTCATTTGGGTCATCGCCTTCCCAGATCAGGGCAACCTGATCACCTTTTGCTTCAAGGTGGCGGTCAATACAGTTGGCAGAAACGTTTAGCGTACCGTCCTCGAACCATCTGATGTCGACATGGCCGGTATCAAAAGAGGTATTTTTCACCTTAGTGAAAGGTTTGATCCAATCTACGATCTGGCCATTCTCACGCCAGAATCCTTCTGGGTTAACAACAGACTGCTGATACATCTCGCGGTAAGTGTCATTGTTTGCGTGCGCTTTGGCTTCGATTTCCGGCATTACCGGATGCAGGTGAACCTCACTCATTATCTTTCTCCTTGTGTTCCTGCGTGATGCTGTCTGGCATCGTCAAATATTCGACCACGACAAATTAGAATATAGGGTACGGTCTAACGGTCTTGTTCCATTAAGGTCGGATAGTTAGGGATTCTCGACAATTAGACTTTAGGATGAAGAGGCCGTTTTCTCTGGGTTTTGTGACCTTTCAACAGTCACAGTGAGGCGTCGCTCTCATTTACATGCAGCGGGTTGCGAGGAAATTATCAATAAGTGGGCATTGGTATATCACCGTACTTTAGTCGAACATAGATCAGCGCCGCACTAATGGCATCATCGAGCGCGTCATGCCGCCCGGAAAGGGGCAGGTCGAGGTGGTGTCCTATCGCCTCCATACTCAGGTCGTAATAGGCATTCGGCAGAATGTGTTCCAGCTTGCGACGGTATATATCACTCACTTCTATCGTGCGGTTAGGCAGTTTGAAGCCAAGATGCTTTTTGGCATAGCGGTCAAGGATTGCTTTGTCGTACTGGATGTAATACCCAACAATGGGGCGGTTACCAATAAACTCGATAAGTTTGAGCATGGCCTCTTTTTCCGTCACACCATCGCTCAGATCCTGGTGTCGGATGCCATGAATTTTTACCGACTGTGCGTTCAGAGAGCTGGGCGCGCGAAGGGAAATGGTCAAAGGCTCGCTGGTGACAATTTTATTGCCGCGGATTTTAGTCGCAGCGATAGTCACCAGTTCGGCTTTGTGTGGGTCCAGGCTGGTGGTTTCACAATCCAATGACACCAACTCTCCATCATTGGGAGCGGAAAATAGCGGTGCATACTCGCTGTTGCGCCACTTGTACCTGAGCCATAGCCTTTCCACCAGGTTCATGCTAGTCCCTTACCTGATAGTGCGAAGCCAGCCGTTCTTTGAACTTTTTCACCACGCCGAGGCAATCTCGCAGCAAATCCCGTTCTGTGCGTGAAAGCTGGGTGACGTCTAACTGGTTACCCGTGCTGGCATCACTGTCGAGCTGTTGTTTCAGGCGCACCTTCACGAAAAGCTTTAGCGCTTCAGAGAGGTTATTGGCGGTTTCCTGATCCAGTGCCTTGCATTCGACCAGCGCATCCAGTCTTTCAAAGGTGTTGGTCTCGGTGAGTCCTTTTTCCAGCGCCAAGGTGCGAACGCCATGCACCAGCGGGAAAATACCGCCTTTTTTGACATCTAAACCTTCTTTATCCGCCTTTAAGCTACCGAAAAGCGTGAGGGGAACAAGGAACGCAAGGCAGGGACGGACGAAGGTATTGAGCGTCAGCATGTTGTTTTTGAGCGTGGCATGGAGCTTTTCCATCACGGGTTCCAGTAACGCTTTGTTACCAGCTACCGCATGACTGTCTGCGATGATGGCCAGGTCCATCAGGGTGCGTTCGTCAGAAATTTTGCTCAGGGCGACCATTTCTTTCATCCACTCAGATAGGGTTTTCACCCAGCGCGGATTGTTAACCATGACATTGCCGGGGCAGGGCGGGTAGCCGAGACGACTCAGCACTTCACTGAATCTTTCCATGTAATGTTGAACGTCGGGCCAATCGGCATCGTCAGCGAGAATGAGTCCGTTATCCTGATCGGTTTTCAGTACCTGTTCACCACGACCCTCCGAGCCCATCACAAACAGGCAGCATTGATTGTGAAAGCTTTCTGGAATGGTGAGACGGAAGGCTTTTTCGATGATCTGTTCGTTGACAGCGGAAATCAGCTCCATGACAAACTGGGTGTGGATGCCGTTATTCGTGAGATTGGCGACGAGCTGATGTTGGTTATTGGCCGCGATCGCGAGTTCCTCAATCGAGTGCGCGCGGTTTATTTGGAGTGTGAGTACGTGAGAGTGCGTGGAAAAGAGACTCAGCACCTGAGTCATATCCAGCATGCCGACCGTCTCGCCATCTTCGGTGACGCGCACCCGTTTTACCCGGTCGCGGGTCATCAGGATCATCACGTTGAACAGGTACTCGCCCATCTCGACACTGATGACCGGAGAGGTGGCGACTTCACCGATGTGAGATGCTAAGGTGCAGCCATCCTCAACCAATGCGTGCAGCAAGTTGGTTCGGGTGATGATGCCGATATCGTGCGGCTTAGCTTCGAGGGCGACCAGTGCGCAGTCCTGACGCTCGCGGCGAAGATTCAATGTCGCTTCCCGAATCGAGGTGCCATGGGGCATGGTCATGATGGGCTGGATGTTGGTTTCATCCACCTGAGTCAGGATGAATTCGGCAAGGTTCTGCTGTTGTTGTGCCTTTTCCAGCATGCGTTTTCGTTTACTGAAACTGGTATTGAAGTAGTCAGCAAACGACTGGTTTTGGCCATAGAGTTCGAGAAACACCGCTTTTGGCAGCACATAACAAAGCGTGTCTTCTACCACGCGGTATCTGTGGTGCGCATGGCCTTTCAGTAGTGCACGGGCATCAAACAGATCGTCTTTAATATACTGCGCCTGCACTTCCTTGGTATCAGGGTTAACTTCCTGAACGCGTCCTTTGATGACGATATAAAGGGCATCATTGCCTTCCCCTTTTTCTATCAGTACATCACCGCGGCGGTAATAGGCGACATCCAATGAGGACAGCAGATGCTTGGCTTGCTTGGCATCAAGGCGGTCAAACGGGGGCGAGGAAGTGTCGAACGGTTCAGGCATGGTGGCAAACTCCGTGTTATTAACCACGCGCGCAGCGCGTCTTTGCAACTATCAGTGTGTCGCACGGCAATCCACCTTGCCAGCCGACTTTAGTCTATTAATCCATGCTAAGTTGAGACTGTAAGTTTGGATGAATCGCTGTCAAAATAGCCACCCTCGTTGCGGCAGAAAGGATGCGCCAGAATGAGTTACCTCCGTCCCACCCCTTACCATTGGCTATCTATCTATTACGGCGCCTACTTTTTTGCGTTCGGGGTTTATCTGCCTTTTTGGTCAGTATGGTTGGCATGGCTTGGCCTCTCTGCAGATGACATTGGCATTGTGTTGGGTGCGGGTGTGATGGCGCGATTTGTGGTGAACTTCACCCTAACCCCCGTTTTTACTTACCCGAGCATTTGCTTCCCGCTATTCGGTGGCTGTCATTTTTAGCCACAGTGATTGGTTTTCTGCATTTGATGGCAACGCCGGATTTACTATGGCTAACCGCGCTTTCTATTGCGATTAACAGCGTGATTGGGCCGTCCATTCCCGTTTCAGATGCATTAGCCAATCATTACAACCGAAGGGAACTGATTGATTATGGACGGGCGAGGCTCTGGGGCTCGCTGGCGTTTGTGGTGGGTTCCATGATGGCAGGAACGCTGGTGGAACGATTTGGTCCGCAAATCATTGTACCTCTCGCTGCCGGGGCATTACTGTTGACCTGGTGTTGGAGCCTGTCTTCGCCTCAGCAACTACCCGCGAAAGAAGGAACCCAAGCGATGGTTAGAACGCCATTGCTTCAGGTGCTTCGCGTGAAATCCGTGTTGGTGTTTCTTGCTATCGTCTCCTTCATTCAAGGCAGCCACGCTGCTTATTATGCATTCAGTGCGATTCATTGGACCCAGGCAAGCGTTTCCGATGTGATGGTGGGTTACCTGTGGAGCTTTGGCGTAGTGGTGGAAGTGATGATGTTTGCACTGGCCGCTAAGTTTTTCGGAAAATGGCAGGTGCAATCACTGTTTCGGCTGGCAGCGCTGGCGGTGATTCTGCGTTGGTGTTTGACGGCGTGGAGCACTGATCTCGGTGTGCTCTTTGCCGCGCAGTCACTCCATGGTCTGACTTTTGGTGTCGCCCATATTGCCTCGATGCGTTATATCCAACAGCAAGCGAGCGATAAAGTCATGGCACTGCAGGCGCTGTATAGCGCAATCCCTATGGGGGTGGTCATGGCACTTCTGACGGTCGTGAGCGGTGAACTCTACGAACAGTTAGGCGGAGACAGTTTCTACGCCATGGCGCTTCTTGGCTTGCCTGTTCTCCTTCTGACATTGAAAACCGACACTGCGGAAGAAGTAGTAAGGTCCTGAATTTGCGGTACGCATTTAGAGCTCGCTCACGGAGATAAAGTGGCGCGTTGTTGTACAACTGAGAGCATGGTAAACAGACTCTAGTTAAAAGTTTGTCATGGAAGGGATTATGTCGGCGGGATGGATAGTGGTGCCGGTGGCACTGGCATACCTGGGCGTTTTGTTTCTTATCGCCTGGTATGGAGATAGTCGACCGCGCTGGCTTCGTGGCTGGCGTCCTTGGATATACAGTCTTTCTATCGCAGTTTATTGTACCTCTTGGACCTTCTTTGGCACTGTCGGGCAGGCATCGAGTCAACCTTGGTCATTTCTGCCTATCTACCTTGCGCCCATTCTTGTCTTTACCATTGGCTGGCGGTTTCTCGCCCGGATTATTCTGATTGCCAAACGGGAACATATCACCTCGATTGCCGACTTTATTGCTGCCAGATACGGGAAATCCCAAGGCTTGGCGGTGATGGTGACCGTGATTGCGGTGGTCGGTATTCTGCCTTACATCGCCCTGCAGCTTCGCGGGATCACCATGGGGTTGGATGTGATTGCGCCGGATATTGGAGAGAGTGCTGGGCTCAATGAAGGGCAAATTGCCTGGCTGGTCTGCATGTCACTGGCGATGTTTACTGTCCTCTTTGGTACCCGTCATATTGATTCTACCGAGCACCACCGCGGCATGATGATGGCGGTGGCCTTTGAGTCCATCGTTAAGCTTGTGGCCTTTTTGGTTGTGGGCTTCTTTGCTGTGGGCTTGCTGCTGGATGCGCCAGGACCGCTACCGACACTGAAAGAAGCTAATGTCGTAGGTTCTCTGGATTGGGGGGCATTGCTGGTACATACTCTGCTGACCATGGCGGCAATTATCTGTTTACCCCGCCAGTTCCATACCATGGTGGTGGAAAATGCCCGTGCACAGGATTTGCACACCGCCCGCTGGGTTTTCCCGCTTTATCTGCTATTAATGGGCATTTTTGTTCTGCCATTAGCGTATGCAGGACAAGCTTTCCTGCCGGAAGTATCTGCTGAAACCCATGTTATCCAGCTTCCGCTATCCACCGGAAACGAGGGCATTGCGCTGCTGGCGTTTTTGGGTGGTGCATCGGCGGCAAGCGGTATGGTGATTGTTTCCACTATCGCCCTTGCTATCATGGTGTCGAACGATCTGGTTTTGCCACAACTGCTCCGCCGAATGCGGGTCTCCAACCGCAACTTTACCCAGTTCTCCGGCCTTTTGCTGAACGTGCGTCGCGCGCTGATTTTCCTGCTGCTCATTGGTGCCTGGGGCTTCTATCAACTGATCCTGGAAGTGCCGTCGCTCTCGGCGATTGGCTTCCTCTCCTTTGCTGCAATTGCCCAGTTCGCGCCGCCACTGGTTGCGGGAATTTACTGGCGTCAGGCCAATAAGAAAGGCGTGTATGCCGGGCTTTTCGCCGGTTTCATTGTCTGGCTGATGACCTTAATGATGCAGACGGGTATGTTGGCAGGTAACGAAGACACCAACCTGGTGCTTTGGATTCTGGCGCCGCCAGATATCCCGTTCTTCCAATCTTTAAGTCCGGTGAATTGGGGCATGATCCTGAGTGTGATGGTCAATACCTTCTGCTTTGTGCTGGTGTCGATGGCAACCCGGCCTTCACTCAGTGAGCGCTTGCAAGCAGCGAGTTTTGTAGGTACACCATTGCCTGAAGGGGACGATTCCAGCCTGTATCAAAGCCGTGTGACAGTAGCAGAGCTTGAAATGCTGGCGGCCCGCTTTGTTGGTCGTACCCGTATGCGCCAGACTTTCCGCGCTTTCGGTGAGCAGCGTGGCGAAGTCTTGTTGCCGCAGCAGCAGGCAAGCGCGGCGCTTATCCGCCATACCGAACGTGTATTGGCTGGTGTATTCGGTGCGTCTTCTGCCAAGCTGGTACTGACCTCCGCGTTGCAGGGCAGGAACATGCAGCTTGAGGAAATCGCCACCATTGTCGATGAAGCCTCCGAGCTTTTCGATTTCAGCAGGGGATTGCTCCAAGGCGCAATCGAGCACATCAGTCAGGGTATTTCCGTGGTAGATAAGCAGCTTCGGCTGGTGGCCTGGAACCAGCGTTATGTGGAGCTTTTTAACTTCCCGCCAGATTTGATTCAGGTCGGCAGACCGATTGCGGATGTGGTGCGCTACAACGCCGAGCGCGGTTTGTGTGGTCCGGGTGATATTGAAGAGCACGTGAAAAAGCGCGTTGGCTATTTGCGTAAGGGCTCGCCGCATACTTCATCACGTGTTCACCCTGATGGCCGTGTGATTGAGGTGCAGGGTAACCCAATGCCAGGTGGCGGGTTTGTCATGAGTTTTACCGACATCACCGCCTTCCGTGATGCGGAAGAAGCGTTGAAGCAATCCAATGAAACGCTGGAGGCAAGGGTTATTGAGCGCACAAAAGAGCTCGAAACCCTTAACCGACGCCTTATCAGTGCCACCGCCAAAGCCGAGCAGGCATCGCAATCGAAAAGCCGATTGCTTGCTGCGGTCAGTCACGACCTGATGCAACCGATGAATGCCGCACGCCTTTTTGCATCATCCCTGAATGAAATGGCCGAAGAAAAAGAGACCCAAAAAATGGCGGGTCACATCGAGAGTGCATTGGGTGCGGCAGAAGACCTTATCGGTGATTTGCTGGATATCTCCCGTATTGAGTCGGGCAAGATGAAAGCCAAAATTACCCACTTCGAGCTGGATGAAGTCTTCTCGACGCTGGCTGCAGAGTTTGGCGTGATTGCCAATGAGCAGGGTATCGATTATCGGGTTCAACACACCGGACTTCGAATTCGTTCTGACAGACGATTACTGCGCCGCGTATTACAGAATTTCCTCACCAATTCCTTCCGCTACAACCCTAATGGTCGGGTGCTGCTGGGCGTGCGTCGTCATGGTTCCCAGTGCCGAATTGAGGTATGGGATAACGGCCCAGGCATTCCGCAAGAGATGCAGCAGGATATCTTCAACGAATTTACCCGCATTGATCGCAAAGGTGCAGAGCTTGGACTGGGACTTGGATTGGCGATTGCCCGCGGGATCAGTCGTATTCTACATCAGCCTCTCAGCCTCCGCTCCTGGCCGGGAGAAGGGACGGTTTTTTCCATTACAGCCCGCATCGAATCAGCGCCTCAGGTTTGTGACACTGGCGTTGAGCGTGAAGAAAAGGGCAAAAATAGTGAGCCACTCTCTGGGGTTCGCGTGCTCTGTGTAGATAATGAAAAGGATATCCTCGCAGGCATGGAAAGTCTCCTGACGCGGTGGGGATGCCAAGTTGATGTGGCAGAAGACCTTGATGGTGTGGTTACGCTGATTGGACAAGGCCTGCGGCCTGATGCCATTCTCAGCGACTACCATCTGGCGCCAGAACTGACGGGGCTCGATGTTTTGCAACGTTGCCGGGTAATGCTGGGTGATGATTTCGTCGGTGCAGTGATCACTGCCGACAGAACACAAGAAACAAGAAATCTTGTGCGGGAACTGGGCTTTGGTTATATCGCCAAACCGGTGAAACCGCTGAAATTAAGAGCGCTGCTTCAACAAGGAGTGAGCTGATATGGAAGCGTTTACGATTCCAAGGCTGGATACTGAAGTGGGATTGGTACGGGTCGAAGGCACCTGGGTCCCATTGACCGGGGAAATCCAGCTTGTTGAGATTGATATGATGGGTACTGACGGTTGGGTAGACGTGACGTTTTGGCTGTCAGAGCAAGAGCATGAAGCGAGAGTGGCGGAAGTTCTTGCCGCCACCAAACTCTATCTTGTCACTTAATAAAACTGATTTGAGATATGCAGGAGTGGCTTATTGCTGCTCCTTATTAAGAAGGGTTTTGTACTCTACGAACACAGCGGTGGTTTCACCGTAATACAAGGTACCGTCTGATTTCACCACCAGATGGATTTCACTGTCTTCTGAGTTGGGGGCTGGCAGGTCTACCCACCATTCTTTAGCGTTTGTGCCATTAACATCCATATCGACCGGGTTTGAACGGTCACCTTCTTTCTGAATCAGGCTGATTTTTGCGCCTTCCAGCGGATATTCCGACGTCAGCTTTAACACCACCTCACTGTCAGACAGGCTTTCTGAACGCAGCTTGAGTTTGAAGTCGCCATTTTCCAGCGAGCAGATACCACTGGTGTATCGACAGTTTGAGTCAGCAGCGAGTTTATAGGTTTCCCCTTCCTTGGCAGCATGGGGCTTTTCGCTGACAGCCAAATCCACGCCAAAATAGGCAATCAAGGCCAGAATCGGTGCCACGAGCATGGCGGCAATTACGTGTTTGTTTTTTAACATGATAAAGAGTTCGCTTTCTTCCTTGGGCTAAGAGGTAACATACCATAGTGAGGTCGTCCTCTGAGGATAAAAAAAGCCCCTGAGCGGGGCTTTTTAGCGTTAACGTGACGCTCTTATCTAAGCGCTCAGCGTCAGTGATTAGTGGTCTTGCGCTTCGCCCGCCCCGCCAGGGATACGAACGTGTTCAACCAGATCTTTAACGTGTTGTGGAGTTTCAGCTGTTACGCGGGATACCGCGATAGCAACAATGAAGTTCACGAGCGCACCAATCGCACCGAATGCATTTGGCTCAATGCCCAGGAACCAGTTGCTGCCCCAGCTTTCCAGGTATTTCCAGTCAGCGATAAACAGGATGCCTTTGTGCTGGAAGACATAGAACAGTGTCACACTGATACCAGCAATCATACCGGCAATCGCACCTTCCTTGTTGATGGTCTTAGAGAAGATACCCATCATCAGTGCAGGGAAGATAGAGGAGGCGGCCAAGCCGAAGGCGAGGGCTACCGTGCCGGCTGCGAAGCCTGGTGGGTTTAGACCCAGGTAACCAGCAAAGGCAATCGCCACCGCCATCGCTATTCGGCTTGCCATGAGCTCGTTCTTCTCTGAAATATCAGGCCTGAAGACCCCTTTCAGCAAGTCATGGGACACCGCCGACGAGATAGCCAGGAGCAAACCTGCAGCTGTTGATAGTGCCGCTGCCAGACCACCCGCTGCAACCAGCGCGATAACCCAGTTTGGCAGTTTCGCGATTTCAGGGTTCGCCAGAACCATGATGTCACGGTCAACTTTCAGCTCATTCGTTGCTTTGTCAGAGGTGTAGTTGATCTTGCCGTCATTGTTCTTGTCATCAAAGCCAAGCAGACCCGTTTTTTCCCAGTTCTTAAACCAGTCAGGACGCTCGTCATACGCAAGGTGCTGGCCTGGTGCAGGGTTCACCGTATCCATTAGGTTCAGACGCGCCATTGCTGCAACGGCTGGTGCAGTGGTGTACAGAATCGCGATGAAGAACAGTGCCCAACCTGCAGAGATACGTGCATCACGTACTTTTGGTACTGTGAAGAAACGGATGATGACGTGTGGCAGACCTGCAGTACCGATCATCAGTGACATGGTGTAAACGAACATGTTAAGGGTGTCACCGCGGACTGATGTGGTGTATTCAGTGAACCCAAGTTCAGAGACCACCTGATCGAGCCGGTCAAGCAAATAGGTATCCGTGCCGGTCATGGTGCTGCCTAAGCCAATTTGTGGCAGAGGATGGCCAGTCAGTTGCAGCGAGATAAAGATGGCTGGAATGGTGTATGCCAGAATCAGGACACAGTACTGAGCAATCTGTGTATAGGTGATACCTTTCATTCCGCCAAGTACTGCGTATATGAATACGATCGCCATACCGATGTAAAGGCCTGTTGCGTAGTCAACTTCCAGGAAGCGACCAAATGCTACGCCCACCCCCTTCATCTGACCGATAACGTAAGTTACCGATGCGATGATCAGACAGATTACGGCTACCACACGTGCTGTGTTCGAGTAAAAACGCTCACCGATAAACTCTGGAACAGTAAACTTACCGAACTTACGCAGGTAAGGCGCAAGCAGCAGTGCCAGAAGTACGTAGCCGCCTGTCCAGCCCATCAGGAATACAGAACCGCCGTATCCCATAAAGCCAATCAGACCTGCCATTGAAATAAACGAAGCTGCAGACATCCAGTCCGCTGCCGTTGCCATGCCGTTTGCAACAGGGTTTACACCACCGCCTGCAACATAGAACTCTTTCGTTGAACCTGCGCGGGCCCAAATTGCGATCCCGATGTAGAGAACGAATGTGAAACCTACGACAAGGTAAGTAACGGTTTTCAAATCCATGACTACTGCTCCTTACTCGTCATCATCTACGCCAAACTCTTTATCGAGTTTGCGCATCTGAAAGGCGTAAACAAAAATGATGGCCAAGAAGGTATAAATTGACCCCTGTTGTGCGAACCAGAAGCCTAGCTTGTAGCCGCCGATACGAATTTCGTTGAGTTGATCAACAAATAGGATGCCGCATCCAAACGACACCACGAACCAAACGGCAAGTAGATAAATCATCAACCTGACGTTTTTTTGCCAATAGGCTTTGGCGTTATCTTGTTTCTGTTCCTCAGACATCACCATCTCCTTAAGTGACGAGTTAACGGATTGTTACGATTTGACAATAGCAGCCAAGGCACAAGGAGACACTGCAACTTTAGTCGATTGAAAAATGAGGCTAACCTCCTGCTATCAGGAGTTTTCTGTGATTTGACACAAGAAAGTGTTATGTTAATGAAATGTTAAGCTAGACCAAGGTCTAATAGGCTTTAGGCTAAGGTGTAAAAGTCGAGTATGCCTTGAAGCAAATTACTTGTTGCAACGGCTGCAAGGATGAGACCCATAACGCGGCTTATGATCGAAGCGCCCACGCGGCCGATGATTCGATGGATAAATCCAGCGCTGAAAAGCAGTAATAAAGTGACGATTAATACTAGTAGCATAAGGCCTGCGGTGACGACCTGTTCCATCACGGCGAAACGATGATTGTCGGTCAACATGACAATCGCCATCATTGCACCTGGCGAGGCAATCGAAGGGACCGCCAAAGGATATACCGCTGCTTCAGCCAGATCAGAATGTGAGAGTGAGTGACTGCATAGCTTGGTTTCCTGATCGGGTTTGCTCTCACCAAAGATCATACTCAAGGCAAACAGCAATAATACAAGTCCACCTGCCGCCTGAAAGGCCGGCAAAGGAATTTGCATGGCTTCCAGCAAAAACTGACCGGCAATCAAAAAGAACAGCAGTATCAGCGTTGCAATACCAACGGCTTTCAAAGCCACGATTCGCCGTTGCTTTTCAGACATATGACTGGTTTGTGATAGATAGACAGGGACTGAGCCAATAGGATCGATAACAGCCCATAGAACAACAAATTGGGTGATAAGTGCGCTTAACATGTTGGCCTCCTTGGAACCAAGAGAAGGTCAATCGGGGCTCGTCAGGGCAACGAGCCATGAGGCGTGATTGTACACGAGTTAACTGAACATCGCCTGAAAGGGATTGAGAAAATCTTCGAATTAGGTGTGCGGGGAGACGTTAAGCGTCTTGGTCCATTTGCTGCAAGAGAATGACCGCCTGAGTACGGTTTTTCACCCCGAGTTTACGGAAGATCGCGGTCATGTGCGCTTTGATAGTAGCCTCTGATACATCCAACTCGTAAGCAATCTGCTTGTTCAGCAGGCCATCATTGAGCATGTTGAGCACTTTGTATTGCTGTGGCGTGAGAGAAGAGATCTTATCCATCAGTGACTCTTCATCGCTGTCATCACTGAAATCGATACCGGCAGGGAAGCACGTCTCACCCTCAAGCACGTGATTGAGGCTGTTTATCAGCTCGCGCATGTCACTGGATTTCGGAATAAAACCAATCGCACCGTTGGCTTTTACTTGACGGACTACGCTGGCCTCTTCACTGGCTGAAATCACCACAATTGGAAGCTCTGGGTATTGGACGCGAAGGTGGATCAGACCGGACATTCCATTAGCGCCAGGCATTTTCAGATCCAACAGCAGCAAATCAATGTCGGGTTCTTTTTCCAGCAGGGCAGTCAGACTGTCTAGCGAGTCGGCTTCCAGCAAATTGGCACCACTGATCGCCATATGCACAGATTGGAACAGTGCATTGCGAAACAAAGGGTGGTCGTCAGCGATGACAATGGTGTATTGAGCTTCCATGGCGATTTCGTTCATACCTCTTTAACAAAAACGCTAACATCGGGGTGGTGATTGATCAATTTGCATAGGTAGGAAGTAAGAGCTTGATCCCCCGTCATTTGTTGGCAATGTCGGGGCGATCAAGTTTGTATGCAATCAGCCTTGTTTGTTAATCAACTGATTTTGCTCAAGATGGAAAAGGAAGGGTTTAGCTTCCATAAATCCGGTCAAACGGGCATCAGGAAGTGGATTCCCGTTAGCATCCCAAAAATCGATAGTGGGTAAACCCAGCACATTAAGGGAAGTCAGCATTTTGATGTCCTGCGGACGGTTAGCGGTGACATCAGCCTGCAGCAAAACGAAGTTTTTCAGCTCCGGTGCCACGTTTGCATCGTGGAAGGTGTACTTCTCGAACTCCTTACACGCCACACACCAGTCGGCATAGAAATCCAGCATCACCGGCTTGCCTGCGGATTTGGCTGCTGCCAGTTCTCGATTCAGATCGTCGATATTGGCAATCTTAATGAACTCGACCGATGGCACTTCGGCTTTCGCAGCAGGCGCAAATACGGCGTTATAGGTGTAAGCTGCACCACCACTCAAGCCGAGGATCGCGATAATCCCGAGTGCGCTAGCGAGCTTGCCTGGCTGGAGTGTACGGCTGATGTGATACAACCAGCCGAGTGATACCAACATCCAGGCTGCCCACAGCCACACGCTGACGCTTTCTGGCAGCAGACGTTCCAGCAGGAAGATAGGCGCTGCCAAGAGCACCAGACCGAAGAAGACTTTGACTCTGTCCATCCAGCCACCGGCTTTAGGCAGCAGTTTGTTGCCAAACATCGCCGCGATGATGAGCGGAATGCCCATACCCAATGCCAGTGCGTAGAGTGTGACTGCGCCTGTCAGAAGATCACCGCTTTGCGCGACATACAAAAGTGCTCCGGATAACGGCGCTGTGGTGCATGGCGAGCAAATTAACCCAGAGATCGCGCCCATGGTGAACACACCAAGGTTGCTCCCGCCTTTTTGCTGGTTGCTGATTTCGCTTAGCTTGGTTTGAAGAGTGGCCGGAAGTTGCAGGTTAAACACGCCAAACATCGACAGTGCCAGCAGCACAAAGAGCGCACTCAAACCAATCAACACATAAGGGTGTTGGAAAGCCGCCTGAAACTGTAAGCCAGCCGAAGCGACAACCAGTCCCAGCAGGGTGTAAGTCAGCGCCATACCCTGTACATAAAGCATGGAAAGACGGAAGGTCTGCCCGTGAGTTTTCTTGCCGCCACCCAGCACGATACCGGTCAAAATCGGGTACATCGGCAGTACACATGGCGTGAACGCCAAACCAATGCCCAAGCCCAAAAACAGCAACGGCTGCCACCAGTTATCGGCGAGGCTGCTCACTTCTGTGGAAGACGAACTTGAGCCAGAGGAGGCCGTTTTCGCTGGTTCAACAGGCGTGCTAACGACAGATGCCGGTGGCGCTTCACTGCCAGCGGCAACTGCGATTAATGGGACGGTGACGGTTTCTGGCGGGTAACAGAACCCCGCTTCTGCACAGCCTTGGTAGGTGACTTTCAGCAGTGAGTTATCTGTCGCTTCAAGCAGTGGCACGCTTACCGTCAGCGGTGCTTTGTAAATTGAAACCTCACCGAAGAATTCGTCTTGGTAAGGCTGTCCCTGACGCATATCCAGCGCGCCAATTCTGGCGTCGTCACTGGGAACAACTTCTATTTTGTCCTGATAAAGATAGTAGCCAGGCAGAACTTGCCAATCGAGATAAACCCGATCGCCTTGTTGGGTAAAGTTGAAAGGAAATGCCTGATCCACAGGAACAAACGCAGGCGCATTGCCCGCCGCCGGTGCCGGAGAATTGAAAAGGGTAAATTCTGCCTTGGCGGGAAGGGCACTTATCAGCGCCAGCGCAAAAATCGCAAAAAGTCGTGAGCCTATTTTGGACATAGCCTTCATCAAAACGGTTTATTAAAAATTGAATGAACTATATCACTGAGACCGGGAAAGCCCGAATTCGTTTCCAACGAAGATCGCATAATGAAAAAGGACGCCAAAGTGTCCTTTTTCATCGTCATTGTTTTGGGTTACAGCACAATGCCGCCTACCACAAAGCCCAGCACAACGGCAGTGGCAATGGTGACCACGCCTGGAATGAAGAACGGGTGGTTGAAGACCAGATTGCCGATACGGGTTGAACCTGTATCGTCCATTTCAACCGCAGCCAACAGTGTTGGGTAAGTTGGCAGAACGAACAGCGCACTCACTGCCGCAAACGAAGCAATCGCTGTCAGTGGTGCAACGCCAATCGCCAGTGCCGCTGGCATCAGGGCAACTGTGGTCGCACCTTGTGAGTAGAGCAACATCGAAGCAAAGAACAGCACCATAGCCAGCATCCATGGGTAGTCAGACAGCAAGGTGCCCGCGACTTCTTTGATACCTTCAACGTGCGCGTTCACAAAGGTTGAACCCAACCAAGCCACACCCAGTACACACACACACGCTGTCATACCTGAGCGGAAAGTCGGTGCAGATGGGATTTTCGATGCATCGATTTTAGTGGTTGCAACAATCAGCGCCGCCGCCGCCAGCATGAAGGTCATGATGGCTTCGTTACGACCCAGTGTTGGGTTTTCAATCAGGCCGATTGACCCTGAAATCGCTGCGGCGTAAGCCACCACCAGCACGATGGCACCCAGGAAGATGTACGTTGCTTTTTTCGCGGTAGGTGCGATTTCACGCTTGGTGGTTCCTTGCAGCTTGATCAGGCCTTTTTCCAGACGCTCTTGGTAAACAGGATCATCTTTCAGTTCACAACCCAGGAAGTTCGCCACAAATGCACCTGCCATACAGGCAACGAACGTAGTTGGAATACAGATAGCCAGCAGAGTCAGGTAACCGATACCCAGCGGCTCAAGAATGCCAGAGAAGAACACCACAGCAGCAGAGATTGGAGACGCTGTGATCGCGATTTGAGACGCAACAACCGCGATAGAAAGTGGGCGTGATGGGCGGATGCCTTGCTCTTTCGCCACTTCTGCAATCACAGGAAGGGTTGAGAAGGCAGTGTGGCCGGTACCTGCCATTAGCGTCATCAGATAAGTGACGATCGGTGCGTAGAAGGTAATTTGTTTAGGATTCTTACGAAGAAAATCTTCGGCTTTCTCAACCAACCAGTCCATACCGCCAGCAACCTGCATCGCTGCAATTGCGGTGATCACGGACATGATGATCAAGATAACGTCGATAGGGATATAGCTTTGCGAGGTTGGCATTCCCAAGAATAAGGACAGAGCAACAACACCCGCGCCACCGGCCAAGCCGATACCAATACCGCCAATCCGTGCGCCCAGATAGATGAACGCAAGAACGACGAACAACTCCACTGCTACCATGGGTAACTCCTGTTCAGATTATTAATACAAAAAATAAAAACCAAACGGAGTCACTGTCTTATGGTGCTCATTGCCTTGTAAAAACTAGGGTTTTTAGGGCGCAGTGAATGTAAAAAAGTACCTACGTTTGGGCTTTAAAGCCCAGATGTTCAAAACAGCTGGGCAGAAAAACTAAAAAAGGGTACTCATCGTGAGTACCCATTCTTTCAACGCTTAGTTATAGCGCTTCGCTTTATATTGCGGATGCATCAAGTTTTCGACGGAGAAGATATCATCGAGTTGCTCTTCCGTCAGCAATCCTCTTTCCAAGACCACTTCACGGACGCTCTTACCGGTTTCCGCACAAATCTTACCGACGATGTCACCTTCGTGGTGGCCAATGAACGGGTTTAGGTAAGTGACGATGCCGATGGAATTGTAAACGAAGGCTTCACAGATTTCTTTGTTAACCGTGATACCGTTGATGCACTTCTCGCCCAGGTTCACGCAGGCGTTAGACAGGATTTCGATAGACTCGAACAGCGCCTGACCAATCACAGGTTCCATCACGTTCAGCTGCAGCTGACCGGCTTCTGCTGCAAAGGTCACCGTGGTGTCGTTACCGATCACCTTAAAGCACACTTGGTTAACCACTTCTGGGATCACCGGGTTTACTTTCGCTGGCATGATAGAAGAACCCGCCTGCATTTCCGGCAGGTTGATTTCGTTGAAGCCAGCGCGGGGACCAGAAGACAGCAAACGCAGGTCGTTACAGATCTTCGACAGTTTCACCGCCAGACGTTTCAGTGCGCCGTGAACCATCACGTAAGCGCCACAGTCAGAAGTCGCCTCAATCAAGTCTTCCGCAGGGGTGCAGTTCAGACCCGTCACTTCTGCCAGACGCTGAACCGCCAGTTGTTGGTAACCTGCTGCTGCGTTGAGACCTGTACCGATAGCGGTCGCGCCCAGATTCACCTCTAGAAGCAGTTCCGCGGTGTATTTCAGGTTCTTAACTTCTTCTTTCAGAAGTACCGCAAACGCGTGGAATTCTTGACCTACTGTCATAGGTACTGCGTCCTGAAGCTGGGTACGACCCATTTTCAGCACGCCTTTGAATTCGGTTGCTTTACCGTCGAATTCATTTTGCAGGTAGTCGATGGATTCGATCAGCTTCAGGATGCTGTTGTAAACCGCAATACGGAAACCGGTTGGGTACGCACAGTTGGTCGACTGGCTCTTGTTCACGTGGTCGTTAGGGTTAACGACGTCGTAGTCGCCCTTTTCTTTGCCCATCAGTTCCAGTGCCAGGTTCGCGATCACTTCGTTCGCGTTCATGTTCACAGAAGTGCCTGCGCCACCTTGGTAAACGTCAGATGGGAACTGATCCATACATTTGCCGGTTTCCAGAATCGCATCACACGCTTTGATGATGTAGTCGCCCACTTCAGCTGGGATAACACCCAGCTCTTTGTTCGCCATCGCAGCGGCTTTCTTGGTGAAGACCATGCCCCGCACGAACTCTGGCACATCAGAAATCGTGGTACGGGAGATATTGAAGTTCTCAACAGCGCGAAGGGTATGAATACCGTAATACGCATCAGACGGTACATGGCGTTCGCCAAGCAAGTCTTCTTCGATACGGGTCGCTAAAAGAGGGTTGGTTAGGTTATTTTCGAAATCAATTGCCTGAGACATGATTTGGCCCTAAATGAAATTTATATTGGTTATTCTGTAGCCAACAATTTCGCTGTAGAGTCCATTCATCAGAGATTTTGTCTGGGTGAACGATGTTTTACACCCGGTTTATGCTGGCTGATTCTACTCCTCCGTTGCGGTAAAAACATGAGAAAGATCACCAATCAAAGCAAAGCGGAACGATTTGCATAGAACTGTGATACAGATCGTTAGACGGCTTGTTTGTCTTTGTTTCCTATTGTTTTATCTGTCAGCCGAAAAGTATTGATACAGTTAAATTCTGTACAATATCGGCGTACATTGTTTAAAACCAAGCTACAAACAGATCTCCTTTAATGAGGGGAAATAACGACGCTGTCGATGCAATCATTGAGTCCAGTGTTACTATGATGGTTCGACACGAATATGAGGTTTTGCTGTGTTTCCAATCTTGCTGTTGATGTTCATTACTGTCCCTGTGATTGAAATTGCTCTGTTTATTCAGGTCGGTGGCGTGTTGGGACTTTGGCCGACGGTAGCGCTGATTTTACTGACCGCTGTGGTGGGGGCTTCATTGGTTCGTAGTCAGGGACTGCAAACCTTAATGACGGTGCAGCAACGCATGAATCAGGGCGAGTTACCGGCACAGCAAATCATTGAAGGAGTGATGCTGGCAGTGGCAGGCGTGCTGCTTCTGACTCCCGGCTTTATGACCGATGCTATGGGTATGGCGGTGTTATTGCCTTGGCCGCGAGCTTGGCTGGCAAAACAGTTTATGAGTAAGGTGAAAGTGGCTGGGTTTCAAAGTGGGTTTGGTGGTCAGTCAGATCAGGGACCATTTGGTGGACAAGACCCCTTTAACCGCGGCCCTCATCAAGGTTCGAATGATGGTGGCAACACCTTCGAAGGTGAATATCAGCGAAAAGATGAAGATCGCGACCGCTTGAACTGATGCTACGGAATTCATGAAAAACGCCATCCTTCGGGATGGCGTTTTGCGTTGTGGGCTTGGCTTATACCAATCGTAGTAAATATCTGCTCATCCTAGCTTGTTAAAATGCTCGATTACTGCGTTGATAAATTTGATTGTAGAATAGCTACTTATCGAAATTCTTCGCCTTGTTCTCGAGCATTTTTCCTGCGCTATTTCTGATCACCTACCTACTGTGATTGATATTATTCCTGCAGCTCAGGACGCTCTTTGTATTGCTCTAGCGATTCTGGGTTATCCAGCGCGCTGAGCTGAGCGACTGCGCGGCCATGAACCACATCGCGAACCGCCAGTTCGGCGAGTTTTCCTGATTTGGTGCGCGGAATGTCTGTGATAGGAATAATTTTTGCCGGCACATGGCGCGGCGTACAACTGGTGCGGATAGTGCTGCGAATTTTGCGCTCCAGATTGTCGTTGAGATCGACACCCGGCTTGAGTTTCACAAACAGCACCACACGGACATCCTTCATCCAGTCCTGCCCAATCACGACAGAATCGAGTACTTCATCAAGCTGATTCACATGACGGTAAATCTCTGCGGTACCGATGCGCACGCCACCTGGATTCAGGATCGCGTCTGAGCGCCCAAAGAACACCATACCGCCTTCGTGGGTGAGCTCGACATAATCCCCATGGAACCAGGTATCTTCAATCTTGTCCCAATAAGCCTTGTGGTAACGGGTGCCGTCGTTGTCATTCCAAAATCCTACCGGCTGATTGGGGAAGCTGTTACAGCACACCAATTCGCCTTTCTCACCCTGAACCGGATTGCCTTCATTGTTGAAGACTTCGACATCCAGCCCCAGCCCTCGAACCTGACTTTGGCCGCGGTAAACAGGGGAAATCGGGCTGCCGAGCACGAAGCAACCGCAGATGTCTGTGCCACCTGCGATGGAGCTTAATTGTAAGTCTTGTTTGATGTGGCTGTAGACCCAGTCGAACTGCTCAGGTGCAAGCACTGAGCCTGTTGAGCAAAGTGCGCGGAGCGACGAAAGACTATGCTCGTCCATTGGGCTGTATTCTTGCTTTTCCAGTGCTTCGAGGTATTTGGCGGACGTGCCGAACAGCGTGACTTTTTGTGCGTCGGTTAAACGCCAGAGTACACCCGCATCAGGATAAAACGGAGAACCATCAAACAGCACCAGCGTCGCGCCGCTTAAAAGGCCACTGGCGAGCCAGTTCCACATCATCCAGCCACAGGTGGTGAAGTAGAAAACCTTGTCGCCGCATTTCACGTCAGAATGGAGTTGGTGCTCTTTCAAGTGATTGAGCAGCATGCCGCCCACACTGTGGATGATGCACTTTGGTTTGCCTGTGGTACCGGAGGAGTAAAGCACATACATGGGGTCGTTAAAGCCCACGCGGGTAAACGTCAGTGGTTCAGCTGGTTTGGAAACGATGGCTTTCCAGCAGGTTTCATCGCTGTTGGGCGCTGTGCCGCCTACATACGGGATCACCACCATGTGGGTGATATTTTCCACGCCTTCACGCACCGCGCGTGCTTTGGTCAGGTTATCGTGGGTTTTGCCGTTGTAGTGGTAAGCATCGGTGGTGAACAGCACTTTGGGTTGAGTCTGACCGAAACGGTCGAGCACGCTATCGATACCAAAATCCGGCGAGGTCGAGGTCCAAATTGCCCCAAGGGAAGACGTCGCCAGCATGGCGACCACAGTTTCTGCGATGTTCGGCAGATATCCTGCTACTACATCGCCTTTTTCCACGCCGCATTCTTTTAGGTAGGCTGCGATGCAGCTGACCTGACGTTCAAGATCTGCCCATAACAGACGAACAGCGGATTCGTCTTCACCAGAAAACACGATGGCGTCTTTTTCGGGCATGTCTTTCACCCATTGCATCACGTTTTCTGCAAAGTTGACTTCGGCATCCGGGAACCAGATGCTGTTTTTATTCGGGTCGTTTTCCGGGCGGCTGATAACACGCTCTCCGCGTTCACCGACCACGCTCGCAAAGGTCCATAGTGTTTCCCAAAACGCTTCACTGTGTTTGACCGACCAGTCATAAAGCTGGTCGTAGTTGGTCAGACTTAGCGCGTACTGTCTGTTGACCTCATTGATAAAGTCAGTGAGGTTAGCATTGGCGATACGCGATGCGCTGGGTCGCCAAAGAGGCTGCTCTGACATGCTGTCTCCTAAACATTGTCCGGGTGCGCTTGCTCAAAGGCGGGTAACTCTTGGCAGCGCTGTTCTATTTCTTTCAGTGTCGGGTAAGGAGTCAGATCGAGTGAAAACCGGCGGGCGTTAAACAGTTGAGGAACCAGACAAATATCAGCAAGGGTGGGAATGTCATCACAGCAGAAAGCCGTTTGTGAGCTTTCTACTTTCTTTTCAACCGCCGCCAGCCCGGCTTTCAGCCAGTGCAGATACCAGTCCAGTTTTTCTTCCTCACTGTGGCCCATGGAACCGGTGAGGTGTTTGAGTACCCGAAGGTTGTTAAGCGGATGGATGTCACAGGCAATGTCGAGCGCAATGGCACGGCATTTCGCCCGGGCTGCATGGTCGGCAGGCAACAGCGAAGGAGAAGGGTAAACCTCCTCCAGATATTCAATGATAGCCAGCGACTGGGTCAGAACCTGACCGTTATCAACCAGTGTCGGCACCAGCCCGGTAGGGTTCAGGGCCAGATAATTGTCGCCACGTTGATCGCCGTCCAGCAAAGAGACGACCTGCGATTGATAATTCAGCCCCTTGAGATTCAGCGCAATGCGAACACGGTATGACGCCGAGGATTTACTGTAGTCATAAAGCTTCACTGCGTGCGTTCCCTTTATTACCTATACGGGACAACTTCCTGATCAATCTTGCCAAAGATTGAACGACCTTCCTTGTCATGCATCTCGATACTGACCTTATCACCATAGAGTAGAAACGGCGTTTTCGGTGACCCAAGATCCAGAATTTCCAACATTCGTCTCTCTGCAATGCAACAGGAACCCTTTGATCGATCAAGGTTTGATACCGTCCCTGACCCAATAATGGTGCCTGCGCCTAAATGACGACTTTTGGCTGCGTGGGCAACGAGTTCTGCAAAATCAAACGTCATGTCCACGCCCGCATTGGGTGCGCCGAATTGTTCGCCATTGAGGAAGACTTCCAGGGGCAGATGCACTTTGTTTTCCTGCCAGCTTTCACCCAACTCATCAGGTGTCACAGCCACCGGAGAGAATGAGGAGGCCGGTTTGGATTGGAAGAAACCAAAGCCTTTGGCTAGCTCACTCGGGATCAGGTTTCGAAGCGAGACGTCATTCACCAGCATCAGGAGTTTGATGTGGCTACCCGCCTTTTCACTGGGCGTCGCCATGGCGACATCATCAGTGATCACGGCGACTTCGGCTTCGAAATCACAGCCCCAGGCTTCATCGCAAAGCTCAATGTTTTCGCGCGGGCCGATAAATTTGTCAGAAACACCCTGATACATCAAAGGATCAGTCCAGAAGCTTTCCGGCATGTCCGCGCCGCGGGCTTTACGCACCAGCTCGACGTGATTGACGTAAGCGCTGCCGTCCGCCCACTGGAATGCGCGTGGTAAAGGAGATTCGCAATCAGCGGGATTAAAAGGAAAGCGCTCTCCGATGTTGTTGTCGTTCAGAGCCTCATAACGGGCTTGCAGCAGTGGCGATAGCTTATCCCATTCGTCCAGTGCATCCTGTAGGGTGAGTGCAATATCAGAAGCGTCTACGGCCTGAGTCAGATCGCGTGAGACCAGGATGAGTTTTCCGTCTCGGCGGTGTTTTAGGGAAGCCAGTTTCATCATCTACTCCTTAATCTAATGTTTGCGATCTATTCGCCACGGGGCGGCGTGCGCCAGGACAGGACGTAATCATCGAGTTCGGTTTGCTTAGCTGCCTCGCCCAAATCGAGCGGCATGCGGGTATCAATCATCACCGCGACTTCATCAGTTTCTTTTTTGGTGGCTTTAGCGCCAGCTGCAAAAGCTTTGGGGTGCGGGCCGTGCGGGAAGCCGCAAGGATGCACAGTCACCATGCCGGGGTGAATGTTGTCTCGGCTGAAGAACTCACCTTTGTGATAGAAGATAACTTCATCGTAGTCATCATTGTTGTGATAGAAGGGCACCTTGAGCGCACCGGGGTCAGATTCAATCGGCCGTGGTACAAAGGTACAAATCACAAAACCATTGGCGACAAAGGTAGTATGCGCCGAAGGCGGCAAATGATAGCGATGACTCATCAGCGGTCGGATATCACGCCAGTTGAGCCGGAATACGGTGAGGTTCCCTTTCCAGCCGATGGCATCAAGCGGATTGAATGGATAGGTAATGCGGTTCATGGCATTACGGGATTTCAGGTGTACTTGCCACGATTTTTCGTCTTGTTGCTGAGCAATAAACGCATCATCGATCTTGGCATATTCCAGCACCGCCGGATCAAACACAGCATGATCGCCGACGATCCCGCGTTCAGCTGTCATATAGGAACCATGAGTGGCTTCGATCATCAGCACAGTAACGGGAGAGTCAGGCTCAATACGCCAATTGGTGGAACGCGGTAAGATCAGGTAGTCACCATCACGAAAGCGCAGGTGGCCGTAATCACAGAAAAGTGAACCGGAACCTTCGTGGATAAACAGGCATTCGTCACCGTCACCATTTCGTACCAGATACTCCATCGCTGTGTCGCAGCGCCAGATCCTGACTTTCACATTGGCATTGGAGAGCAAAAGTGGTGCAGTCAGCGGGTTATCACCCACATCTTCGACTTTGTTGGTATCAAACGCATGAGGACGGAGATCGCCTTCCCATTCTGTCCAACCTGTCGGGGCATGTTGATGATACATGTGGGTGGCTGGGCCAAAAAATCCTTCCTTGCCGCATTCACGCTCAAAGGTGCCATCGGGCAAATCACAATGCGCCTGATGTGATGCTTTGCCTTCCACGATAGGAAATGAAAACCACTTTCGCATTTCTCCTCCTGAACTATGCAATGAGTGAGGAATTGAATTATAGTTTCATTTGAAACTAAATTTAGTCTAGCTGCACTGATAACAAAATGGCAACTTATGTGGGTGTTTTGTGCGCTGGCGCATGGGAAGTGAGTTAAGTGTTTGAAGGAGTATGTTGATGGCGTCACCTCTACCGTTTTATCTGGATGACTTTTTGCCTTACAAGCTGGTGAAAGTTGCTGCCCATGTGTCGGATTCTTTGGCACGGATTTATGAAACCGAGTTTGGGATCAGTCGTCCTGAGTGGCGGATACTCGCCTCAATGGGGGCGAAAGATGGCCTTAATGCCAAATCTTTGGTGACGGAAACCAGCATGGATAAGGTTCGGGTCTCCCGCACGTTAAAGGTGTTAGAGGAAAAAGGGCTGGTGGTGAAAGTCAAAGATGAAGCCGATCAGCGCGCGGCCTATTTACATCTAACAGAGGAAGGGAAAGGGCTGTATCTCACCATATTGCCGAAAGCAAAAGCGTGGGAAAGTGCGATGTTAGATGGCATTTCAGAAAAAGAGTACGAGAGTTTTCTTCGTACATTGGACGCTTTGTTGGAGAAAAGCGATGCTGATCCGGCAAGAGCCATTCGCGAACCTTAATCCGGTCAGTGCTTGAGGGGCTCAAGGTTCATCTGCTTACGAAGCGTCACGGCGTAAAGGTAGGCAAAAATCCCCGTGATGCCATTGGCGACAGCAATGCCAATAAACATCCCTTCCGTACCGTCAATTAGGCTGCCAAACCAAGCCATAGGAAGCAACAACACAAACAGTCGAATCAGGTTCATCGAAAAGGCGTGAACCGGTTTTTTCATCGCGTTTAATGCGCTGACCAGCATCATCATCACGCCTTGCATGCCGTAACTGACAGGTACAACAATCAGGTAATGCCACAGCTTGTTTTGTACGGCAGGTTCCTGACTGAAAATAGCCGCAATCGGCACGCTGAGTGGCACCATGGCCATAAACACGATGAATTGAAACAGGATGGAAAAACGCATCGCCTGGAATAGCGCTTCGAATGAGCGAGTTGGGTTGTTGGCACCGAAATTCTGTGCCATTAAAGGCGTCAGGGCAGAGGTCAGCGCCATCATCACAATCAACAGCAAAGACTCCACCCGTTGCGCGGCACCATAAGCAGCAACCGCTGCAGTGCCTTGTGCCGCGAGCATGGTCATCAAAATCGCACCGGAAATTGGGTTCAACGCATTAGACAGCGCAGCCGGCGTGCCAATGGCGAGGATATCTTTCCAGTCCTGCACAATTTTCGTTGGTGACGGCCAAGCCAGTAGTTTCTCTCTCTTTATTAATACGTACAGCGAGCAAACCAGCGCGCCAGCCCAACTGATCGCACTGGCAATTGCCGCGCCTTTTACACCCAGCGCGGGAATTGGGCCCAGCCCGAAAATCAACAGCGGGTCGAGAAGACCATTAATAAAGCCAGCCACTATCATGATCTTGGCGGGAGTTTTGGTATCACCTGTGGCACGGATGGCGGAGTTGCCTGCCATGGGGATAACTAATAGAGGGATAGTGAGATACCACACCGACATATAGTCATGAATCAGTGGCAACAGGTTTTCGTGTGCACCAAGCATCCGGAATAAGGGATTGATCGTCGCCAAACCTAATGCGCTTGCTGCAATCACCAAAATGACTGCGAGCATCAACCCATGCCCTGAGAGGCGGGCAGCATCAATTTGGGCGC
Organism: Grimontia marina; assembly: GCF_900060185.1. Lineage (GTDB taxonomy): Bacteria > Pseudomonadota > Gammaproteobacteria > Enterobacterales > Vibrionaceae > Enterovibrio > Enterovibrio marinus. The sequence goes on along the minus strand of NZ_FIZY01000022.1, from coordinate 3,220 downwards.
TTCGCCCCAGTAAGCGGGCAACCCCGGTAGAGATACCCACACCAATGCCCATGGTGATGCAGTTCACCGCAAAGGTGATCGGGAAAGTGAAACTCACCGCAGCCAGTGCTTCGGTGCCCAGCAGGGAAATAAAGAAGGTATCGACCAGGTTAAACGCGAGGATCGCTACTAGACCAAACACCATAGGGATGGTCATGTTTTTAAGCGTTTGGTCAATGGGGCCAGAAAGCAGGCCGTGTTTGTCCTTCATTCCAATCTCTATAAGAGGTAGCGCTGGGAAGTCAACAATACGCCAAGGTTGCATATCGTTATGTATGCTAAGGCACGGCTACCCTAATTCATAGAATGTGATGGAGCAAAAGGTATTGGGTAAAAAAATGGAAAAAATTTGCACTTAGCCCCTTGGGATTGAGATAACCCACCCCCACGTTATACGCAAATTGACTTAATCCTTGATGAGACACTGTCTGTCAGGGATTCAGAAATTCGGAACCTGCCTTGTGTGGCAGTTTCCACTTCATTTATCACATGGATCACTACATTTATTCAGGAGACGACCAATGAACATTCGTCCACTACACGATCGAGTAATCGTTGAACGCCAGGAAGTTGAATCAAAATCTGCTGGTGGCATCGTTTTGACTGGTTCTGCTGCAGAAAAATCTACGCGTGGCGTTGTGCTAGCGGTAGGTAAGGGCCGTATTCTTGAAAACGGCAATGTGCAGCCGCTGGACGTTAAAGTTGGAGACACTGTGATCTTCTCAGAAGGCTACGGCACTAAGACTGAGAAAATCGACGGTAAAGAAGTCCTGATTCTGTCAGAAAACGACATCATGGCTATCGTTGAGTAATTTCTATTTCATCACTGAAGAACAGATTTAAAAAGGAAGAGAGAAATGGCAGCTAAAGACGTTAAATTTGGCAATGATGCACGCACTAAAATGCTGGAAGGTGTAAACGTTCTGGCAAACGCTGTAAAAGTGACCCTGGGTCCTAAAGGCCGTAACGTTGTTCTGGACAAGTCTTTCGGCGCACCAACCATCACTAAAGATGGTGTGTCTGTCGCACGCGAAATCGAACTGGAAGACAAATTCCAGAACATGGGCGCTCAAATGGTTAAAGAAGTTGCGTCTAAAGCAAACGACGCAGCGGGTGACGGTACGACTACGGCAACTGTACTGGCTCAGGCAATCGTAGCTGAAGGGCTGAAAGCTGTTGCAGCAGGTATGAACCCAATGGACCTGAAGCGCGGTATCGACAAAGCAGTAACAGCCGCCGTTGAGCAACTGAAAGAGCTGTCTGTTGAGTGTAACGACACTAAAGCTATCGCACAGGTAGGTACTATCTCTGCAAACTCTGATGAAACCGTAGGTAACATCATTGCAGAAGCGATGGAAAAAGTAGGTCGCGACGGTGTTATCACTGTTGAAGAAGGTCAGTCTCTGCAAGATGAGCTGGATGTGGTTGAAGGTATGCAATTCGACCGTGGCTACCTATCTCCATACTTCATCAACAACCAAGAGTCTGGTTCTGTTGATCTGGAAAGTCCATTCATCCTGCTAGTTGATAAGAAAGTATCAAATATCCGCGAACTGCTGCCTACGCTGGAAGCGGTAGCGAAATCTTCACGTCCACTGCTGATCATTGCAGAAGACGTAGAAGGTGAAGCGCTGGCGACACTGGTTGTGAACAACATGCGTGGCATCGTGAAAGTTGCTGCGGTTAAAGCACCTGGCTTCGGCGATCGCCGTAAAGCAATGCTGCAAGACATCGCGACACTGACTGCGGGTACCGTTATCTCTGAAGAGATCGGTATGGAACTGGAAAAAGTGACGCTGGAAGATCTGGGTCAGGCGAAGCGTATTTCTATTACTAAAGAAAACACCACCATCATCGATGGCGCGGGTGACGAAGCTTCTATCCAAGGCCGTGTTGCTCAAATCCGTCAGCAAATCGAAGATGCAACTTCAGACTACGACAAAGAGAAACTTCAAGAGCGCGTTGCGAAACTGGCAGGCGGTGTTGCGGTAATCAAAGTTGGCGCAGCAACTGAAGTTGAAATGAAAGAGAAGAAAGACCGCGTAGAAGACGCACTGCACGCAACCCGCGCAGCTGTCGAAGAAGGCGTGGTTGCTGGTGGTGGTGTTGCACTTATCCGCGCAGCAAGCAAAGTTGTTGACCTGCAAGGTGACAACGAAGAACAAAACGTAGGTATTCGTGTTGCACTGCGTGCGATGGAAGCACCTATCCGTCAAATCGCGCTGAACGCAGGCGACGAAGATTCAGTAGTAGCTAACCAAGTTAAAGGTGGTGAAGGCAACTACGGCTACAACGCAGCGACTGGCGAATACGGCGACATGATTGACATGGGTATTCTGGATCCAACTAAAGTGACCCGTTCAGCTCTTCAGTTCGCAGCTTCTGTAGCAGGTCTGATGATCACCACCGAAGCAATGGTAACTGAACTGCCAAAGCAAGATGGCCCTGCAATGCCTGACATGGGCGGCATGGGTGGTATGGGCGGCATGATGTAATCATCCTGTTTCCATGCGAAATAGAAAGAGCCCGCGCAAGCGGGCTTTTTTGTTTTTAAAGAGTGCCTTAACGCATCCCGCGTATTTACTGGGCTAGCGACTTACAGAAATGAGTCAAAAATAACCGTGCGGATTCTTCAGCATGTGCTTTAATGAATAGTCTTGCGGTAAACAAAACAGTCATTGAAACGATATATTGTCGAAATCTGGATCGTGGCCTCTGATCCTGATCATCAAAGATCTGCAGAAATCTGTTCATCTTTTATACAAAAATGCTGTTTTTGGGCGTTATTTGAACACTTGAACGCGAAAGTGTGATTTTTTTCAAAAAACCACTTGCGCCAAATTTCGAAGTCCCTATACTGCGCCACATCGACACGGCAAGCGGCTCGCAGGGCAAGCTACCAAGTCAACGTTCTTTAACAATTTGACCTATGCAATCTGTGTGGGCACTCGTGGTTGATAGACAAAAGATTTATCGATGTTTACTGAGTGACCAAACGACATAACTTCGGTTATATCGGCACAGTCAATTCGTTTTGCCTCTGCTTTTTTAAATGTGGAGACAAAACAACAACAGTATTTCATCGAGCCGCCTTTGTTCACTTTTTCAAAGTGAGGAAGGGCAAAAAAATTCTAATTGAAGAGTTTGATCATGGCTCAGATTGAACGCTGGCGGCAGGCCT
>NZ_FIZY01000021.1 GCF_900060185.1 Grimontia marina | reverse complement strand
GAACTGAGTGCCGTCGACTGAAAGTAAACTTAGGCCAAACCATTTGTCATCGCTATCTTCCTGCTGGGTCCAATGGGCTGCTGTCAGTTTAAAAAGCGCTTCCAAAGGTTGGGCGGTGAGGCGCTTTCTCGCTTGAGGGATAGCACTTGGTGCAACAGAATCCCCTAAGTGGTTGGAAAGCTTGAGGTCTAATTTATCTAAAACTTCCGTGATGGGTTTATCCCGATACAAGCCAATACCGACAATCAACCAAACGACAAGTTCGGCGGGTAACTTACGCCGTCTCATACTGGCTTTGTTGGTCGAATCAAGGGCTTGCTCTATCCATTCGAGCGGGAGTTCTTTTTGGAAGAGGGCCATTGATTCGGGTGCAGCAAACGTATCGACATCAATCAGCCAGTGAGCCAACATAAAAAATACCCTCAGCAATTAGTGTACTGAGGGTATTGTTAACCATCTGTAGGATCGTTCAACTGATCAATGCCTTAACTGATCGGTGTTACCCTTGAAGGGGCGTTTTTCTTTGTCTTGTCAGATTCAATCAGACGTGCGCGTGGAACTGCTTTATCTTGTCGCGGTAACCATCAAGACGCTGTGGTGTCATCATGTTTCGCTTATCGTCCGTGACCAAACCACCGAGCTGATCCGCAACTTGTTGGGCAGTTTGAAGCATTAGCTTAAAGTTCTGCTCGGCTTCACCGTAACAAGGAAGCGTCATAAACAGGGTAATGCCCGGAGTGGTGAATTGATGAATCGTTGCCAGCGGGAAGCTACCAGGGTTAAACATGTTTGCCGCACTGAACAAAACTTTACCTGTACCAGCTAAATCTGCGTGACGGTGGAAAATCTCCATCTCACCGAAAATCATGCCGTGTTGTTCGAGGCAGTTAATCAGCTCTTCGCCATCAAACTCAGTGTTGTTGGCAGCCTGTACATTCATTATCAGAACTTGTTGCTCTGGCTCTTTCACTGCTTCGTCTTCCACCTCTGCTTCGTCTATCGCAGCTTCAGTAACGTCTTTCTCTTCTGCCACAGAAGTCACGTCTGAAGTTTCCGTCATTGGCTCTGCGACAGATTCAGCAACCGTGTTGTCTTCCTGAGAGGTTTGAAAGGGCTGTGCAGATGTATCAAGGGGGTTTTCAGTATCATCTACATCTGCTGCTGAAAAGTTTGGCAAGGGTAAGTCGTCTTCTTTTTCTTTTGTCGGTATTTCTTCAGCGTGACCTGCAAACAAAGGATCGACTTCCGGCTTTTCTCCAAAATTCAGACCCGGCTCTTTGCGCTCTGTTTTTGGCTTTTCGCTACTACCAGACTTGATCACTCGAACTGAACCAATACCGTCCTGATCAAATCCTGTCTGATCTTTTTCTCTTAATTTACCAATTGGCTTTTCGCCAAACTTCGCGGGCTTTTCCTTACGGCTTGTCCACAAGCCATGAAGCAACAACGCGGCGATAGCCACCGCACCCAAAATGATTAAAACAAGGCGCAATTCCTGCATCATTTAATCTCAGCATTTATCCAATTAACGACGAGAGTCCGCAAGCGGCTGTGACCTATCTAAACACCTTGGTACAACCTTTGGCAATGTCGCACATACAAATTGCTGACTACTGTACCAAAAAGCGTATGAAAGTTAACGTCCATACCGCGAGAACACTGAAAAAGTCACTGTTCTGACAGTGAAAACACAAGCAACGCGCCTAGTAACATGTACCACTAGGCTGTTTGACAATGGCATGGTTCAATAATTCACCAGTAGCGTAAATTGCTATTATCTGGTCTCAGACGTTAACATTCCCCGACTCTACAGCAACGATGAAGATGCTAAATCTCTGGCCGGAATATCAATATTACGTTTCAAACCCTGTATATCAAAGGTTTCACGTCGATTTCCCTATCAACTGTAAAATGAAATCAAAGTTGGCTTAATTCCTGCTGTAGCCATAAGAACTTTCAATTTTTCGCCTTGGGGATAGACACAGAAAGGAGACTCTATGAACCCAACTCAAATGGCTAAGCACCCGGTATCTGGTGCGCGCTATTTTCTTCGCGGATTTTCCCTTGCTTTTACGCCAGGCATCCGTCGCTTCGTGATCATTCCACTGGCTGTTAACCTGCTTTTAATGGGCACACTGATTGGTGTTGTGCTTTCTCAGCTCAGTGATTGGATCAATGGCTGGCTATCCTACTTACCTGAAATGCTGAATTGGCTCTCGTATGTCTTATGGCCTCTGCTGGCAATAGCAATATTGGTTATCTGTTCTTACTTTTTCAGTACGGTTGCCAACTGGATTGCGGCCCCTTTTAACGGTCTGCTGGCTGAACACTTGGAAGCTAAGCTGACAGGCAAACGTCCACCCGACGATGGCATTGCTGGCATCATCAAAGATTTACCCCGTGTGATTAAACGCGAATGGCAGAAGCTTACTTACTACTTACCGAAAGCACTGGGTCTGTTATTGCTGATGTCGATCCCCGCCATTGGCCAAACACTCGGCCCAGTGCTGTGGTTTTTGTTCAGCGCCTGGATGATGGGGATTCAATATTGTGACTACCCGTTTGATAACCACCGAATCTCTTTCCCAAATATGAAAGCAACGCTTCGCGATAACAAAGGCTCTACCATGAGTTTTGGCGCTTTGGTGATGTTTTTCACCATGACACCGATTCTCAACCTTTTCGTCATGCCAGCCGCTGTATGCGGGGCAACGGCGATGTGGGTTGATAAATATCGCGGCAATCTTGCCCGCTATTAACCTCACTTTAATGATTTGGAAAAACACCTTTGCTCTGCAGAACAAAGGTGTTTTCTGCTTCCAAATACACTATTTATTGTTACCCGCATCTGAAACAATGCTGATAACAATAAGATATAACCTTTATAAAAATATTTAATTCAACTATATCAATATTTTATTTTTAAATTAAATTAGCAGTGGCGACAAAGTGGCGGCAATTAACTTACTTGGTCATTAACTTCGAACCGGATGTGTTTAGCCAGCACAAATTCTTGGCCTTTGTATTTGACCATGGGATAAGGGAACGTGAAGTACGTTTCTTTGCGGCAAGCACTGCACTTGTGCTTCCATTGTTTTGGGTTCGAGTGAATCACGCGGACACTTTCATCCACACGGTAAAACCCTTTACCGCAGTCACAGGTGAACTCAACCAATGTAGCCTGTATTGGCTTTTCCTTTTGCATTGAGATTTCCCCTACTAGATTAGCCAGGTTGGTTTGGAGGTTTCAAATCTTATCACGTTTGAAGCGACACTTTGGTTGGCTCTGCGCGACAAACTACTTTTGCACAAGTATCTGTTAGATCTTGCGCTCTAAAGCTTCCACTTTGGATAACCTCAGATAGCGGGAAGTGTTCGAGGTATTTTTTTGGTCTATTTGATGCTTATGAAGTCAAACTATCCACTTACCCAATACTGAGACGATCTAAAGTGGAGTTATCTACCTATCAATTGATGCATTTAAACGATTCGGATATTCGCTGACTAATCTGCCATTATAGAATCTAGTCCAATCCCCCACTGATACCCCGCTATTTTATTTTTAGAAATATTAAGTAGCTGGGCAACAGGTATTACCTTAAACTTACATTTCCGAAATGTATCCTAATTGTTCTCTTTAACTATTTTTACTAAATTCTGTAACGATTACGTAAACAAAGTCCGATTAAGAAAATAAAAACATAGCTAAGAATACTAAAAAAATATGAGATTAACTTATACCAATCTGGTAGTTCTAATTTCTTCTCGACCGCTCTACTATCAGTTCCAATATTTCCTATAAAAGGTATTGCTTTGCTAAGAGCAAGGATGACTGCTTTATCTCTAACCTCGTACCTTTCTAATTCATGATAACAACTCCAATTATCATTATATAAAAAATCGACACTTAAAAAGTCACTTTTTTTGTAATCACAAGTTATAGCTACATACGTTAAACTTATTAAAATTATAATAGTAATAATCAAACACAAAATTGGTCGAAATATTTCTTGGCCATAGTTACTAGATATATCAAAAAAATAGCTAATTAAATTCCACCACTTTCTTTTTATACGTATTTCGTCCGCGTGAAAGCGTAATGCTGTATCATGGTCTTTACTACTTTCCGCCAACTCTTTTAATCTTGTAAGTTTCGGTAAATCATTTTCATTAACTTTTTCATTAGAATTGATTTTTTTCCGTACACCTTTTGGTCTGCACTTTAGTTTATGTAAGTCCACTTGGTGGTTTACTTTTGTGCCAACCAGATCAGGAATTAATGTTACTTCTTCTGTGAATGATAATCTAAAGGATCCATCAAATTTTGCATCTTTAAAACTAAAGCTATTACAATTTGGATGAATAGTTATATTTTCAAAACTAGCATTACATTTAAAAATTGCTCTTTCAAATCTCACATTCCAATCACTAAATTTTGCATTATCAAATGTAATAAATCCTTCATCTACTTTTGCAGATAAAAAATCTATATTAGGCCCTTCAAATTCCACACCTGCAAAACTAACGGATCCTTTACCAAAGTCAGTATATTCAAAACTTATTCTTTCGGAAAATTTTAATTCTGAAAAATCTACATTTCCTACTCCAAAACTTGAGTTCTGGAAGTCTACGCTTGCTGTGAAAAAATCAGACTTTCTAAAACTTACATGTCCATCATTAAATGAAGCATATTGAAATAATAGATTATAAACATTAAAACTAACACTCTCGAAGTGTATATCACCTTTTCCAAAAGATGTATTATAGAAAATTACATTACCATCTAAAAATTTAGATTTTGAAAAAATAGTTAGACCTTCTCCAAATTCTGAGTTAGAAAAATCCACAGTACCTTTACCAAAATCCACTTTAGAAAAATTTTTGGTTCCTGTATTAAATATTACATGAGTAAAGTCTAAATACCCATTTCCAAAAACCGCGTTAGCAAAGCTTACATCCCCTACAAAGAAAACAGCCCTATGAAAAGTTATGTTTCCATTTGGAAAATTAAATCCTTCAAAGTTAAAACCTTTTTTAATATTCCCAGATTTATCTCTCCACTCTACCTTATCCTCATCACTAAAATGTACAAAAGATAAATCAATATCGGCTTCTGGATTCTGCGCCACCCAACTATTCCAAATTTCTTTACCTTCTTTCCATTTGGCTTTTGCCAATTCACCTTTCAGTATTTTTCGCGTATTCACGTTTATCATTACCATATATTTTTCGAATTATGCCTATATCTCTAATCTTATTTAGGATTGAATAGCCTTATGCTATTCAATGAAAAATCAAAATCTTCCAAATATAGATATTTTTGAGTTAGGATTTATCCCAACTATAGCCCTTTCGGATAAGTTGGCTATGTTCAAAATTTAGCCAGTTATAATTTGTCAATTTACGTCTATTCTTTGAGATGATAATTAAATTTTGTATTTTTGATGCGGTTCTCAAAAGTAATATGAGTTACATAGTGGTCTATACCTAATGATTTATAATAGGTTCAGATAAATCCATATAGGTAAGCCCATGTCTTTATTTAAAAAAATATTTATGTCAGAAAATGAAAAAGTTAATAGTGGTCTATTTAATTGCTTTATTGATAATTATTATGAAAGTGAGGATTTTATAGATTATTGTTCTCTTTTTGGAGTTGACCGAGATTATATAAAAGAAGATCTTCAAGACAACCTAGAAATTTTTCTTAAGAACCCTAGTTATTATAAAGATTCAGGTATGACTCTGAGAGAAAACATTCAAGAGCATTTACTTGATTTCCACATATCTAGGTATCTATTAACGAACGAGTACTTGGATAAACTCGCTCTAAAATACAGTCAAGAGGTATTCGTTGATGAATATGGTGATTTAGATAAATCGCAATTTAAAAGTTCAATTTCAATTTTCCAAAAGAAAAGAAGAGTTAATATAGCTGAGTATATATGCTCAGAAGACCTTTTTAATCTATATGAAACTGAAACAAAGCAATCTCTAATAACAACATGTGATTTAGATGCTTGGATCGAAAGCCATTTACTTCACTTGGTCGAACTTTATGTCACTACTAACCTCCTTGAAGAGTGACCAGTGACTGATTCATTAGTTAAAAGTATTTTATTTAGTCAAGCAGACCCATATTGAGATATTAAGAAGATTGTTGTTTTTAGCGCGATATATGTAAAAATACGGGAGTACGATTCAACCGTACTCGACTAGCAACTACATCAAAATACTGCACTGACTGTGTAATATCTGAAAGACCTTACCTTACCAATCAGTGCATTTTCATATTGTGTTACATAGCATTTTATGCTGCTTCACTTAATCTCAAGCTTTCATAGTAATCCTCAGCCAAAGCAGTCATTTTAAATTCGGCTTCTATTCCAGCTATCTTTTCTACGGCTTCTTGGATTGATGCAAGATCGACATTAAAGAACTCCTTGCGCAAATTTACAGCGTTTACGCGTTTAGAATTGAATTCTCGGTGTAGTGCTGTTTCAAGAGCTGGAGCATCATCGGTGTAAATCATAGCATGTACGTCAAACGGGAATGGTACACTTGCATCGCCTAGTTCTTTTACCCTGTCCATAGGCTCTAGACGGCGAGTAAGACCAATCTTGTAAACATCTTCTCCAAACGAACCAATATTACTGATGACGTAAACATGCCCTCTACGGGTTTGCTCAGCCATACTCTTAGCTCGTTCTTCTTTGGCTTCTGCTTCAGCGAGTTGCTGTTCTAGGATTGCGATGCGTTGCTCCATTTCAGAGCGATCCTGCTCAGTAGCTTTTGCAAGTTCTCGCTGTGCTTTATCAAGAAGATTGCGGTACATTTTTTCTTCTTTTTCGGCATCGGCAATCGCTTTCTCAAACTCCTTAATAGCTCGTTGCTCTTCACGGATCTGCTCTTTGATAAGCTTCTGCTCAGCGACCTCTTCTTGTTTTTTAAGTGTGTATTGGTATTGAAGCTTACACTCTTCGAACTTAAGTTCGATGTAATCTATATCAAATCCGCACTCTAAGGTCGCTGCTGACTTCTCTAGCGTATTAGCAAGTTTTTCAATACGTTCAAGAGTACGCCCAAACGAACTCGGCGATACTTTGCCGATAAGAAGATCACATTCAATATTAAAAGCAGAAAGCATGAGCTTAACCTGACCATTTAGGATTTTACTATTGAATGACTTGTCTTTAGATATAACCGTCGATTTTGGGAAAGTGATCGCTGTTTTATCTTTGATCATGTCTTTTTGCTGTTGCCTAACGTCTTTGATCTCTTCAGCGAATCGAGCAGATGTTTCGTAAAGGTACTGTGGCATTTCAAAATGGCCATGAGAAGTGTATTCATCAAGTCTTGAATATAAATCGATATCACCCATTAACTCTTCTAGGTCAAGCTCGCCTTTGTCAATGCTTGAGTTGAGATCATCTAATGTTGATTTACTCGACTCTAAGGTAGCTTGCAGCTCTTGAATGCTCTGCTTTAGTGCATCATCTTGCCCTTTTAAAGCTTGAAGCTCGGCAGTTTCTGAATTGATTTTATCTAGCTCTTGCTTTGCTGTTTCATTTGTAGCAATTATCTTTTCTCGACTTACACACGCTGAATTATATTCCTCTTTTGTTTTTGCTAGAGCTTCATCTAGCGACTTATATTGCTTAATCTTCTTATCGGCTGAGCGTTTAGTTAGAATAAAAGTTAGTACGACAGCTACTAATGAGAAGCCTGCCAACATCAGTATATTATTATCCATTGATTACTTTAGAACCTCTTGAATGAATTGCTTCCTCAGAGCTGCTCGCTCTTCGCATCGCTCCTGATACTCTTCTGCGGCGCTAGCTACAGCGTCTTTAAAAGCCTGTTTTGCTGCTGACGTCTTTAGCCTTTCTTGCCTCTGTAGTTCACGCTGAGCTTCTCGCACTTGTCTCTCGTGCTCTCTTAATGCTTGGGCATATGCTCGGTCACGAGCCTTCTGCCTACGCTGGGATTCACGAGCAGCTTGTTTATTGGCTCTATCTATCGCCTTGACAACTTTTATCGCCGTTCGTAAACCACTGCCTCGTCTAGCCAAGGGTTTCCTCCTTAGAAGTGGTGTAATTCAGATTTTTTTGGATGCCAATACAATCGAATATAAGCTATTAATTTTAGTATTAAAAACACATGCTGCCTCACTCGAAGAGGGGAAGGCTCTAAACGATTTTGGGGCAAAACTCTCTTACGCTACCGCCCTTCGCTTCTCGGCACGCAACATGCCATTACTGTCTAAATCTTTTTACGTGAATGTACCATAAAGTGAATAAAGGCAGATTTGATTTCGATCGCATGGAAAACTGCCTGGTTATTGATTAATCGACTAATAACCAATGGTATTCTCATGGTGAATTTGTAAGGGGTAAGAGATTGTTTTAAGTAATGGATATTGCGTGTTAATTGAAGAATACCCATATAGGTAAAAGAGGCAGAAACGAGTTAGTGAATACCCATAAAGACTTTGCTTAGAGTGCGATGGAGTAAGCAAAACTTTGTAATAGTCATATTACTCATAAGGACATTGATGTGGGCACTTCGAGGTGTTCAGGTCGAAATCTCGACAATTTCAAATGCTCTTTTTACTGTGGATACGGCTCATTTGAATTTTCTATCCAACACTAGATTGAATGAGCTTGCTAACCTTTTGTTTTGTAACTCCGGTATAACTACCGTCTAGTTCAACCTCGCTGACTATTTCTTCGGTAGTAAGCGGGGTCTTTTTTTTTCCCGACTTTACATGTCGTTGCCCTTAGCATCATGCCGTCCGTATTGAAATTCTTCTGCCATAACAAAATTGCGATGGTGCCAGTACTGATGCGGGTTGGACGCGTTATTGCTGATCGTTGCTTTGATCGTCCGATCCTTTAATTTGACCACGTAAAATGCTCACTTTGTTTTTTATCAATAAGTTAGGCTTATCACTTGTCGCTTTCGGTGATCCTTAAAACTGAAAAACACTGAAAAAAAGCGCATTTTTCGAAATTCCTGATCGTCAGCAAAACCCCAGCAGCCGTGCGGGTTGGCAGTCTATTTTTGCACAAATCAAAACTGAAAAAAAAATCAGATCGTGAACGTCGCCGGAGGGGAGGAGGAGTGCGTTTTACGTGGCGGGAAGGTTTACGTGTGCAGATGACCTGGCGGCTGTTTAGCGCGTGGTGATGTATTCGTGATGAGTTTGATATCGCGGGGCGGAACAAGAAAAACGCCCTTGTGTGGGCGCACTGAGTGGCTTGTTTTACGTGGGTTTATTTGGTGATGGGGTCCAGCCTACCTTTTAGGGTTGTTGATGCTTCACCGTGGCCTGCCATATCGGCTGATTGGTCAGGTGCGCTGGTTGTTCCCGAGCCTCCGGGGTCTGTCCATGAATGCGGGTGCGTGTGTGATGCGCATGTATCAGACAAATCAGTGACCACTTGCATCAGTTCGCTGAGCAGCTTGAGTACATTCTCGCCTTCTGAGCCAAGCCATGTCTTTGGGGCGCGGTGGTCTTGCTCTGTTTTGGCGCGCACTTCGTGCAGGTCGCAATGAAGTTGGGCCAGCTTATCGGTGATGTGTCTAAAGTTACCCTGGTCGTCCACGTGTTGGTAAACCCCCGGACGCTGTTGGTAGCGGCTTTCCCCTGCTTTGATGGCGGGCAGCTTCCAGCCCAGTGGCAACACGGTGCGAATAAAAGGCTTATCCGGTTCGCCGTTGAAGAACGCGACTTCGACGATGGCGCCCATGGCGGGCGGCTCTAACCTTCCGGCATGGTCGCCAATGCCTGGCACGGGCAGCGGCACGGCCTGAAGGGTTGGAATGTCTTCGCGCTCCATGAATTTACTGTCCAGCAGCTTCACGTCTGCAGCGTAGTGCGGATAAAAGCGATCTGATAAATCACCTTCGTGGGGCAATTCAGTCAGGGCCACGACTTTGGCGGCGTGTGGCAGGTGCCATTTGCCGGTGAATTCCGGGAACAGGCGTAAAATGATTCGGTTTATCGCTTTTATGTCCATTGGATGACCGTCTCTGTTCCTGTGTGTTCGACACTCGCCAGCTTTCGGCCATTGACTACTACGCCCGGCTTTAGGTGCGGAATGCATGGCAGGGTGGCTTTTTTCAGTGCCTGGTTTGGGTTCATGATGTTGTTTGGCAGGTCAACGGCTTTGTCTGCCCAGTAGGAGTCGCCCCAACTTCCCACAAAAATGCTGCCGTCACCTTGCTGTTGCCAGATGTAGTCAGGGATGCTGAAGGCTTGGCCGAGGTCATCTAACAGGCGGTAGCCGTTCCCCGTCGAGTAAAAGCAGGGTATCGCCGTTTGGCTGTAGGCGTTCTCAGGAAAGACGAACTGCAAGCCCGTTTGCTGTGACAGGTTGCTGAGGATTCCCGCCAATGTCGGGTGACGCATGACCACATGCCAAGGGTGATAGAGCACGGCGGCCAACTCCCGGCAGAAGATTTGTACATATCCCGGTTTGCCCGGTGAGACGCGCTCAATGTAGCCGGTGAATACCCGCTTAACGGAATCGCCCCAGCCCAAATCTATGGCAACGATTTGTTTTGGGGCCGCATCACCTTTGATCGTGAGTTGCGCCCGCCCCGGCGCATTTTCAGAAAAGGCCAACTGATGTTGGCTGACTTCGGTTTGTGTGTTGCCTTTCCAGCATTGGAGGCGAAATCTGGGGCTATTCATGGCAATGCGTTTTCGACTTGGTGCAGCACGCCCATAAAGCCTGTCATTTCCACGTCAGTGTCCGGTGGCACGTCATCAGAGGCGGTCGGCGGGCTGGCAGGTGTCGTCACGCCGGTGGCTTTTTGCTGCGCGGCAGGTGTTGGCGGTTCGCGCTTTTCGGTGCGCTCAGCAACGCTGAGGTGTTCAACCAGTTCAAAGGCAACCACCCATTGCCGCAGCGTCATGTCTTCCCGTGCGGTCAGGGTGCCCTGAAATTTCACCTGACGGATTTTGAGCGCATCGGCCGTTGGATTGGTAATACGGTATACCACCCTGGCAGCGGCCTCTTTTGCCCCTGCCAGGGTGAAGAGCTGGTTTAACATAGGCGCCGCTTTAAACGGTATGGTACCGGTCACCGCCAACACTTTGGTTTTATCGCCGGTTTCGGCCTGGTCAGTGGCTGCCGAACTACCGGACATGTCCTGTCCGGCCAGTTGCTGGCGGGCGGTGACCTTGAGTCCTTTCAGCGGGACCCGTTGCCCTGAAAGATTCAGCATGTTTGCCCCTTAACTCAGTGCGCCTTTGCCATCAGAGCGCAGGGCCGGTCGTTCACCAAACGGAAAATCCGGGTTATCCGGGTAATCACATAATGCCTTGCGGTCGGCCAACAGGTTTTCGTAGTCACTCTCGGTCAGCGCACCGGTCCGGTAGGCTTCAGGGACACGCAAGTCCCGTTCATATTGCTCAAGGCGCTGTATGATGGATGTCAGCTTCCCGTTGCGCCAGTGTCGCTCATTGACCGCTTTGGCTGGCCGCTCTTTCTCCCTGTCGTATTGCCAACGGTTCTGTTTCCAGACATCAAAGGGACTGTTCGGTGATTTTAGGGTCCATCCTTGCTTTATCGGTCCGAGGTCGGTGACTTCTTCCGAGACGCTACCGTCATTTTTTTGATACTGAATTTGGCCGCGGTAATCTTCAACAAGGCGCCATTTGCCGTGTTCAAGTACCACGGCAAACCCCTCTTCCACATGAGGTGGCGCTTCCCATGTGTGATCGTCAGGAAGCACAAAACCGGGCTCAGCAACCACCTGTTCACGTCCCTCTTTGTCCCAGTAACGTGCGCCTGTTTTTATGTCCAATACCCGCCATTTTTTACCATCATGATGAACGGTTTGCGTCTGTGGTTCATAGACTGGCGGGACCTCAAAGATTGCCCATTCAGGAAAAGCACCATCGGGTTCATCCACAAAGTAACGCACGCCATCCACCGAATAAAAAGGCACCAGGGTGGCATCGTCAATTTCAGGAGACCACCTTTCTGTTTTCACGTCGAAACGCGCGGTTTTCCCTTCTGCGCTCGGGGTGAAAACAGACTGGGTACAATCGGGACCCAGGCAAGTCCCTTTGACGACGTGCTCTGTGACATTTTCCATCCACCATCCTTTTGGACAATGACGCGATACCCTCACGCTTTGGGTGTGTTCAAAAAAACGTGCCATTACTGAAGCCTCACTATCCAGTTGAATTTGATGTTTTTGATGGTATTTTCTGCGCCGCCGTGCGCGGCGATATTGACCGTGTGACTGTGGCTGCCGACGTTAATAATGTGGTTGTGGTTCCCCGTTGTGCTGCTATAAAGCACGTTGCCGTGTGAGCCTCCGGCAGCATCGGCGTTGTGGTAGCTGCTGGTATAGCCACCTTGATAGCCCCCCCTTGTGTGGTGCCTGTGGTTACCACCGACGGTGGTGTATTTATTACCCATGTCGGTACTGCTGACCGTTGAGTTAGGGTGTCCATGGCTTTTGATTTGGTCGGATTCAAACGCCAGTACCGTGTCAGTCTCTTTTTTACCGACTACCGCCATCCCCCGCATATCAGGCAGCACACCTAGGGGGTAAGCTTGCGCGGTTTTAGGATAGGTCTGTTTGTCAAACGCCTGCCCCTTCATAATGGCAAACCCTTCCGGGGCCTCATCAGTAGGCCAGGGTAAAGGCGCCCCTACCGGGCAACTGTTGCTGCTTTCCCGCACCTCGCGTAAATCTTTTATGGTGCCGTCGTCATGTAGCATGGCCAGCGGACAAACATAATGGGGCCTTCCATTCCCATCGGCGTAATCGGTCAATGGGTCGGCGGATAACCTTATGTCAGCGGTGTTGGCCCATGCCGATGTGGCGGTCCCGTCCCTGTATGCATCCAACCATAGGGTGACCGGTGTCTCTGTGACCGTGAGTACCTGCAATACCCCGGCTTGTACTCTCAGCCCGCCCAGATATGCCAACCCCGGCGAGATCAGGTATTTGGTGGCATCACTGGCATGCTGTGTCACCTCAAATCCATCAAGAAAAGCAGTATGACCATAGTTATCGAGACAGTGCAGGCGGTGGTCTTCGTCCATCCCTTTCAAACGGGCCTGATAGTCAACTTGCCAGGTCGCCGCATCCACCGTCACATTGGCCGCTTTCGCCGCACCATCAAACTGCATCAGCAAGGATTTGGTGAGCGCCATGCCCGTCTCTTTGGTTTCGGTGGCCTTGTATACGACCATGGCACAACTGTCCGGGACCGCTTTGTCATGCAAGAACATGGCGTTGAACGTGAACGGCGCCGTACTGCCCGGTATCACGACCGAATACACCACGGCATTGCTGCCGGATTTGCCGATTTGTTCGACATCCTGTTGGTGAACCCATTGACCTTGTGGCGGCAGTGTCACCGTGCGGTCAATCGTCTGGCTAACATCCAAATCCGGGATGTAGGCAAAAATGATTTCATTGAGGTCAGTGGGCTCGCCCAATAACACTTTGTTCTGTAGATACTGTTCAAACCCTAACGGGATCGCCGTCTGGCTCATGTCTCGCCCCCTTCTGGCTGCGATAGTGTTGCAATGAAAAGCTGTTGCCGGGTCTCAGCAGGCTGAGGTGGCAGGTTGATGGATACGCTGTCGGTCGCGTGGGCGGAAGCCAGGTCAAAGCGGTGACCGAAGGCGCCGCCATGTACCCGGAGTGCGACCGGATAGGTCACATTGAATTGATAGCGGCGGCAGGTACGCCCGTATTGGCGGATCATGGCATTCATCAGCCAGCCCTTTTGCGCCAGTTCCCCGTCTGCGGTATCAATGGTGACCACATCCCATTGCACCGGGTCTTCACGTTCATGGATGTCTACCCAATCCACCCCCAGTTTGGCGAACATGGTTCGAAAACCACGGGTTTCGCCAGCGTGGCGGGCGAAGGGGTAGGCATTCGCCACACGTATGCGGAAAATCATTTCGTCTTCACGCTCCAGCGGGGTAATGTCCCGCTCCCACGCCATGAGTTTCACCACGCCAATGGGGGCGGTGAGTGCATCAAACTGGGTGAGAGGCAGGCGCAATGCGTCATCGACTTTTTGCCAGTAGTGCCTGAGCGCGCGGGCAAACTTCACCAGCTCGCTGCCTTCGCGGCCCATCCAGTACTTGAATTTGATGTCTGGCAGCTTCATGCGGTTAGCCTTGTAAATTCACGCTCAGCGTGCCAAGGCGTGGAATGGTCAGGTGACTGATGATGTCGTCCTCGGCAAACTTCACCGATTCGAGACCCGGCAACAGGATGTGTAACTCGCCTTCCAGAAGGGAAAAGCTGAAACGGCCAACCGGCTGAGTGCGCGTCACGGGGTAATCGAGGTTTTCCCGGAATGCGGATTCAGTGATAAGCCTCACCTGTGCTTGCAGGGTCACGCGCTCTGCATCGGTGAGTTCAGGTTTCGGCCACACAGACACCGTGATGTCATGATGCGTTTCCGGCATCGCTTTCACCGTCAAGCCATCGCCGTGGCCGTGTAAGCCTTCATCAATCCGCGCTTGCAGTGTCGCAATCAGCGCGGGCGCCGGGTTTCCGGTGTCTAACAGGATAAGGGCGTTGGCGGTACCGGGGCCATTGGGCGCACCGTGTTCAAAAAACACGTTGTCGGTTTGAATGCCCTTCACTTCAGTGAGAATGGCGCGGTAAGCCGCATCAATGTGCCATTGCGCAACGGCTGACCACTGGTTGCGCACGCGAAGGCGCAACTCATCTTCGTTTTCTTCGTCTGCACCCGCCACCATCAGCCAGTCTTCCTCATTGGCCGCCGCCGCAATGCCCGGCGGGGGCGTCGGCAACACATGAAAGTACCCGGCGCCGAGGTTATAGGCCGCGCCCGCCGCTTCCGCTTCCACTGCCGCTTCCACGGTAGTGGCGTTCTCCGGCATCACGGTGTCTTTCTGCACTTTCACGCGGTAGATTTTGCCGTTGATGATATCGGTCTGTACCCAGGTGCCCGCCGGGATGAGCAAGGCAGGCCCCTGAAGGGCGGCCCGTTGAAACACCAGATTGCCTTTGGCCTTATTGGCGGGCTTGGGGGTCACATCCACGCCCCATGCCTTTTGCTTCAGGAACTGCCCGGACGCCGTCGCCAAAAACATGTTTGGCAACACAAAGCCAATCAGCAGCTTTTCAACCAACCACACCGTGCAGGTGATCACCGCTTGCTCAATCATGCGCCAGAAAGGCGAAAAGCGGCTGTCGTTGTTGATCACGCTGCCTGCTTTTTCCATTTCTTCTTTCAGCACCTTGCGCCAGCCTGCCGGGTCGGTCGGAATGCCTGCGTCTTTGACGATTTGCTTATAGTCCGGCTTAGGAATATCAGACATTGCTTACCTCTACGTCGAGTCGGCCAAATTCGCGGGTGTCGGCAAAAATCCAAATCAGGCCCAGCTTGGGCTCTTCCAATGTCACCGTGCCTGGCACCAGTCGTGTTTCTTCTTCCACCAAAAGTTCAATTTGCTTTTTGATGTCAGCCCGGCCAGACGGCGAGGTGTCACCAATCAGAGCCACGGCCAAACCGCTTTCGATAATCGCGTGCTTGATGTCTTGAGCAATCACTTGCGCATCCTGGATGAGCACCGGGTTGCGGCCGTCGTCCAGCACCACATCCCCGTTTTTAATCAATATGTCCTGATAGCGGTAACTCATGGCGCGGCCATCTCCAATTCATGCGCAAGGTCTTGCGGGCTGTTGACCTGCTGCGCGTAGATGTTTACGCCACCATAGTGGGTGCTGCGGCCTTGGTTGTAGGTCGCCATTTGACGCGCCACGCCGCCTTGCTGAACCGGCGCACGTGGGGTGGCTTGGCGAACTGCATCAATTTTTTGCCCCGGTGCTTCTTCGTCGCTGCCAAAGCCCGGAATCCAATCAACCAGCCCTTTCACGGACTCCATGGCCGCATTGAATCCGCTGTTCAACCATTCAAACAGGCGGGTGAATACCGCTTTCAGTTCATCGCCAATGGCAAACAGACCCTCAAAGGCGGTGACGTCAGTGAAGCCGCTTGTTACCCATTTCCAGCCACCGTAAATGGCCTGAAACGCGGCGCGGAAGGGGGCGGAAAGCAAAGTGATGGCATCAAACCAGGCGGTATCACCAAAGCTGGCTTTCAAGTCGTCCCAGTAGTAGGTCAGCGCACCCATGGCCGCGACCGCCGCCACACAGGCACCGACAATCAACACAATCGGGTTGGCCGCCATCACAATGTTGAGCGCGAGGAAAGCGCCTTTGGCAAAGGCCAGCGTTTTGGAAAGTGCACCAAAAGCCAAGCCCAACCCTTTAATTAACGGCGTACCGACAAGCATCACTGTCGCCCATAGCATTTTCATCGCCCCCGTAATGATGGTGAGCACACCGCCTGCCGCCACCAGGCCGAAGAAGCCCAGCGCCGCATAACCCAGCCACTTGGTGATTTTCGGAAAGACCTGTGTCCACTGCACCAGCTGCATGGCGCCGTCGGCAAGAGACTGCACCAGGGGAAGCAAAGAGGGCAGCAAGGCGCTGCCAATGGCGGCGCGGATAGCGAAAATACCCGCCTCCATGCGCTCCCACTGGTCGGTCATGGCCCCGGCCATCTGCTGGGCCAGCGCGAGCCCCTTCACCTGGTTAAAGTCATCAATCGCCCCTTTCAGCTCTCCGGTGCGGTCATAGAGGGTATTGATAAAGCTCATGGCCTGTTTACCGCCAAAGGCTTTTTCAATCTCCAGCTTTTCCATCGCATCCAGTGTGCTGCCGTATTGCTGGCGAAGGGTCTGGATGATGCTGGCGGTATCTTTGAGCTGGTGATTACTGTCAAGAAAGTTAAGGCCGAGCTTTTCCCCTGCTCCGGCGACCTTGGCAATAAATGCCTGGTATTTGGTGGCCGCCACCGAGCCTTCCATCTGGTTACCCAAAAGCCCCAGCACGGCAAACTGCTCGCCAAGGCTCACCCCCGCCGTGGTGGCATCGTTCCCCAGACTCTTGAAGGACTGGGACAGCTTGATGCCATCGGTTTTAAATTTCTGCACGGCCAGCGCGGTATAGCTGCCCAGTTGCTCCGCCCAGGCGTCTTGCCCTATGGCTTTGGCATTGTCACTGAAAATGCCATACATGGTGCCGAAGTAATCGGTAATGGTTGAGGTCTGCGCCTTGGTCGCGGCGGCGGTCACTGCCGCCACCTGAGTGATACTGGCCAGCTGGCTCGGGTTGATGCCTTCCATGGACGATTGAATGTCATAGGAGGCGGCCACAAATTCCGCCGCTGATTTGCCGTATTCGACAGAAAACGACAGGGCAGTATCAGCCAGGTGCTGGAGATGGGCATCCGCGACCCCGAGCGATTTTACTTCGCCCAGAGCCCTGTCCATATCAATCGCCGGTTGCAGGGCCTGTTGCAGCGCAATGCCTGCCCCGGCCACCCCGGCGGCGCCGGCGACCATGGTGTGGGTGCCGTCGCGGTAGTGTTTTGACATCGCGCTGAACTGCCGCTGGATGTTCCCCAGCGGCTGACTGATTTGGTCAATCAGGCCGACGGTAAAGCGCAGTGGTTCAGGCAATGACATAGGTGGTTAGGCTCCCAGGGCGCTGGCCGTGGCCATGCCGGTGTTTTTCCAGTACTGCGTTTCAAGGAACACAGCCCGTGCAAGGTTCATCTCTGAATCGGTTTCATGGGGCAGCCATTTTCGCCGCCACGCATACATCTGGAGTAAGTCGCTGCTCTCGTGCGACTTCACCAGGTCTTCTATTTTTTTATGGTGATTGACACCTTCGGCGCATATTGCGCCATCACCACACTGGCTAACTGCATCATGGCGCCGGGGTTGTCCGCCGCCAGCTGGCGCAGTGCCCCTTTGCTGTCTTCACTGTTGACCGACTGCATGACAAAGTTATGTGATGCATCTGCAATATCTCCCTGTGCCACGGCGCCGATGTATTGCCCGTAGATTTCCGGGGAGGGGGAAAAGGTGATGTCTTTCCCTTCCACGGTCAGTTCGATGCCTTTTTCGTTCATGACTTTCTCTCTCTGTCTAATTTGGTTTCGAGGCGGGCAAACTGCCCGGTGATAAATTCCTTTAACTCACTCACATCGTGCTTGGTGGCGTACTTCTCGGCGGCATCGGCCCGCTGCTCGACAATGGCCAGCTCATTTTTGTGTGTGCGTTGCTCCAGCTCACGGGCGGAATGGGCCGATTTTTCCGCGCGGGTAAACACAAACCCAATCAGTCCGAGAAGAAACGTGGCTACGGCGAGCCATAGGCGAACATCGTCCATTCAGTGTTCCTTGCTCGTCGTGTTGAGGCGACCAAACAGGGCAGGCGGGGACAGCCCCTTTGCAACCTGTTTGTCCTGGCTGCGTTTATGAATACTGATACCCAGCACCGCCAGTGCCACCGTAAACAGGGGAGTTAAGGCGACCACCGCATTCACGAGGGCTGCGGCCTGCGTCGGGTGACACACCAGGGCATAGGCCAGACCGAAAAACAGCAGCGACCAGGCCAGACACATGGCATAGCCAAACGTTGGCCGCCAACGGCGCACATACGCATCATTGCTGGCAAGCTCCGCCTGCTGGGTGGCCGCTTGCGTGGTCATCGCCAGTTTGCGCTCTTCGCTTTCCAGCGCAGCATGCTGGAACGCGAGGTCGTTGAGCCGCAGGCGCTCTTCACTTTCCAGCTCTTTAATTTTTAACAGGGCATCCGGGTTGGCTTTGAGCTCAGCCTCAATGGCGGCCGGTGTCGCTTCTACCCCCAGGGTACTGGCGACCATGGCGCCCACCGCGCTGCCTGCCGGACCACCGATAACGGTCCCAATTAAAGGCGCTGCACTGCCCAGAAGGCGTTTGACTGTCTCCCACATCACGCGGCCTCTCCCGTCACCGCCGGGTAGCATTTCCGGCACAGTTGAAAATGGGGGCCATCAAGCAACGGGGTTTTCCCTTGTTGCCTTTTGCGCGCCACATAACGGGCGATTGCGTCTTCTAAATCCGCTTCGTCGTTGATGACCGTCCAACAGGCGCCCCACACAATGGGAATATCCAGCTCCCTCGCGGCCTGCCTCACGGCATAGGCTATCTTGACGTAAAGCCCGAAATCCCAGCGCACACTTCCCCCGACCCAGGCGCCCAAATCACAGGCATGGCCGGTGAGGTGTCGGCTGTTAAAGGTTCTTGAGGCGCCTTTTTCGACCAGCACTTTCTGACGGGCCAGGGTGCGCAGTCCTTCCATTACCGTGAAGTCGACGCCCACAATCTCAATGGCCCGCTCTATCACGCGCTGTAAATCCTGATGCAGTTTGGCCAGGCGTTGACGTGACCGTTTTCCAAGTTGATAAGCCATGGTGTTTTCCCTTGTTACCGTCCGCCCAGACGGCGGACCCTGATTTCATGTGCCTGCTGGCAGTGGGTACAGGTCGTGCTTTGAGGCACCTGCTTACGCCGCGCTGCCGGGATGGTATCGCCACACTCTGCGCATTCGGTGTGGGTATAAACCGGCGCCGCTTTTGCCCTTGCGCTGGCGGCCAGCTGGTTGGCCAGCGCCACCTCGGTGAACTGGGTTTCGATGCCGCTGGCATGGTCGAATAAATCCGGCATACGCTGTTACCCGATGATGTCCACGGTTTCATCCGGGCGCAGGTAAGGCACGCCGTTAATGTGGACGAAATCGGGGCTGGTGATATCAAACGGAATTTTGTGGACCAGCGCGCTGCCGCCGCTGCTGTCCGCATCAATCAAATCGGAGATTTTCAGCTTGATGCCGTACATGTCGACCTTGAGCGTGTCGCGGTCAGTCTGGCCAAATCCCATGGCGTCGAAGGTGGGTAGCCCCCGGAAGGAGCCCGCCTGTTTGGCGGCCAGCATCAGCAAATTAAACTGGCTGGTCACCAGCTCCAGTTCGCCGCTGGCGTCCACATCGCCGTCCACGTAATCATCAGGCACACCATTGGTTTTGGTGACGGCGCTGTTATCAGTGATGCTGAGCGTCCACTTTTGGGCCTGAAGTTTCAGGTCACCCATCATAAATTTGAGGTTCTTACCGGATATACGCATGGGTTACCCCTCCGCTTGGTTGGACAGGTCGAGGGCGATATTCACCACAATGTGTTTCGGGCAGTTGTGCGGGGTGACAATCAGCCCGATAGCGACCTTGGTTTTGGTCAGCCACTGGATAGTCACGTCGCCCTCTTTGGGCGGCATGATTTCCCCAGGGAACTGAATGTCACCCAACTGGATACCCTTGCTCATTTCACGCATGTACCTGGAAAAATACTGTTTGTTGAGCTCAATGGAGGCCGGGGTCGAGTTCAGGATTTTGTCACCGACCCGGCGGATAGCCTGGATACGCACACGGCGGTTGAGTTTGTGCACCGGCCGGATGTATTCAAGGAACTGGTAATCGCCGCCTTTGGCTTCCAGTGTGGAGGCGTCGGCCCAGTAAATGCCCTCGTAATCGGCGTACCACTGCGGCACGCTGAGGCGTTCGCGCGAGAGTGCGCCAAGGGTCGCGAGGCTAAGGGCGTTGCCGTCTTTGTCTTTGGGAGAGGCGCCAAGGTCGAGCACGGGACCGGTGGCCACACGCATGGGGGTGTCAGCAACAGTCACGCTCCGGTTACACAGACGCCCGGCCAGTACCCCGGCGTTATTGCCATGCAGCTGCGGTACCGCCACCACCATGTTGGCCGCGATAGAAGCCTGCAGGGCAATGGTCGCCGTCTCATACTCTGACCAGGTTTGTGCGCTGGCGTCGATACCCGGCACCGCGGCAAGAAAGAAACACCACCGGCCCAGCTTGTTGATAAGCTCAGCCGTTTTCGCCTGCATGGTTTTAAAGGCCAGCTTGTCCGTGGTTTCATCAACCAGCACCACCGCTTCAAACGAGCCGGACGCGTTGGCAAGGTCAACGGCCTCTTCCCAGTCTATTGCCCCATTCAGGCCGAAGACTTCCGCGGTCCAGTTCTGCCCGCCGTTGACCTGCGCGGCCTTCACGTTGTCGCCCAGCGCATCATTGCCCATCAGGGGCGCTAAGTCGGTGGTGGCGTCAATGCGGGTGACTTTGCCCTGAAGGGCTGACTTTGACGTGGTACCGATAAACAGAAAGTGCCTTTCTATCTCGGGGATCCCGCCTTGTCCCAGGTTGAGGTTGTTTACCTCGACTTGTCCCAATGCCATGGTTATGTCCTTTTCTGTGCCTGCCCGATAATCTTGATGAGCTGGCGGTTAACGTCGGGTTGTGGACTGCCCAGAATTTGGCGTTCGGCCAATGGTATGTCCCATGTTGTTTGCTTCGGTTTTTCGCTAATAACTCGGATGATCAACCCAGCTTTCCCTTGGCTCAGATTCTCCATAATCCATCTAAGTGATGGCTTTTTGGGTTTGCTCTTTTTTCCCTTACCCTTATTGACTGAGAACCCCAACTCGCGGAGCTTTCTGGCTTGCCCTTT
Source organism: Grimontia marina (assembly GCF_900060185.1). Classification (GTDB taxonomy): domain Bacteria; phylum Pseudomonadota; class Gammaproteobacteria; order Enterobacterales; family Vibrionaceae; genus Enterovibrio; species Enterovibrio marinus. The sequence goes on along the minus strand of NZ_FIZY01000021.1, from coordinate 60,652 downwards.
AGTTGCCGGTGCTTTGTAGTCAGGCTTTCCCCAGCGCTTCTCCATTTGCCGAGCTGTCATCTTTTGGGTTTGGCCTATGTGGTGCCTTGCCGCTGTTCGGGCGGTTTGCTTGTTGCGCCACGTCAGGTCTAATACCTTGCCGCCGTTCTTCACGTAGGGCTCTAACCCCTTCGCCATGCGGCGGAACATTTTTTTCCGGCCTTTCTTGCGGGGTTCTAACCCTCTGCCGTCAATGTCCTTTTGTTGGCTAATCCGCTTGCGGGCGTTGGCCTTTTCCCAGCGCCCCAGCGTTTTCAGAATCCAAAACCGCTTTTTTGGTGGCAGTGCCAGCAGTGCCAGTTTTTCCTTGCCATTCAGCGCGTCGCGTTTGTTGAGGCTAATGACCGGTTTCATGGCGAATTTCCACGTCTTCTGCTGTCCAGATGGGCACCGCCTCTACGCGGTACTGTGTCCCCTGATAGCGGATATGGCCCTCGCTGTCCGGCACCATCTGTATGTCTTCACAAAGTTCGAGCTCAATGGCCACGTCCACGCTGCCATCGTCCAGCACATCCACACTGACTGACGGGTCGGCCAGCCCTTTTTGACTGCGGTCCGGGTCAAACTCACTTATCCAACAGGCCACCGACGCCAGCAGGTAACGCGGGTCAATGGCTTTGTGGGGAAACCCCTCAATGCTGACCACCGCCTGGTACTGCCACTGCGCCATCAAAAAACCGCCGTTCCCGAGATCTTCCCCGGAGACGGTGAGCTGCGCGTTTTCCTGCCAGGCATCAATCTTGTTGGCGAGCACCACCCCGGACAGGTGCGCGCACATGTAATCCGTCAGGTGCTCCAGGTGGGTTTGGTGATAAGGCGCCACGTTTGAATGTCCCATCAGATTAACGCCACCCGGTTTTCACTCAGGCCCAGCAACAAGGCAATATCGCGGTTGCTCTGGGCGCGGAAACGATCCCCTTGCTCGGCCAAATCTTCTGCGGTGTTGCGCGCTTCATCCCGTCGGTTCTGGGTAGCAAACTCCGGCAACAAATCAGCATGTGCGCGGGCAAAGACCGCGCGCAGATACAAGGTGCTTTCTGCCCCGGACAGGCGCTGACCATTGAGTGGCGGTAACTGTGCCTGCACCGCCATCACCGCAATTTCCAGCGCCGCTATGATGCTTTGCTCGTCAAAAACCGGGGGGATACGGCGCATGGTGCGAAAGTCCTGGGTATCAAAATAGGGCCACCCTTGTCCGGGGATAAAGGTGGACTGATGCCGGGGTAAGTTGCCGCCAAAGCTCATGCTGTCTGTTCCTCTGTTCGGTGTGCCTCTGCCCACTGGGTCGCAGGCTGTTGGTCAGCCTTACGGCTTTCCACCTCGCCAGCCGAAGCACGCGGGGGGTCAGGAGTCGGTTTCCGCCGTCAGCGCATTGATGCGTGCCGGAATACGGTTTTTAATTAAGTCAGTGACGCCGATTTTGTCGTAACACTCATGCGCCCCGGTCAGCAGGGCCAGCGCTTCTTTGAGCTGTTCCACGTCGCCAATGGCGGTGACATTGGGCTTACCGGTGTCATCGCGCAGCTGTTGCAGCCCTGCCAGCTTGTACCACTTGGCCACCACTTTTTCGTGAAGGCGCCAGTGGTGGCGGACCTGCTCAAACACCATCGAGAAATAGGGCTCAATGCTGTCACCTTTCTCTGCCTGTGAATGCGCCCAGTCATACACGCTGTCGGCACAAAAGGTCGGCCAGTCACGCTTGATGTGGGACGGCGACGGCAAGCCTTTTTCAATCGCTACAAAGCACCATTCAATGAAGGTGTGGATTTCCCCCACATCAAACAGCCAGAGCACCACGTGGGTGAATACCGGGTTATCGTGCACGTCGTCCGCATTCAAAAAGGCGTCGGCCATCGGGCGGTATTTCGGGATAAGCACCGTGCGCTTGTGCGCGATTTTGTCCGCAATGGCGTTAAAACTTTTCAGGGTCGCTTTGTCGGCTTCAAGCTCCATCAGGGGCAGCGTCAGCGCTGCCGGTGATGACGCATAGGCTGTCGGCGACGCCTTGAGCAGTGTTTTCGCGATCAGCGCATCACGCTGTCGTCTCAACGGGCTGGCCATGCTCAGTCCCCCGCCACGCTGACCGCTTCAATGGCCGCAAATTTGTCGAAGTTGCCCACGCCATACCCTTCCATGCGAAGGAAGGAGTTTTCGTGTTGTTTGCGGTCTTCCTCGTTGCGTGACTTGCGCCATTGCGTGCCGCGCTGGGTGAGAATTTGCAGGTTTTTTGGGGTGGTCACCCATAGCGCATTTTTTGGGAAAAACGGCGGGGTGTAGGCCTTTTTGCCGTCAATGGTGGTAGCCAATGACTGCGCGGCTTTGTGCTCGGTCGGGGTATCGGCCGCACTCAATAAACGGTGCTGCTCGGCGGAGACCAAATCACGGCCCACTAACACCACCAAATCGGTGTCTTCCTGAAACACTTCATGAATGGTGGTGCTCACCAAGTCATTGACCAGCGCATCCAAGTTTTTGTAGCTGTCTTGCGCCTGCCCTGTGGGATCTAAAAGGGCAGCAGGCAACACTTGGGCGGCGGCTTTATCCTTGACGATTTGCAGCCAGCCTTTGTTGACGTCTTGCCCGAGTGGGTTGGTGTCAGGGTTGGTGGTCTCAGCCACGGTTTTGCCATGAAAGCCAATGCGCAACATGTCGAGGGCAAAGTTCCGGGTGGCGGCGTTGTTCATCAATTTAATGAATTCGCCGCTACTGCCTGAATTGGCCCATTGGGTCATGGTTTGCCATTTGATGACTGCGCACGAATCGGTTTCGACCAACTCGTAAGTGTTGCCATCGTGGCTCAGGCCCGCACGGAAACGGCCATCTTTCACACGGCCGGTTAACAGGCCGCCGGTGCCCACATCAATCACCTGTCCTTTGATTTGGTCCACGGTGCTGTGGGTGATCATGCTCAGGAAGGCCACCGAATGAAGGATCGCCTGGCGAAGTTTGGTTTCAATCACTGGCGTAATGGAAAACTGCCGGGAAGGATTGGTGGTGCCGTAAGATTGCATCAGCGCGTTGTCATAATCGGCCAGATACTGCAATGCGGTTTGGTTCAAGCTCATTTAAAGCGCCTCCACCGTTGATGATTCTGCACCTTCACCGGCTGGGCGTTGCCCCGGCGCTTCTTCAGAAAGTGCTTTAAATTGCGTGTTCAAACCGTCGATTTTTTCCGTCAGCGGTTTGAGCGCATCGGCCAGTGCCGAGCTGAATTGCTCAACCGTTGGCGCGGTTTGATTGTTGTCGCCATTGTCGCCGTCGGGCTGGGTGTCTTCGCCTTCGGGCGGGGCGGAAAACGTTTGCTCGATAGCGTCCAGGCGCGCGTTGAACGGTGCTAGCGCACTTTGCAGTGCGGCCGTCAGTTGTTCTTCGGTCACGTCGGTGTCCTCGGGTGTTGGTGTGGTGTCAGTCGGGAGTTCGCTGAACTGCGGCAAATACCTGGCAATGCCTGCCGCCAGCGTTTTAAAGAAGCCGTCGGTGTCGTTCTGCTCTACGTCAGTCTCCAGAAACAAAAGCGGCTCCAACTGGCTGTACTCGTGTTCGCAGTTTTCGTCGCCCATGGAGAACTTCAGGCGGGTGGTGCCAGCGCTTGCCGGAGAGTCGGTCACCGCGAGCCCCATCAGGTAGCACTTGCCTGTGCCGCGATAGTTCAATTTCGGTTCGATAGAGGTAAAGAGTTTCTGGCCGTCTTTGTTGGCATCAATGAGGTACTGATTCGCGGTAATTTTGGCAAGCAGGCGCAGTTTCCCGCCTCTTTTTTCTGCTTTCAGTTCATCCACGGTTCCCCAGTTCCTCCCCGCAAAGGGTGACCATTGAGAGCGGAAATGCTCCGGCCAAATCATTGCCGCGTATTCGTCTACCGAGTAGCTTTCCGCCATGTCTTTAATCCATGACGGGGTAATGGTGCGACCGTCTACGGTGGCGCCTGCCGTTGCAATGATGACCCAGCCAGATTGCTTGCTCATGCGGTTGTGTTTCCCTGCCGTGAATGTCAAATGCGTTCGAATTGATGGGAAAGTTACTGCGTTAATGGCGGGCTTTCATCTGGTTCCATTCCTAGAAATTCGGATATCAAGGAAATCCGAATCCTTCCGAATTCCGACCGGGTTTTTACGCTGCTCAAGTGCGTAAACTGCGCCCATGGCTTACTCACCTGAAATCAGAGAAGCGGCAAAACGCCTTTATTTGCGACGCCACACGCCGCAGGACATTGCCGATGAATTGACGCTGCCAAACACCCGCATTGTTTACCACTGGGCGGATAAATACGGCTGGCGTGATTTGCTGCGCGAAGAAGAAGTGGACGACGCGATTGGGCGTCGTATTGTGCTGCTGACGGACAAAGACGAAAAAAGCCCCGCTCAGCTAAAAGAGCTCGACATGCTGATTGAAAAGCATGTGAAGCTGAAAAGGCAGCGCCAGCAGGCTGCCATGCCGTCCGGGGGCGAAAGCCACAGCGGCGAAAAGGCCACAGAGCGCAGCCACACCCCGAAAAAGAAGAAAGGCAGGAAGGTCAAAAATGATGTGAGTGGGCTGACCGCTGACGCCTTTAACGCCCTCCATGCGAGTTTCTTCGATTACCAGCTCCTGATGCGTGAAAACCTGCACCGGCGCACACGTAACATTCTTAAATCCCGCCAGATTGGTGCAACCTATTACTTTGCCTGTGAAGCGCTGGAAGATGCGATCCTCACCGGCGATAACCAGGTATTCCTGTCAGCCTCCCGCGCCCAGGCTGAAATCTTCCGGCGCTACATCATCAATATTGCGCGTGAGTTCCTCGGCATCGAGTTATCAGGGAACCCCATCGTGCTCAGTAATGGCGCCGAGCTTCGCTTTTGCTCGACCAACAGCAGCACCTCGCAGGGCTTTCACGGCCATGTCTACATTGATGAATACTTTTGGATCCCCAAGTTTGATGTGCTGAACAAACTGGCGTCCGCCATGGCGACGCATAAAAAGTGGCGTAAGACCTACTTTTCGACGCCCTCCAGCAAGGCGCACCAGGCTTACCCCTTCTGGACCGGTGACAGCTGGCGCAAGGGAAAAGCCCACCGTGAATCGGTGTCTTTTCCTTCCTTTGAGGATTTCCGACACGGTGGCGCACTCTGCCCGGACAGGCAATGGCGTCTTGTCGTGACCATCGAAGATGCGAAGCAAGGGGGCTGCGACCTCTTTGATATTGAGGAGCTGCGCGACGAATACAGCGCGTCGGATTTTTCCAACCTCTTCATGTGTGTGTTTGTCGACGATAACGCCTCGGTGTTCCAGTTCCATAAGCTCGAACGGGCCATGGTGGACACCAGCCAGTGGAAGGATGTCACCCCCGATACGGCGAGACCTTATGCCAACCAGGAAGTGTGGCTGGGCTATGACCCAAGCCGGACCCGCGACAACGCCTGCCTCGTGGTGGTGGCGCCACCGAAAACCCATGCTGAGTTGTTCCGGGTGCTGGAAAAGCACTATTGGAAAGGGCTCAACTTCCAGTACCAGGCCAGCCAGATTGATGATGCGTTCCAGCGCTTCAACGTGACCTATATCGGCATCGATACCACCGGCATCGGGGCGGGTGTATGGGATTTAGTGAGCGCCAATCACCCGCGTGAGGCACACGCCATTCACTACAGCAACGAAAACAAAAACCGTCTGGTGCTGAAAATGATTGATGTGATTGACGCGGGCCGCGTGCAGTGGGATGCCGAACACAAAGACATTGCCATGGCCTTTATGGCTATCAAACGTGTGGCGAGTAACAGCGGCAACATGATGACCTTCAAAGCCGAACGCAGTGACACCACCGGGCATGCTGATGCGTTCTGGGCGATAGCGCATGCCCTGATTAATGAGCCGCTGAATACGGCGGACGCTGAACGAACTTCCACTTATGCATTTGGGCGATAACGATGACTGCACCTTTCCCAGTAACCAAAGAACACGCCGCCCCGGCCAGTGTGTACAGCCTGGATACCGGTTTTGAAACCGTGGACGCCAGCAGCTGGCTGACCGATTACAGTGAACTCTTTTACAACGACACCGAAGATTACTGGGAGCCCCCCATCAACCCCGAAGGGCTGGCACAACTGGCCCACGCCAACGCCTATCACGGCAGCTTGTTGATCGCCCGCTCGAATTACGTGGCGAGCCGATTTACAGGCGGTGGGAATGTCCGCCGTCATCTGTTCCAGCGGTTCACGCGGGACTACACCCAATTCGGCCACGGTGCTTTGCTGAAACTTCGTGATTTCTTTGGGCGTGTTAACGGTCTTTTCCCGTTGCCATCCATGTATGTGCGAAAACGCCGCAATGGTGATGTGTGGGTATTGGAGCGTGACGACAATAAACGCCTGTACAAAGCCAAGGACGTGATTTGGCTGGCGCAGTATGACCCGAAACAGCAAGTGTATGGGGTGCCGGATTACGTGGGCGGTTTGCAATCTTCCCTTTTAAACAAAGACGCGACCCTGTTCCGCCGCCGCTACTACAAAAACGGCGCCCATATGGGGTTTATCTTCTACTCCACCGACCCCCGTCTCAGCAGTAAAGACGAGGAGATGCTCAAAGAGAAAATTGCCAGCTCAAAAGGCGTGGGCAACTTTCGGTCGATGTTTATCAATATCCCGAACGGGCATGAAAAAGGCATACAACTTATCCCGGTTGGGGATATCGCCACCCGCGATGAATTCGACCGGATTAAGAACATCACCGCACAGGACATCCTGGTAAGTCACCGCTTCCCACCGGGAAAAGGGGGCATTGTGCCGGTGAATACCGCAGGCTTTGGTGACCCCGAAAAAGTCGGCCGTGAATACCTGCGTGATGAAATCATTCCGGTCTGTGAACTGATGATGGATGAAATCAACCATGACCCGGAAATCCTGAACCGCCCTGATTTGCAGGTGCGGTTTGACTTGGTCCTTCCCACTCTCAGCTAAAGGAGATGATCAGTGTCTGTTGTACTGATGCATGGCGATTGCCTGGAGAAAATGAAAAACCTTCCTGATGGCGCTATCGATTTAATTCTTACCGATCCCCCCTATGGCACGATAAAGGGGATGACAGGTATTCGCGCTGATTGGGATACCCCCATCGACTTTAACAAGATGTTTGCTGAGTGCTTTCGTGTACTCAGGCCAAACGGCGTGCTTATTTTGTTTGGTCAGGAGCCGTTTACCAGCAAGCTGATTCTAGGGGCTCACGGCTCCTTACCTTTTTCACATCGTTTGAACTGGGTTAAAGAGCACTTTGCCACTGCGTTCAATGTCAGCAAGGTGCCCGCCAATTACACCGAAGACATTGTCGTGTATTACAAGAGGTGTGATGACTTTCGGGATCATCCGTTGAAACCGTGGTTTGATGCCGAACTCGTAAAATCCGGTTTTACCCGTTCACAAATGGTGAAAAAGTTGGGCTCTTCAGCGGGGCATTATTTCACCGATGGCCGTCAATTTTCGATCCCTTCTGAGAGCAAGCTGCAGCTTTTGCAATACGAGACCGGGTATTTCAAACGCAGCTATGCCGATTTAAAAGCGGTGGACATGGATTATCGAAACCGGCTTCGTCAACGTTGGCCGCGCGTCTTTAATCTGGCGCCAGGTAAAAAATTCAAAAGCAACATCTTGTATTACAAGCGTGATTTAACGGGGTTACACCCCACACAAAAGCCATTGGCCTTGATCAAAGATTTGCTTTTTACCTACAGCGCCCCCAACAGCAAGGTGCTGGACTTCACAATGGGGAGTGGCACCACTGGCGTGGGGTGCGTTGAAATGGGGCGGGACTTCTATGGCATAGAAAAAGATGACATGTTTTTCACTACGGCGGAAAACCGAATCAACACTGCCATGAGCGCATCGCGATAGAGCGTATTGACACTGTACAAATAACCAGCACTTAACTACCATCGAAGGGTCGGTCAGTCAGTTAGGGCAAGGTTTCATGCGTGTGGATTGTTCATGCGGTGCAGGTGCGGTAGTGAGCCGCACAGAAAGAGACAAGCAAAACCCCAATGCAGCAGATTTATACTGCTCATGCACAAAACCCGAGTGTGGCCACTCGTTTGTGGCTTCACTTGGGTTTAAACATTCCTTGAACCTTCCTGCCAGCTTTCCAGCAGGTGTGACGTTGGACGCCTCCGTACAAGGCACCCGTATTTTTTGTGGGTGTGGTGAAAGGGCGACCATCCAGAAAACTAACCGCCTTTCGATCAATGTGAGCGACATATACTGCCACTGCTCTGGTTGCGGCCACCGCTTTGTGATGTACCGGGCTTACGCATACACGCTTTCACCTTCCGCACTCACCACCAACGAATTGGCGGTGGCGCTTATCCGGTCAATCCCGCCGTCCGCGAGACGTGAGCTAAAACAGCAACTTTCGCTTTTCTAGCTTCACGTTGAGGCGCTAGACGTTTGTTTCCTCTGGCCCGTCAAAATCTTCACTGTTGATATTGAGAAAGTCGCTTTCTTTCTCATCAAAATCAATCAATAAAATCAAAAACGCCAACACAAGAACATCCTCATAGATAGGCACACCATCTGTGTGTTCAGAAAACCTTTCTTTAACCCACTGCTTTGCAAGTTCATGTACTAACGCCATAGTCAGTCACCTTCCATCTGATTCGTTGATTACTGTTTTTTATTTTTTAACCTATCGAAATGCACTTTGGTGCAGTTGTAATATTCTTCATTTTTTATGTCTCATTAATGGGATTTGGTGACTATATTGAGAATGAGAAGTTGAGCTGTCATATATGACCGATTAGCAGTATTTGTGAGTCAGATTAGTCTCTTTTTCTACATGAAAAATATAAATATTCTTAGGTATGAGATGGACCCAATTGTTGTATATTTGAAAGCAGTAAGACGTCAAATGGGGTATACGCAACAACAGGTGGCCGCGCTCTGTCCTGAATTGTCTTTGAAGACATTGGGCCGGATTGAATCGGGTGAAACCTCGATGACGATAAAGCATTTAAGACAGTTGATGGACTGTTACAAGTTGACGCTGGCGGATGTGGCGGACGGCGAACGACAACAACGGCGTTTGGTCACTGAAGATGTGCGGGCCGCTATCTGCAAATTGCCAGAAAGATATTATTCGACATTTATTTCCCTGATTGAACTGATCGCCAAAGAGAAAGCAGAGCGATAGAGACGGCTACCAGTTCCCTTAAATTTTAATATCTGACAATGTGCATTCGAGGACAAACTTAGTCGCGTTTTCAGTATCTTTACCTGGGTTCTTCGAATCATTATCCGCTCTGTCTCACCGACTGTTCGCCAATCTCTTCTTCATCAGCAGCTCTCGCTTTTTTAGCGTTCTCCCTGACCAAATGTAATAGAAAATACACTTCCGGCGGCCACTCAGGGTTGGCCGTATCTTCGTATGCGCGCGATTCAATCCACTGAACAGCGGCATGGCTTTTTTTATCCATTTTATTCTTCTCCCTACATGCGCGAAGATGCGGACACCCACACGAAATACTGTATAGATATACAGTATATTTTCAATCAAATGTCTGTCGAGGTTAAATATGTCGTTTTGCGTGCATAGCACGTGAGCGAAGATTAAATATTTTTTAATACAAATAGTTAAATGGCGGATATTTTTTTAGACCAACCACTGGACCCAAACTTCAATGGATATACCTATTTTCTATATCAACGGCCAATCTTCGTCATCCCAGTAAGTTGGCGGGATACGTGAGAGGTCAGGTTGGGTCGTTTTCGGCGTCTCTGGTGGTACTTTTTTCGGTTTTCCGTAGTTGAGGAAGTCGGCCACCGCGTTGTCGAACGCTTGCATGTCTTGTTGATGGCATCGGTCGTCAATTTCAATGAGCTGTGGGGGGCGCTCTATGGTGATGTAGTGACCTGTGTCATCTAACACCACTTCGGTACACTGGCGTATTTTGATACTGCTCCCCCCACCAACGCTGACGCGAGAGCCTTTAAGTAATGCGCTTAACGCATCTTCACCAATATCAAATGGCTTAGTAATACCTTCGCAGACGGAGTGCGTACAGTTATTGACAGAACTCGAACACCTATGTAATCAGCCCCTGACATTGTCGTATTTGGGCAACTTGGCGCTAGCTAGCTCTTCCAAACTTTTTGCCTTTTTTACTTCAGGAGCAGCTTGTCCTTTTGCTCGATTTGCCCGATATTCCCGTTCTAATGCTTCCACTCTGCGCTTTGTGGCTACTTCGACTTCTGTCATGAATGCTTCGCACCCCACTTCATGGTCTTGGTTAGCTCGGTATTCGCCATATCGTTGCTCTCTACTTTTTGGCATGTTTACGCCCTCATTCTCAGGTCTTCGGAGTGCATATCTGTGAGTAGCTGGTTCATACAAGATTGTTCTGGTGGTTCGTATCTGTTTAAGAAGCTAGCCCACCACTCAGTGCTGGTTCGCTGCTCAGTTTTGGTCATAGTATGTTTGCGCCAGTATGCACGTTGCTGGCGCAAGTTGTTGGCGAGCTGGATTCTTAATCGGCGTTGGTAGTCGATTTCTTGCTGCACGCTTTCAAGCTTTTTGTACAGATATTCTAGTTTTTGAATTTCGCTATCGCTGGGGTTTTTGGCGCTTTCTATAGCGCTGTATTCAAGCCGCATATTAATAATAGCTTCTTCTTTAGCCTGCTCTAATTCTTGTTTGATGTAGTCATTTCTGGCGTTGGCTTGCCAATGGCGATTGTTTACGGCCCAACCTAGGAAGTTATCTAGGTTGTGGGTCGCATTTGACCCGGTGAAGGTGATTTGCCAATGACCTGAGGCAAAAACCCCCCGCTCTCGCTTTGCTTGTTGAGCAGCGAGGATTTCCTCATCCAGCGTTGCCATTTTCACTTTAATTTCTGAGAGGCGCTTTTCGCGTTCTTCTTCTGTGAATTTTTTGCTCTTTTTGGTGATTTGATGGATTTTTTTCTGTTTCTTTAACTTCATTTGGGCGCGGCTAGCTGCGCCATCATGATGTGCATTAGTGCGTGCTAACTTTTCTTCACATTCAGCGATGATGGCGGCCATATTGTCTGCCTGCCAGCTCATGATGTCTTCGAACCCTTCTGCTCTCGCAGATTGGCTAATGCTGTAGCGGTTACCTCGAATGAGCCCTTGGTTTTCCTTACCACCTTTAGCTGTGTAACCGACGGCTTTGACGATGTAGTTTGCGCCTGCTTTAGCGTGTTTAATTCTTTCTAGCTTGGCGAATCCATTTCCCCACATTTTTTCTAACCTCCCAGCCCATGCATGGAAGTGGGTTCCAGGTACCTCCCAACGCATGAGCAAGTGAACGTGCGGGTTGGGCTCACCGTCTTCATTGGCAGGCATTTCGGCTACCCAGATGTAATCGAGAGGTACGGCGGTTTGCTTCCATTTGCCGTTGCTGTTTTTCCAGCGTGGGTTCTGTTTTATTTTGTCTTTTTGATCGCCTTTTCTAATGGGGGTGAAAGGGCCAGCCGCAATGTGTCGGCCGCACTTTTCTCCTGCTTGTTTTTCTTTGGCTTGGTGAGGTTTGGTGCGCCTTGGCATGTAGTTAGGTATCCAACCACGTTGATATGCTTTTTGGGCTAGGTCGATGAAGTGGCTGACTTCTTTACCTACAGTAGAATCCGGCGTGAATGCACGTACTTTGCTGTAAGGGCCGCAAGCTCTGATGCTCGGGGCGCCTATGTCAAATAATGGGGAGCCGCTGTCATCTTCTCCAACTTGTTTAATTTCTTCTGGGTTCACGGCAGCGAGATCCCCTTCCTTTCCCATGTCATCAAGCCAGGTAAATGCACCTTCTGCTTTAAGGCGCAAGGGCTCCCTACCTTGTGGTTTCATGACAACGATGGCGCCAAATATTCCCGGCTTGGTGCGGTTTTTTGATTGTGGTTTGGGTGTAAGCACACGCTCTCTTTGTTCCTGGCTGAATGTAAGTGTTGTGAAGGTGGTAAAACCTCCACGGAGCACTTGCACGTAAGCGCCGGAAGTAATGATTTTGGACACAGAACTTTGGGTAAGGTGTTTTGTCAACCTATCGCCAGCTTGTGTTGGCGGTGCTTCTGAGGGTCTTGATTGAGCAGTAACTCGTATTCGCCATTCGTTTGACCATTCCCGGTGCTGTAATTTTGCTATTACCGGCGCATTGACGACAAAACCATGTGCTTGCAGGCATTTAACCGGGTTCTTTTGCCAGTCAAGCGTAATGGGAGCGCAGGCTGCGACAGCGAATGGGGGAATGAGTTTTGCGTTTTCTCCCAACTTTGGCGTTCGTGCCAAAGCTGCCCATTTACGGATGCGTTCTCGCTTTGCTCTGATGCGATCTTTTTCTGGTTTGGCGGCCAGATCTGCCTTTTCAGCATGTAATAGCTGGTTTCTGGCATAGATTTGTTCCCTTGTCGGACTTTTGCGCCACTGGACAAGGCTATTACCCCCAGCCGCTTCGCGACTGCCCTGCGGGGCAAGCTCGGGTGGCATGTAAGGTTCTCTATAACCGATCGCTCGCTTTAATGCTTCATCGTTTGAGTGGTCATCAAGAAAGAATTCCGCCGAGCCGATTTTCTCAGGTCCGGCGTTGGTGAATTGTCGGATTTCTTGCGGGGTGAAAAAGCGGGATGTCATACTGTAGTGAACTCCTGCGCATCAACAATCAGATATCCGCCCTGTCCATCTCCTTTGGTTAGTACACCGTTGTGGTAATGGGTGCATTCAAGCTGGCTACACGCCTGCTTGATGGCGAGTTCTTTGGTTTCGAACTCGCCCAGCTGTAAGTTCATAACTTCGGAAGTATCTTCATTGCGGAGAATGCTGCCGTCGCCACACAAGTAAACAGCAAGGAAATTCATCATGCTGTCACCTCTTCGTTTAACCCGTTGGCCAGGGCTTCTTTCTTCACTGCGCTGTACTTGTCCACATGGCCGCAAGGGTTTGACCAACCATCACAATACAAACGGCAACTGCCATCGTATGAAGTAGTGCCGACCAACTCTCCACGTTCATCGCCACACTGTGGACAAACCCAATACAAGCGAACGTGAATAAGGTTAAAAGGGCTGCCAGCATGGGCAGCAATACGGGGAATCGATACGACTTTGATCATGCTGCTTGCTCCTCTTGTGCTTTCAGGTCGCCAAGTTTTTCAATCAAGCGGTCTTCCATTGCGTTAATGGTTTCAGTGTCAAAAGCGTTTCCATAGCTGGAGTCCATAAAGATGGGGGTGGCACCTTGGAGCAAGTCAACGATTTCCACTTTGATTTCTTGTCGGCTAGCCCATAGAGAGACATCGACAAAGAAGCGTGTACCTAAGGATTCGGCACTGAGCCAAAGCAAACCATCAAAGGCATTTTTTAGGTTTCTGGTTTGGTTTTTCATGTTGTTAACCTATTTCACTGACAAAAAAGCACCTCGAAAGTGACAAGCGTGCTGCTTATTGTTATCTGAAGTCGGTAGGTAGAGTTCTTTCGATATGGCCCACGGCGTTGTTAAAGCGGCGAATGACGATTGAAAACTCATTCAATCCACGGCGCACTTTTTCTCGCGTCAGACCGTCGAGGTCTTTGAAGTTCATATCTCGTAGGTTGTGGTCTGCACCACCTGCAGAGAGGAGTAGCGCCCGTTGTTTCGCTTGAAGGCCGTTATAAATCAGTGCAATCAAACTTTGTTTATGACCAATGGTAAAAAGGGCTTTTGCTGCTGCGATGCTGTCTTCTGCCGGGCGAACTGGTGCATTAGCCGCTTCTTCTAACATCGCATCAAACTGTTTCAGGCTCTGCGGGATACTTTTCAGGGATTGTGCGTTGCTCATGTAGTTATCTCCTTACGTTAGCCCTGGCATTGGCATACCGTTGCCGATCACTTCCATGGACATGGAAAGGAACGGCGCAACGCCAGCTGTGCGGTTTTCTAAATCGGCGATCAGCAAGACCATATTTCTGATGTTGCGTTGTGCTGCATCGCGAAGGGTTTCGCGCTCTGTGCGGGGTAGATGCTTTGCACCGGCGTTTTCAATTGCTACGGCAGATATTTCACCGGCGTGTTTTGACGAAAGCAGGGCACGCATTGCAAGCGTGGCTTCTTGGTTTTCTTTTGGAAGTTTTGCGCCAACCATGTCGCACGCAAGCAAAAGACCACTTATCAGGGTTTCATTACCTGTGTTGGTGATGTCGATAAGTTCACGCACCTTTAGTTCGTGCGGTTGGTCGGGGTTCATTTTGTTACGCATCATTTGCGGCGTAATGCCAATGAGTTTGGCCATCTTTGTCATATCAGTGCTATTTGCAAATGCATAACAAGAATCGTCCCAAGTCTTTTGTTTGCATTCACATGAAACGCACATTGAGTTATTGCTGGTCATATTGAAAACTCAATTGAAACGTAAGGAATGAGAAAAACTGCAATTGAAAAGCAGTGATACCAAAAAGGTAGCTTTTCAAATTGCAGGTTCGCTTTAGTGATTGGGTCGCTCATGAAGCATGCCCCAGTATTTCATTTGTTTCGCGGCTCGCCTTTTCTATCATTGCGATGACATTGACCAGCGGCTTCTCACCAGCGAGTACCTTAGGTGCAATGATTACTTTACCTAGGGCTGCCCAGTCTTCGACCAGACGCTTACTCATGCCCGTAAAGCGGGCATATTCTGCATAGGTCATGTATGGCGCAGGTATTGCTACTGTAAATGACAACATGGTGCTATCCTTTTGAGTTGGTTTTTGGTTGGTAGTGCTCGATATCGTCATAAACGGTCAAATATCGGCACCATTGGTTCATTTGAATAGATTTGATCTCAAATGACCCCATGTCAAGTTCATTAGAATAGATTTACAGTCTTAATGGACCAATTCCGGCTTTTTTCTCACTTTTGATACGAAATGGTTGGTTTTATGGCTCGATTAACAGCGAAGGTTCCTCCGTTTGAATATGTAGGAGGCAAGGAACTCGTCGATAAGCTCAAGGAGATATACGATGTTCATACAGATCAACAATTGGCAGATTGGACAGGAGTACCCGCCCCAACAATAGGGACGTGGAAGAAAAGAAATCTCACTCCGTGGGAGTTGATAATAAGAACTTGCATTGCAAAAAGTGTGAATCTCGAATATTTGGCGCTAGGTAAAGGCGAAGTTTTTCAAAATGACTCAGATAAATCTCTGAATGAGGTTCTCACGGCAAAAAGATTAGAAGGTGGGAAAATTGTTGATTTAGTGGCTCTTTCCATTGATAAGTCATTGCTTTCTGGCAATTTAGACAGATCTAACTGCATGGTTGTAGTTGAAAACGCATCCACTTATTTCGTCAAAACTTCAGACACAAATCCAACATCAGGTAGGTACTTGATTGATGTCGATGGCAGTTACTCAATAAACCAAGTCCAACGTTTACCAGGTAAAAAGCTGGCTGTTGATTTTAACGGTTCAACACTTAGTGTTAATGAAGAAGATATAAAAGTGGTAGGCCGCGTAGAGATCAGTATGGTCAGGGAGTAATACACCATCGGCGAGGAGGTAAACATATTCACAGGGTGTATCCCACACCAAGGCTAATTATGAGTATGGCATGAAGATTTGGGGCGAATTGGAGCTAGTTTTAAAACGTACTGATTGGACCATTTTCATTCTAGCTCAAAATATTTCTGCAACACTTACGTGGTATGTAAATGCTAGAATTTTCAAAGTTTATTTTATTAGTCGCCGGAAGTTCTGCGCTCACTGGCGGTCTAGCTTTTGTATTCAAAAACACTATATCCAAGTTGCTGACGTCATCTTTGAAGCATAGCTTCGATAAAAAACTGGAAGTTCTCAAAGATAGGCTAAGCGATGAATCCCAGCAACGTGAAGCGCTTAGAGATATTGTCATTTCAGGCTACTCCAACCGAAAATCAGTTTTGTTTAATAAGAAAGTTGAGTCTGCTGAAAAAATACTCAAGAAGCTCGAAGGTCTTACCCCTGCTCTCACAACTGTTGGGGCTATCGGATTGCTCCCCAAAAGCTACTTGATTGACCCAATGCAGAATAGTGAAGCTTTTGAATACATAAAAAGTTTCACTGATAAAGTGACAATGGAGAGTTTCTCTTTAAACGATATTCAAAGTGTGCGCTTATATCTTCCAGAAATATGCTGGACATACTTTTCTGCATATCAACAAGTGCTTGTTGGCTTTCATGCCATAGCACTCCAATTGAACTCCCCCAATACCGGCCTTCCTCAAACTATGTGGGCGGTGAACTCGAAAGTGTTAAAAACGGCAATGCCAGACTACAAAGTAAACGATGTTGAGATAGAAGGTGAGTTGCTCGTAAAGATGGTCAATGGTCTTAAAGAAATGGTCATCATCAGTCTCCAAAGCGCGCTGAACGGGGATCTAGATGATGCTGAAGCAATTTCAAAAGTGCAGGCATTGAACGAAGCTATCGTTCAAGCTAATCAGGAAACTATGACTAATCAGGGATCTATGAAGAACTTCACTTAATGACTGTTAGAAATCTAAAAGACGGCAGCAAAAAACCATGGCTTTGTGAGTGCTACCCAAGCGGGCGCGAGGGCAAACGTATTCGCAAACGTTTCACCACCAAAGCCGAAGCGAACCAATTCGAACATTTCACTATGCAGCAGGTGAAGGACTCACCTTGGCTGGGTGAAAAGGTCGATAATCGCCGCCTTTTAGATATGGTGGATATTTGGCACCGCGCCCACGGTTTCTCATTGGCGCAAGGCAAGTACACACTGAACCGCTTGAACTTTATTGCAGAATCATTGGGCAACCCTTTGGCCGCCCAATTTTCCGCAAAGATGTGGACAACCTACCGTGAACAACGCATCGCGGGGTTGGTGAAAAACGCAAAAGGGAAATTCGTTGCGGTGAAAACCTCCACGGTTAACCATGACCAGGCGGTTTTCAATGCGATGATTGAGGAATTGATTCGAACAGGTGAATGGCGCTGGGATAACCCACTGGGCAAGGTGCGTTCATTCAAGCAACACGAAACGGAAATGGCGTTCCTAACAGATGAACAGATCACCGCTGTGTTGGCGGCGGCCAAAGTTCACACTAATACCTCGCTTTATCCGATCATCAAAGTGTGTTTGGCAACCGGCGCACGCTTTAAAGAAGCGGAACAGCTTCGCGGTTCTCAGTTGAGCCAGTACAAAATCACCTTCTCGAAAACCAAGGGCAAGAAAAACCGGACGGTTCCCATCAGCCCTGCCCTTTATGATGAAATCTACCAACCCACATCAGGCCGTTTATTCAAGAACTGCTACACCAGTATGTGGCAGATGATTGATGATTTAATTCCTGATTTACCCGAAGGCCAAGCCACCCACGTTTTTCGTCACACCTTCGCCAGCCACTTTATGATGAAGGGCGGCAACATCGTTGTGCTGCAAAGAATCTTGGGCCACACTGACATTAAGCACACCATGCGCTACGCCCATTTCGCACCCGATCACCTTGAGGATGCGATCACAAAAAACCCAATATCCCACCTTTTCTAGTGCCGCCAAAAGTGGCGGCAAAGTGGCGGCACTGTCTGTTTTCTACCGTGTTCTAACGTATCACGCCGGAATAAGATTCTAGTAATAGCGCGGTTTTCAACGGTTTATATGCATTTGGCGACAATAAGATATAACTAACGATTACTTTGCTTTCAGCCAAATCAGGATATTCTAAAACTCGTATATCCCCTGCAAACCGAAGGAACGAAGAAGATGGGTAAAATTTACGAAGATAATTCAACTACTATCGGCAACACGCCGCTTGTACGTCTTAACCGTGTATCAAACGGCAAAGTGCTGGTAAAAATTGAAGCTCGCAACCCTAGCTTTAGCGTTAAATGCCGTATCGGTGCAAACATGATTTGGGATGCTGAGAAAAGCGGCAAACTAAAGCCTGGTGTCGAGCTGGTTGAACCAACCAGTGGTAATACAGGTATCGCGCTGGCTTATGTTGCTGCAGCCCGTGGTTACAAACTGACTCTGACCATGCCTGAGTCAATGAGCCTTGAGCGCCGTAAGCTTCTGAAAGCACTGGGTGCAAACTTGGTTCTGACTGAAGCAGCGAAAGGCATGAAAGGTGCGATCGCTAAAGCAGAAGAAATTGTTGCTGCTGACCCAGCAAAGTTCCTGATGCTGCAACAGTTCAACAACCCTGCTAACCCAGAGATCCATGAGAAGACCACAGGTCCTGAAATTTGGGAAGATACTGATGGCGAAATCGACGTATTTGTATCTGGTGTAGGTACGGGTGGTACGTTGACTGGTGTTAGCCGTTACATAAAAAACACCAAGGGCAAGGCTATCACCACTGTTGCAGTAGAGCCTGCTGAGTCTCCTGTTATCACTCAAACTGTGAATGGCGACGACGTACAACCAGCACCTCACAAAATCCAAGGTATCGGTGCTGGCTTCGTACCTGGCAACCTGGATTTGTCTCTTGTCGACAAAACTGTACTGGTTACCTCTGACGAAGCGATTGCCATGGCACGCCGTCTAATGGAAGAAGAGGGTATTCTTGCGGGTATCTCTTCAGGTGCTGCTGTTGTTGCTGCCAACAAAATTGCAGAATTGCCTGAGTTTGCGGGCAAAAACATCGTGACGATTCTGCCTAGTTCTGGTGAACGCTACCTAAGTTCTGCGCTGTTCGCTGGTATCTTTACAGAGCTTGAGAACCAGCAATAACAGGTATTGAGCTCCCAAATCCAATCGCATGATTGGCAACAAAAAAGCCCCGACGGGGCTTTTTTGTTTGATTTTTTCAGTCTGCTCTAGTAAAAATTCCCCGCCATTTATTTTCCACTTCGAAATTAATCAGCGCCTCGACTGTGAGTCAGGTGTTGTTTTGAGCGAAAATGTCACAAAAGTTTGACTTGGATTAAGCTAGGGCACTCAAATCTTGGTTAGTTTACCGTGCATCGATAGCCAAAACTGGTCAATCAGTTTAAGCTAACCGAAGATTTAATACATAAACCTAAATAAATAATGTATCGGGGTAAAACATGTATCAAAAGCAAGTAGAAATCACTGCTGAAAATGGTCTGCACACTCGTCCAGCGGCTCAGTTCGTAAAAGAAGCAAAAGGCTTCGATGCAAAAATTACTGTAGAATCTGGCGGTAAAGAAGCAAGCGCAACTAGCCTGTTCAAGCTGCAAACTCTGGGTCTGACCAAAGGTACTGTTGTAACTATCAAAGCTGACGGTGCACAAGCTCAAGAAGCAGTTGATCACCTGGTTAAGCTGATGGACGAGCTGGAATAATCCAGCTCTTTTTCTGTCCATTAGTATTTCAATTTGATCAATGTAGGGTAAAGCTATGATTTCAGGTATCCTGGCATCTCCTGGTATTGCTTTTGGTAAAGCGCTGCTACTCCAAGAAGACGACATCGTCATCAACAAAAATCCAGTTCCAGCTGACCAGCTAGACGCAGAAATCGCTCGTCTTTACGACGCACGCGAAAAATCTAAACAGCAACTTGAAGTGATTAAAGACAAGGCTCGCGTAACTTTCGGTGAAGAGAAAGAAGCGATCTTTGAAGGTCACATCATGCTGCTTGAAGATGAAGAGCTAGAAGAAGAAATCATAGCTTTCATTAAGGACAACAATGCTTCAGCTGAATACGCGATTTACAGCGTTATCGAAGAGCAAGCAGTCACCCTCGAATCTCTGGATGACGAGTACCTGAAAGAGCGTGCAACTGACATTCGTGACATCGGCTCACGTTTTGTTAAGAACGCACTGGGTATCAACATCGTGTCCCTTAGCGCAATCAATGAAGAAGTGATCCTGGTAGCTAACGACCTGACTCCTTCTGAAACTGCGCAAATCAACCTAGACTACGTGCTGGGTTTCATCACCGACATCGGTGGCCGTACGTCTCACACCTCTATCATGGCGCGTTCTCTGGAATTGCCTGCGATCGTTGGTACCAACGACATCACCAAGCGTGTGAACAACGGCGATATGCTGGTTCTTGATGCAATCAACAATATGATTGTTATCAACCCAAGCGAAGAAGAACTAACCAAATTCAAAGCGATCCGTGATGAGTTCATCGCAGAGAAAGAAGAGCTGGCAAAACTGAAAGACCTGCCTGCTGTCACTCTGGATGGCCACCAAGTGGAAGTGTGCGGCAACATCGGTACAGTGAAAGACTGTGACGGCGTTAACCGCAATGGCGGTGAAGGTGTTGGCCTTTACCGCACCGAATTCCTGTTCATGGACCGCGATGCGCTGCCAACTGAAGAAGTTCAGTACAAAGCGTACAAAGAAGTTGCAGAAGCGATGCACGGCCACCCAGTGATCATCCGTACTATGGATATCGGTGGTGACAAAGATCTGCCCTACATGGATCTGCCAAAAGAAATGAACCCTTTCCTGGGTTGGCGTGCAGTTCGTATCAGTCTGGACCGTCGTGAAATCCTTCGTGACCAGCTGCGTGCTATCCTGCGTGCCTCTGCACACGGTAAACTTCGCGTGATGTTCCCAATGATCATCTCTGTTGAAGAAATCCGTGAGCTGAAAAAAGCAATTGAAGAATACAAAGCGGAACTCCGTGCTGAAGGTCTGGCATTCGACGAGAACATCGAGATCGGTGTTATGGTTGAAACCCCTGCTGCAGCTGCAATCGCTCACCATCTTGCAAAAGAAGTTGAGTTCTTTAGCATTGGTACAAACGACTTAACCCAGTATACTCTTGCGGTTGACCGTGGTAACGAGCTGATCTCTCACCTGTACAACCCACTGTCTCCAGCAGTACTGACCGTCATCAAGCAGGTTATCGATGCTTCTCATAAAGAAGGTAAGTGGACCGGCATGTGTGGTGAGTTAGCGGGTGACGAGCGTGCAACGTTGCTTCTGATGGGTATGGGTCTGGACGAGTTCAGCATGAGTGGTATCTCTATCCCACGCATCAAGAAGATCATCCGTAATGCTAACTTTGCTGATGTTAAGGCAATGGCGGAAGAAGCACTGGCAATGCCTACTGCTGCAGAAATTACTGCACACGTAGATAAATTCATTGCAGAGAAAACTGTCTGCTAAGATACGGCAGCAAAGTATTGATAACGCTTAGGAGCAAACACTATGGGTCTGTTTGACAAACTGAAGAAGCTGGTTTCTGACGACAGCAACGACGCTGGCGCGATCGAAATCATCGCACCACTGTCTGGTGAAATCGTAAATATCGAAGACGTGCCAGACGTTGTTTTCGCTGAGAAAATCGTGGGCGACGGCATCGCGATCAAACCAGCTGGCGACAAAATGGTTGCACCAGTAAACGGTACCATTGGTAAGATTTTCGAAACTAACCACGCGTTCTCTATCGAATCTGAAGACGGCATCGAGCTGTTCGTTCACTTCGGTATTGATACCGTTGAACTGAAAGGTGAAGGCTTCAAGCGTATCGCTGAAGAAGGTCAGACTGTTAAAGTTGGCGACCCAATCATCGAATTCGATCTGGCTATGCTGGAAGAGAAAGCGAAGTCTACCTTGACTCCTGTTGTTATCTCTAACATGGACGAAATCAAAGAGCTGAACAAGCTGTCTGGTGCCGTTTCTGTTGGTGAAACGCCAGTACTGCGCATCAAGAAGTAATTCTGGAATCGCAAGAAAAAGCGCAGCTTAGGCTGCGCTTTTTTGTGTCTGTTAAAAAGTGAAAGAGAGGCAATCACCTCCCTTTTTGTTTAAAACGTCTCTGACAGTTGGTAAACACAAAGCCCTGCTTTCATTGCCTCCGCATCAGCAGAGCCTTCGAAGTTTACTGTAACCGGAGAACATGGCATTAGCGTGAAACTGCTGTCACTGAAGCGTCCCTCGCCTTCAAACTCAAGATGAACAAAGAATGCTGGCAGATCTGACGTCAATACCAGCCGCAAGCCATCCCCTCCTTCTATGATTTCAACATCCACAGAAGCCTTAGGTAGTGGTAGGCGTTTATAAACATCATCAAACCAGGTATTGGTGATCTCCCTGCCTTCACATTCCATGACGACATGGAAGAAGCCCTTATGCTTACGCTCATCAATCACTTGTCTGTCGCATTGCCAAACTGTTTGATTGTCATCTTCGCCCAACTTGGTTTCAAACGGCCAGGTATCAATCACTTCGCCTTGCCAATCGTACCAAGTTACCCGTCCTTTCACATCCACATTACGGTGTTCATCATTGATCAGACGAAGTGCCAACGCATCTTGCTCTTCCACAAATACCGCCGCCTGAGCGTCAAAGAAGCGCTTGGCATGATAGTGGAGTTGCTTCCAGCGCCCCGTATACTCAATACTTGACCACGAGCTCACCGGCCAACAGTCGTTAAGTTGCCAATAGAGAATCCCGCGGCACTGTGGTTTGTTGGCGCGCCAGTATTCACTCGCCGTTTTAATCGCAAGTGCCTGCTGAACTTGGCTGAGATATAACATCTGTGCGAAATCTTTTGGGAAGCGGAAGTAGCGGGTGAACATCTCTGTCATGATGCTGTTGCCACGCCCGTTCTTCTGGTGTTGCTCGAAGGTCGGTGATGTGACGTTCCAGTCATCTTCCGATGCGAAAGTTTTCACTGTCGGCAGAGACGGCCAGGACTGATAACCGAACTCACTACAAAAACGTGGTTTCACTGTGTGGTAGGCATCAAATGACTTTCCCGAGTGCCACACTTCCCAGAAGTGCATGTCACCCTTGTTGTCATCATGCCAGGCATCGCCAAAGTCCAACTCACCATTACAAGGTGAACTCGCCCAGAAGCGGCGATAAGGGTCCTCACGCTCAACCACTTCCTGCAGCACCCGGTTAAGACGGTCATAATTCACCACGTACTTTTCGCGGTTGGTTCGCGACTCTGGATACCAGCCGATCGCCCCAATGACTTCGTTGTCGCCACACCACAAAGCGATGGATGAGTGATCGCTAAGACGGCGAACCTGATATGCCACTTCCAACTCTACATCTTTCAGAAATTCTGGCGTTGAAGGATATAGCGCGCAGGCGAACATGAGATCTTGCCACACCATCAGACCTAGCTTATCGCACAATTCGTAGAAGCAGTCACGCTCATACATGCCGCCGCCCCAGACACGAATCATATTCATGTTCGCCGCTTTCGCATCTTCTAAAAGTTGGTGGTAGCGGTCTGGTGTTTGCAATCCTGGCATGGCATCCAACGGAATCCAATTGGCCCCTTTAGACATGATCGCTTTGCCATTGACGACAAAAGTCATTGCCGACCCAGCTTCGTCTGGCGTGGTATCCAAATCGAGTTCTCGCAAACCAATGCGTTTGGTGACCTGTTGACCATCAACCGATACGGTCAGTGAGTAGAGTGGTTGACTGCCGTACCCTGCTGGCCACCAACGCTCTGGGTGAGTTATCGTGAATCCACAAACCAAAGACTCAGCATCCGCTGAAATGGCAGTGCTTTGCGACTCACCACATGGAGATGTCAGCACGCATTCAATCGACACAGACTCAGTACCAACGATTTCTGCATCGATAGAAACTGTCAGGTCGCATTGACCATTACTTTGCCACTGCTGGGCAGTACGAACACCTTTGAGCGCCACACTGTGGATTGGCTGCAGCTTCACGCTGTCATAGATACCGCTAGCGAGCAGACAAATCCCCCAGTCCCAGCCAGCGTGGCACTGGGTTTTACGAAGGGTATTCATGTGAGGGATTTGATTATTACCCACCGCCCAAGGCACGGGAAATGGCAAACGTTCAGCACGTGCTTTCGCTTCAATATCGGCACGCTTCAAGGTGACAGTCAGAATGTTCTCACCTTGCTTGAGGTAAGGACGCACATCAACTCGATATTCTCGGAACATATTGGCGCACAGCAAGACTACCTCGCCATTCACTGCCACATATGCCACGGTATCGACCATGCTAAGCATTAGGTCAACACGAGGTGCTTCCAGCGTTGATGAATCTACCTCGAACGATTTCGTCAGGAGCCAATCATGTTCACTGACCCATTGAACGTCAGTTTCGTTGCAGCCGTAATAAGGGTCAGGGATTTTATCAGCGACCAATAAGGCACTGTGAACATCACCAGGGATTTGGATCGGTGCGACAATGCTGTCATCAGTTAAGGATGCCAGTGTCCATTCACCGTCGAGTATTAATTGGGTCACGCCATTTCTCCAAATAGAACGAGATGCCGCGAACCGCTAGTTCCTTGATTCTGCAAAGCGTCCCTGTTACCACGCCCATTCAACGACTCTCAAAACATAAAAACTGGGCTGAGAACACCACAGATAATAAATGTCGTCGAGAAGAATAAAGGTGCACACGCCCGCCAATTGTCATTTCCAAAATCTGGCTCAAAAAACCAGAAATGCCCTTTTAACCGCGCTCACAAATTGACATAAAAAAAGCACCGGGCGAAGGTGCTTTTAATGTTATCAATAGAATTCAAAGTATTGATAAGTCAGATTCTTTTAAGTACATCCATTGAAGGTGCGTAGAAGTAAGCACCTGTGACTGGCGTGGTAAAGCGAAGCAGCATGTCGGTTTTACCATCTCGCTCACCGAACATACTTTCCAACATGGTTTTGTGAACATGCTGAGTATGGCAATAAGCCAAGAACAGCAGGCCGTGATCACCTGACACAGAGCCATATGGCAGGCTGTGGCGAACCATTTTCAGGCCTTTACCGTCTTCTTTGATATCTACTCGACCAACGTGAGAAGTTGGGGGCACATCTTCAAGCTCAATCGAGTCAGGCTTGGTACGGCCAATCACTTTCTCTTGCTGCTTGATGGTCAGTGGTTCCCATGCTGCCAGTTTGTGTACGTAACGCTGCATCATAACGACACTGCCACCAGCACATTCACCATCAGCGATAATCGCCACATCGCGACGCGCTTCTTCGCCTTCCGGGTTTTCAGTGCCGTCGATAAACTCTGTCATGTCTCGGGAGTCGAGGTAACGATAACCGTAGGTTTCATCAACGACTTCAACTTCTGAAGCAATAGGTGACAAGAACTTGCGTAGCAGGAAGAAGTTCAGATCATGACGGGTTGAGTGAGCGTGAAGGAAAATATCACACTTCGTTGCGGGCGCATGGGCATCACCTTCGCCCAGAGGGCGGAAAGCAGAGAACTCAGTCGGTGTCGCAATACCGTTTTCCGCGCAGAAAGCTGAGGAAAAAGACACAGCTGCTTTCAGATCAGCATCGGGTTGCAGGGCATTAATATCATCAACAAGAGAGTGAAGTGCGCGACACTGAGCAAGAACGTCTGAAGCAGAACCATTGACTTTCAGAACTGTGTACAGTGCGAAAGGACCTGCATCTGCAACGATTGCCGGTTGAGAAACCGCCATGTATTACCTCCAAGTAAAACTGCTAGTTTTCATTTTAGTTTTAAGAAAACTAGCATATTACCTGTGAAGCGCCGAGACTTTGTCTCAGATCTGTAAAGTGGGCTTTCTGGCACTTATACCGACGTAATTTCCACTTTTAAAGATGCAAATTCATCCAGTTGCTCGTTGCTCTGCTTAACAGAAGCCGGAGCATTCAGTCCCGCACTGACAACGGGTGACATGATGGTTCGCCAGCCGCCATCGTCGCACTGTTCTTGAACCAGAAGAGAAATTTTCACCTCATCAGCCGTCACTTCCAAAAGCTCAGCTTTGCCAATGAGTGCACCTGTCGCTTCACCGTTATCAAACAGAACAGTTTCTTCTCCGGGCACCAATGATACGGAGGTTTGTGCGCGGTGTTGCTTGCCGGCACGATCCATTTCGAAATTCACATCAACCTGCCAGTCAGCCATGGCCAAGGGGCTTAACATTGCGCTGAACAGAACAAGCCCTTTTTTCCACTCATTCATTTTTTTCTTCTCTTGTAATGGGGGCTTCAAATAAAAACTGAATGCGGCGGCTTCTTAACAGGTATAACACTAGCCAAATCGCCATCAGTAACATTAATGCCCCACTCCAGTGGAACTCCCAACGCTGAGCCATCAGGTGTTTGACTTGCAGTATCAAATCACCACTCAACGCCGCTAGGAGGGTGTACTTACCAAACCGCCAAACACGCTGAAAAAATGCTGGGAAACGATGAAGACTGCCAGCCATCAGCATCAAAGCCACAGCGGGCAATCCCAACGCCAGTCCAATATAAAGCGCATCATGACTCGGGTAAAACAGCGAGAGCAGGTCTTTGCCTTGCTCCCGGCTGACGCCTGCAACCACAAACACTATCCAGGAACGCGCCAGAAAGAGGCCTGTCAGCCAGAACATCAGGTTTGGCTTCGCGTTTCCGTGTTTGTCGTAATAGTCAGGAGATTGGTACAAAAGCGAATTCATCTATCTTGTTTCTTCAGGATTATGCGCAGCCACCAGCAAAGGGAAGCATGCAAAAAAACATTGTTCATAACCCTCCTTAGCACTTTGTCAGTATTGATGGTGAGCACAAAGCACGGGCGCATCATTTTGCGGTGTAGCGCAGTAAATTTCAGCCCAAGCTTTTAGCTCGCTCACATTTATCCGACAGTGACTGCTGTTCCGCTAACACTCACCATCAACATTCCACCATTGGGGCCGACCACTTCATAATCAAGGTCGATACCCACTACTGCGTTTCCGCCTGCAGCGCGTGCACGCTCTCTGAGCTCCTCGAATGCAATTTCACGCGCTTTAGCGAGTTCTTGCTCGTAAGCGGCAGAACGCCCACCAACAATATCGCGAATACTCGCAAAGATATCTTTAAAAATATTCGCACCTAAGATTGCCTCTCCTACTACTACACCGTGGTAATGCGTGATTTCGCGCCCTTGAATAGTTGGGGTTGTAGTTAAGATCATTTGTCTTTTCTCCCTTTTTTGTCATTAGAGGTCTGACACGATTCTCAGAATTTGGTTTCGTGACATCCAGTTATCATCGTTATAATCGCTCACTAGATTAGACCGTTAAAGATGAAAAAAGATGAGCCACACCACGCCCTCGCCTGAAACCCAGCAAGAAGCCATGAAAATTGCCAAGGCGACCCAAAAGCCAGGGCAAACCAAAGAGCAGACAAAACTTATTGCTCAAGGCATCGAGAAAGGCATTGCGCTGTATAAGAAGCAGCAGAAATCAAAAGCGCGGGATCGCGATAAAGAACGGAAAAAGCAACTCAAGCAAAAACAAGTCGATACCGTATCAGCAAACGATGTGACAGAAACCGTTGAATCAGTGTCTACGTCTAGCAATCTTCTACCTTGGGGACTCCTTGTCGCGAGTTGGGTGGGGTTTGCAGCCTATATACTGAGCAACCAATAACAGGGAACATACAATGAAAAAGACGCTCTCTTTCGCCGCTGCAGGCGTAGCTATGATAGTCACACTCGGATGCGCACAAGGAGAAGACACCGTGACAGATAAATCTCTTACCCCATGTGGCGATAAACCCAACTGTGTCTCTACACAGGACTCGCGTGAAGATTTCAACGTTGCCCCCTTCGAGTTGGCAGAAGGTGTTTCTATGGCGCCTATTCTGGAAGTCGCGCTCAGCATGCCGGGCACCCGCCTTGGCGATCAGGAGCCTGGCTATGTGCGTGTAGAGAACGTCAGTAAAATCATGCGATTTGTGGATGACCTGGAACTTCGTGTCGATGGTGACCAGCTGATAGTCCGTTCTGAATCGCGCGTTGGGTACTCAGACTTTGGCGTAAACCGTAAACGCGTTGAAGCATTAAGAGCAGCACTTCAGGAGAAAGGGCTCATCAAGTAAATGGACATCCCGGCACTCAAGGCACACTGCGCGTCACTAGTGGGTATCCGTCATGATGTAAAGTGGGGCGGCGTTAATGTATACAGCGTGCATCAGACCAAGATGGTCTGTATTTTCTACGATGGCGAGAAAATGGCCTGCAAAGTGCCGGAAGATTTGTTCGTTATGATGGCGGAGATCCCGGATTGCCGTCCGGCACCGCACCTGGCTAGGGCTGGGTGGATAGAATTTGGCAAAAACTGCCCTCTGCCAACGGCGGAAATAGAGAATATCATTTCCCATTCCTGGCACCTGGTGGTAGATAAACTGCCCAAATACGTTCAGAAATCGCTAAGGCCAGTTCACGCCGAAGCTTGAAAACAAAAAACGCAGACTCTTTAGCTGCGTTTTTTGTTTTATACCGTAAGCGTTCCCATAATGTCCTGTTTACGGTCTTCAACCCACTCACGTTTGAACGGGCCCCAGTCAGTCAGGCGATAATATCCGTCATTATGGCGGCGTCCATCCTGAATGAATGCCAATTCAATACCAAGACCTGCCAGTGATTTGATCACGTCCTGAATCGTGCGACGTGGCCAGCCCGTGGCTTCAATTAAACGTGGAACATTCGGACGTTCCATTTCTTCAACCAAAAAAGCGAGATACAGTCTTCTTGCAAAAACCGGATTCAGTTCCATTGAGACCTCCTAATATGACTGCTTTCCATTATTCAATGAATTGCAAAGGAGGTATTGCGCTTGATCAAATTGAACGCCTATTCACCAGCATGTCGTTTGCTCTTTAGCGCTCTCCACACCATGCGCCTTGAATTGCATTGATCAGGTTTTCCACTTTGCCACCTGCAATTCGGTAAAACACTGACTGCGACTCCTTGCGTGTCTCGACTAATCCCGCTTGTCGCAACACAGTGAGGTGTTGGGAAAAAGCAGACTGACTCAAGGCACTGTTCTCAAGAAGGCTCGAGACATTTTTCTCCCCTTCTCGTAACTGACAGAGCACCATTAACCTTTCCGGGTGCGCGAGAATTCTCAGCACTTTGGCCGCCTCATTGGCTTGTTGTTGTAGTTCTTTACCCATTGCTGGCAAACACCCTTTAAATTAGATTCATCTAATTAATTTACATCAGAATTCACTAATGTAGAAATTTTGAATGAAATTGATTTATGAAGCTATTCGAATAGAAGTTAACTCAATGATAGGTGAAGTCGCTTCACGCCTTGCTTTCAGCACTTTGCGATGTCAATCTAGCACCCTCGACGTAGCACTATGAGGAAACAGTGAATGACCACAATGGTTTACGGGATTAAGAATTGCGACACCATCAAGAAAGCGCTGAAGTGGCTTGATGCGGAAGGCAAACCGTACACGTTTCATGATTACCGTAAAGACGGTATCGATCAGGAAATGTTAAAGCAATTTGTGGAAAAGCTGGGCTGGGAAGCTCTGGTTAACAAGCGCGGTACCACCTTCCGAGGACTTTCCGAAGAACAAAAGAACAACCTAGATGAATCCAATGCCGTCTCTTTGATGCTGGTTCACCCTGCTATGATTAAGCGCCCTCTTTTGATTCACAACGACACGTATCACCTCGGCTTTAAAGCTGCAGAGTACGAAACAATTTTTAGCGAATAACACCGTTTTAAGAACAAGGACACACAACCCCATGACAGACAGTGCGGTATTGTCTCTGGCCAAGGAATTAATAGGCCGTCCATCCGTGACTCCAGAAGATGAAGGATGTCAGGAATTGATGATCGAGCGCCTCGAAGCGCTGGGATTCAACATTGAACGTATGGTGTTTGAAGACACCACTAACCTATGGGCTCGTCGCGGTACCGAAGGCCCACTGTTTGCCTTTGCTGGTCACACCGATGTGGTACCAGCAGGCCCTTTAGAGAAGTGGAAAACTCCTCCTTTTGAACCGACGATCGTAGACGGTTACCTGCTTGGCCGTGGCGCGGCAGACATGAAAGGCTCACTGGCGGCGATGGTCGTAGCAACTGAACGCTTTATCGCAGAAAACCCAGATCACAACGGTTCACTGGCATTCCTTATCACCTCAGATGAAGAAGGCCCATTTATCAACGGAACGACCCGTGTTGTCGATACCCTGATGGCACGTGATGAAATCATCGACATGTGCATTGTGGGTGAACCAAGCAGCACCGACGCGGTGGGTGATGTGGTCAAGAACGGTCGTCGCGGCTCACTGACTGGTGATGTCACCTTCAAAGGTATTCAGGGCCACGTTGCCTACCCACACCTTGCGAAAAACCCGGTTCATCTGGCGCTGCCAGCACTCGCAGAACTGACCAGCGTGCAGTGGGATGAAGGTAACGCCTACTTCCCGCCAACCAGCCTGCAAATTCCAAATGTCGCCGCAGGTACAGGCGCAAGCAATGTGGTTCCAGGTGAGTTCCATGTCCAGTTCAACTTGCGCTACAGCACCGAATTGACCGCGCAGGACATAGAAACCCGCACTCACGCCATCTTCGATGCGCATGGCCTGGACTACGATATCAAATGGACCTACAACGGCTTGCCGTTCCTGACAGATGCAGGTTCTTTACTTGATGCTGTCGTTGAAGCCGTGGACGAAGTGAACAGCGAGAAGCCTCAACTTCTTACTACGGGCGGAACTTCCGACGGTCGCTTTATCGCGCAAATGGGTGGTCAGGTGATTGAACTGGGTCCAGTCAACGCCACCATCCACAAAGTGAATGAGTGTGTGAAGATTGATGATCTCGAGAAACTGACTGACATGTACCAGAAGGTGCTGGAGAAAGTGCTGGCAAAATGAGTTGGACCCTTTCATCACTGACAGGACAATCACAAGACCATCTGTGTACTCTCGCAGAGGGTCTGATGCTGCATAAAGAAGTTCAGGCGGATTTCTTGGCCCTGCAAAGTTCGGCAGAAAAAGCCGGCTTTGAACTCACCATTGCCAGCAGCTTTCGTGATTTCAGCCGTCAGCAGATGATATGGGACAACAAGTTCAATGGCCTACGCCCCATGCTTGATGGCAACGGAACCCCTTTGGATGCCAGCCAGCTCAGTGATGACGACAAAGTCCGGGCTATTTTGCGCTGGTCGGCCTTGCCGGGGGCAAGCCGTCATCACTGGGGCACCGATATCGACATCTATGCCAGAAACCTCCTGCCTGAAGGTATCTCCATCCAGCTTGAACCTTGGGAATACCTTACCGGACACCAAAAGCCTTTCTTTGATTGGCTTTTGG
Source organism: Grimontia marina (assembly GCF_900060185.1). Classification (GTDB taxonomy): domain Bacteria; phylum Pseudomonadota; class Gammaproteobacteria; order Enterobacterales; family Vibrionaceae; genus Enterovibrio; species Enterovibrio marinus. Next base: position 29,702 of record NZ_FIZY01000021.1, on the reverse strand, counting down.
CCAACATGAAAACGCACGGCTTTTACCTTCCTTATCGTGAAGATAGAGGCGGTGTGGCATTTGAGCCCTGGCATATCAGCCACATCCCAACCACGCAAGGGGCGCTGGATATCCTCACGCCTGATGCACTCCGCACCGCGATCGCATCTTCTAACATCGCTGGACGGGAAACTGTGCTAAACCAGCTGGATTGGATATATTCTCAATACGTCTCGAACGTTTGTGAGGTCTGAGCATGGATATACTCACCAACCCCTACGTGATCATTTTCATTGTGGTCGCCGTTGTGGTCAGCAACATCATGGCACTGAAATACACGGCCAATGCCAAATTCGGTATGAAGCAAAAGCCCAAGCCAAAAGATGAAGACCAAAGCAACGAGCAAAAGAAAGAGCGAAAACCTTACGATGATGAGGATGACAACGACAAATCGTCTTTCTGGTGATCGATAGCGGCGACCATAGGGTCGCCTTTTTTCTGTCTGAAACTTTTTGCGCAAACGTTTGCGTTTTCAGTAACAGCCCCTGTTCAGTTCTGGTATCATGCAAGGCGTTTGGAGGGTGAGAGTCAGGAAGTCGCCGCTCTCACCGCATAGAATGTTGTCTTGCCAGTGACGAAGCCTCGTCCGGCCACTTTTAGATAGGAATGTCTCAATGAGCCTTGCGGATCAAGTTCTCGCCGTTAACGACGATCTTCCCATTCGTACCCACCAACCTGTTCACAGCGGTAAAGTCCGCTCTGTCTACTGGCTGACAGAAGAAGACAGCAAACGTCTTATTCAGGAAAAAGGCTATGACGTTGCCCCTGATGCGCCACTGGCCATCATGGTGATCAGTGACCGTATCTCCGCGTTCGATTGCATCTGGCATGCCGAAGGCGGCCTGAAAGGCGTACCGGGCAAAGGTGCTGCATTGAATGCCATTTCCAACCACTGGTTTCGCCTGTTCAAGGAAAATGGCCTGGCTGACAGCCATATTCTTGATATTCCCCACCCGTTCGTCTGGATTGTTCAAAAAGCCAAACCCGTGATGATTGAAGCGATTTGCCGCAAATACATCACTGGCTCCATGTGGCGTGCCTATGCAAAAGGCGAACGTGAGTTCTGCGGCATTGAATTGCCTGAAGGGCTGGAGAAAGATAAAGCCTTGCCAGAACTCCTTATCACGCCGTCAACCAAAGGTATTTTGCGCGGCATTCCAGGTGTGCCTGAAGCGGATGACGTCAACATTACCCGCAAAAATATCGAAGACAACTTTGCTGCATTTAATTTCTCATCGGCTGCTGACATTGCGCGATACGAAACCCTGCTCAAAGAAGGTTTCGGTGTGATCAGCAATGCATTGGAAGCAATTGACCAAACCTTTGTCGACACCAAGTTTGAGTTTGGTTATGTCACTGATGCGGCAGGTAAAGAAAAGCTCATCTACATGGATGAAGTGGGTACCCCAGATTCTTCACGTATTTGGGATACTAAGGAATACGAGGCTGGCAATATCGTGGAAAACTCCAAAGAAGGCTTCCGCCAGTTTCTGCTGAACTACTTCCCAGATCCAGACATTCTGCTCAACAAAGAACGTATGCCAGAGCGTGAAGCTTTAGCTCGCGATAACGACCTGCCCGTTGAAGCGCTGATGGACATTTCACGTACCTACATTGGTATTGCCGAGAAAATCACTGGCGCACCGATTCATCTGAGTGACAACCCGAAACAGGAACTCATTGATATCCTGAAAGAAGAGTACGATTTGATCGACTGATTCATAACAAAGCGATAGACAAAAAAAGAGGACGCCTAGGCGTCCTCTTTCTCGTTCTGTACAGACTTATTGGTTGTTCAAACGCTCTACGGCGGCAGTGAATGCCGGCGCGATACCTGCCAGCACATCTTCGCCTACAGGCTTGCCTGAACTGTCCGTCACGTTGATTGACGTACGGTTACCCAAATCACCCAACAGGATGTTGTAGTTCTTCTTGCTAAGTTGCAGTGGCAATACACCAATTTCTTCCCAGAACTCGTCGTCCGGAGACTTGTATTCCACACTCAGCGTACCTTGTGAACGGTTTCGGTCTTCGATAGTGAAGCCAAGCTCACTCAGCATGTTCGGGAAGCGCTCCCAGAACACTTCGTAAGGCGCACGGGCAATAATCACCGGTGAACCACCACGGTCTTTACCCAGACTGATTGGGATGTTCTTCACCAACTCCAATGCACGCAGGCGCGCTTCTTCACGCAGGTCAGCATCATAGCGGGCAGTGATCATGTTGGTCATCTGCGCGTTGTAGCGGTCACGTGATGCCTGAGTCAGGTTATCTGGCGAGCCGTTACGTTTCCATTCCACCATTTCGATGTGGAAACCTTTACGGCCACGATCTTGAGCAGGCGTCACTACGTAACGGCTTTCGATAACTTCTTCGTCTTCATCAATGGTCCAGACTAACCAGTCAGTTTCAATGCCATCTGGCGAGGAGGTACGAACCGGGATCTGAGAGTTAGCGACCATATCTTCGATGGTTGACCAAAGACGCAGGGCTTGATCTTCACGAGGCATCCATACGGTGACGCCTTGTCGGTTACGCTCATAGCGCGCACCAGGGATCAATTCGAGAATTTGCTGAGGGGGACGGATATCAATATCACGACCCACCGGGCCTTGGAAATCATTAGCTGGAATGCGGTAGGCACCGGAAAACTCAGGCTGCTGATCGGGAAGGTTTTTCCAATCTGACAGCGGTGGTGTTTCAAGGTATTTAAAATCATCCGACGCCTGACGACGCGAATCAGCGCTTGAGCAGGCCGCCAGCATAGCGACCATCACAGCACTCAAGCCGAACTTAAAAACAGGTTTCATTAAAACTCCAAAGAAGCGTTACAGCACGCCTGCATCTACAAGAGCCTGCTTCACTTTAGGCTGCAGCTTTGCATCCAAAGTGGTCAGCGGCAGACGCAGTGTTCCGTCCGCAATCAAGCCCATTTCATGCAATGCCCACTTCACTGGAATAGGGTTCGCTTCAACGAAAAGATCTTTGTGCAGAGGCATTATCTTCTCATTGATTGAACGGGCTTCGTCCATTTCTCCTGCCAGCGCCAGTTTGATCATTTTTGCCATTTGCGCAGCAGCAATGTTGTTGGTTACTGAAATCACGCCATGGCCACCAGCGGCAACAAAGTCCAGACCAGTGAAATCATCACCACTCAGTAAGATAAAATCTTCGCCACAAAGTTCACGGTGGATGCGAACACGGTCCAAATCGCCGGTCGCATCTTTGATGCCAACAATGTTTTCAAACTCAGAAAGACGCGCAACAGTCTCAGGCAACATGTCAGCGACAGTACGACCTGGTACGTTGTACAGAATCTGTGGAAGTTCGCTCGACTCAGAGATAGCTTTGAAATGCTGGTACAGACCTTCCTGAGATGGTTTGTTGTAGTAAGGCACCACGCTCAGACAGCCTGCGATACCAGAACCTGCAAACATTTTACTGAAGGTAATGGCTTCATGAGTTGCATTTGCACCAGTACCTGCGATGACAGGAATGCGTCCATCGGCGAATTCGAGTGTCTTCAGAACAATCTTGATATGCTCTTCTACGGTGACAGTGGCAGATTCACCTGTCGTCCCGACAGAGACGATGGCGTCAGCGCCTGCATCAACATGAAAATCAACGAGATTTTTCAAACTGGCGTAATCGACTTCACCAGAGCTATCCATAGGCGTGACAAGTGCCACGATACTTCCTGAAAACATTTCCATCTCCAAAAACGCGTTTTGACCCATGGTACTTTTGGCGACAGGCAAAAACAAGCACGCAGAGGTGCCTTATACCCTGTGTTTGCGCGGTTGATCACCGAGAAAATGAACGATATTGTGCGCTTGGACGTATTGCCACTCGCGACAATGATTTATCCGCGTATTTTAACGAGACGTGTGCTCACTCGTTGCGACATGAAAATTAAGAAGGAAGAAACATGCAAACGCTCGAAGCCGGTGCAGCAGCACCAGAATTCTCGCTGCAAGACCAAAACGGAAACACTGTCTCTTTGAGTCAGTTCAAAGGCAAAAACAAGGTGTTGGTTTACTTCTACCCGAAGGCAATGACACCGGGTTGCACAACTCAAGCCTGCTCACTGCGTGACAGCAAAGCAGAACTGGATGCACTGAACACCGTCGTTCTCGGCCTAAGCCCAGATCCAGTGAAAAAGCTGAAAGGCTTTGAAGAAAAGAAAGAGCTGAACTTCACCCTGCTGAGTGATGAAGACCACGCTGTTGCCGACGCTTTCGGTGTCTGGGGCCCGAAAAAGTTCATGGGCAAAGAGTACGATGGTATTCACCGTCTAAGCTTCTTGGTCGATGAAAACGGCGTTATCGAACGTGTGTTCAACAAGTTCAAAACCAAAGACCACCACGATGTGGTGATCAATTACCTGAAAGGCGAGTAATCGCCACAAGAACGCGAAAGGCCGTCATGTGACGGCCTTTGATGTTTAGGCATTTGAAATAAGCAGGTTATTTTTCTGGAAATGGAATTGCCAATGCTTCCGGGTAACCTCTGAGTGCCGTTAACGCTTTCGCTTTCTCTACTACCTGTGCTTCAGTGAATGACTCAGTCAGCGGCAGTGGTGGAGTATTCCAACCAGCAGGCAATTTCACACCGTGATGACATTCCAACTGCTCAAGGATGCGATCAGCTGCTTGCAGTGCGGATGAGGCTTTTACCAGTTCGACACGTGCGTAGCGTTCACTTTCAAAGGACGCGTCAGCCGCGCGCAAACTCGGGTCGTCTCCTGGAATTTGCTGAGCGCCACAAAGCGGCTTTCCACCCACCTCAGCTTGCTCGAATGCTGGTAGCCAATTGGCGAAGTGGGAAATGGCACGGGAAGTACGCTCGCGGATTTCAGACCATTCCCAGCCACCATCAGCTTTCACCACCATGCTTTCAGGCAGCGGCGGATAAGCGGTTTCTCCATCACTTTTCACCAAACCACCTTCAAACAAAGTGATTTCCTGCGTCATACCATGAAGCTGAATGAAGCCTTGAGGATATGGTGTAAGTTGCGCCATCCCCTGAGGCGTGCCGCGTTCTCCGTGAATAATCACTTCCGGCCATTGGCCGGGTTTTGATGGCCAATGAGCCACATATGCCGCCTTGTACTCGACCCAGCGCTTTCTTGGGGCGGAAACCATATCGTCCAGTTTACCTGTCCGGAAACCGGCAGCATTGATGAGGTAATCGACACGTTGCGATATCACTTCGCCATCCACGTTCTGCGCGTGAATGGTCCAGCCTTCATGCTCTTTGACCAAATCAATGACCTTATGGCCAAGTTTCATCTCGCAATGAGATGACTTTTCTAGCCCTAGGGCAGCAGTGGCCGCTAAACGGAAAACACTCAGTCCATATTCCTGAACCACAACTATCGGGTATTTGAAACTGTCATGCGGCATGTGGTGCGCCACAGGAATCATCCATTCCTGTGGCGTTTTAGGTGATTCAGGCAGTGGGAGCTGAGCCAATGCGGCCATGTCTTCACGGGAAAACAGCGTGTAGTAATCCTCAGGGGGGCCTAATACGGCATTATTCCGGTCTTGATCAACCAGTGCTTTGTAATGCGCAGTAAGTGCGTCGAGACGATTCAAAATCGCTTCAGGTTCTCCCGGGTCTGATGTCGGAATAGCAATAACCGTCGGACGCCGGTTAACAGAGTGCGGATAGGCTCGAACGGTAGCAATAGATTGCTCCAGCAGTGTTACACACTGCTGTTCAGAAATCTCGCGGTACAGGTTTCCCCCTGCGTGCAGGTGACAAATCGGTGGCCCACTGACGAGGCTTTCCCCTGCTTCAAACAGCACGGTATTGATGCCCAAACCCGACAGTTTCAACGCTGCAGTCGAACCGGCAACACCGCCCCCCACTATGCCAACAATAAACGGTTTGTTTAACGTCAACGCACTACCCTCAACACACAATTCGGTCTTTTATTTCATTCTAATCGCAGCCAGCCCTTGAGCCTGGCAAAAATAAAGAGAGACCCAAATTCAGGTCCCTACTTTTTGATTACTCACTTTATCACGGTGAAGATCATTTTAGTTGTTAGTTTCTGCTATTGCTTCTTCCGGTTCATTGGAAGGCAGCGCGTTCCATACCGCTTTCACCAGAGTTGCCAGTGGGATAGCAAAGAAAACGCCCCAGAACCCCCAAAGCCCTCCGAACACCAGCACGGCAACGATAATCGCCACAGGGTGCAGATTCACGGCTTCGGAGAACAAAACCGGCACCAACACATTACCGTCAAGCGCCTGAATAATGCCGTATGCCAGCATCAGGTAACCCAACTCTGGACTGATTCCCCATTGGAACAGTGCGACCATAAAGATTGGCAGGGTAACCGCTGCCGCACCGATATAAGGGATCAGCACCGACAAGCCGGTAGCTACACTCAAAAGCGCAGCATAACGAAGATCTAACACAGCAAAGGTAATGTAGCTGGTGACTCCCACGATGATAATTTCCGTCACTTTGCCACGGATATAGTTTGAGATTTGCTCGTTCATCTCCATCCCAACTTTGTTGGTCAACTTACGATTGCGCGGCAACAAGGAAGTGAACGAACGCATCATCTCTTCTTTGTCTTTTAGGAGGAAGAAGACCAGCAGCGGCACCAGTATCAGGTAAACAGCCAATGCGGCCAAACTCACTAGTGACGACAGTGAACTTTTCACCACAGTTTCCCCCATACCAAGCACTCGGCTTTGCAGAGTATCGATAAACGCATTCACCATATGTGGCTGAATAAGATCAGGATATTCATCGGGCAAGTGAGACAGGTAACTTTGGAAGTCGTTGAACATTTTCGGAATGTCAGCGATGAGGTTGATGATCTGGTTCCAGATCGTTGGCATCAACCCAAAAAAAGCGAGGATCATAAAGCCCACAAAAAGCAAGAGGACCAGAATAACCGACAAGGTACGGTTCAGACCCAATTTCACCATTTTGGCAACAGGCCATTCCAACAGATAGGCCAATACGATAGCGACAAGAAGTGGGGCAATCAGGTTGCCGAAAAAGTAAATGACCACAAAGCCCATGATGAGCAACGCAATCAAGCTGACTGCGTGCGGGTCTGAGAACCGTCGCTGATACCAACGGTTAAGCATTTCTAGCATGTAGTTTCCTGTTTATAGTTTGGTGACGTTAACCACCGTCGCTCCCTGAACAGGTTGGCACTCAAATTCAAAACCACTCTTTTCCAAGTAGCGGGGAATATCCTTCAAGGCGCCACTGTCCGTAATGTATAGCGCTATTTGCTGTCCTTGCCTCAGTGATGCACAGGCTCTTTTCGCCAAAAGCAGCGCCATAGGGCAACGCTGCTCACGCAAATCAAGGGATTGAATTTCCATTCTTTCTCGCTGACCGCTATTATCGTCGGCATTGTATACTCAAACAACGCGGATAAGTAGTTTGGGTATTCTGACAACCTCGCCGCGAAAGCCAGAACCTCTCGCCCGCCTCGTTGTCTATCTATATCAACACCCAAAAGATTTCGCGTGCTGGAGGCACCAACGTCAGTCATGCAGCTTTTCAAAAAAGCCACAACGAGCCTTCTAATTGCTTCTCTTGTCCTCACATCGCCAGTGATGGCTACATCGTACAGCGATCTCCCTGAAATCGGTACAGCCGCAGCAGGCACGCTGACCGTAGAGAAAGAAATCGAATATGGCGACGCTTACATGCGCATGCTTCGTGGCAGCCAGCCTATTGTTAATGACCCAGTATTGTCGGAGTATATTTCCTCTCTGGGTGCATCTCTGGTTGCCAACGCCAATGATGTTAAAACACCTTTTGAGTTTTTTCTGATACGGAATCGTGACATTAATGCCTTTGCTTTCTTTGGTGGTCACGTTGCCTTACACACAGGTCTGTTTCTCCATGCACAGAGTGAAAGTGAGCTCGCTTCTGTGGTCGCCCACGAAATTGCACACTTAACGCAACGCCACCTAGCCAGAGCAATGGAAGATCAGGCGCGTAAAACGCCGCTGACTATGGCTGCATTAGTGGGTTCCCTGATGCTGGCAATTGCAGCTCCCCAAGCAGGGATTGCCGCAGCGCAGGCAACGACGGCGGCTTCTATCCAAAGCCAAATCAACTACACACGAAGTAACGAGAAAGAAGCCGACCGCATTGGGCTGGAAACCCTTTCACGCTCTGGGTTTGACGTAAATGCGATGCCCGTGTTCTTCACGCGCATGGCAGACCAATACCGCTTTGCATCGAAACCGCCACAGTTCTTGTTGACTCACCCATTGCCAGACTCGCGTATCACCGATTCACGCTCCCGCGCGCAGCAATATCCGCAACACACTGTTCCTTTGTCACCGGAGTACCATCTTGCCCGTGCCCGTGTGGTTGCTCGTTTTACCGGCATCGACAGTACTGCCGCCTTAGACTGGTTTAACCGACAACTTAATAAAGCTTCCCCTGCTCGCGCCCAATCACTGAATTACGGAAAAGCGCTGGTGTATATCGACAGCAGACAATTCGATAAAGCCGGGGAGTTGCTCACACCACTTTACAAGGCCCAGCCAAATAACCGCTTCTATCTTGATGCGATGACAGATCTAGACGTTGCTCAAAAACAGTATGATGCAGCTCTGAAACGCCTTGATAAAGCGCTAGCAAGTCAACCGAACAATGCCGTATTGCTGTTAAACCGTGATTACGTTTTGGTAAAAGCAGGACGTTATGAAGAGGCGATTAAAGGTCTAGTAAAAGTAACACACCGTTTTCCAACCAACACTAACGGTTGGTCGTTACTTCAGGAGGCTTACGACAGCAAGGGGGTCCGCCACGGCGCGCTTGCAGCGCAAGCAGAGCTATATGCCCTTCAGGGGCGCTGGCACAAGGCCATTAATAATTACACACAAGCCAGCCAGCTTGTGGAACTTGGCAGCCTTGATCAGGCTCGCTACGATGCACGTATAGATCAGCTCAGGGCGCAGGAAGCGCGCTTCGCGGAAATGCAGCGCTGAGCGACAAGCTAAAACGAAAAAGGAACTGTCATGTCAGTCACTATCTATCACAACTCTCGTTGCTCTAAGAGCCGTCAAACCCTAGCGCTGCTCGAAGAAAAGGGCATCCAGCCAGACGTCGTAGCCTATCTGGAAACACCGCCATCTGCAGACACTTTAAAAAACCTACTGGAGCAATTGGGCTTCGACTCACCACGCCAAATGATGCGCACTAAAGAAGCGCTCTACAAAGAGCTACAACTGGCTGATGCGACGGATGAGCAACTCATTCATGCCATGGTTGAAAATCCAAAGCTGATTGAACGCCCGATCGTTGTCGCGAATGGTAAGGCTGCAATGGGTCGTCCGCCAGAAAACGTACTGGCCATTTTGTAATGACTGAGATTCTGGTTCTCTATTACAGTCGACATGGTGGGACAAGAAATATTGCCCGCATGATTGCCCGTGGTATTGAAGCATCAGGCGCAGTGGCAAGATTGCGCACCGTGCCTGACGTTTCCTTTATTGGAGAAACACCATCAACAGAGGTTCCGGAAGACCCATATGTGTCGATTGAGGATTTGAAAGCGTGCCATGGTTTAGCACTTGGTAGCCCAGTTCGCTTTGGCAACATGGCGGCACCGCTCAAACATTTTATCGACAGCACAGCCAAGGACTGGCTGGCTGGCACCCTGATTGGAAAGCCTGCGGTGGTATTTACATCAGGCTCCATGTTGCATGGTGGTCAGGAAACGACCCTCAACACCATGATGCTGCCGCTACTTCATCATGGCATGGTGATTGTTGGTTTACCTCACTCAGAGCCCGCCCTTCACACCACCCAAGGTGGCGGATCACCCTATGGCCCATCACACATTACAGGTGAAGGTCGACGCCAACCAGATGCCGAAGAGAAAAGTCTCGCCATTGCTGGCGGTAAGCGGCTGGCAGAGATAGCCGCACGCCTCAAAGATTGATAAAAAGGAGTTATCCCGTTGTTTTCTTCCAGTTCAGCACTGAGGCCTCTGGCTCTCAGTGCATATTTAGCACTCATTAGCTGGGTCGCTTTGTGGCATGGTGTGATTTCACCGCACCCACATGTTAACCCTATCGGTGTAGCTATCGCTTGGATGCTTCCTCTGCTCTTGCCACTTATTGGTATTTTGAAGGGTAAAGCCTATACCCACGCTTGGGCCAATTTCATTTTGATGTTCTATTTCCTTCATGCGTTGACCATTCTATGGGTCGATGTAGGAGAGCGTCGGCTGGCTTCCATTGAGTTAGTGCTGACTTCCTTATCTTTTGTCTGCAACGTTTATTATGCCAAGCGCAAGGGACAGGAAGAAGGGCTGGGACTGAAGAAACTTTCCCAAGTTGAGAAAGAAGAAAAAGCACGTTTCGAGCAATAAGCATCAAATCGTTACCAATAAAAAAGCAGGTTTATCAACCTGCTTTTTTGGATTCCAGCGAATGATACTTAGATGCTGCTTAGCCAATCCACTCATACTGAATCGCCGCTTCTACTGGCTCTGCAACAGGTGTCGGTTCAACTGGCACAATCACACCATCAACGCTTTCTGTCACCAACGGGGATGTAGTCTCTTCAATGACGGGTTCAGGCAGGGCTTCAACGCGACGTAGGCGACGGTCTACCATCATTTCATTGTGGAAGATGTCTTCAGAAGCCAACAGGCTAACCCGAAACGTTGCAGTGCCCTCAATAATCGATTCAAGACGCAAGGACGCTACTGAATTCAAGCCTTTCAATGTACGTTCAATGACAAAGAAATCTTCGGCATCATCAAGACCCGATACCTCCAGCACTTTTGCATCACTGTCTGCCACACCAAGGTTCACCGCCAAGCGGGCAGAATAGAAGTCAGCCATCTCATCAATCATGGTAGCGAATGCTTGTTCTGGCACACCGGACGCACGACCTTCTACAGGTGCATCTTTACCGATACTTGCTGCATTGGGGAACAACTGCCAACTGATACCGTTATTGCGCACCTTTACCACGGCAACACCTGCGGGGTTGTATCTCGCACTTGCCTGAGCGATAGGTCCTGCGAATCCTCCCCAAAGATCGGGAATAGACACAGCAACCACATCGTCAAAGTCACCCACAGGCATCAAAACAGGTAAACCACGGCGTTCACCTTCCGCTTTCAGCTCATTGATGAGTGGAGATACAGATTGCTCCCACACCACATTGCGCTGAGAAGCATTATCTTCCACCAACCAGAATAGGATTTCCGGGCGCGGAGTACCCCAATAAGTCGCTTGGGACTGGGTAAGAAGTGTACGTATCTTGCGGTCGTCAAAACCAAGTACCAGTGAACGTTGACCGTCAACATCACCGTAACCAAGCTGGGTGATGTATTGATTCACCGTTGGCAGGGTTTTCTGAATAACCGGATTGTTACCCACTTCAGACTGGCCAGACGCTCGGATAAGCACATCAACAAATGCCGCCTCTTTTGCAGCCTGTTCCGTTGCTGCATCACTGTCATCCAATACCACTTCTGCACTGAACAGTGAGGTCGCCATTGCACTGGTTTGTCCTAGTACGAGTGCCAAAACGAAAATGAAGATTCGTAACATATATTTGCCAGATAACTCGATTTTTAAACGTTGATCATAAAGTGAAGCCCTATTGTCAGCAATGGCTAAACACCGAAATTGAGTGTTATACCAACCGTGTACCATTCAATAGGCACGCTTGCTGTTAACTCATTGACAATTTTTCTGACAGAAAGTTTGTCTCTGGCCGCTTAGTATTTCGACAGTATGCAATAGCTCACTTAAATGCCACATAAATCATGGTAGTATCCCACGATTTTTTAAATTTCAGGAAGGTGCGTCATGATGCAAGTTTTACAAGGGGCACAAATGCTATTTGTTGCCTTTGGCGCTTTGGTGCTGGTTCCACTCCTTACGGGACTTGACCCTAACGTCGCTCTTTTCGGTGCCGGTATTGGTACCCTTCTATTCCAAATCATCACCAAACGTTCTGTCCCCATTTTCCTCGCCTCCTCTTTTGCCTTTATTGCACCGATCTTATTCGGCGTCCAGACTTGGGGCATCCCTGCAACCATGGGTGGCCTGATGGCGGCAGGCTTGGTGTACGTCTGTATGGGCGGGTTTATCAAAGTGCGTGGTGTTGGCTTCATCCACAAACTGCTGCCGCCTGTGGTGGTTGGTCCAGTGATCATGGTGATTGGTCTGGGTCTGGCACCTGCAGCCGTTAACATGGCGGTGGGTAAATCTGGCGACGGCGCCATTCAGCTGGTTGATGGCTCAGTAGCGCTTTGGGTTTCAGCAGTTTCACTCATCACGACCATCGCAGTGTCAGTGTTTGCCAAAGGCTTTTTTAAGTTGGTACCGATTCTCGCTGGTATCGTCTCAGGCTATGTGGTTGCCCTTTTCTTTGGCGTGGTTGATTTTTCCCCGGTTCAAAACGCTGCTTGGCTGGCTATGCCAAACTTCACTGCACCGGAATTCAACATCAACGCAATTCTGTTCATGATCCCAGTCGCCATTGCGCCTGCCGTTGAGCACGTGGGTGACATGCTGGCGATTTCAAATGTGACCAACAAAGACTACCTGAAAAAGCCAGGTCTTCACCGCACTATGGCAGGCGATGGCGTTGCGACCATGGCTGCTTCGATGTTTGGTGCACCACCAAACACCACTTACAGTGAAGTGACAGGCGCCGTGATGCTGACACGAGCATTCAACCCAGCCATCATGACCTGGGGTGCCATCACGGCGATTGTTCTGGCATTTGTTGGTAAACTGGGAGCAATTTTGCAGACCATTCCCGTTCCTGTGATGGGCGGCATCATGATCCTGCTGTTCGGTTCTATCGCAACCGTTGGTCTGAATACCTTGATCAAAAATCAGGTCGACCTACACAAAGCGCGCAATTTGGCGATTGTAGCGGTCACTCTGGTATTCGGTATCGGCGGTATGGCCTTTGGTATTGGCGAGTTCAGCCTGCAAGGTATCAGCCTTTGCGGTATCGTTGCGATTTTGCTGAACCTCATCCTGCCGCACGACATGGGTGAAACCCACGTTGTTGACAACGCGCAGATGGAAGATTAATTCTCCGGACCAAACGAAAAGAGGCTTCCAAATGGAAGCCTCTTTCATATTTCGGTTTCGTGCTATTTATTTGGTGCCGAAAATCTTATCGCCTGCATCGCCCAGACCTGGCACGATGTATCCTTTGTCGTTCAGTTTCTGGTCGATTGCTGCAGTGTAAAGCTCTACATCCGGGTGCGCTTTTTCCAGTGCATCAATACCTTCAGGTGCGGCTACCAAAACCAGCACTTTGATGTTGTCACAACCGTGCTCTTTCAGCAGGTCGATGGTTGCGATCATAGAACCACCAGTTGCCAGCATTGGGTCAACCACCAGCGCCATACGCTCGTTGATATTGCTCGCAAGCTTGTGGAAATAAGGAACCGGCTCCAGCGTTTCTTCATCACGGTAAATACCGACCACACTGATACGTGCGCTTGGAATGTGCTCCAATACACCGTCCATCATGCCCAAGCCTGCACGCAGAATTGGAACAACAGTCACTTTCTTACCCTTGATGCGGTCGATTTCAACCGGGCCATTCCAGCCTTCAATGGTCACTTTTTCAGTTTCGAAATCTGAAGTCGCTTCATAGGTCAGCAGGCTGCCTACTTCTGTCGCCAACTCACGGAAACGCTTGGTGCTGATATCACCCTCACGCATAAGACCGATTTTGTGTTTTACCAGCGGGTGCTTAACTTCGACGACTTTCATGACAGACTCCTGCAAAAAACAAATTCCACGAATTATACACAAGAAAATTCGGTGGAATAGTTACATACAACTGGTTGCGCTTTTTTAAGCCAAATTCGCTGCATTGAACCTGACGCAAACGTTTTCCTTTTTGAAATACCGCTGTTAAAATGGCGCCGCTTTTTAGTCCATAACTCGGTAAGGATCCCCAGTGAGCGATAATAAGTCTTCTCTAAGCTACAAAGATGCAGGTGTAGATATCGATGCAGGTAACGCCCTGGTCGACAGAATTAAAGGCGTTGTTAAGCGCACTCGCCGTCCTGAAGTCATGGGTGGCATCGGTGGTTTCGGTGCACTTTGTGAACTGCCTACAAGATACAAACAGCCAGTCCTGGTTTCAGGTACTGACGGTGTAGGTACCAAACTTCGCCTGGCGATGGATCTGAAAAAACACGACACTATTGGTATCGACCTGGTGGCAATGTGCGTGAATGACCTGATTGTTCAGGGCGCTGAGCCACTGTTCTTCCTTGATTACTATGCAACAGGTAAGCTGGACGTTGATACAGCTGCTGACGTGGTAACCGGTATTGGTGAAGGCTGTTTGCAAGCTGGCTGTGCACTTATCGGCGGTGAAACCGCTGAAATGCCAGGCATGTACCACGGTGAAGATTATGACGTAGCAGGCTTCTGCGTTGGTGTAGTTGAGAAAGAAGAAGTTATCGATGGCACTAAAGTCGCGCAGGGCGACGCGATCATTGCTATCGCCTCATCAGGCCCTCACTCTAACGGCTACAGCCTTGTACGTAAAATCATTGAAGTTTCAGGTGCAGACGTTAACGCGGAGCTTGACGGAAAAACACTGGCTGACCACCTGCTGGAACCTACACGCATTTATGTAAAACCTGCCCTTAAGATGCTGGAAAGCTGTGATGTTCACGCTATCTCACACATCACAGGTGGTGGTTTCTGGGAAAACATCCCACGCGTTCTACCAGAAGGCACCAAAGCCGTTATCGATGGCAACAGCTGGGAATGGCCAGCAATCTTCAACTGGCTTCAGGAAAACGGTAACGTGACCGAGCACGAAATGTACCGTACCTTCAACTGTGGCGTAGGCCTCGTAGTTGCTCTGCCTGCTGAGCAAGCTCAGAAAGCGATCGACATCCTGAATCAGGAAGGCGAAACCGCATGGCTGCTGGGCACCATCGAGAACGCTGCGGCTGGCGAAGAGCAGGTTGAGATCGAGGGGTAACCATGAAAAAGCTGGTTGTTCTGGTTTCTGGAAACGGCTCAAATCTTCAGGCGATCATCGATCGCTGCCATGGCAATAACGGTATTGAAATTTCGGCTGTCATTGCAAACAAAGAAGACGCATACGGCCTCACCCGTGCAAAAGGCGCCGGGATTGAAGCGATTGTGGTTGCCAGCAAAGGGATTTCAGACCGAAGCCAATATGACAGTCAGCTCATGGCTACCATCGATGAATACTCGCCTGATCTGATTGTGTTGGCGGGTTTCATGCGTATCCTGACGCCAGAGTTTGTCCGTCACTATCAGGGCAAAATGCTGAACATTCATCCTTCCCTATTGCCGAAATACACTGGCCTCAACACCCACCAGCGTGCGATTGACGCAGGAGATGATGAGCATGGCACTTCTGTACATTTCGTGACGGAAGAACTCGACGGTGGCCCCGTCATCCTTCAGGCTAGAGTGCCAATTTTTGAAGATGACGACGCAGACAGTGTCTTCGCCCGTGTTCAGGAGCAAGAGCACCGTATCTACCCATTAGTGGTGGAATGGTTCTGTCAGGGCAGACTTAACATGGCAGATGAGAACGCCGTCATGGATGGTGAAGTGCTGGGGCTGTCTGGCTACGCTGCCGACTAATTCCTTTTACCAGATACAAAAACGCGCCATCGTGGCGCGTTTTTTCATTGTCTGAAAGTCAGCGTTACGAGCCAGATTCGTTTGCTTCCTCCACTGACTTCGCTGCAATCTCGGCGCGGTTACAGGTAATCACCTCACCCAAATGGAACACACAATACTCACCCGGCTGCATCTTGTGCCATGTCTCGTTGTTCGTCAGAGGCTGAGTTGCAATGACTGTCACCACGTCGTTCGGTGTGGTTTCTTCATGGAAGTCGACCGTCACTTCTTCATCTATGAGGCTAGCCTTGCCAAATGGTGCACGACGGGTAATCCAGTGAAGATTATTGGTGCAATACGCCATCACATAGTCACCATCACTGAACAGCATGTTAAACACGCCCAGTTCACGAAGCTTGTCGCAGCGGCTGGCGATAAAGCGGAACACTTCCGTCATATCGTCCGGCTTGTCTGGGTAATGCTTTTCAATTTCGTGCAGCAAATAGCAGAAGGCTTTTTCACTATCTGTTTCACCCACAGGTTTAAAGTGTCCTGTCGGTAAATTTTCATAGTCTGACAATTGCCCATTGTGGGCATAGGTCCAGTACCGTCCCCAGTTCTCACGGGTAAACGGATGGGTATTCACAAGACTCACTTCACCGCGATTAGCCTGACGAATATGACTGATCACGGCGCAGCTTTTGATCGGATAACTCTGAACAAGCTCAGCAATTTTAGAGTCGCAGCTTGGGTTCGGGTCTTTAAAAGTTCTAAACCCTTTGCCTTCATAAAAGACGATACCCCAGCCATCACGGTGAGGCCCAGTATTGCCCCCACGCTGGATTAAGCCAGTAAAGCTAAAACAAATGTCCGTTGGTACATTGGCACTCATGCCAAGCAGTTCACACATTCCTTTACGTTATCCTTATTTTTCCATTTCTTTTTCAACAAGCTGGATCAGAATGTGAATAATCTTGATATGCACTTCCTGGATGCGATCCGCATAACCAAAGTGTGGAACACGAATTTCGATGTCCGCCAGACCTGCCATCTTGCCACCGTCTTTACCGGTTAGCATGATGCTTTTCATGCCTTTCTCTTTTGCTGCATCGATTGCTTTCAACACGTTACCAGAATTGCCAGAGGTCGATAGACCAAACAGCACATCACCTTTTACGCCCACCGCCTGAACATAGCGAGAGAAAACGTACTCGTAGCCAAAGTCGTTCGACACACAAGAAAGGTGGCTTGGGTCAGAAATTGCAATTGCGGGATAGCCTGGGCGGTTTTCACGGTAACGACCGGTCAGCTCTTCAGCAAAGTGCATCGCATCACAGTGCGAACCACCATTGCCGCAAGACAGCACTTTACCACCGGCTTTAAACGAGTCTGCCAGCAGTTTTGCTGCGGCTTCAATGTCTGCAATGTTTTTCTCGTCACTTAGAAAAGCGTTAAGCACCTGAGCCGCTTCATTGAGCTCTGAACGAATAAGATCTTGGTACATGGGCAATTCTCTATTTTTTGTTGAGTCGTCCATTCCCAACCGCACCACTTATGACGATCAGGAGGATTTAGTAACAGGGCAAGCGCCCAAAAATAATAGGAGCAGTGTACCCGCAAAAAGATGAAGCTGTCGATAATCTGCCTCACCTTATGATTACCCTGCAAAAACAATCGACTGAAAAATGAACACTGTTTCATTCAAATTCTCTGTGAAGTTGTGCGCACATTTTTACCGGTCACTGTTTTACATTCTCTTAAAAACCTGCTTACAATTAAGTGGTATGACCTCTTACCATTACAAGATTGGGTTGAAGGATAAGGAGAACCGAAAATGGCAACAACCCTATACCTAATAACGTTTCTTGCCCTATTAGCAATACTCGCGTATCACCGCGCCGGCTTGAAACTCTTCACCGCCGCTGCCGCGGTAATGTTAATTGTTGGCTCCGTGATGGGCATTGTTGGCCAAATCAGCTGGCTGGTGTTCATTGCGATTGCCATTCCTTTGAACGTTCGCTCATTCCGTGAATCTTGGCTGAGTAAACCTGCACTGAAGATGTTTAAAGGCGTGATGCCGGAAATGTCCCAGACCGAAAAAGAAGCGATCGACGCAGGTACGGTCTGGTGGGAAGCTGATCTTTTCCGCGGCGCACCGGATTGGAACAAATTGCATGATATCCCAGCGCCGCGCCTCAGTGCAGAAGAACGTGCTTTTTTGGACGGCCCAGTCAATGAAGTGTGCCGTATGGTCAATGACTACCAAGTCACCCATGAACTGGCGGATCTACCACCAGAAGTCTGGCAATACCTCAAGGACAATAAGTTCTTCGCCATGATCATTAAAAAGGAATATGGTGGTCTGGAATTTTCTGCTTATGCGCAATCACTGGTTCTGCAAAAACTGACCGGTGTGTCTGGTGTGCTCTCGTCAACTGTCGGCGTACCGAATAGCCTGGGGCCAGGTGAATTGTTGCAGCACTATGGCACCACAGATCAAAAAGATTACTACCTGCCACGTCTGGCAAGCGGTCTTGAAATTCCATGTTTCGCACTGACTAGCCCTGAAGCAGGCTCTGATGCAGGTTCTATCCCGGATGAAGGTGTGGTCACTAAAGGCATTTGGCAAGGCAAAGAAGTACTGGGTATGTCAATCACCTGGAACAAGCGCTATATCACGCTGGCACCGGTGGCAACAGTGCTCGGTCTTGCATTTAAACTGAAAGATCCAGAAAGCCTGCTAGGCGATCAGGAAGATATGGGTATCACCTGTGCGCTAATCCCTACTGATATTGAAGGCGTCGACATTGGTCGCCGTCATTTCCCATTGAACCTGCCTTTCCAAAATGGCCCTACCCGCGGAGAGGACATCTTCGTTCCACTGGATTTCATCATTGGCGGTCCGGAAATGGCAGGTCAGGGTTGGCGTATGCTGGTTGAATGTCTGTCGGTTGGCCGCGGCATTACGCTACCTTCAAACTCTACGGGCGGTGTCAAAACTGCTGCGCTGGCAACTGGCGCATATGCACGTATCCGCCGTCAGTTCAAACTGCCTATTGGTAAAATGGAAGGCATTGAAGAGCCTTTGGCGCGCATCGGTGGTAATGCTTATGTCATGGATGCTGCAAGTGCACTGACTGTGGCTGGTATCGACTTGGGCGAGAAACCGTCGGTGATTTCTGCCATTGTAAAATACCACTGTACCCACCGAGGCCAGCGTAGTGTGATTGACGCTATGGACGTGGTTGGTGGTAAGGGTATCTGTATGGGCTCGAAAAACTTCTTGGCCCGTGGCTATCAAAGTGCCCCTATTGCCATCACCGTAGAAGGTGCGAACATTCTTACCCGTTCGATGATCATCTTCGGTCAGGGCGCTATCCGCTGCCATCCATTCGTTCTGGAAGAAATGAATGCTGCCTACAAAGAAGACGAGCGTGAAGCTTTGGCTGGTTTTGACCAGGCATTGTTTGGCCATGTTGGCTTTGTGATCAGCAATCTGGTTCGCTCTGTCTGGCTGGGTCTGACTGATGGCCGCACTTCCAGTGTGCCTCGCAAAGACGAAACGGCACGTTACTACCAACAAATGAACCGCTTAGCGTCTAATCTGGCTTTGTTGTCTGATATTTCAATGGCAGTGCTGGGCGGCAACCTGAAACGCAAAGAACGTCTTTCTGCGCGTCTGGGTGATGTATTGAGCCAACTGTATCTCGCTTCGGCAACCATGAAGCGTTATTCGGATGAAGGTTACCAGAAATCCGATTTACCTCTGGTTCACTGGGGCATGCAAGACGCCTTATATCAGGCGGAGGAAGCGCTGGATGATTTCCTGGCAAACTTCCCTGCCCGCTGGGTAGCAACTCCGTTGCGTGTTCTGCTGTTCCCATTTGGCACCCGCCGCACCAAACCAAGCGATATACTGGATGGCAAAGTCGCTGCGATTTTGCAAACACCTGGGGAAACCCGAAGTCGCATTGGCCGTGGTCAATTCCTGGAAGCGTCTGAACACAATGCGGTAGGTAAGATTGAGAAAGCCTTACTGGATATTCTTGCAGCAGAGCCTATCTACCAGAAAGTGTGCGATTCGACTGGTCAGAAACTGCCATTCATGTTCCTAGATAAAGTGGCTGAAATGGGTCTTCGAGAAGGTGCCATCTCAGAAAAAGAAGCGGAAACCCTGCGCATTGCGGAGGAAGGACGTCTCGAAACCATCAATGTTGATGACTTTGACCCTACAGAGTTAGCTGCAGCAAGCAAAACGTTGGATAAAGTGGTGCACGCCGCTTAATAACACCCCAATAACGACAAAAGGAGAAGTCTGGCTTCTCCTTTTCTTTTTACGTGAATTCCCGTTAAGCCGCTTTATCCGGCTCTTCCGGTGGAGGCGCTTCCAACTCTTCTTCCGTCTCTGCTGCCAACTTCTTACGCTTGATGATGCGTACTACAAACCAGCCGCCAACAGCCAGAATAAGCAACAAAATATTGCCACCGATGATCGTAGTCATCGCCGTCTTTCTGTCTGCTTCGCGCTTCTCGGCCGCAATGCGCTCATCTTCAATACGTTGGCGCTCAGCCTCTCGTTCTTCACGCTCACGTTTCGCTTGCTCGATAGCTTCGTAATCCGCTACCGCAAAAGTCTGCTCAGGCAATTGGAACATCAGTGGACGACCAGAGAGCTTGTCCGTTCCATAGAGCCAAGCATGCCACTTGTGGCGACCCGGCTCTTCGAAGTTATCAATATCTACTGTCAGTGCCGTATAGTCTCCCTCAGCAACACCTTGATAGACAGATGGCTTACCATTAGGGTCAATAAATTCGGAATGCGCAGCGATTGAACCAGGTTCAATACTTGCCGTGTCCGACTCTACCAGCAAGTGGTGCGGTAAGGCTTTTTTGCGGCTTTGTTTGAAGGTTGCCATCAAAGGAGTCGGATACACCAACACTTCCTGCTCTAAGGTTCGGAAAAACACGCCATTACCAGAGGTGACCCGCGCACGATACTTGCCAGGGTGGACGTTGATAGGCAATTCAACGGTAAATACACCATCACCTGCGTATTCATCCAATCCTGCCCCATCATCTTTGAAGCGTCCAAGCGACATAGCCTGTGGTCGTTGATCGACGGGAATATCATCCACACTTACCAGAAATTCAGTGAAGGTGACGGTCAGCTCAACCCGATCAAGAAAATCCCTCAGGTTCAAAGGTACATCGCCTTGCATCAAACGGGCGGTAAACTTAAGGGTTTCACCTTGGTATAGCCGATCAGGGAAGGTATCCACCTTCATACTGAGCTCAGAAAGAATGCGAATTTTGTTTTCGGGAGTCACCTTACCAATGGCCTGCCAAGGACCTGGCATCGGGTTTTGAATCGAGATAATGTCCATATCCGGCTCTTTGTGCCAGGAGACATTATCGGGATGGCGAAACTCGTAAAGCTTGGAACCATCCGGCTGCACAAGCACAACCGGACGACTTGGATTTTGGCGATAGATAACAAAAGCAACCTGAGTGATGGTGGAATCGATACGAAAGCGGTTATTAAGCAACCGTATATCACGATCCGATGTCTGCTCCGCTGCGACATTGAACGCCATCAGCAGAGTGAGCAGCAATCCAGCCCACCTTGTTTTCATACACTCTCCTGTTGCCTCCACAAACAGCTGCCATTCTTTTCGATGATATCCAGCTGTTTTTCATGTTCACTTAGTTCATCGGCAGAGGCGCTGATAATCTTTAGCTTTTTCGTACCCGCCTCGACACGTCGGATGGCTTCACCACCACCGCCTTCTTCGTTTGAATCACTACCACTGAACTTGAGCGTCGTCTGGCCACCTGTCATTAACAGGTAAACGTCAGCCAGAATCTCGGCATCGAGCAAAGCGCCGTGAAGGGTGCGGTGCGAGTTATCTATGCCGTAGCGTTCACAGAGAATGTCAAGGTTGTTTCGTTTGCCCGGGAAGATTTTCTTCGCCATGGCAAGCGTATCAGTCACCTTGCAGAAGTCGTCGGTTTTGCCAATCGACGGATCCAGCATATGGAATTCATAGTCCATGAAGCCGGTATCGAAGGACGCGTTATGGGCAACAAGCTCCGCGCCTTTAATGAACTCGATAAACTCAGCGTGAATGTCACCGTATTCCGGCTTATCATGCAAAAACTCATCAGTAATACCGTGTACGGAGATCGCTTCCGGATCGATGTCGCGATCAGGTTTGATGTACACATGGAAATGGCGACCGGTCAGCTTGCGGTTGATGATTTCCACTGCACCGATCTCAATGATGCGGTGTCCTTCATAATGCGGACCACCTTCACGGTTCATACCCGTGGTTTCGGTATCGAGAACGATAATTCTGTCGTAACTGGCTTTCATAGCGGCACTTGTGTCAGACTTGGCGATTAATTTCCTCAGATACTAACAAATATGGTCAAGCAGGTAGAAATTTTCACGGACGGTTCTTGTCTGGGTAATCCAGGACCAGGTGGTTATGGCGTGGTCATGCGCTATAAACAGCATGAAAAAGAGATGAGCGAGGGCTTCAATCTCACCACCAACAACCGCATGGAACTGCTGGCTGCCATTATTGGTCTGGCAAGCCTGAAAGAATCCTGCAGCGTAACACTGACGACAGACAGTCAATATGTGCGTCAAGGCATCACTCAGTGGATACATAACTGGAAGAAGCGCGGCTGGAAAACAGCAGACAAGAAGCCGGTAAAAAATGCTGATTTATGGAAGCGTCTTGATACCGAAACCCAACGCCACACAGTTGACTGGCAATGGGTGAAAGGTCATGCAGGGCACCCGGAAAACGAACGCTGTGATGAATTAGCAAGAACAGCGGCAGAAAACCCGACAGGGCCAGATGAAGGTTACATCCCTTCCGAGTAAATATCTCAACCGCCGGTGCGGTAATTCACACTCACCGGCGATAGCGACTTTTTGAGCTTCCATTTCGGTTTGATTGGCCTAAGGGGATAGGTTCGCTTGCGGGCAACAAAAAAATAGAGCGAGCCAATTGCTGGTAACAGTCCTGAGCAGGCATTCTCAAACCATACGCCACATGTACGGTGACGCGTCGCCGGAATCATCCCGAAACAAGACATCTCCACGATTTCGTAATTCAGCACTCCTAACCAGTCCCTCACCCTTAATGGCGTAAACATCCGTCCACTCCAAGGCAGTTGATTCTTACGCCAAGGAATTAATCGACCGATCCCCATCAAACTACTGGGATTTACTCCTGAGAGGATCAGGTAACCATCGTCTATCATGACACGGTCAATTTCGCGCAACAACCGGTGAGGGTCATCGGTGTAATCAAGCTGATTGGCCAGAATACAAACGTCGAAGGCTTTATCGAGGAAAGGCAGGTCGTAGCTCTCAGCCTCCATGTTTCTCAGTGGATTGAGCTTATCAATACAGACCTGATGCTGAATGTTACAATGCCCTGTCGCCATCTCGCAACTCAGGCCACCAAGCTTCAGCATGTGATAACCAAACAGTCTGGGTAACCACTCATCCAGCCGCGTTTGTACGTGCGTGCAAGCCCATTCGCCATGTGCGAATTGGTCCCAAGTATATGGGTATTCCAGTGGACGTTGGCTGCGTGCTGGTTTCATAGTGTTTTTGAGTTATAGCTGGAGAGATTCAATGCTATCTGTAACAAGCATACCCGCATTCACTGATAATTACATCTGGCTGCTAAAAAATGATGACAATCATTGCGTTGTCGTCGATCCAGGCGATGCTATTCCTGTGCTAGAAACCCTGAGAAATGAAGGGCTGATACTTGATGGAGTGCTGGTTACTCACCACCACAATGACCACATCGGCGGTATCCACACACTGCTCGAGCACTTTCCGGAGCTCACTGTTTATGGACCAGAGACAGAGCGCTTCCCCATGGTCAATCATCCACTCAGGCATGGCGATAGCTTCACACTATTCAACACTGACTTTACAGCTTTCCAAGTTCCAGGGCACACATTGGATCATATTGCCTATTATGCTGAGGGAATACTGTTTTGCGGGGATACGCTATTTTCTGCAGGCTGTGGCAGGTTATTTGAAGGCACTGCACAACAAATGCATCAATCTCTGACACATCTAGCGTCTTTACCGGACAACACACTGGTCTTTTGTGCGCATGAATACACGCTTTCAAATCTGAAATTTGCTCTCGCGGTTGAACCGAACAATACTGCGCTTAACGAATATGTTGTTGAAGCTAAGGCACTTCGGGAGGAAAACGTCCCCACGTTGCCGAGTTCGATTGGGCGGGAGAAGTGTATTAACCCCTTCCTCCGCGCCCACATGGACAGTGTTAAAGCCGCAGTGAGTCAAGGTGCGACTGACTCTACGGATACCGAAACTTTTGCGGCGCTCCGACGCTGGAAAGATGAATTTTGACACAAGTCACTTGTAAGCAGGAGTTCCGGCCGAGTATCATCAGCGGCCATTTTTTGAAAGGTCAGAGATTAATGAAGTTCCGTTATGTGCTAGTTGGATCGATGTTCCTCGCAGGATGCCAAATTACCGGCCAGAGTGATGTCGCAACCACGACTAACACGCCAGAGCAACAGGAAGAAGCCCTCGTAAACACTGACGTCGCTCAGACGGCAGTCGAAACTGAAAAGGTCGGGGAGCGAGAGCCTGTCATCACGCCACAAACGCAGGATGATGTCTGGGAACGAATTGCCATGCAGCTAGAGATGCCTGTACCGGAAAATAAGCGTGTTAACTATTATCGCAACTGGTACCTAAAGCATCCGCAGCATCTAAAAACCGTAGCTGAACGCGCTGAACCTTTCCTTTACCTCATTACTGAAAAAGTAGAAGAGCGCGGTATTCCTCTTGAAATCGCGCTTCTGCCTGTTGTAGAAAGCTCATTTGATCAATTTGCATACTCTCATGGTCGCGCAGCAGGCCTTTGGCAGTTTGTGCCGGACACAGGCCGCCGTTTTGGCCTTGAGCAAAACTGGTGGTATGACGGCCGTCGAGATGTGATTGCATCAACAGATGCTGCATTGGATTTGTTGGAGTACCTACACAATAAATTTGATGGTGACTGGCTGCATGCGCTTGCTGCTTATAACACCGGTGAAGGTCGCGTATTCAGGGCGATCAAAAAGAACAAGGCCAAGGGTTTGCCAACTGACTTCTGGCATCTCTCTTTGCCAAAGGAAACCAGCGGCTATGTGCCTAAGTTGATTGCCGTCGCAGATGTGGTGAAAAACAAAGAGCGTTATGGTTTGAAACTGCCTGTCATCGCTAACAAGCCTGTGGTAGAACAAGTTGAACCAGGTGTACAAATGGATCTGGCTTTGGCTGCCAATTACGCTGGCTTGTCATTGTCAGAGCTTCAGAGCCTAAACCCTGCATACAACCATTGGGCAACAGCGCCAGACGGTGCAAATCATCTACTACTGCCAAAAGAAAACGTAGCACGTTTTAATAATAATCTGGATGAAAACAACAATCAGGGCATCAAAGTTACTCGCTACAAAGTGAAAAGCGGGGACTCTCTGGGCCTGATTGCAAAACGTCACAATACAACAGTAAAAGTGATACAACGTACCAATAGTTTAAAAGGTACCAATATCCGCGTTGGCGAGCACCTACTGATTCCTGTGTCTCTAAAAGATGAAGGTCAGTACACGCTGAGTGCTCCACAGCGTCTAGCCAAGCTAACCAGTAAGAAACGTGGTGATATCAAACTCACCCATACCGTTCAAAAAGGTGATAGTTTCTGGACTATCGCACGCAAGCATGGTGTATCACACACCTCGCTGGCGCGGTGGAATGGCTTGGCTCCTAAAGATCCGCTGCGCATTGGCCAGGACTTGGTGATTTGGAAAAAAGCCGATGAAGGCGCACGTATCCGTACTATCTTCTACCAAATCCGTGAAGGCGATTCCCTGAGTGGTATTGCTGCGCGCTACAAGGTATCGGTGTCGGACTTGGTGAAATGGAACTCGCTGAAAAAGAACGCGTATATACAGCCAGGACAAAAACTGAAGCTTTACATCGATGTCACTAAAGTTAGTGCCTAGTTCCCGATGAAATTACAAAGCGCGCTGTATTTTTACTGCGCGCTTTTTTATATCAACAGAATTGATTACATCACCATAGGGTGTCGCTTCATCATGCGAATGCCTTCCCTTTTGAAACAATCCACAACCGGGTTTTCTGCCATATCAGCCCGCCACACAAAAGAAAGTGAACGGGAGATATCCAACTCTGGCACGTTCAGCGCTACCAATTTCCCATCTTCAATGTATCTCTCTACATCGAGATACGGCAGGCAAGTCACGTACTGTCCGTTGGCGACAAGGCTGCGTATGACCGGGATATGCTCGTATTCACGCCACACATCAAGATCGGCAATATGACCCGAAATGGCGCTCTCAAAAGCCATCCTTGTACCCGAACCATGTTCACGCAAAATCCACTGCGCCTGCTCTAACTGCGCTATACTCACGCGTTCGCGCTTGGCAAAGGGATGATGAGCAGCTGCCACAATCGTTAGATGATCAGTACACCAAGGTTCTTGATGCAGCCGATTATCATCGACCCGCCCTTCAATTATCCCAAGATCATATCGGTAATTCAGGACCCCCTGAATAATAGAACTGGTACTGTGAACGCCTAAGGAAATTCGAATTTCTGGAAAGTCATTATCAATATTACTGATAAGGTCTGGAACCAAGTGCTCTGCAGGGGTTTGACTCGCTCCCAAGCGAATTTCTCCGCTCAAGAGGTGCTGGTCATAGAAGCCCATTTCAATCTGTTTGGCGTCTCTCAATAGCCGTTTGGCTTTGGGGCGAAGCCAAGAACCCCAATGCGTCAGGATTAGACGCTTCCCTTTTCGCTCAAAAAGCGGCCTGCCCAACATTTTCTCGAGCTGAGACAGCGACATACTGGTCGCAGACTGGGTCAAAGCCAGTAAATCTGCTGCCTGACTGACGCTGCCGCAATCCGCAACGGCATCGAAAACTGCCAGTTGTTTAAGTGAATAGCGCATAACTTCCCTCCCCAGAAAAGCAGTGAACGTTAAACCTATTTATTATTATGGAGTTATTGTACTTACCCTAAAAAAATCATCAATAAAAATGAATACAAAACAAAAGATTATCAATTGTACTTGACCACTCAATCACACTTAGTCTGAAAGGGAAGTCAGGTACACCGCCCGACTCGAAGAAAAAGGAAAACACTATGAAACAACACAGGAGGGGAAGAAATGACAACTGCGTATTCTGATCACGACTTCGTCTCAGTGAAAGGCTTCTCTGCGGCTGAAATGATGTCCGAGGCAGAGCGCTATGCACTGAAAAAAATCAGCAAAAGAAGCGGAGCAACTATCAGCCTTGCTGTACTGGCTGGCGCCTTTATAGGCCTCGCGTTTCTTTTCTACATCACAGTCACCACAGGCAATGACAGTGCAAGCTGGGGGATGACTAGGCTGATTGGCGGACTTGCATTCAGTATGGGCCTGATCCTAATCGTCATATTTGAAGGAGAGCTCTTCACCAGCACTGTTCTCTCCAGTATCTCCTGGGCCAACAACCAGGTAGGTATCGGAAAGCTTTTTAGTACTTGGGTCAAGGTCTACCTGGGCAACTTTATCGGTGCAATGATTTTGTTAGCGCTGGTAACAGCAGCAGGGCTGTACCAATTAGATGGCGGTCAATGGGGGCTGAATGCACTCAATATCGCACAGCATAAGCTCCACCACACTTGGCTTGAAGCTTTCACACTCGGTGTGCTCTGTAACATTCTTGTCTGCACAGCGATTTGGCTAACCTTTTGCTCTGCAAATCCTGTTGTCAAAGCTGTGATGACCATACTGCCTGTCGCCATGTTCGTGTCCAGCGGTTTCGAACACAGCATCGCCAATATGTTTATGGTTCCGCTGGGTATCGTCATTTCTCATTTTTCACCGGACGCTTTCTGGACGCAATTAGGTGTATCAGCATCAAGTTACGCTGACTTAACTGTTTCCCATTTTATCGTTAATAACCTTGTTCCAGTGACGCTTGGCAACATTGTCGGTGGCGCTGTGCTGGTTGGCCTTGCCAACTGGGGGATTTATACAAAGCAAATGCAACAACCTGAAATGCTGGCCGTCAACTCGCCAGTGACACTCAATAAAGCCAGTAAGGATTCTGCCATGATGAACAAAATGAAAGTTAAAGATCTGATGAATACCAGCCCGATTGTATTGAAAGCCACTGACCGCACTGTTGAAGCTATCGACGCTCTGCTTTCGAACCATCTAACTGGTGCGCCGGTTTGCGACAATCAACTGCACGTAGTCGGTTTCTTCTCAGTGCACGATGTGATGGTCAACCTATGGTGTGAGGACTACCTTCCAGATACAGATCAATGCGTAGGTGACTTGATGAAAGACGATGTAACGGCTCTTAGCGCCAACGAAAGCCTGATTGATGTCGCTGAATTTTTAGTCGTCGACAAAGAAAAAGCGTTTCCTGTTTCTGACATGGGCATTGCGACCAGCTTAAGTTATAAACCGCTTAAAGACCGCGTTCGTGAAGTGAAAATGAGTAAACCTCATATCCTTCCAGTGCTGGAAAACAATCGTCTGGTTGGCGTTATCTCCCGCTCAGATGTATTGAAGGCGATGCGCCCACTCTACAATGCGAATGAAACAATCAGTCAAATGTCGCAGGCAGTCTGAAAAAGAAAGGCAGCGTTAATCGCTTAATGAATGTGAATTATGCTGAATGACGCTTTCTAGAAGGCCTAGTCGCATAGCGACTGGGCCTTTTCTTTACTGCTCTGGGATATGTCCTCTCCCGCCTCTCTGGAAGCACAAAGCTCTCTGCCATATCGAGGATATATCTGAGTACTTCTGGGTATCTGCCGGGCGCGACAGCCGGAAGCATCTGCAACTGACTCACCAAAAATATCGATGCCTGCTTAAAGCCTATTTGGTATGGCATCACCGTATTCAAGGAATACGCCATCTGGCACATCATAAAACGCAACAGGTTATAGGCGAGCAGCATTCCCCAAAGCTCCTGTTTCACTAACGCCGGCGTTTTACTTCTTAGCGTCAGGCTATTTTGAAGCATGTACTGCTTCATCTCTCGGTAGCCTAATTCGATTTCCCAGCGATGACTGTAGAGCTCTGCGATATCTGCACCTATATAACGCTTAGGGTCGGTCAGGGAAGTCAGCAGTTTGACTTCTTTCCCTTTTATCTTGGTGGTAATGAGTCTGGCTTCCAGTGTATCCGGCGCATCTGCCCACTTCTTTTTCGCTTGAGCCGTCAGGGAGAGCTCAACCAGCTCCTGACCACGTCCCAGTTTTCTTAACGTCTTATATTGCGCCCCTTTACGCAGGGGAATTAGCCAGTGTCTTTCCTCTCCTTGGCTTTGCCAACGATGGAGAAGTCCCAATGCATAGAAGCCTTTGTCAAACAGGGTAAGGCTATTGTCTTGGGCTTTGTCGATAAACTGAGCAGTGAGGTCAATCTCACTGACCGAGACGGAGTCAAAGGCGGCACTGTTGAGCAGATGGCTCGTCAATTCCATGTGGCAGACCATGCGAACTTGAGGATAGTCTGACGTCGTTTTTTTATTACCTGTTCGACTAAACGCCTTATCATTGTCAGTCGTATCAGGCGTTCGCCAAACCACGCCATCGACGGCATGCAAAGTGAGCCCGTACCAATCGGGATGCGGGGTTTTCTCATGCCACAATTGCTGAGTTTGGTTGAACACCGCTTCTACGGGTTCATGTCCTAAATAACTGATCCGAATAGTGCTACATTTTCGCCGTGCCGTGGCAACCTCCCGGGTACGGCGATACGTTATCCATAAAGTGCTTCACCTTCCTGAGCAATTGCCACATATGTTTACACCTGTGATTCCGAGTAATTGTCTCATGGAGAGCATTCCACAATCGTTCTATGACGTTGACCCAAGGGCAATAAACGGGCTGGAACAGCAGCCTGAACTTTGGGTTCTTCTTGAGCCAAGCCTTCGTTTTTTTACTTTTGTGGATGATGTAGTTAT
>NZ_FIZY01000020.1 GCF_900060185.1 Grimontia marina | reverse complement strand
TGCAGTTCTGTCCCGGTGTGACCACTTTTTTCTGCTGGCCTTTTACCGTCCAGTCAGCCCCAATTTTGGGGTTAAGGTCGATATCAACTTCGTCTTCATAAAACACCGGATGGTCAACACTGCATTTGTCCAGCGCCTCACTTATCTGAGCGAGCTTTTCTTCCTTGTCAGGGTCTCGAATATTGAGGGTAGGTGCCGCCCTACGCCAGACGATCCCGATTTTCGGTAACCAACGCCTGACCGTAGAAGCCGCCACTGTACTTTGGAATACATCATTGAGCTGCATCGTTAAAAGCTCTGTACTCCAGCGGCTTCGCTGATAACCGAAATCCTGCGGGGAAAACTGAACCAGAATAGTCAGCATCGCACACATTTCGCTAACGGGAAGCGTTGGCGGTCTGCCAACAGGCAAAGCGTGCAGGGCATCCATACCACCTTGAGTAAACCAGTCAATCCACCTACCCACTGAGGAGCGGGCTGCACTGATAATACGGCAGACATCGACAATCGTTTTGCCTTCGTGGAGTTGCATGAGAGCAATAAGTCTGCGGGCATAATCCTTGTCCTTGGTAGTCTGTATCGCTTTTTTCATCCTACGACGTTCGCCACGAGGTATCGGTGCTATGATGGCCATCACTCAGTCCTTTTGTCGGTATGTTTCGGTTTGGCGATTGATCAGATCGCACAAAGCGGACTGAGTTTCTCTTATCTTTGAGATCTACTATTAGGAACAGCTATTTAGGAAGCAAGGTGTGCTTCGGGAAATTTACTCGAAGAAGAAAGGTGCTGAATGCAGAACCTGCTCATTTGAGTTTTGTTCAATGAAACAAACGACGATAACGACTTTTTCAGTTTGCCCATCTGAATTGGATTTTGAGTACTTGCTAGATAACTCATATTCGCTGGCTAGAATTGCGATGCAAGGTAGACCGATTGCTAGGCTGGGGATGGATGCTTGGAGTCCAATTAATGTCCATGTTGAAACGGAGAACGGCGATAAGCTCAAACGACATGAGGTTGGATTAAGAGAGACTCGTACGGGTGATGAGTTCATTGGTGCTGGGCCTCAGTACCAAAGCCCGCTTTTCAGCCCAGATGATGCTTAGGGTTCAGTTTTATCGGAGAGACAGTGAGCCTTTGACAGTATGAAAAAAGCCTGTCCTCGGCTATCGAGCGTATGTTCATCAATTGTCCGCGTTTTGGGTAAGTTTGAGCTTTATGCTTTTAGTGTACAAACTTTATTATTCCAAAATGGCGTTAGTGTACAAACTTTATTGTTCCGACACATGATGTTGTTTAGGAACAATAAAGTTTGTTTCCTTGGGCTAACGGAGTAGCCTCTTTATTGTTCCGACACATGATGAAAAGGCGCCGACGGCGCTTTTTATACCTCTGAGCCAAACCATGAAGACATGGAGCCGACGATTTCAGACGCGCTGGTTAAATTTGGGTGGTGTATCGCACCTGCAATTGGGTAACTATTCTTCCTTTGCTAAAAGCCTTTATCCTTGCCACTTTAAAGTCGAAAAGGATCACAATGATGCAGGCAGAGAATGGTGATAAATCGATAATTGCTGGCTTTTGGCGCACGAGTGTTTGGGGGCTTTCCGACCAAGCGTTGAACCGTTTTATCTGCGAGCTCATTGATATTGGTGTGACCGATTTTGATCATGCTTATGTTTATCGCAGTGAAGAAAGCTTTGGTGAAGCGTTAGCGCTCTCACCGTCATTACGAAGCCGGGTTAACATCATTACCAAGTGCGGCATTCGAGGTTTAGGCAACGGTGCTCTTGATGCCCGCAGCGTCAGCCATTACGACTCTTCTAAAGAAACTATTCTGTCGTCTGTCGATCATTCGTTGAAAGCGCTTAAAACGGATTATGTCGACACCTTGCTTTTGCACCGTCCAGACTACCTCATGGATGTAGAGGAAGTGAATCATGCATTCAATACACTCAAGCGGCAGGGGAAAGTCCGCCAATTCGGTGTGTCCAACTTTAGCGTGTCTCAGTTCTCTCTATTGCAAGATGCACTGGATGTTACGTTATGCACCAATCAGTTTGAGTTTTCTCCTTTTCACACAGAAGCGCTGGATAGCGGCCTTTTTGATCAATGCTCCCAAAAGCGTATCCGCCCAATGATCTGGTCTTGCTTAGGGGGAGGCAGATTATTTGAGCCAAATAATGAGGTCACTAAGCGGTTATCCGAAGGGCTGACAGAGGTGATGGAAGACGTTGGTGTCTCCTCGCTGGCTGAGCTTATCTATGCTTGGGTATTGTCGATACCTAGCCAGCCAAGAATCATTACTGGCTCTGGAAAAATAGATAATATTCGCCCTTTGGTAGAGGCCAGTAAGGTCTCTCTAAGCAGGGAGCAATGGTACCAGATATGGACCGAAGCTGTCGGACACGGCGTAAAATAACTAAAGGCGCCAATGGCGCATTCGTTGTGTTTATCTAACGCAAAAATAGCTTCAACATTATCTTTTGCCACCATTTACCATAGGGTGGTGCCAGCAGTTTGCCAGGATTAAGTTTGCCACGCTGGAATACGGTTTTTGCGTGGCTGAAGGTGCGGAAGCCTTCGATACCATGATAATGCCCCATACCAGATGCACCAACACCACCAAATGGGGTGTCATCCACAGCAACTTGCATGATGGTGTCATTCACTGCGATGGAGCCAGAATGAGTGTAACGGATGGTGTGTTGGATGAAGTCCGAATCGAAAGTCATCAAGTACAGGGCTAATGGACGAGGCTGATGGCGAAGTGTATTAAGCACATCATGCACATTCTTGTAGGTGATGATTGGCAGTAGTGGACCGAATATCTCTTGCTGCATGATGGCGCTATCCTGTGACGGGTTGATTACAAGATGAAGCGCCATTTTACGTGATTCTGGTAATATAGCTGGGTCGGCCAATGGGATAGTGGTAATGCCCCGCTCGTCGGCATCTTCCATCAAATCTGTTAAACGTGAGAACTGGCGGTTAGTGACGATAGCGGTGCGATCATCACTTTGAATGCCTTTTGGATAGGCTTCGTTCCATTTCACTCGTAGCGCTTCGACAAACTCTTCCAGATTATCTTGCCGTACAAACACGTGATCCGGTGCCACGCAGATCTGCCCTGCATTGAGGTTTTTACCAAACAGCAGACGCTCGGCTGCGAGAAACGGATCAATATCTGGCCCAACAATCACGGGTGATTTGCCGCCAAGCTCCAGCGTTACGGGCGTTAGGTTTTCCGAAGCCGCTCTCATCACTTTCTTGCCGACTTCGGCAGAGCCTGTGAACATCAGGTGATCAAACGGCAGTCGGGTAAAGGCTTCAGCGACTGAGACATCGCCTTTGACGACACAGACTTTGTCTTCATCAAACACTTCGGCCAGAAGCGCTTTGACTGCCTGTGCGGTCAGCGGCGTGAATTCACTAATTTTGAGCATCACGCGGTTTCCTGCCGCAATTGCAGTCATCAGAGGAATAAGGCTCAGGGTGATGGGAAAGTTCCAAGGAACGATAATGCCGACCACGCCAAGCGGCTGATAATGCACTTCGACTTTGGCAGGGGTTAGCAGTAATCCGGTAGAACGGCGCGATGGTTTCATCCAACGTTTCAGTTTGCGTTTGGTGTAATGCAGCATCTGAAAGCAAGGTAGGATGTCAGCCATCAGAGAATCGGTAGGACTGCGATGCCCGTAATCCTGAGACAGGGCATCGACGATGGTGTCAGCATGCTTTTTTAATGCCTTTTGAATATGCTTCAGATCCCGGATGCGCTCGGCATAGGCAGGGTAGGGATCTTGGGTAGTCTTGGCGACCAGTTTGGCAAATTGCGATTCCAGTTCGCTGATCTGCTGCTCAGAAGGGATACCAGTTGTCATCGAAACCACAGTCATCAGAGCATCCTTAATATCAAATAACTTCCTTAACATTAAGGTCTGACCAGACTCTGTGCAAGTCTTGTTATCACGGCTTGCGTGACGAACCTAGGTGCCTAAAATCCGCTTCGCAGTAACTGTGGCAGCGTCAGGCTAATGGCCGGAACCAGGGTGATCACAGCAAGAACAAAAATGAGCATCAACACAAAGGGGACTGTCGAGCGAAACATTTTTTCAATCGGAATATTGGCCAGTTTACTGGCAACGAAAAGGTTGACACCCAGTGGCGGTGTTAAAAACGCGATTTCAATATTTACAATCAAAATAATGCCGAAGTGGATGGGATCAATGCCGAAAGAGGTCACTAACGGGACCAAGATTGGGGCCAGTATGATAATGGCGGAGATGGTCTCCATGAAGGTACCGACAATCAATAGCACTATGTTGATCATTAGCAAAATAACGAGTGGATTACTGGAAATGCTTGATACTGACTCTGCTAATTGTTGTGGAATATTTTGGAACGTAATGTTTTTAGCAAACAGCGTCGAGCAGGCCACAACAATCATCAAGGCACCCGTTATCATATGGGTCTGAATCATTGCTGCTTCTAGTTTTGGCAAGTCCAGCTCACCGTAAACCCACTTCGCAACCACAAACGCATAGACCACAGCAACAATTGAGGCTTCTACAGGCGTAAAGAATCCTGAATAGATGCCACCAAGGATAAGCACTGGCAAGAAAAGAGCAAATTTACCCTGCCAGACTTTTGTCCAGATTGACCCTGACTCCTTCTTCTGTTCCTCCTTGGGCGTGATGACTATGGCACCACTTCGCTTGGCCATCCAAGACGCGGTAAGCGCCAGGACAATTCCAGTAAAAATGCCGGGTAGTAAGCCAGCAGCAAAAAAGTCAGCAATGGATATATTGGCAATGATCGCATAAATAATCATGGGGTTACTTGGCGGGATCATGACACCGAGTGTGCCACCCGTCGCCGAGACAGACGCGGCATAGGGAGCAGGATAGCCATGTTTTATCATCGAGGGGATCATAATCGCGCCTATTGCCGCAACGGTGCCAGGACCAGAGCCGGAAATGGCCGCAAAAAACATACAGGAGAAGATGGTCACAATACCCAAACTGCCGTGAATATGCCCGAAGGCATGACGGAAAATGGAAATGATGTCTTTTGTGATCCCCCCTTTTTCCATAATATTTCCAGCCAGAATAAAGGCAGGGATCGCCAGAAGTGGGAAGTTGTCCACGCCGTTTAAAATACTTTGGGTCGCAAAGGTAAACGGGTAATCCATCAGGTACACAACCGCAAAGCCAGTCATACCCAAAGAAAGGTAAATAGGTAGGCCAAGAAGGAGTAATAAAGGGAAAACGATGAGCAAGGTTAACTGGATATCGTTCATAACTCCTCCGCTTCTTGATAGGGCGACGTACCGCTGACTTCCATCAAATGGACTATCGCTGACAAGAGAAAACCCACCGTAGGGGCCAGAAATAGCAATCCCAGATTAAAGCCGAGCGCCGGCGACGTGTTCGGATAGTCCAGGCCTTCCAGAAAATTTTCGTAGCAAAAGACAACCATTAACACATCAAAGGTGAGGGAAACAAAACTTTGGACGCGGAACACGAACTGCTGGCCAAGGCGACGCATCAATATGTCTGAAACAATGCTGATCCGGAGGTGTTGTTGATTCAAACTGGTATAGCTTGCTGCAATAAAGACGAGAGAAATAAAAGCAAATCGGGATATTTCTTCAGTCCAGTCCGCCTCAAGATTGAATTCGCGGGCGATAATTTGCAGAAACAGACTCAGTACCATGATCGTGATAAGTAGGTGACAAACCATTTCTTGTGCTTTTTTTAGATGCTTTAGCAAGGAATACCTCCAGTGCCCGCCAGTTTGGCGGGCAATCAAAACACTCGACTATTTGTTAGGGTAGGACGCGAGGATGCTAAGCGCTGTTCCCGCCAGCTCTTCGCCATCAGGGCCAATTTTCTCGTAGTGTTGTGGCCAGGTTGCACGTGCTTTTTCCATCCATTCAGCTTCATTCTCAATGGTCGTAATGGTGACGCCTGCATCTTCGGCTTGTTTCCACCAATTCGCCTCATCCAAGGGTTGCCACCAGCGCACATAGTCAGTGGTTTCTTTGCCGGCTCTGAGCACCGCTTCTTGATGTTGGGGGCTTAACTTTTGAAACCACCGCTCAGAAACAACGATGGGGTGAGTAAGTATGGTGTAATGGAACCGTGTCATGTGATTGATCACTTCGTGGAATTTCATACCAATCACATCCGTCACCGGATTATCTCCTCCCTCTACGACACCTTGTTGCAGTGCACTGTAAAGCTCTTTCCATGCGATAGGGGTAGGGTTGCCTCCCCACGCCTTATAAGTTCCGAGCATGATGGGATTAGGTGGAACGCGCATTTTCAGCTTTGCCAGATCTTCTGGCTTGGTGATCGGGCTGTCGGATTTGTAAAAAAAAGCGCGCCATCCCGTGTTTTCCCAACCAACAATCCGCACCCCAGCTTCTTTAATCACTCTTGGATTAAGCGTCGGCGTGATGTTGTCGAGCAGGTAATTTGATTCATCTGTGCTGGTTGAAAGGTAAGGCAAGACCAACACGTTGAGAGACGGTGCCAGTGCGGCAAGGTTATTCACCGCTGGGATTGTGCCCTGAAGTACACCCTGCCGGGCTTGTTGCACCATTTCGCGTTCTCCACCAAGTTGTGCACCGGGATAGATTTCTGCGCGGATTTGATTGTTGCTGTAAACAGACACGAGTTCTGCAAAGCGCTTTAAGGCGACCGTTTGAGAACTCCATTCCATGTTCACCGAATGGCCCAGTTTCATTACAATCTGGTCGCCGGATTTAGGTACTGAACGCCAATCGTATGGGTTAGGCTCAGCACTGATGGCACTGGAACTTAAGTACATCAGGCTCAGAGCAAATAACTTTTTAAACCTCATTTTCATGATTTGTTCTTCCTCTACTTTTTCAGAGTACCGATCCCATCTCACAGCGCGCGTCCACTTTAATGATGTAAACGAGCGCACGTATCAGACAAAGGAAACGCCGCGGATGGATATTACCTTTTATTGTAACACGTCGTTAACATTTATTATGTTAGCGCTAACATTTGAATTGTGTCAAATTGAATTTGTGTTTTGTTTGAAAAATAGTATTAGAGTTAGCGAACAAGCTTGGAGATGCTGGCTTTTGATAGGTTTGAAAAAAGCAGGATTGGTTTGATGAAATACAAGCAAGCAAAACAGGTTTCTGGAGTAAGGCGTAGAGGCCGTGTACGTATTGAAGTGGTTGCCGAGCTGGCTGGAGTCTCAGCTATGACGGTATCAAGAGTACTTAGTAGCCCGGAAAAAGTGTCTGAAAAAACAAGGGAAAAAGTATGGCAAGTGATCAATGAAACCGGTTATGTGCCTAACTATTCAGCAAAAAATTTGGCATCCAATACGTCCCGCATTGTTGCTGTTGTTGTGCCAACGCTGCAAAACTCAATTTTTGCCGATATGGTAGAAGGGTTGGCGTCTGAGTTGGAACTGCATGGTTACCAGCTCTTGTTGGGGAATAGCGATTATTCAGCAGAAAGGGAATTTACTCTGGTGAAGGAGTTTATTTCAAAGCAACCGGTAGGTATTGTTCTGACGGGATTTACTCACCTGAAAGAGACAATTGATTTAATTCATCATTCGGACATTACGGTGACGGAAACATGGAACAGTCTTCCGCCCAATTTTGGTAAAAGGGTAGGGTTCTCAAACTATGACGCTTGCTACCAGATGGTAAAGCATCTCGTGGGGCGGAATTACCAAAAAATCGGGTTCGTCAGTGCACCTGTTCATGGCAATGACAGGGCGAGAGCGCGCCGCCAAGGCTTTATTGATGCAATGTCTGACTCTGGGTTGGGTGTTGAAGCGAGCTGGTTAAAGGAGTCTGACTTTAGTTTTAGCAATGGCGCTGCACTGCTTCAGGCATTCTGGCGAGAAGAGAACCGACCTGAAGTGATCTTTTTTGCCAATGATGTCCTTGCTGCAGGTGCGGTCTTTGAGTGTCAGCGTATGGGTCTGAGCATACCGGCAGACATAGGGATTGTTGGATTTGATGATTTGGACATTGCCAGTCAATGTTCGCCCCAGTTGACGACTGTGAGGGTGCCTACGTTTCAGATTGGCCGAATTGCCGCCCGCCAATTACTCGGTATGAAAGACATGGAAGACGATATCGTTGATTTGTCATTTGACATTGTTCAGCGACAGTCGTCACGTTGATTTCGTCATGTCACGGGCTGAAACCTTTTAATCTATTGATTTATAACTATTAATATAGATTCTTCCTTTTTTTGATTAAAAATCTCGCAAGATTTCTTGACTAAATTTTTATGTTAGCGCTAACATTTTTTAAAGCAGTAATATTCTCAAGGAGTGGAAAAGTGAAAAATCAAATCATAGGCATGGTGGGTTTGGGGGCGATGGGAGGACCTATTGCAGCTAACCTCGTAAAGGCTGGCTTCAGTGTGAAGGTGTTTGATCTTAGCGATGACGCAGTCAGCAAGCTGACTGCGTTGGGCGCTGGACGGGCGTCAAGTGCGGCAGAGGCGGCGCGAGACGCAAACGTCGTGATTACCATGTTGCCAAACGGCCCACACGTGGAAAGCGCCGTGTTTGGGGAAAATGGCATCGTAACCACGATTTCAACGGATGCACTGTATATCGATATGAGTACCATCCAGCCGCAAGTGACTGACAGCATAGCGACGCGATTGGCTGAAAAGAATATCAGTATGATTGATGCACCGGTGGGCCGCCAAACCCAGCATGCTATAGAGGGCAAGCTGCTGATCATGGTTGGCGGAAGCGAAGACAATTTCAAACGGGCTCTTCCGGTCTTGAACTTTTTAGGCGACACCATTTATCACTGTGGCGATGTCGGTGCTGGTGGACGAATGAAAGTGGTTAACAACTACATGTCCATTGTACTCAACCAGGTGACAGCCGAGGCACTGGTGATGGCAGAAGCCGCGGGTCTGGATGTAAGCCAGTCATTGGAGGTCATGCGTGGCACAGTGGCAGGCCAAGGGCATATGTCGACAACATACCCTAGTAAGGTGTTAAAGGGTGATACAGAGCCAGGCTTTATGGTTGATTTGGCCAATAAAGACCTCGGTCTGGCTTTGGAGATGTCAGCAAGTCTTGGGGTGCCGGCATTTACTGGAGCGGTTGCCCGACAAGTTTACTCCCTTGCTAGTCGAGAGGGTTTTGGACGACAAGATTGGACAGCGCTTTACCAATACAATCGTCTTTGTATCCAGAAAGCGCTTTAGGGGGCGTCATGTATCACTTTGATAATCTAATTGATGGCGTTTGGCAGCAGGGAGAGGCAGGTGAGTTTTCAACCTATGATCCGTCTGACACAAGCCGTCAAATTGCAACCTATTCCAAATGTTCTGAGAGCCAACTTAACACGGCATGCCAGGCTGCGGTCAAAGCACAAAAAACCTGGTGGCGAATGACACATACCGAGCGTTTGTCTGTATTGAAGCAGTACTTGACGCGACTGGAAGAAAACCGCGAAAACCTTACAAAGGCGGCAAGTCTTGAGCAAGGGAAAATCCATCCGGAATCTAACGGAGAGCTGACAAAAGCCCTCAATGAAGCCAGAGCAATGCTGAGGGAAAGCTATCAGGTACAGACTCAGCCGATGTCAGCGCAAAAACCGTCCACCATCAATACCATCATGCGCCGCCCGCGAGGGGTAATTGCGGCAATCACGCCATGGAACTTTCCGATCCTGACACCGATGCGCAAAATCATTCCTGCCTTGGTTTTTGGTAATGCAATGATATTGAAGCCCGCCGAAGTCACGCCGGCAGTTGCCTGTTTATTGGTCGATGCCGGTGTGGGTATTTTCCCAGACGGTTTGCTGCAGCTTGTGAATGGAGAAGGACGGGGGATTGGGGAGGCGCTCATTACCCATAAGGCAGTCACCGGCGTGACCTTCACTGGCTCTGTAGACGTTGGAAAGCGAATTATGCAGTTGGCAAGCCAAAACCTGACGGAAGTTTCTTTGGAATTAGGCGGCAAAAATGCGGTGATAATTAATGATACCGACAATCTTGATGACTGCCTTAACCAGGTCGTAGGTGCTGCTTATGCCTGTTCAGGTCAGCGTTGTACAGCGATCAGTCGGATATTGGTTGCCCCTTCGCTTTATTCACCTGTGATTGAAGGGTTGAAAGTGCGACTGAATAAGGTCGTGATAGGTAATGGCTTTGTACCTGAAACCACAATGGGTCCACTTTCTACGGTCAATCAGAGGCATAAAGTGTTGTCTATGGTGGAAGAAGCCAAGAAGCAAGGTGCGCGAGTGGTCGCGCAGGGGCCCGCGTTAACGCCGGCGCAGCAAGAGCAAGGGTATTTTGTTTCACCGGTGGTATTGGAGGTGGACGAGACCATGGATATTGCGGGGAGTGAAGTGTTTGGCCCGGTGATCACGCTCCAGAAGTATGACGACTTTGAACACGCCCTAACGATTCTTAATAATGTAAGCTATGGGTTGACATCAGCACTTTTTTCCAATGATAACCGCCTGGTCCAACGATTTATCATGGAAAGTGAGTCGGGCATGCTCCACATTAATCACGGAACAGTGCCTGACGATCATATGCCTTTTGGTGGCATCAAAGATTCTGGGGTGGGTGCGTATTCTGTTGGGGCATCTGCCGCCAATTTTTACACCACAGAGCATGCTGTCTATAACAAATTCCAGTAGGTGGTTGTCATGTCTATCTCAAATCCGGTGTTATCAGCAGAGGGTGTTACTTTCCGTTCATTGTCTGTGTATGTGTGCCGTGCTCCGATAGAAAATCCGGTGATCACCGCGTTTGGCCGGATGGATAATCGTCCGGCTCTCTTTGTCCACCTCACGGACGAGGAGGGAAACGGAGGTTGGGGTGAGGTCTGGTGCAATTTTCCCGACTGCGGTGCTGAGCACCGTGCGCGACTGCTGACGACAATATTTGCCCCGTTAATCATTGGCAAGTCTTTCTCATCGCCAAAAGCCATGTTTGACGCTCTGACGGAAATGACCCGGGTCTTAGCGTTACAATCCGGCGAGCAAGGACCGATAGCCCAGTCAATTTCTGGATTAGATATTGCGTTCTGGGATTTGATTGCGAGAAGGGCCAATCAGCCGCTATCTGCGATGTTGGCGGACGACTCTGCGTTGTCATTACCAAATGCTGTACCTGCTTATGCCAGTGGTATCAACAGCAAAGATGTCGACTGGATGATTGAGCAGGCCAATGGCAAGGGTTTCAACCATTTTAAGGTCAAGGTTGGACGGAGTGAAAAGCAGGATATTGAGGCGATCGATAATGCGTTAGGTCAGCTCAGGGACGATCAGAAGTTGATGGTGGATGCCAATCAGGGGTGGGATGAGAATAGCGTCATGGCCATCCTGCCTTTGCTCAACCAGCGTCCACTGCATTGGATTGAAGAGCCCATCGCAGTTAATGCACCAAAGGCTCTTTGGCGTCGAATCCGTCAGTTGAGTCACAATGCGCTGGCGGGCGGTGAAAACATGATTGGAGAGGAGCAGTTCAGAGAGGCCGCTACGACGGGCGCGCTGCAGGTTATCCAGCCGGATATCTGCAAATGGGGCGGACTGACATATTGTCTTGCTGTCGCTCGGCATGTCCGCCAGGAAGGATTAATGTATTGCCCTCATTTTCTCGGGGGAGGGATAGGCTTGATGGCTTCTGCTCATCTTTTAGCGGCGGTGGGCGGTGAGGGAATGCTCGAAGTTGATGTGAACACCAATCCACTTAGAGACGACATTTTGACGTCGAAACCTGTGGTTGAAAATGGCACCATGGTTTTACCTTCTGCCAGTGGTTTGGGCATTGAACCGGACCTTGATAAGTGCGCTCCGTTTATTGTGTTTCACGACCGTTGTAATGCGTCGCAATGAGGTGATCCGTTGTCATTAACTACCTGGTTTCCTTTTTTACGTTGGGGCTCAACCCTGACAAGGGCGAGCGTTCGGGCAGATGTTGTGGCCGCGCTAACCGGTACAGTGCTTGTCCTGCCACAAGGCGTCGCTTATGCCTTAATAGCAGGACTACCGCCAGAGTACGGATTGTATTCGGCCATCGCTATTCCGATTGTCGCCGGGCTTTTTGGCTCGTCCTTTCATATGGTATCAGGGCCAACAGCCGCACTTTCCATTGTTGTGATGAGTGCTGTCAGCCCGCAAGCTGAGGTTGGAACAGAGCACTATGTGGCTCTTGTTATTACGCTCAGCTTTTGGGTCGGTATTGTTCAACTTACGATGGCCAGTTTAAAGTTCGGCTTTATCGTTAATTTTGTTTCCCATACGGTGATCGTTGCATTTACGGCGGGTGCTGCCGTTCTTATCGCGGCAAGTCAGGTCAAGTATCTATTGGGTGTCCAAGGCGACGACCTTGCTGACAGTTCATGGTTAGCTTTGTTGAAAGATGTGGTGGACTGGCCTTCAGCTTTGATTGGTGTGTTTACACTGCTATCGGCACTTGGGATAAAGCGTTTTTTTCCGCGTTTGCCTCATCTGTTGATAGCCCTTTTATTGGCCAGTTTCATCGCGTGGTGGGCGAAACTGGAGATCCCGATGGTGGGCGAAATTCCAGCGGGGTTACCACCGTTATCAACGCCACTATTTTCTTTGTCTTTGCTTGAGGAAATGTTCCCCAGTGTGATCTCCATTGCGCTTCTCGGGTTTCTTGAGGCGCTGGCGATCAGTCGGGCCATTGCGTTGCGGTCCGGCCAAGCAATAGATGGCGAGCAGGAGCTGGTAGGTCAAGGCTTATCCAATGTGGTCGGTAGTTTCTTTTCTTGTTACCCAGGTTCAGGATCATTTACGCGTTCCGGGGCGAATTATGACGCCGGTGCAACATCGCCACTGGCAATGATATTTTCCGGTTTGCTGTTAATTCTGGTATTGATCTTCTTCTCATCGGTAACTGTTTTTCTGCCTTTAGCCGCAATGGCAGGCTCCATCCTTTTGATTGCCTGGAACCTGCTGGAGTTCAAGCAAATTCAACACGCCGTCGCGGGAAGTTGGGAGGAAAAAGCTGTATTTTCGGCCACTTTTATCTCGACCTTGCTGTTAAAGCTTGAGTATGCAATCTATGTCGGTATTGCCGTGTCACTGCTGTTTAGCCTGCGTAGATTCTGTCAGCCAAGGGTGGTCATACTGGCACCCTCTCCCGGACACCGCCGGAGGAAGTTGCTGAATTACAGAAGTTATGGCTTGGCTCAGTGTCCCCAGTTGTTGATTTGCCGTATTGATGGGGCGATATTTTTTGGCTCAGTCAATCAC
The DNA here is from genome assembly GCF_900060185.1 of Grimontia marina. Taxonomy (GTDB): domain Bacteria; phylum Pseudomonadota; class Gammaproteobacteria; order Enterobacterales; family Vibrionaceae; genus Enterovibrio; species Enterovibrio marinus. The sequence continues at coordinate 69,322 of NZ_FIZY01000020.1, read as the reverse complement.
ATCCGCAAAACATTGGAAGACGCCATTCAGGGGGCGCCGCAGACGTCTCATATTATTGTTGTGTGTAAGGGGATCAGCTTTATTGACCGAGAGGGGGCGTTAGCGATACAGCGGCTTTGCGATGATTTCAGCGCGAGGGGGATTGAAGTGGCTCTGTGCTCGTTAAAAGGAAAGACCCGTTCTACACTGGCTAATGAAATCGAATTGGACGTAAAGATGGTGGATAGTATGTTTGAATACCCCAACCAGGCCATTGCCTCTAGCTTTAAAAAATTGAATCCCGAGGTATGTGAAAAGTGTACCCATAAAGTATTTGATGAATGTTCGCCAACCGATCAGCAGGCGCTCATTCACATTGCCAAGCTTTAAATAGGCAATTGCAGTATCTTTCGTTTTCTATCTGCTTCAAAGAATTGCATAAATTTATCAAAGTATTCACCAACTGCCGCAGCATTTTCGGTTTCGCCCAAAGCCTCTATCAGCACCATGCCGACTTCGCAGGTACAAAGGGAACCTTCCGGCTGATTGCGGCGCAGGGCATAGCGGGTACTGAGCCCTTCAGGCAGTGTCACCATAGGCACATCTTCAAGCCATGGGCTTTGGCGCAGCATCTTGCGCGCCTGCTGCCAGGTCGCATCGATAATGATGAAGTGAATCGGCTTGGCTTCCGGTTTGGACGTCGGTCGGCTGACTGCTTTTTCGAGCGCAACAGCCCCTTCACCGGGAAATACCAGATACGGCAGCGCAGCCGGGTCGGCAAGCAGCGTGAGTAATTCCAATGGCGGTGCTTTGCGTTGCCAGACGTGGCGTCTGCAATGCGGCAGCGCATTTTCCAGCAACTGACCGGTATTGGTGGCGCGCCCGGTTTCTGTTTCGTGCATTAATAGCTCAATACGCACTTGGCTATCGAGCTTAGGCACGGCCTTGCACAGGCAGTTGTAGTGAAAGCCGCAAGATGGGCAGGGTGTTGGCTTTTCTGCCATTCGGGATACCTTTTCCATTTATTTCAGCTCAACACCTTCTTGCTGCGGATAAATACCGTCAGCGAAAAGGTAAGGGTCGGCGCTGTCAGGTAACAGCACTTCCGGCGCCAATGAAGGGTTGCCCGGATAGCGTTTGCCATTAAATTCCAGCACGCGGGAAGAGGCTTTTGCACCGCCTCCGCCAACCGGCATGATGAGATCATGCCAGCCGTTGCTGGTGGATTGGCTCATTTGAAACGGTAGGTGAACCAGCGTGATGCGGCTGTTGAAGCGCCAGACATTGCTGTCATTGTTAAACACCAAAAGGGTACAGCCGCCTGTGCCGCACCAGTCGGTGAATATGATCAGCTCATCCTGCAGGTCACCATTGAGATCTTGTGTCAGCCAGCGATAGCGGGTGCCCGCCGCCTGCTTCACACCTTCTTCTCCTAAATACGCCTTAAAAGCCGCATCAACTTTCTCGTTGAAGGTGGCAGAGCCTTCAACGCCACCGGAAATGACTGGCTGCTGGTTGCCGACCATCAAAGAGAGCGCGAGTCCCTCCGGTCCCAGGCTGTATTCGCGGCCGTTGATGATTTCCTTTTCGGCTTTCAGTGTAAAGCCGCTACGGGTGAAAAGGCGCTCACTGACCAGATATTGTCCCTGATGGCGGGTCATCATCACCTGAACCTTGCTATCGCTAACCTGTTGCCAGATACCGGTTTCCACAACGGCATCTTCGCCTGCCTGCTCATAGCGGGTCGTGGCCGTGTGGTCGGGATTGAGCACTAAGGTGGTGGTGAGCGACTGTCCGCCTAGGTTGGTTATGCCCTGGTAATCACCGACCCAGCCGAGCGTCGGGTCGTCGGCCGAGAGCGTCGCACAGCCCGTCAGGGTTTTGTTGCCTTTGGTGAAGGTTGAACGCCAGCCATAAATGCTGTCGCTCATGGTGTCGTTGCAAAGTTCTGGACGAAGCGTGAGGGTCGCGCCATTGGCCTGATAGATTCGGGCTGCGGGAGGAATATCTCGGCCGGTTAGGGTGAATGTCTCCGCTTCAAAACCGAGTTGTTGGTAGTTGAGCGTATTGCCTTCTAAAGACACTGACCAGAATGGCTCATTGCCGGACGCCACGGTGCGGTTTCGCGTTTGGTTGCAGCCATCGATTTCTGCCGACATCAGGTTCAGTTGTGTCACCTTGAACGTCGCCGGGTAGTCTGCTGCAAAGCCATCCATCGCAGGTTTCACGAATTCGCCAATCACTTCGCCATACACACTTTGGTAAGGCTCCATGGTCAGCGCCTGACCATCTTTATTTAGCAAGTCCGGCAGTTGCAGCCAGTATTGAGTGTTGCTGCCACAAGGTGTGATGGCGCGGACTTCATGCCCGAGGGTGACTTCACCATGCAGCATAAAGCGCTGGGGTTGAATTCCTGCCACTTTGGCAATCTCCTGCTGCGGGTTTAAATCGTCAGAGTTGCCGAGTTCAACCGAGCCTGATGGTGTTTGGCTGCAGGCAGAAAGCAAGGCGGCAGCGGAGAGCAGACCCAGCACGTGGGAAAGGCGGCGTTTTTGGATAATCAACGGAGATTCCTCTTCTCATTCAAAGCCCAACGGGGTACAACTTTGGAAAAACCAAAAGCTGAAACGGGGAAATTATGGCGTATTGGCTGATGAAAACCGAGCCCGATACCTTTTCTATAGACACCTTAAAACAACAAAAGGTCTCTTGCTGGGAAGGTGTGCGAAATTATCAGGCACGAAACATGATGCGTGATGGGATGAAGCTTGGCGATAAAGTGTTTATTTACCACTCTTCTTGCAAGGATGTGGGTGTGGTGGGTATAGCGGAAGTGGTGAAAGAAGCTTATCCCGATCATTTCCAGTTCGACCCGGAAAGTGCCTATTTTGATCCGAAAAGCTCACCGGACAATCCCCGTTGGATCATGGTGGATGTGGAATACCGCCAGCACCTGAAATATGTCTCTTTGGCACGCATCAAAGCGAATCCGGCGCTGGAAGAATTACCGCTGGTAAAGAAGGGCAGCCGTCTTAGCATCATGCCAGTGACCGACGCTCAGTGGGATGAAATTATCGCGATGTCGGAAGGTGGGTTTAAGCGTTAAATAAGAAAACGGCAGCGAGGGGGAGCGCTGCCGTTTGGCTATCTACTTGGCAATGTGATTAGCCCAGTAGATGGGTTTCCAGATAACGGGCGACCGCTTCTTCGGCGTTGCTGCCAATCACTTCATTGTCCGGCAAGGTCGCTTTCACGCGCGGGTGCGCCGTTTCCATGATGAGACCTTTCTTCGCAGCACTCAGCATTTCCACGTCATTCATGCCATCACCAAACGCGATGCACTCGTTCAGGCTGAAACCTTTGATTTCCGCTACCGCTTTCAGTGCTTCACCTTTAGAAACACCCGCTGCCATCACTTCCAGACAAAATGGGGTTGAGAAGGCCACGCTGACTTTATCGCCGAAGGTTTCGATGAATTTTTGCTCGTAACCCGTCAGGTAATCATGGTCGTGGCGGATAAAGAAGATTTTCGCCACGTCATCAACCGGTGGGTTTTCCACATCGAACTCTTTGAAGCTGAAGCCGGAATCTTTGTGGTATTTCGCCAGGTCTTCGTCAACGCGGTTCAGCAGCCAGTCATTTTCGCGGTAAATGTGGATGGTGATGGTTTCGTCGCCTTTCACCATTTCTACAAGTTGGGCAACCAATGCAGGGTCAACATTACGGCTGAAGATCAGCTTGCCATTTTCATCATGCACGCGGGCACCGTTAGAGGTGATCATGCAAGCTGGAATGCCAACGCTTTTGCGGATGTGTGCCACATCGATGTGGTGACGGCCAGTGGCGAACACAAAGTGCTCCCCTTTTGTATGAAGGCGCTGAAGCACTTCGCGGGTAAAAGGCGCGATGGTGTGCTCAGGAGTAAGTAGAGTGCCGTCGAGATCAGATGCAACGATTTTGTACATGGATACCTCAATAGGAGAGAAGATGTTTTTAAACACCTCTCCAGTGTATCCAGAAAAAGGGGAAATAAAAGGGATCAAAATGCCGGCCAATTTTTCCGCTTTAGGAAAAAACTGACCGGAAATTTAGATAGGCTTATGCGGTTTGTTCTAGCTCGGTTTCTTCACTGAGCGAGTCGAAAAATGTCAGAGCCAATGTCAGTGATTTATCGCGGGTCACGTCGCGCTCGAACAAGAGTTCATGGCGGGAATTGGCCAGAATTTCGAACTGAATCGGCAGGCCGGCTGCCTGACGCTCACGATGGAATTGGAACATCACGCTATTGCAGACAATCTCATCACGCGCGGCCTGCATCAGCAGGATTGGCATATCGATGTCAGTGGCGGTTTTCACGGCGCGCTCGCAGGCATCCAGGCTTTGCCAAATCCACTGTGCGCTGGGGCCGCCGACTTTTAGTGTATCGTCACTTTCATACAGTTCGCGGAACCACTGATAACGTGCTTCAGATTGCGTCAGCAGGTTGTGCTTGAAAGGCTTTGCCCAATACGGCACCTGACCCGGCGCGAAACCTGCTGGGTGCTGGAGCTTAGACAGCACTTTACACAGCGGCTTGGCAGCCATTTGCAAAGGGCGTGACAAGTTAATGCCTAGCATGGGTGCGCTGAGCGCAATCGCATCAATGGCATTGGGTTTACGCGCAGCATAAAGCACAGAAATGGCACCACCCATGGAATGGGCGAGGATCATGCGCTGGCTGTGGGTCTTGGTGGTGACGACTTCATTGATAAAGGTATCGAGGTCGTCAACGTAATGGTCGAACTCCACCACATGGCCGATATCTGAACCTGCCACCAGACGCTGGCTGTGGCCCTGACCACGGTGGTCATAGCTGTAAACATCAAAGCCTTGGTTGAAGAGGTCGAAAAAAATTTCCTGATATTTCGCCACCCCTTCAATACGCCCATTGACCACCACAATCGCGCGGGTGTGCTCGGGCTTGGTAAAGGCGCACCAGTTCAAACGCAGGCCATCATGGCCGACGAATTCACCGTGCTGACGGTTCGCCCAGAACGGGGCAATCACCTTTTCCATGGTCTCGGTTAGCGCATCCTCGCGGGAAAATAAAAAAGGGTGTTCAATTGGCATGTGGAATCCGGCGTTGTTTTCTTATTAGCATATCACTTAATGGCAAACAGACCCGAGTTTATGGCGTTTTCACTCAGGTTATTAAAGGATTCTATCAGTGGCTGAAACGTCACGCATAACGTAAAAGAAAAACAGCCGGTCAAGACCGGCTGTTTAGGGAGGAGAGTTTCACTCTTACTGCTGGAAGTTGAAATAGGTCTCAGCGCCCGGACCGACTGGGAAGCCTGCCACGAATACCCACAGGTAGAAGAACACGCTCCAGCCCGCCAGGAACACCAGTGTGTATGGCAGCATGGTGGCAATCAAAGTGCCGATACCCAGGTCACGCTTATATCTTGCTGCAACTGCCAGAATCAGGCCGAAGTAACTCATCATCGGGGTGATAAGGTTGGTCACTGAGTCACCGATACGGTAAGCCGCCTGAATAGTCTCCGGCGCGTAGCCAACCAGCATCAGCATAGGGACGAAGATTGGCGCGGTAACTGCCCATTGTGCTGACGCCGAACCTAGAGTCAGGTTGATGATGCCGCACATAATGATGAAGGCGAAGAACAGCATTGGGCCTGTCAGACCGATGCTTTGCAGGAAGTCTGCACCACCGACTGCAATCACCTGACCAAAGTTGGTCCATTTGAACAGAGCAACGAATTGCGCCGCGAAGAACACCAGTACGATGTACAGACCCATGGCGCTGATGGATTTCGCCATCGCATCAATCACGTCGCGGTCGTTCTTCATGGTACCGACAGTCTTACCGTAAACAAAACCAGGAATCGCAAAGAACACCAGGATGAAGGCCACGATACCTTTCAGGAACGGAGAGCCTGCCACTTCACCGGTTTCCGGGTGACGCAGGATGCCCCACTCAGGCACGATGGTCAGCGCCAGCACGGCTGATACTGCCAGTGCAGCGATACCTGCATTACGCATACCGCGCTTCTCAATCGCAGTCACTTTGCCCGCTTCTTTGGCCTCGAAATCTTCCGCTGCCATCGATTGGTCGTATTTGCCCAGTTTCGGCTCAACGATTTTCTCAGTCACCAAGGCACCCAGAATGGTGATCAGGAAGGTGGAGGCAAACATGAAGTACCAGTTTGCTTCAGGGCCAACCGTGTAAGTTGGGTCAATCATCTGTGCCGAGGTTTCAGTGATGCCTGACAGCAGCGGGTCAACCGTACCCAGTAGCAGGTTCGCTGAATAGCCGCCGGATACGCCCGCAAATGCTGCAGCCAGACCCGCCAGTGGGTGACGACCCAAAGAGTGGAAGATCATCGCTGCCAGTGGGATCAGTACCACATAGCCAAGCTCAGAAGCGGTGTTAGAGATGATACCTGCGAATACCACGGTCAGTGTGACCATACGGCGAGAGGCGCCCATCACCATAGAACGCATGGTGGCAGACAGCAGGCCTGAGTGCTCAGCAACCGCCACACCCATCATGGCAACCAGCACGGTACCCAGTGGCGCAAAGCCGGTGAAGTTTTTCACCAGGTTGGTAACGATAAGTTGCACGCCTTCGGCATTTAGCAGGCTGTTGACGTAAATCATGCCATCGGCAGCTCGGCCTGCTGCACCTTCCGGACGAGGGTCAGCGACGGAAAGGCCAAAATAGCCGGCGATACCCGATGCAAAGAAAATGATCACACACAGAATGGCAAACAGGGTTACCGGGTGAGGAAGAAGGTTACCGAGGAATTCGACGGTATCGAGAAAACGGGAAAAAAACGACTTGTTCGGCTTCCCGCCAGATTGTTGTTGCGAAGCTGATGACTGCATCAGATCCTCCATGTCATACAACGGTCCATTTAATTGAAAAGCATCCTAGGTCATAAAAATGCCATTTTTCAATACTTGATGCTATCAATAATTACTTTTGCAGGAATAAAAATTAATAAACAATTAACAATTGGTGGTTAATATTGTTTGTTTTGTGTCCGGATTGATGAAAATGTCGCCGGCGGTTAGTGTGGAAGTGAAACATGCAGAGAGAACGCAAAGTTTGAACAGCCAAACCCAGAAAAAAGTCTTTTATATCGAGCTGTTGCGGGTGGTCGCCGCAGTGGCAGTGATCGCCATTCATGTGTTGGGGCCTTATCGCTACCTGATGGGCGAAATCCAGCAAGGCGACTGGGTTTCAGCGATAGCTATTAATGGCGCAAGTCGCTGGGCTGTCCCGGTTTTTATTATGATCACCGGTGCATTATTACTTTCAGACACCCGTCCATTTTCGCCGGGATACTTTGTCCGTCGACGGGTTATGAAAGTGTTCGTACCGTTTGTTGCATGGTCGGTTTTTTACGCGGTATTGGCCGGGATTTCGTTACAAAATGTAAATTGGACGGAAACTGTACAGCGGTTAACCTTTTTTCCAACCGAAGAAACTTACTATCACTTGGGTTTTTTCTATTACTTTATTCCGCTTTACCTCTTAGTGCCGATATTGCGTCCTGTTGCCCAACGGGATGATCCCGGGCTCTTTTATGCGTTGTTGGGGTCTTGGTTCGTCCTGAGCGCAGCGCGGCTTGCCGGTATATCGCTGGGGCTGGTGGAAGACTTGGTGCTTTATGGCGGCTATTTGCTGCTGGGTTATGTGTTGCACCAAAGCAAACTGCCGTTGAAGTGGCTGCTGTTTATCGGCATCTCGGCGCTGGTGGCAACCGAGTACACCGCCATTTCTGAAAGCGTCTCAAGTAACCGATACACAAGTGCGGGATGGTTTTCCTATAAAACCCTGAACACGGTATTGATTGCTGCGATGGTATTCGGGCTTTGCCAACATTGGGCGGAGCGGGTATCTGAGCCTATGCAGCGAAAGGTCGCGGCGGTTAGCCGTCATTCGCTGGGGATTTATCTGGTGCATCCCATCTTTCTCTGGCCTGTGAGGGAGTTGGCGTTCACGCCGGGAATGACATGGCTGACCATCCCCTTGGTGACACTGGCCGTGTTCGTGTTGTCTTACATGGCCAGTGTGGGATTGTCGAAGTCGCGTTTTACGTCATGGCTGGTGCCATGAATAAGTGCTTTGGGGTCAACAGACCCTAGTGGCGCTGTAGCTTCGCGAAGTGGATAAATTCAACGCCGCGATAAGTCAGGGTGCCACAATCACCGGGTTGTAGGGCATGGTAATAGTGAATACCCACCTGAAATTCCCGTTTTGGTCCGCCTTCCATCGGTTCGACATAGATCCAGTACTCTTCCGGATCTTCATGCTGTTGCGGGTCGGGAATGGCGACAGATTGCTTGTCGAGAATGCGGATATCAATGGAGCGCTCTTCCGCCCCTTGGCCCAGCATGTGCTTTTGCATGGTCAGTACAAAATAAACACCAGCGATCACCGCGAGGGCGCCTACGAGCAATATCACAGAAATCGGCACGGTGTTCTCCTTTATCCGGCCATTATCGGTCGGCAATGAGTCTACTTCACAGACCCATTTCGCAAACCTGATGAGCAGAAATTTCGTGATCCACTCCACTTATCCTGCTCAGCATTGGCGCTAATGTAAACAAAGTTAAAGTGCATTCTCACTTTTAGTGTTATGACGTAAGCTAATGATATGAGGTGCACTATCTACTGAAAGGAGGCCTGCATGGATGAAATTGCCATTGTCGTGAGACAGAGTCGGCGTCTGGAACGGCTCCTCAAAGAACACTACCACGCAGAAGGTCGTGGATTGCATGAATTGGTGAGCAGCTGTCAGGAACGGTTGCCGCATGATGTGATTGCCAAGCTTCGCTTCATCGCCACCATTCGCAACAAAGCCGTGCATGAAGATGGCTACGAAGTGGATGACATGCGCGGATTCATGAGAGCATGTAAACAGTGTGAGAAAGAGTTACTTCCCCGCAGCAGCCGCACTATCTGGCGTATTGCCCTGTTCCTGATCTTCGCCGTGACAGCGGGAGCGGTCTGGTTTTATATCGAAAACTGGCGACATATCGTCGGGCAGTAACGGCCGCATGATTGACTAAGGCACGGTTTTCCGTGCCTTTTTCTTTTAATCGAGACTGAAAGTTATATGTAAACACTTACCCTTGCTGCGGATATAAAAGTGCTTTTGATGCCTTGTTCGCTTTCTGAGACGTGTGCGGTGGACAATAAATCCTGCATCTCTAGACTTGGTTGGCTCGCAATTTAAGGGAATAAATCATGTTGAGTTGGGTTGCCGTCTGCTTTTCAGGCCTACTACACATCAATGCCGCGTATAAAGGGCCTCAATGGCAGTTTTATCTGTTCAAGCCCCTGACGATCGCCTTGATGATGTTGATTGGCATGATGGGCGGTGAAGCGAACAGCTATACCTACCTGATCCTTGCCGGGCTGGCCTTCTCTCTGGTCGGCGATATTTTCCTGATGTTGCCAAAAGACCGGTTTATTCTGGGCTTATTGAGTTTTCTGGTGGCGCACATTCTCTACAGCGTGGCTTTCTGGCAGCAGTTTGAAGGCCCAATGGTCTGGTGGCTGCCTTCTTTGATTGGCGCCGCGAGCGTCATCGTCTTCCTGCTTCTTCTTCCCAACCTTGGTCCTTTGCTCATTCCTGTTGGGCTATACATAGCGGTGATTGCCCAAATGGCCTGGGGCGCAGGGGAATTCTGGATGAATGCCCAAACGCAGGTCGCGGCACATGCTTTCGGTGGTGCATTGCTGTTTATGGTGTCTGACACTGTATTGGCGTTTGACCGTTTCAAAGGCCCTTTCAAAACCTCAGTGCTACTCATCATGAGCACTTACTTTTGCGCGCAAGGGCTGATCACGCTCTCCATATTGTCGTAGGAGGCAAAGATGTCTTGGGTTCAGGTGTATAGTGCGAGCAATTCACTGGAGGCGCACAGCCTTAAAGGCATGCTGGAAAGCATAGGCATTGAGGTGGTGTTGAAAGGAGAATCCCTTTCCAGTGCGACTGGTGAGCTCCCTTCTGATGCTATTGCAGTGACGCTTTGGGTGGATGCCATGCGCGAGCAACAAGCACGTCAAGCCCTCAATGACTACGAAGCACAGGCCGAGCAAGTCTGGTTTTGTCACGTCTGTGGTGAGGAAAATGGCGGCAGCTTTGAGATTTGCTGGCAGTGCAGCACACCACGCAGCGAGCGCTGAGTACTGATTGAAAGCTGATTAAGCTTTGCTCTATATCAAGAATTGCCGCCTGAGGCTGTGTTTCTATATGCGCAACTTCTAATAGCGTGGAACCAACATGCCTGCATCAATTCATGTGCATGAGATCCTGAATCATCTTAAGCAACAGCCAATGTCCGAACAGGCGCTGACTCATTGGGTCGATGGTCAATGGGGCGCGAGTGCGCGTTTTCATACCTGCAGCCAACAAGGGCTCTCTTTCAGCGAAGTGCTGGAGTTTCTACGTCGTCGCAAAAAAATCTTTGAAGACATGGGCGCGATTTCAGTCAATGAAGCGCGGGTCTGCAATCACTGAACTGCGGTGAACTGACGTAAAAAAGGCCTCTACTGAGGCCTTTTTCATCTTATTCTTTCACGTTGTCGCCAACCATGTACTTGCGGCGAATATCGAGCAGAGCAAAGATCCCGAAAAATAGGATCGACCACTTCTCCCATTTCGTCATGTTGATCTTGTCGCCGAAGGCACCGATGAAGATCAGCATTTGCAGGCCGTGCATACAGAACAGGAAAGCGGTCATGATGTATAGCGCCATCGCTGCCACACCCGGGAACGGATGCACGATATTGGCGAACAGAACAAACCAGACAAAGCCGATGGCCGCTTTTGCTAACAGGATGAGTGCTTTCATTTTTCCTCTCTTTGATACAGCCGGAAACTGACTTGTCCGGCATGTTTTTCCTTAATCATGTCCCAATGAGTTGGCACAACCGGTTGTCCCAGTTCTTTTTCCGCCTCAATGTAAATCAGCGCGTTGTGGCTTAACCATCCGTTCTGCTCAAGTTTGCTGATAACATCACTCAGCAAGTCATTACGAAACGGCGGGTCAATGAACACCACATCAAACGGCTGCCCTTTATTGGAGAGATACGACAATGCATCAGTATTGTGCACTGTCGCGTTATCCGCTTTCAGCGTATTGAGATTCTGACTGATTTGGCTCGCTGCGCCTTTGTCCAGCTCCAGCAGTGTCACTTGCTCTGCCTGACGGGACAAGGCTTCAAGCCCCAAACCGCCACTGCCGGCGAACACATCCAGACAGCGCGCTTCATACAGATCTGCTGCCAGCCAGTTAAAGACTGTTTCTTTCACGCGATCTGTTGTAGGGCGCAGGCCTTCCACGTTTTTTACTGGCAATTTGCGACCACGCCACTTGCCGGCGATGATGCGGACAAATCCCGATCCGCCTCCTGCATTTGCTGCTGAAGCATTACCGCGACCGGTGTTTCGGTTCGCAGGGTTTTTAGGGTTACGTCGTACCATAGATTTTTTGACCGCTAAGAAGGTGTTAGACTATACGCGTTCGGTAATGGCTCTGCATTTTTCCCAATCTTATTCAGTTAGCGACGTAAGGGCTTTGGCCACTTTCGCCGGGGTTGCTGCGTCGAGAAAAGGTATGCATTTACCCGCCGTTACCACACTGCATTGACTTAGGCGCAGTGTTCACAGTTTTAGATCAGCTCGCTGTTATCGCGCCGATTGTACCAATCAAGCTTTAGGATTTGCCAATGGCAGAAAAAAAGAAACGCGGATTTATGTCCTGGCTGGGTTTCGGCCGAAAAAATGACGAACAAGATGCTCAGCAAAAAGCCGCAGAAGAAGCGCGCTTAGCGGCGGAAGCAGAAGCGAAGGCGCAAGCGGAAGAACAAGCCCGTTTAGCGGCGGAAGCAGAAGCGAAAGAGCAAGCCGAAGAACAAGCTCGCTTAGCAGCAGAAGCTGAAGCCAAAGCGCAGGCGGAAGAACAAGCTCGCTTAGCGGCAGAAGCTGAAGCCAAAGCGCAGGCGGAAGAACAGGCTCGCTTAGCAGTAGAAGCTGAAGCCAAAGCGCAGGCGGAAGAACAGGCTCGCTTAGCAGTAGAAGCTGAAGCCAAAGCGCAAGCCGAAGAACAGGCTCGTTTAGCGGCAGAAGCAGAAGCCAAAGCGCAGGCGGAAGAACAGGCTCGTTTAGCGGCAGAAGCAGAAGCCAAAGCGCAGGCGGAAGAACAAGCTCGTTTAGCCGCAGAAGCTGAAGCAAAAGCGCAGGCAGAAGAACAAGCTCGCTTAGCGGCAGAAGCCGAAGCGAAAGCGCAGGCGGAAGAACAAGCTCGTTTAGCCGCAGAAGCTGAAGCAAAAGTGCAGGCAGAAGAACAAGCTCGTTTAGCAGCAGAAGCTGAGGCGAAAGCACAGGCAGAAGAAGCAGCTCGTTTAGCCGCAGAAGCCGAAGCGAAAGCGCAGGCGGAAGAAGAAGCCCGTTTAGCGGCAGAAGCTGAAGCAAAAGCACAAGCCGAGGAAGAAGCGCGTCTTGCAGCGGAGCAAGCGGCTCAGGCTGAGCAGGAAAAACCGAAAAAAGAAGGTTTCTTTGCGCGCCTGAAACGTGGTCTTCAGAAAACCAAAGTCAATCTGGGCGCAGGTTTCTTTGGCCTGTTCAGCGGTAAGAAAATTGACGATGAGCTTTTTGAAGAGCTCGAAGAGCAGTTACTGATTGCTGATGTGGGTATGGACACCACTACCAAGATCATCGACAGCCTCACTTACAAAGCGTCTCGCAAAGAGTTAAAAGACGGTGAAGCGCTTTACGGCAGCCTCAAGCAAGAAATGGCAGACATCCTGAGTAAGGTGGAAAAGCCACTGGACGTTGAGAAAAAAGATGGTCCATTCGTCATCTTGATGGTTGGCGTAAATGGTGTGGGTAAAACCACCACCATCGGTAAACTTGCCAAGCAATTCCAGCAGCAGGGTAAGTCAGTCATGCTGGCTGCAGGTGACACTTTCCGCGCAGCCGCAGTCGAACAGCTGCAAGTATGGGGCGATCGTAATAATGTTCCCGTGATTGCACAGCACACAGGTGCTGACAGTGCATCAGTGATCTATGACGCGATTGAAGCTGCAAAAGCACGTAATGTGGATGTGGTGATTGCCGATACCGCGGGTCGTCTGCAAAACAAAGCTAACCTGATGGAAGAGCTGAAGAAAATCGTCCGCGTGATGAAAAAGCTCGACGAGAATGCGCCGCATGAAATCATGCTGACCATCGATGCAGGCACAGGCCAAAATGCGATCAGTCAGGCGCGTCTGTTTAACGACATCGCACCGCTTTCCGGTATCACCCTGACCAAGTTGGATGGGACGGCGAAAGGTGGCGTGATCTTCGCGGTGGCTGACCAATTCAACATCCCAATCCGTTTTATCGGTGTGGGTGAAGGCATTGACGATTTACGTCCGTTTGTGGCGGAAGACTTTATCGAAGCTCTGTTTAGTCAGGAGGACTGATAGGCGTGATCCAGTTTCAGCAGGTAAGTAAGGCATACCGCGGTGGGCAGCAGGCACTGCAAAAAGTGAGTTTTCACTTACCCAAGGGTGACATGGCATTTTTGACCGGTCACTCGGGTGCGGGGAAAAGTACCCTGCTGAAATTGCTGTGTGCGATTGAACGGCCAAGTGACGGACAAGTTCTGTTTAATGACCACGATATCTCACGTATTGCGCGAAAAGATATTCCTTTTCTGCGCCGCCATATCGGTGTGATTTTCCAGGATCACAAGCTCCTTATGGACAGAAGTGTGTTCGACAACGTGGCATTGCCGCTACGCATCGAACAGGCGAGTGAAAACGACATTAAGAAACGTGTCTCAGCGGCACTGGATAAAGTAGGTTTGCTGGATAAGGCAGCCTGCTTGCCGATTCAGCTTTCCGGTGGTGAACAGCAACGCGTGGGCATTGCCCGTGCGGTGGTTAACCGCCCGATGGTGCTGGTGGCTGATGAGCCAACGGGTAATCTTGATGCAGATTTGTCACAACAAATCATGGAACTGTTCCGCCAGTTTAACCAAGTGGGCGTGACCATACTGATGGCCACCCACGATACGTCGCTACTCAACCGCTATGACATGCGCCGTTTTGAATTGAATCAGGGTCACCTGTCGGAGGTGACACGTGGCTAACTTCATTTCTGTGCACAAACAGCAGGGCGGTCAGGCGTTTCGCGATTTAATGGCGAAACCACTAGGGAACCTGCTTACGGTTCTTGCTCTCGCGTTTTCACTGGCACTGCCAGCCACGCTGTTTATGCTGGCGAAAAACGTCGTTGCAGTGACGCAGGAGTGGCAGGCTCCCAACCAATTAACAGTCTATCTTAACCCTGTGTCGGAAAGCCGCGCTGAGGCCTTTGGCGAAGAACTTGCAGCCTGGTCTGAAGTGGCGACTGCTGAATTTATTTCGCCGGAGCAGGGATTAACTGAGCTTCGACAGATCCAAGGGTTTGAAGAAGCCGTAAGCCTTTTGGATGATAATCCGCTGCCAGCAGTGGTGGTGTTGACGCCCTCTACTGATGACGCTGCAGCGGTAACGGCCCTTGCGGCCAAACTGCGCGCGACATCTGAAGTGGAAGAAGTGCGTCTCGACAGCGATTGGCTGCAACGCCTATCTGCCATTGAATCACTGGTGCTGACATTAACCTGGGTGTTTTCCGGTCTATTGCTGATGGCAGTATTCCTGATCATCGGCAATACCCTGCGCCTGCAGGTACAAAGCCAGAAAGAAGAGATTCAGGTTATGAAGCTGGTGGGTGCGACTGACAGCTACATCCTACGTCCTTATTTATACACTGGCGTTTGGCTGGCTTTGGCGGGAGCTATTGTTGCTTGGCTGGTGACCATGGTGAATAGCCTGCTGATGGATGCAGCCGTAGCAAAATTGGCTACATTATATAACAGCGGTTTCAGGCTCTCTGCTCTGAGCTTGGAAGAAGGTTTGATTTTGCTGATGGTATCTGGGCTGATTGGACTTCTGGCTGCCAGGTTGGCTGCAGCAAAACATATGAGAGAGATAGAACCTGTCTGATATTTGAACCTATCAATTAAAAGCAGGTCACAAAATGGTGCCTACTTGCAGTTTTTTTGAACTCGAGTAGAGTATCTCATTCGCTTCGAAAGCGAAGAATGGTTCGATAAAGTCGAAAAGAGGTGAAAATGACAACAGAGATGTATGCACTGGCCCCCATCTCCCAAGATAGCCTTGATAGCTATTTACAGCAGGTAAACGGCTATCCAATGCTGTCTGCGGACGAGGAGCGTGAGCTGGCAGAACGTCTTCACTATGAGGAAGATCTGGATGCGGCGAAAGGCCTGATCCTGTCTCACCTGCGATTTGTTGTTCATATCGCCCGTGGTTATTCCGGTTATGGATTACCCGTGTCCGATTTGGTGCAGGAAGGTAACATTGGCCTGATGAAGGCAGTAAAGCGCTTTAACCCAGAAGTGGGTGTGCGTCTAGTTTCCTTCGCTGTTCACTGGATCAAAGCTGAAATTCACGAGTACGTTCTGCGTAACTGGCGTATTGTGAAAGTTGCGACCACCAAGGCGCAACGTAAGTTATTCTTCAATCTGCGAAAGTCTAAGAAGCGTCTGGGTTGGTTCAACGCCGAAGAAGTGAATATGGTCGCAGAACAACTGGGCGTTGATGCGGCAGAAGTGCGCGAGATGGAATCCCGTCTTGCCGCACAGGATGCTGGATTTGACGCTGGTGCAGATGATGATGAGCGTGAAGGCGGTGCAATTGCTCCTGTCTTCTATCTGGAAGATAAAGGCTCGGATGTCGCTACTAATCTGGAATCACAAAACTGGGAAGACCACGCGAATCGTCGTCTGGCGCAAGCTATGTCCGGACTTGACGAGCGTAGCCAGCACATTATCCGTTCACGCTGGCTGGATGATGACAACAAAGCTACCTTGCAGGAATTGGCTGATCACTATCAGGTATCTGCAGAACGTATCCGTCAGCTTGAAAAGAACGCGATGCGTAAACTGAAAGAATCGGTTGGCGACGCCTTGTGATTGCCAGAACAATAAGCTGAAGAAAACCGGCAACTTGCCGGTTTTTTTGTGCATGAAATTCCCCCCCAAATACCCTGCAAGAAATGTTTTCCACAGTTTTATTACGATCAACACTACATATAGTGGATCCGGCTTTCAGAACATACTTTATCAACGCAATCCACAGTCTTTTCCACAGGTGGCGAAAAAGCATACAAAGCCCCTGCATTCTCCATGGCATGGAGAAGAAAAAAGTCATGTACAATGCAGTTTTACGTGCCCAGAAGCTAGGCTAAGCTGGGATACGTATGTTGATCTGGTTAGACGGGAGTGGAATAACCCATGGAACAATTTGCGCATATCTCTGTAACGGACGCTTTGGCGATGCTGAAAAGTGATGATCATCACGCTGTGATGGTGGATATCCGGGATCCTCAGTCATTTCAGTTATCTCATCCACAGGGCGCATTCCACCTTACCAACGATTCTATTGTGCAGTTTATGAATGACGTGGATTACGAACAACCTGTACTGGTGATGTGTTACCACGGCGTGAGTAGTCAGGGAGCGGCGCAATATTTGATTAACCAAGGCTTTGAGCAGGTGTACAGTGTAGACGGTGGATTTGAAGCTTGGCATCGACAGTCCTTGCCGGTGGAATCGGGCATCTGATTGCAAACAACAAAGAGGCACTATGATAAGGCTGACTGCACTTTCCAACCCCCGAGCCGCGCAGGCTTTTATCGACTATATGGCATCAAGGAATATCTCAATTCAGATGATGCCGGAAGGGGAAGGGCTGTTTGCCTTGTGGCTGGTTGATAGCCAATACCAGATTGAAGCTGAAGCCGAACTCGCTACTTTCCTTCAAAACCCGGACGACGAGGAATATCAGGCTGCGTCCTGGAACATGGCCGAAAGCCGCACTGCTAAGTTTTTCTACCCACGCCAGGGTCTGCTTACTTCACTCAAACAAAATGCGGGGCCTTTCACGCTCTCCATCATGGTGGTGTGTATTGTGGTGTATGCTGGACTGACTTTGGG
This sequence comes from Grimontia marina, assembly GCF_900060185.1. GTDB lineage: Bacteria > Pseudomonadota > Gammaproteobacteria > Enterobacterales > Vibrionaceae > Enterovibrio > Enterovibrio marinus. Next base: position 52,273 of record NZ_FIZY01000020.1, on the reverse strand, counting down.
TTTCGGCAATGATGTGTTCTCTCTACTTCACTTCCCGGCGACGGACGATCAGCAATGGCAGCTTTGGCGATTGTTCTCCCACGCTTTGCTGCATTTCTCCGCGACTCACATTGTTTTCAATCTGCTGTGGTGGTGGGTGCTCGGCGGCAAAATCGAAAAACACAGTGGTAGCGCCAAGCTAATGCAGCTTTTTCTGCTGACAGCACTTTTCTCCGGCCTTGGTCAGTACGCCTTTGAAGGCCCCGCTTTCGGTGGAATGACCGGTGTAGTTTATGCGCTTTTGGGATACTTGTGGTTGATGGGCACATTAGCCCCAGAACGTGGGCTTTCCATTGAACCTGCCTATGTTGGCTTTATGCTGCTTTGGCTTGCCGTGGGCTTTTTCGAACCCTTTGGTATGGCCATTGCCAATATGGCACACCTTTTTGGTCTGGTGTCAGGGTGTGCGCTTGGATTCATAGACGCCAAACTGCGAAAAGCGAGGTAATGTGAGCTCTGCTCATCCTTGAACTGGCCTGATTGGCATTCCCACTGCAGCCACGTAAACTGTGGGTGGTTTTTACTTTTTCGCAGGGGATGCCGTGAAACAGACATTACGCCACCAGGAAATACTCGATCTTGTTCGAAGCAAAGGATACGTCAGCACTGACGATCTGGTGGCTCACTTTGATGTCAGCCCCCAAACCATCCGCCGTGACCTGAATGAACTTGCGGCCGAGAACAAAATTCGTCGCCAGCATGGCGGCGCAACCATCCCTTCCAGCTCTGTTAACACCGCCTATGACGCCCGCAAGGCTATGCAGCACGAAGCCAAGAATAAGTTGGCGCAGGCGCTTGTGGCGCATATTCCAGATGGTGCGACCCTGTTTATCGACATCGGTACCACGCCGGAAGCGGTCGCGCGTGCGCTGCTGAACCACGAAGATCTGCGCATTGTGACCAATAACCTCAATGCAGCCAGTATTCTGATGGCCAAAGAAGACTTTCGCATCATCATGGCGGGCGGAGAAGTGCGCAACCGTGATGGTGGCATTATGGGGGAGGCGACGCTGGACTTCATTTCCCAGTTCCGTTTGGATTTCGGTATTCTGGGGATCAGTGGTATCGACCTCGACGGCAGCCTTTTAGATTTTGATTATCACGAAGTGCGTGTGAAGCAAGCTATTATGGAGAACAGCCGCTCAGTCATGCTGGCCGTTGACCACACCAAGTTTGGCCGAAGCGCCATGGTCAACGTCGGGGACATTGCGCAAGTCGATATGCTTTTCACCAATGCGCCTTTACCGGAAACGCTGCAAGCGCGGTTGCAAGATACTGAAACTCAAATAGAAATGGTCGAGTGATTTTCTTTTTCGATGATGAAACCGCCTGATGGCGGTTTTTTTATGCCCGTAATGCGCGATTTTTCTTCATTTTGTCGTTGGGAATGGCGCTTTTTTGTACTAGAATGCTCGAAAACGAAAGTTAAAATGTTCGTATGAGCGTGAGGGTGTAATGGAACAGGCAAAAGAAAATCAAAATAACGACGTGTTGGATGTGATTGTTGTCGGTGGCGGCATTAATGGCGCAGGTATTGCTGCGGATGCTGCTGGTCGTGGCTTGAGTGTTGGCCTTTATGAAGCGGCCGACTTTGCTTCTGCGACGTCTTCAGCCAGCTCCAAACTTATTCACGGCGGCCTTCGTTACCTCGAGCATTATGAATTTCGTTTGGTCAGTGAAGCCTTGGCCGAGCGTGAAGTGCTTTTGAAAAAAGCCCCGTTCCTTGCCTGGCCGATGCGTTTTCGTTTACCGCATCGCCCACACCTGCGCCCTGCCTGGATGATCCGTATTGGTCTGTTTATGTATGACCATCTTGGAAAGCGCACCACTTTGCCAGCAAGCAAAGGACTTCGTTTTGGTGCTGATTCTGTTCTGAAGCCTGAAATGACAAAGGGTTTCGAATACTCAGATTGCTGGGTCGATGATGCGCGATTGGTGATCCTGAATGTCATGGACGCAGCCGAGCGTGGCGCGGAAGTGCGTAACCGCTGTAAGGTCGTGCGCTCAGAGAGAAACGGTGAGGTTTGGGGCGTGGATATCCTTGATACTGTGACTCAAGAAGTCTTCAGCCGCCGATGCAAAGTGTTAGTGAATGCGGCCGGCCCTTGGGTGAAATCCTTCTATGACGATAGCACCTCGCTCAAATCACCTCGCGGCATTCGCCTTATCAAAGGCAGCCACGTGGTTGTGCCACGCGTTCACAACGAAGAATCAGCGTACATCCTGCAAAACGAAGATGGCCGCATTGTATTTGTACTGCCGTATCTCGACCGCTTCTCCATCATTGGTACGACAGATGTGGAATACAAAGGCGACCCACGTGAAGTGGCGATTGAACAGAAAGAAGTCGATTATGTGCTGAATGTTTATAACCAGCACTTTAAACGTCAGTTGAGTACGGATGATGTGGTGTGGAGATACAGTGGCGTGCGCCCGCTTTGTGATGATGAATCTGACTCTCCACAAGCCATCACCCGTGACTATACCCTCGACCTGGATGAAAACGGCGGTGATGCGCCAATGCTGACGATTTTTGGTGGCAAACTGACGACCTACCGGAAACTGGCGCGTGCAGCGGTGAATAAACTGGAGCCTTTCTTCCCTGAGATGGGTAAAGACTGGACGGCAGATCAGGTATTGCCTGGCGGTGAGGATATTTCAGGCTTCGACGATGTGCAGCAGCGTTTGAAACAAGAATGCCCGTGGATGGATGATTTTACCGCTCACCGGCTGGCGACCACCTATGGTAGCCGGGTCTGGGTGTGGCTGAATGGCGTGAAGACGGCTGCTGATTTGGGTTTCGACTTCGGTGAAGGCCTGTCACAGCGCGAAGTAGAATATCTGATGGCGTCTGAATATGTGCAGGATGCTGAAGATTTGCTGTGGCGGCGGACCAAACTGGGTTTGTACCTTTCTAAGGAACAGCAACAACAGGTTGCTGATTACATTAGCCGAAGCTTATCCGCGCCATTGGTGGATGAAGCGGCGAGCGTTTGAGTTTAGAGAAAGAATTACGAGAGGGCGGCTAACAAGCCGCCTTTTTGCTGATAGCAATTACTGATATAGGTATTTAGTAAATAGCAGATCAGAAAGCATTTTTTGATTGGTTTCCGCTAGAAGTACCTCATTCACGCGCTCCATACACTCTTTGCGGATGGATTCGCGACCGGAAAGAGACTTCACTCTTACTTCATTTTCCTGACTCAGCACTTCAATAATGGTGTCGCGGATCAACGGCTGGTGATACTCCAACATCTGGAGCAGTGAAGGGTCGTCCACCATCAGGTCAACGCGGACATTGATAAATCCAAGTTTGCGTCCTTCCGTAATAAAGTTGGTAGTAATCTCTGGCTCAAGCGTAAAATAGCTGAACTGCGGGGCATTCTCTTCCTCTTTCGCCAGCGTCGGAAGGGAACACAACAGAGACACAATTAAGGCGAAAACAGCAGTGATATTTTTTTTCATGGTTTTTGCCAAACCCCGGATTTCATCAATCTCTTATGGTAGTTTAGCTGCGCGTTTCGAGGCACAGCTTGTACAATAGCGCAATATACGTAAGCCACTTAAAGTCTGAGTCTCTTAGTGGTTTACGTATATTAATACTAAACACTATTGGCCGATTCGGCGAAAGTTTTGTGGTTTTTTTGCTCTTCGGCTCAGGATAACATGTCAGAATTCAAGGAATTACACTTACAAGCTCTCATGAATGCAAGGTGGGAGGAACCAGACTGGCAAACGCTGGAAACAACCCGCGAAGGGGCGTGGCTATTGGAACGCCACTCGATGACTGAGAGGTTGAAAGCGCGCTGTCTTACGCTGGCAGTAGAGCTACTGGGCTTACACGAAATAGAACAATCAGCCCTGGCTGAAAATGAACTTAGCCTGTTAGGTGAAGAGCCTTGCATGGTGCGTGAAGTGGTGCTGTCAGGAGATGGGGATGCTTGGTTGTGTGCCCGTACTTTGGTGCCTAAATCAACCCTGACAGAAAAAGAGCAGGACATTGCAGATCTTGGCGCGGTGCCTTTAGGGCAGCGCGTGTTCAACCAGGCAAATGCCCGCCGCGATGCGATTGAAGTTGCTACCGTGGTGGTGGAAGGACGGTCCCTACTGGCGCGTCGTTCGCGTTTGTGGGTCAACGAAAAGCCGATGCTGGTTTCTGAGCTGTTTTTACCGGATGCACCGGTGTATCAGGAGGAAGGCTGAATGGATGTAGCCAAGGCGAGAGCATATTGGCAATTAACGCGAATGGACAGGCCAATTGGCAGCTTGTTGCTATTGTGGCCAACGCTGTGGGCATTGTTTCTGGCAGCAGATGGAATGCCAAACCTACATGTTCTGGTAGTCTTTGTGCTCGGCGTTATCATGATGCGCGCAGCGGGATGTGTAATTAACGACTTCGCTGACCGCAACTTTGATGGTCATGTGAAACGTACCCAAGCTCGTCCACTACCTTCAGGGTTGGTGACCGCTAAAGAGGCGCTAGCGCTGTTTGGTTTGCTGATTTTAGGGGCATTCCTGCTGGTGCTGACGCTGGATTCACTAACCATTAAGTTGTCAGTGGTCGCCGCACTTTTAGCATCTGTCTATCCTTTCATGAAACGCTATACCCACATGCCGCAGTTGGTACTTGGCATGGCGTTCAGTTGGGCAATCCCAATGGCCTACGCAGCACAGTCTGGCGAATTGCCGCCTGTGGCGTGGATGTTATTTCTTGCCAATGTGTTATGGACCGTGGCCTATGACACCCTGTATGCCATGGTTGATCGCGATGATGATCTGAAAGTTGGCATCAAATCTTCTGCCATTATCTTTGGGCGCTTCGACAAGATCGCCGTTGGTATCCTGCAACTGGTGACGATCTTGCTGTTGGTGCTAGTGGGTTTCCTCTGCGGGCTCTCACAGGTTTACTACTGGTTCTTGCTCGCCGCTTCGGCTCTGTTTGTTTATCAACAGTGGCTGGCGCGCGGCCGCGAGCGGGAGCTTTGTTTCAAGGCATTTTTAAACAATAACTATGTCGGGATGCTGGTATTTATTGGCTTAGCGCTTGCTGTGTTAATCAAGTAATACAAAGCATAGCGGAAACAAAAAACTCGCCATTTGGGCGAGCTTTTTGTTTCGGCGAACTAATTATCAGCTTTCCGATGGCTGATTCAGGATAGCCTGGATGGTCAGTTGTACTTCCGGTGAAATCAAGCCAAACACACATTCACGGAGTGCTTCTACGCGGTCTGCACGTGCGTGGTCATCGTCATTCAGATAGCCCTGCTCACGCAGAGAGTTCAGCAGGGTCGCGAAGACACCCTTGTCGAAGAACTCTGGGGCGTTGATGCCGTGTAGACGACTTAGGCGCTGTGCCATCATCTGGCTTTGTTGCTCCAGATCGGACTTCGAAGTATCCGGCTCATGGCTGAACAGGGTCAGAGTGATCGCATAGCGCTGCAGGGTCTCAGCGATGGTACGACCCAGTAACTGAAGCTGGTTGAGCTTGCAGTTGTTTCGGCTGATGGTGTTATCGTCAATGGTAATAAGCGACTGACGCTCAAGTTCTATCAGGGTTGCATCGATGTAGCTTTGTAGCGCAGCATCATCAAAGTTCATGAATAACTCAGCTTTCAGCAATGGGTACAGCTGGCGAATCGAGTCCATCAGGTTTTCACGTGAAACACTGGTCTTGAATACCAGCATCTGCGCGATCAGCGATGGTACTGCGAACAGATGAATGATGTTGTTGCGGTAGAAGGTCATCAGGATGGCCTGTTGACGGTCCAGTGAAATCACTTCACCCAACGAGTCTTTTTCAACCACGAACTTATTCAGACTCAGCGCGTGTTCAACCAGTTCCTGCGCGGAATCTGCTGGTACTGTACTGGTCGATGAATACGGTACCTGGCGAAGCAGTTCGAGATAAATGGTGATTTGTTCTTCTAGCGCTTCACGGCTTAGAGCACTCTGACGGGAAGCCAGAAGCGCCGTAGCAGACAGGGTCAGAGCGTTGGCAGCAGCTGCATCGTTGATTTTTGTCATCATACGCTCAGCGAGGCCGTTAACAGCTGGAAGCAGCCAGTCAGGGCGCTGAGGTTCAATAGGATCGATATCCTTTTGCCAATCCGGTGCTTTTTCATTCAGAAAGTGGTTCACCGAAATAGGTTCGCCGAAGTTCACGTATCCCTTACCATAGTTACGCAGCTTTCGAAGAATACCCAGTACCTGGCCGAAGCTTTCTTTCTCTTTGCGCTTACCCTGTAGCTCTTTAGCGTAAGTACTGACTTCCATCACGTGCTCGTAACCGATGTAGACTGGCACCAGTGTCACTGGGCGCTTGAGACCTCGCAGCATGGCTTGAATGGTCATTGCCAGCATGCCGGTTTTTGCCGGAAGCAAGCGACCGGTTCGCGAACGGCCACCTTCAGAGAAGTATTCTACCGAGTAACCTTTAGCGAAAAGCTCTGCCAGGTATTCTCGGAATACGGTGGAGTAAAGGCGATTGCCTTTAAAGGTACGACGTAGAAAGAACGCTCCACCACGGCGGAAAATCGGGCCTGCTGGGAAGAAGTTCAGATTAACGCCCGCAGCGATGTGCGGGGGTACCAGCCCTTCTTTGTAAAGCACGTAAGAAAGCAGCAGATAGTCCATGTGTGAGCGATGACAAGGCACGTACACAATCTCATGACCATCCTGTGCGAGCTTTCGCACACGCTCGGAGTTATTGATATTAAGGCCTTGATACAGTTTATTCCAAAGCCACGTCAGCAGGCGGTCAGCATAACGGATAAGGCTCGGCGAGAAGTCCGCTGCGATTTCTTCCATCATGTCGATGGCTTCTTTGCGCACTTTCTCAACCGGCACATCACGGCTTGCTGCCTCATCCTGTACCGCTTTATCAATGGCTTTGGATGCCAGCAAGCGCTTGAATAGCAATTGGCGGTCGGGTAGGCCAGGCCCGGATGCCGCCATTTTCTGGCGTGAGAAATGAATTTTCGCCACACGCGCCAGTTTGTTCGCGATTGTAGTGTCCGTGCCGTGCTTGTCTGCCATATAACGCAGTGAAACCGCGTTACTCAGGCGAACCATGCTGTCGCGACCCAGTGTCAAAATGGTGTAGCACTTTTGCAGGCCGTTCATCGCTTGAAGAGCAGGCGCTGCGGGGCGGGACTCATTACCCGGATCGCGGTTCCAGACCACAGACGCTGGCACCATCTGGATGTCGAGTTCAGTGTCACGCTTGTGGAGTTCGAGCCACTCGGTGAACAGTTCAATAGAATCTGCCGGGATAGGGTCGCTGTCTTTGAACATGCGCTTGCCCTGAGAGATGAATACATAACGCGGCAGGCTTTTTCCACCTAGCTCAAGCGGCTCAAGGGGATCGGGCAGACCCAGCTGCAGACAACTGCTGCGAAGTGTCAGCAGATCAGTATGAGAGCGGAATGGCAACACATAAACCATAGGACGGGACAAATCCAGGTCCAGTTGGTTTATGGGGTCAGACGGTATACTGATAGTTTTCACCAGCACCGACAGCGGTAAATTCAATAACTTCTGGTAGATTGATTGGCAAGCAGACATCTGAATCGCGGCCTCTTAAGTTTAGTGCGTGGCAAGTCTAGCAGAAAACATCTCCGAACTTGCAGGGAAATGACACCAATACGAAGGCTTATGTCATGGATGAGCCAAGTTCTGGCGACCTGGGCAGTCAGAAAAATGTGAGCCAAATAGGGCCTTTATTACAGATTGGTGCAAAATCCGCCTTTTCAAGCGGTTAAACACTGGATATACTCACAGTTAACTGTATAAAAAGACAGGTCATGATATGAAGCCGTTAACCGCAAGACAACAGCAAGTCTTTGATTTGATCAAAGCAAAGATCGAGGACACCGGCATGCCACCAACGCGTGCCGAGATCGCGAGAGAACTGGGGTTCCGCTCCGCCAATGCTGCTGAAGAACATCTGAAAGCGCTGGCGCGTAAAGGCGTGCTTGAAATCGTGCCTGGTGCATCGCGTGGCATCCGCTTACTGGTGGAAACTGAATCAGCAAACGACGACGACGGTCTTCCTTTGATTGGTCGCGTCGCTGCCGGTGAGCCTATCCTCGCGCAAGAGCATGTAGAAATGCACTACCAGGTGGACCCAAACCTGTTCAAACCAAATGCTGACTTTCTGCTACGTGTTAGTGGTATGAGTATGAAAAACATCGGTATTATGGACGGTGACCTGCTAGCAGTTCATAAAACACAGGATGTGCGAAACGGTCAGGTGGTAGTTGCCCGTGTTGAAGATGATGTGACGGTGAAGCGCCTTGAGCGCAAAGGTAATCAGGTGCTGCTTCATGCTGAGAATGAAGAGTTTGCGCCTATCGTGGTCGACCTTTCCCAACAGCATCTCACCATCGAAGGTATCGCTGTTGGTGTGATTCGCAACACAGACTGGATGTAACCCACCGACTTCGCGTTACAAGAGTTAAAGAAACAGGCAGCTTCGGATGAAAAGTCCGTGGCTGCCTTTCTTTTTACGGATCTTTCGTGCTACAAGCCGCTTCTCCTCTGCATTTTTGCACACCCGCAATTCTTTGTTCCGGGTGGTCACTTTCCACAAAACTTTTAGTAACTCTTCTTAATATAAAGATATTTCTGCCTTGAATTTCAGTAGTTTTTTAAGAAAAGCGGCACAAAATCGTTGCGGGTGAAACAGTTGTCTTTATCTCGTAAATTCGTGGCTGGCATCATGTTTCGGCGCATTTTGCTACTCAAATTTTGTTCTTTCCACGTTCCTTGCCTAACTTTATTTGTAAATATAGTGTTAATCGAACTTTTATTTTTTATCCATTTACATTTTGCACTGCGAAGTGACTTTGAGGAGGGAACCGGTGAAGACTCGCCAGCTTCTATACGCGCTCGCAATTTTTTCTTCGTTTGCCGCTAATGCTGCAAACGAAGTGTCCTCGTTTAACTTGACCCCTGGCGTCACAGAGATCAGTGAAAAGGTGTATGGCCTTCATATGACGATTCTCTGGATCTGTGTGGCTATCGGTGTGGTTGTTTTCGGGGCAATGTTTTGGGCCATTATCCATCACCGTAAATCGAAAGGTGCAGTAGCAGCGAATTTCCACGAAAGCACCAAGGTGGAAATTCTCTGGACGCTGATTCCTTTTCTGATCCTGATAGCTATGGCTGTACCTGCAACCAATGTGCTTCTGGCAATGGAAGACCCTTCTGACTCTGAGCTGACCATTCAGGTGACTGGATCTCAGTGGAAATGGCATTACCGCTATTTTGACCATGACGTGGAATTCTTCTCTTTGCTGGCGACATCGGCTGCTCAAATCGATGGTGAAGCGACTAAGCGCGAAACTTACCTGCTGGAAGTTGATAGACCCTTAGTGGTACCAACTGGTAAGAAAGTGCGTTTTCTGATCACCTCTGAAGACGTTATCCACTCTTGGTGGGTGCCAGATTTTGCGGTGAAGAAAGACGCAAACCCTGGCTTCATCAATGAGGCTTGGACGCGTATCGACAAGCCGGGCATCTACCGCGGTCAATGCGCGGAGCTTTGCGGCAAAGACCATGGCTTTATGCCAATTGTGGTTATAGCCAAGCCAGTTGAAGAGTTTGACGCTTGGGTCACGGAAACTGCAGCCGCGCAAGCCAAGGTGAAGGAAGAAGAGCAGAAACTGCTTGCGATGAACATGAACATGGACGAGCTGATGGAACTGGGTGAGGAGGTTTACAACTCACGCTGTGCTGCTTGTCATCAGGTCAATGGCCTGGGTCTCCCAGGAGTCTTCCCTGCACTTGCTCAACAAGGCATCTCGGCTGACCCTGACAAGGTGCTCGACCACCTCAATATCGTCATTCACGGCAAGTCAGGGACTGCCATGCAGGCATTTGGCGCGCAGCTTGGCCTTAAGGAGCTGGCTGCGGTCATCACCTACGAGCGAAATGCTTGGGGCAACAACACGGGTGATGCCATTCAGGCATCTCAAATCAATGCTGTGCTCAACGGTGACGATCTTTAAGGAGAAATCGCAATGACGGATATGACGCCTGATCAGGTCGGTCACGATGATCACGACCATGATCATAAGCCCCGAGGGTTAATGCGTTGGCTGTTAACGACCAACCATAAAGACATCGGCTCAATGTATCTGATTTTCAGCTTCACCATGTTTTTGCTGGGTGGGGCAATGGCATTGGTTATCCGGGCGGAATTGTTTCAGCCTGGCTTGCAACTGGTCGACCCCAACTTCTTTAACCAGATGACCACAGTTCATGGTCTTATCATGGTGTTTGGTGCAGTGATGCCAGCCTTTACCGGATTGGCGAACTGGATGGTGCCGATGATGATTGGCGCGCCGGATATGGCGCTACCCAGAATGAACAACTGGAGCTTCTGGATTTTGCCGTTCGCATTTCTAATGCTCATCATGTCACTGTTTATGGAAGGAGGCGGTCCAAACTTTGGCTGGACCTTCTATGCGCCGCTCTCTACCACATACTCACCAGACAGCACAGCATTGTTTGTGTTTGCTGTGCACATCATGGGTATCAGTTCCATTATGGGCGCGATAAACGTGATTGTGACCATCATGAACCTACGTGCCCCTGGCATGACCTACATGAAAATGCCGCTGTTCGTCTGGACTTGGTTTATCACTGCGTTTCTATTGATTGCGGTGATGCCAGTGCTTGCTGGTGCGGTCACCATGGTGCTCACTGATAAGTATTTCGGCACATCGTTCTTCGATGCCGCCGGTGGTGGCGACCCGGTCATGTTCCAACACATCTTCTGGTTCTTCGGACATCCAGAGGTGTACATCATGATCCTGCCAAGCTTCGGGATTATCTCTGCTATCGTGCCAGCGTTTGCCCGCAAACCCCTGTTTGGTTATGCCTCCATGGTATACGCGACCGCATCGATTGCAGGCCTGAGCTTCGTCGTTTGGGCTCACCACATGTTTACAACCGGAATGCCGGTGTTTGCCGAACTCTTTTTCATGTATTGCACCATGCTGATATCGGTGCCCACAGGGGTGAAAGTGTTTAACTGGGTGGCCACGATGTGGCGGGGGTCTATGACCTTTGAAACGCCCATGTTGTTCGCGCTCGCCTTTATCGTGTTGTTTACGATAGGGGGCTTCTCTGGCTTGATGCTGGCAATAACGCCGGTGGACTTCCAGTATCATGATACCTACTTTGTGGTGGCTCACTTCCACTACGTTCTGGTGTCCGGTGCCATCTTCTCCATCATGGCAGCTGCCTACTATTGGCTGCCAAAATGGACAGGGCACATGTACAACCAGACTCTGGCCAACTGGCACTTCTGGTGCTCACTGATTTCCGTGAACATCCTGTTTTTCCCAATGCACTTCCTGGGACTTGCAGGCATGCCACGCCGTATTCCGGATTATGCCCTGCAGTTTGCTGATATCAACGCGATAGTGAGTGTAGGTGCATTCCTGTTCGGATTCTCCCAGCTCATCTTCCTTGTGCTGTTGGTGAAATGTATTCGTGGCGGTGAGCCTGCACCAGCGAAGCCGTGGGATGGTGCAGAAGGATTGGAGTGGACAGTACCATCTCCAGCGCCTTATCACACCTTCTCAACGCCACCGAAAATCGATTAAGGGATAGTGTATGGCAGAGCAAGAGCAACAGACACAAAACACAGGACGCTCAGCTGCGAAGCTGGCGGGCTTGGCTGTGCTGATGTTTGGCTTTGCCTTCGCATTGGTCCCGCTCTATGACGTTTTTTGCGATATCACTGGGATTAACGGTAAGACCAGTGATGTTGCTGCGACGGAAAGCAATCAGGTGGACTTTTCCCGCACTGTGACTGTTGAGTTTGTTGCCTACATTAATCCCGGCCTTGGCTGGGATTTTGTGCCTGAGGTGAAGAAGCTCACTGTGCATCCTGGGGAAACGCGAACCATTGCTTATCGCGCGACCAACAACACGAGCATTAATTCGATAGGACAGGCAGTGCCTTCGGTCACACCAGGTCTGGCAGCCCAGTACCTAAACAAAATTGAATGTTTCTGCTTCAACCGCCAGCCCCTTGAAGCAGGAAAAGACGCAGAGCTTCCTCTGGTGTTTTATGTCGACCCGGAGCTTCCGGAAGATATCAGCACCTTGACGCTGGCATATACCCTGTTTAGCGCTAAGACTGAGCCTGTGACTCAGTAAATGCAGTGAGGTCATCATGACAACAGATACCAGTACAGATGCCCAGTACGAAAACTACTACGTACCCGCGCAGAGCAAATGGCCGATTGTCGGTGCTATTGCGCTGTTCTTTATCGCGATGGGCGCAGGTTCAACAGTCGCCGGATTATTCGGTGGTAATGGTCCATGGATGCTGCTGATAGGCACCGGCATATTAATGTTTATGCTGTTTGGCTGGTTCCGGGATGTGATTCATGAATCTATGAGCGGGATGTATTCAGCACAAATGGACAGATCCTTCCGTCAGGGCATGAGTTGGTTCATCTTCTCGGAAGTGATGTTCTTTGCCGCTTTCTTTGGTGCATTGTTTTACGCCCGAATCATTGCTGTTCCATGGCTGGGAGGGGCAAGCAACAATGCCATGACGGCGGCGGTGCTGTGGCCTGACTTCATTCCAGGCTGGCCTTTGGTGAAAACACCAGATGGTACGGAAACCACGGCCATGGGAGCTTGGGGTTTACCGCTAATTAACACCGTTATTCTACTCACTTCATCTGTCACGCTGCACTTTGCGCATGTGGCGATGGAAGAGGGTAATCGCCAACGTGTCAAACAGTTTCTTGGCGTTACAGTACTTCTGGGGTGGATATTCCTCGGGCTTCAGGTAGAGGAATATGTCCACGCATACCAAGAGCTAAACCTACGACTAGATTCGGGGATCTACGGGAACACCTTCTTCCTGCTTACTGGTTTCCATGGCATGCACGTTTTCCTTGGGTCCATCATCCTTTTCATTGTTTGGCTTAGGGTACTGAAAGGTCACATGACCCCTCAGCACCATTTCGCCTTCCAGGCAGGTGCTTGGTATTGGCACTTCGTGGACGTGGTATGGCTGTGTCTGTTCGTGTTCGTCTACATCTTGTAGCGAAACGAATTAGTATGGGCGGCTGTTGGGTTCAATCACTCCGGTCGCCAAAGCAACCAGCAAGATGACAAACGCAATCACTGAGAACAACACGCGACGCCCCAGAAAACGGGACATGGGAACGTCGGATTGACCCTTAAGCATAATCGGCAACGCTCGAAACAAGTTAAAGACGATAAAGACCAACAGGCAGACGAGGATCCCTTTGAGCAGCATATTGCCTCCTGAGAGTCAAAAAGGTGACCGGATGTCTTCTTCCAACATACGGCAAATAAGACGGATTGGTTTTCTTGTATTCACTCTGGCGATGACAGCGCTATTGGTCAAGCTGGGGATGTGGCAAATGTCCCGCGGGGCAGAAAAAGAAGCTTTGTTGTCTCAACTTGCAGAGCGCTCCCAACAAGAAGTGACCGCCTTGGCATCTTTGCCACAGGAATTGAAAGGGACACGGGTCAAACTAGCTGGTCAGTTTGATACATCGAAGAGCATGCTACTCGATAACCAAACCTTTGAAGGCCGGGTGGGATACCGCTGGTTTTTACCTTTCAGAAGTGACAATCAGTGGGTATTGGTAGAGCTGGGTTGGGTGGCTGCTCCGGCAACAAGAGAAACACTACCTGCTCTTCCGACACTGGACGGGAGCTATTCGGTCAGCGGCACTATCGACTTCCCCTCTGAAAGGGTGGTGCTGGCACACGTGGAAACAGAAGTCGGTTGGCCCCAACGGGTTCAGTCGATTGATATCAAAAGTCTGGAACAGGCTTCCAGGCTTTCCCTCAAACCCTGGCTTATCCGCGGAGATGTGATAAGCGACAGTAACGGAGAGAGCTTCAGTACAGGTGCGAAACCCATCTGGGAGCCTGTCGTGATGAAGCCGGAAAAGCACTATGCCTACGCCATGCAGTGGTTTGGATTGGCGCTGGTAGTAGTGATTGGATTTGGGCTTTGGTGGAGGAAAGGACGCATATGAATGGGAAAAAAGCGCTGATACTGGTCACCGTGATTTTTGTTCTGCCGGTTCTGGCTGCCAAATTGGTGTTGGACTTCGGTTGGTACAACAAAGGTGTGACGAACAACGGCGAGCTTATCGCCGAAGAAGTGAGGGCTGACTGGCTGTCACACAATGGGCAATGGCGTTTGGTCTACTCTTACCCCAATGCCTGTGATGAGAAGTGCGAGAGTGCGCTGTTTCAACTTAATCAAATTCCGGTCGCGGTTGGCCGAGAGCGTGAACGGGTTGCCAGCATTCTGCTGACGCCGGAAAGCTCGGCAGTGGAAGAAGGCACCAATGTCACCCGCCAAAACATCGATGCGACGCAACAACAGACCATGTTGTCGCTGCCCTTTGCTGACAACGCGATTTATCTCGTCGACCCCCTAAATAATCTTATTCTTGCCTATCCGGTGCCAGCTGAAAAATCAGCACAGGTGGCACAAAGCAAAGGACTGCTGTCCGATCTTCGAAAACTCATGAAACTCTCTAAAGTCGGGTAAGGGAAGTCGCGATGGAAAAAGATAAACGCTATCTCGGACTGATTTACGGTGCACTGGCCTTGGCTTTGGTCGTGGTTGCCCTCGGTGCATTTACCCGCTTGACAGAAGCTGGCTTAGGGTGCCCAGATTGGCCAGGGTGCTATGGCTTTCTGACCGTACCGCAATCGGCGGAGAAAATTGCCCAAGCCACAGAAGCCTTCCCTCATGCCCCTGTTGAAATTCAAAAAGCCTGGAATGAAATGATCCATCGCTATGTGGCAGGCACCCTAGGTTTAGTGATTGCTGCCATAGCCTTCCTTTCGTGGTGCCGCCCTGAACGCAACCGCTTGTTGCCGAGCTTACTGCTGGCGGTGGTAACCTTCCAGGCGGCTCTAGGCATGTGGACAGTCACCATGAACCTGATGCCGATTGTCGTGATGGGGCATTTGCTCGGTGGTTTCACAACTGTCACCTTGCTGTTCATGTTGGCGCTGCTGGAAAGACGGCGTATTAAAGAGCCAACACAGCTAGAGGTGGGCCTTCAAAAGGCCTCTGTTGGCGGAAAGCTCAAGGCGTTGTCAGTCGCGGCGCTTCTGGCAGTGGTAATGCAAATTGCGCTCGGCGGCTGGACATCAGCCAACTATGCAGCTCTCGTTTGCACCCAATTGCCCGTTTGTGAAGTCGATTGGGCAGAGAAATACGACGCCTCGGCGTTTCACCCCATCAGCCCGAAAAACGAGACTTACCAATATGGTGTGCTGAACTTCGATCAGCGCGTCACGATTCATGCTACCCACCGAATCGGAGCCATGGTGGTCACTGCGCTCATTTTACTGCTGGCGTTTGCAGTCAGAAAACCGCTTGGTGCCAGCACATCGCTGCTTCTCCTAGGCGCGCTAGGTATTCAGATAACGCTTGGTGTTACTAATGTGGTTGCCTTGCTGCCGCTGTCTGTTGCGGTGGCACACAATGTTTGCGGATTGCTTTTACTTTTAGTGACTGTCAGGACGGTGGTAGGTGTGTTCGCACCTGTTTCATTGACCGCTGCACAGTCGTCTTTGGGAGATACAGGGAGGTTAAGCCATGGCTAAATTCAACACGCCTTCGCTGGCAAACAGCGCCCCGAATACTGAAACCGCTCAATGGCGGGATTATCTGGAGCTGACCAAGCCCAAAGTGGTGGCCATGCTATTGCTGACTGCCATGGTGGGAATGTGTTTGGCGGTGCCGTCCTTGCCTCCTGCCCACGCCGTGATCCTCGGGCTGTTAGGGATTGGTATGCAGTCGGCTGCCGCTGCGGTGTTCAACCATGTGATTGATCAGCGTATTGATCGGCAGATGCAGCGCACCATCCATCGCCCCGTTGCAAAAGGCCGGGTAGGTACGTCACAGGCGCTGGCCTTTGGTGGTTTGCTGATGGTCGCGGGCTTTGCGCTCCTTTGGGTATTGAATGCGCTGGTGGCATGGCTCACCTTTGCCAGTTTGATTGGCTATGCGGTGGTCTACACAGTATGGCTGAAGCACGCGACGCCGCAGAATATCGTGATTGGCGGTTTGGCCGGCGCGATGCCTCCGCTGCTCGGTTGGGTCGCGGTGACAGGAACGCTCGACCCACATGCGCTGCTGCTGGTGATTCTTATTTTTACTTGGACGCCTCCGCATTTCTGGGCGCTTGCGATTCATCGTGAGAAAGATTACGCCAAAGCTGGCGTACCTATGCTGCCGGTGACCCATGGCGTGGAATTCACCAAGACCATGATTTTGCTCTACACCCTGCTTTTGGTGGTGGTGGGTCTGTTGCCTTGGCTAGCGGGAATGAGTGGGCTGATTTACCTCTTCGGTAGTTTGGCGCTCAATCTCGGCTTTGCCTGGTACGCGTGGCAGTTGAAATTCCATGACCGCAAAGGGTTGGCTTGGCAGACGTTTAAATACTCCATTTGGCATGTGTTTGGTTTGTTTGTGGCTTTGCTCGCTGATCATGCGTGGCGTGCGATAGGATAGTTGCGAGCCCAAAGCAAACAGTGAGCAGGGATGATGCTTTCCTATCTTCAATTCTCAACGCCGCGGCTGGATGTCGCGGCGTTATCGTCTTTTTAGTCCAGACATTCTGATACACTTCTGCCACTTACTCTCTATCTGTCGATAACCACAGAGCCAATTTATGCTGTCAGCGCTGCAACAAAAAGCCCTTCACGTGCGTGTTTTTTCGCTCGCGTTCCCCATGGTGCTCTCCAACATTACCGTGCCTTTGCTGGGACTGGTGGATGCGGCCGTGATTGGCCACCTCGACCATGCCTGGTATCTCGGTGGTGTGGCGGTCGGCAGTACCATGATTGCGGTAACTTTCTGGCTACTTGGTTTTCTTCGCATGGCTACCACAGGGCTTACCGCGCAAGCTTATGGTGCGGACGATAAAGCGGGGCTGGCGAATGTGTTTCTCCAAGGCATCTCTCTTGCCTGGCTGCTGGCGCTCGCAATTATCGCCATGCATCCGTTGATTGCGGATTGGGTGTTTTCCTATAGTGACGCGAGCGAGGAAGTGAAGCGCTATGCCGACCAGTATTTCTCTGTGCGTATCTGGAGTGCGCCTGCTGCGTTGACCAATCTTGTGATCATGGGTTGGTTATTGGGAGCCCAGAACGCGAAAAAGCCAATGATGTTACTGATTGTTATCAATGTCATCAACATCGTGCTCGATGTGCTGTTTGTCGTGGGTTTTGACTGGAAAGTGCAGGGCGCTGCAGCAGCCAGTGTGATTGCCGATTACAGCGGCATGGCTCTGGGCTTGTACTTTGTGGCGCAGCGCTGGAAGCAAGAGATGTTGTCTTCCCCATTGGCGCAGTGGAAAAAAGCCTCTGCGGGCATGGGACGGCTTTTAAAGCTGAACCGGGACATCTTCCTTCGAAGTCTTTGCCTGCAACTGGCCTTCACCTTTATGACGTTTCAGGGTGCGACACTGGGCGATAACGTGGTGGCAGCCAATGCGGTGCTGATGAATTTCCTAATGTTGGTCTCTTTCGCAATGGACGGCTTTGCCTATGCCATGGAAGCCATGGTAGGGAAGGCAATTGGTGCCCGAAATAGAAACGAGCTGATGGACTCACTGACAGCCACCACCTTCTGGAGTCTGGTGATTTCGCTACTTATCACCGCCGCTTTCCTGCTTTGGGGCGAGCAGATTGTCGGAATCATTTCTGATATCTCAGAAGTTCGTGAACAGGCCTTTGTGTATCTGCCTTGGCTCATTGCTATGCCGCTGGTGGCCATGTGGTGCTTTCTGTTAGATGGCGTGTTTATCGGTGCGACGCGCGGGCGTGAAATGCGAAACACCATGTTTGTCGCGATGGCAGGTTTCTTTGTGATTTGGTGGCTATTAAGTGGCTGGGGCAACCATGCGCTTTGGGCGGCGATGCTCGGCTTTATGGCATTGCGTGGATTAACGCTGGGGGTACTTTTCGTCCACCAGTGGCGAAGGGATACCTTCTTAGCGGCAAACTAGCGAGACAAAAAAGGCGCAATCGAGCGCCTTTCTTCTCAGATAATAGCTCTTAGTAGTAAGAGTGATCACCATGTGCGTGCTCGGTGACATCACGAACACCGTTAAGCTCGCCGCTGAACTCTTCCAGCAATTGCTTCTCGATGCCGTCTTTCAGGGTAACATCAACCATTGAACAGCCGTTACAACCACCGCCAAATTGAATCACTGCCACTTTGTCTTCAGTGATTTCAATCAGATTGATGTGACCGCCGTGACCAGCCAGCTGAGGGTTAACCTGAGTCTGGATAACGTATTCAACGCGCTCCATCAAAGGTGCATCATCAGACACTTTACGCATTTTTGCGTTTGGTGCTTTCAGCGTCAGCTGTGAGCCCATTTTGTCAGTGACAAAATCAATCTCAGCATCTTCCAGAAATGGAAGGCTCAGTTCATCTACGTAGGCAGAAAAACCTTCGAATTTGAGTTCGGTGTCAGTCGCTTCCACTGCATCCTGAGGGCAGTAAGAAACGCCGCACTCTGCGTTTTGCGTGCCAGGATTAACCACGAATACGCGGATGTTTGTCCCTTCCGGCTGCTGCTCAAGCAGTTTACCGAAATGGCTCTGTGCACTTTCTGAAATAATAATTTGTGACACGGCTTCTTACCTGATTTATCCAGTATTTGTTTACATTGTACGCTTGTTTTTGTTCTCTATCACCCCTCAAGCTTCGAGGTTACTTTTCCCTAACTTTTCATTTAAGAAGCATCAGGTGGTGTGCGGCAAAGGCAATACACATCAATACGTTCAGCACCTTGGCGCCTGAGCAGACGGCATAGTTGGGCGATCGTTGCACCCGTGGTGACCACATCATCAACCAAGGCAATGTGTGGTGGCAGTTTCCCTTCGATAGAAAATGCATGCTTTAAGTTTGAAAGACGGGATTGTCGATCTAATCCCTGCTGTTGGCGAGTGGCACGAATGCGTTTTAAGACATTGGGCTCAGATTGAACCTTAAGTTGCTGTGCGAGTTCTGCGGCTAATACGCTACTGTGATTAAATCCCCGCCAAAGTCTTCGTTTCCAATGCATGGGTACGGGAAGCAGCAGAGGCGCAGGTGATTCAATCTCTGTCGCGAGCAGTTTAGCGAGTGCAGGGGCAAGCCAGTAATGTCCTTGATACTTGAAGCGGTGAAGCAGCTTGTCATAAGGAAAGGCATAGGCACCGACACAGACCAAACTGTCCCACGGCGGCGGCTTTTTCAAACATATGCCGCAGCTTTCAATTACGTAAGGCGTGGGCAAACCGCAATGCAGGCAGCGTGGCTGACGGGGCAAGCTGGCGTGACAGGCATGACACCAAGGATAGTCATGCTGCTCCAACCTGTGGTGGCAAAGCTGACAACGTAGCGGCAAGGCACGTAAGATAGTGCTTAACATAAAGGACATGCTTGTTGATAAACGAATTTAGGCAGTGTAAATGACGACTTCTCTGTACTGGCACACGGAAGGCCAGGGTTCCGATCTGATTCTCATTCATGGCTGGGGGATGAACAGCGCCGTATGGCAAAATATCCTGCCCGCTCTCACCCCGCATTACCGTGTTCATTGTGTTGATCTGCCGGGCTACGGTTTCAGCCAACCGACAGACGCCTTTTCTTTAGAGGAAATGGCACAGTGTTTGCTTGATAATTCACCGCAGGAATCTGTTTGGGCCGGTTGGTCTTTGGGGGGAATGGTTGCCACTCAGGCTGCACTGCTCGCACCGGAACGTGTGAAAGGTTTAGTCACGATTGCCAGCTCACCAAGATTTGCTGCAGAACATGGATGGCGAGGGATAAAACCCGAGGTGTTGCAAGCCTTTACGAAGCAATTAGCCGAAGACTTTCAGACGACGGTTGAGCGTTTCATGGCGCTTCAGGCAATGGGAAGCCCAACAGCAAGGCAGGATATTAAGTGGTTGAAACAGGCGGTCCTCTCTCACCCGTCTTCTCAACCAGAGGCGCTTTGCGCTGGCCTTGGTATCCTTGCTGACGCTGATCTGAGGCCAAACTTGCATGATATTTCAATGCCTTGGCTCAGAATGTACGGTCGGCTGGACGGCCTTGTGCCTGTAAAAGTGGCGCAGGAGTTGGATGTTCTGGCACCGCGTTCACAGCGGCAAATCTTTGCCAAAGCGTCGCATGCACCGTTCATTTCTGATCCCGGCCATTTTTCGCAAGAGCTTTTAAGGTTTTGCGGAGAATGTTTGCCGTCCTGTTGATGGAAAGTAGTGAGATTAAGTGAATTGGAGCTAAATTTAATACTAAAGCTGCCGATACTTTAATCAAGTTACTTGCTATGGCATCAGGAGAGACCATAATGAATATAGGTAACGTTGGGTATTCTCAGCACGCTTATGCTAAGCCGATGCAGCCAAATCAGGCAGCAAAAGGCAATGAAGCACAGGTGGCAGAGGGTGCCAAGCAGTCTTACGAGCAGGTCGCGAAGGAAGTGTCGGACGGTAAGGCTGTAAACAAAGCAACGGAAGCCGAAGGCATGCCAACTTCGTCTAAAGTTGAATCTTTCACCTACGGGGCGCTCGGTATGGATCACCCCGAAGAAGTGAAAAGCAACGACGATGCTGCGTATTCCGCCGGTCAGGTGCTTTCTGCACTGGGTACTATTGGTGGATTGATCGCTGTTTTGGTCTAGTTTCGCTATAGAGATATAGCACGCGCATTCGCGGGGAGCACCCCGCCTATGCTCGCAGGCGACGCGCCTTCGGTCGGTGTTGGGAGACAACATTGGCATGAACATTTCGCCCGCAAACGTCAGCATTCCAGCTGTCGTACCGTCAGTAAACCCGCCAACGGAGCAAGTTGCGCGGGAAAATCGCGTGCGCGAAAAAATCGTCCCACCCAGTCAGGCAAATGCCACTGCCGAAGAAAAACCAGTACTCGCCGAAGAGAAACAACTTAAGAGCCCATCTTGGGATCCTTCTGAACACCCCGATTACGCCGATCTGGAACAAAACCCAAGGCAGTTCAAAGGTGGGGGTTTCGCTGCACATGAAACCCTAAGTCAGTTGACTAACATGCTTTCCAGCGGTTCGTATGTGCCGCAAAACGAAAACGGCTATGCCATGCGCATTAAGCTGCCGAAAGAGATCTTAGATAAAATCGACGAGCTGAAAGCTTCTCAACGCACAGGCGCGGTGGTTGCCATGCGTTATCAGCAATCGTCTGCCGCGAATATCCCGTCAGAAGTGCTGATCGTGATTTGACGATAAGTGAAGTAAGCAGATACAAAAACAGCGCCAAAGGCGCTGTTTTTGGTTTATCGGCGATCAGTTACGCTTCGCTTTAGCAAAGGCATCGGCAAAGGCGCCACCGAAACCGGATTGCTGACCGCCACGGTTATCACGGCGGTTGTTCTCATTGCGGTTATTGCCGCTAAAGCTACGTTCCTGATGGCGAGGACGTGATTCGCGGGTAGGTTTGTTATCTGAACCCGGCTCATCGCTCAGGCGCATCGATAGACCAATACGCTTACGCTGCAGATCCACTTCCATCACCTTCACTTTCACCACATCACCGGCTTTGACGACTTCACGTGGGTCGGAAATGAACTTATCTGACAACGCAGAGATATGCACCAAACCGTCCTGATGCACGCCGACATCAACAAAAGCGCCGAAGTTAGTCACGTTTGTGATCACGCCTTCCAACACCATACCCGGGATCAGATCTTTCACTTCATTGACGCCATCGGCAAAGGTGGCGGTCTTAAACTCTGGGCGTGGGTCGCGGCCAGGTTTTGCCAGTTCTGCCAGAATGTCGGTCACGGTCGGGATACCAAAGGTATCGTCAGCGTAATCTGCTGCTTTCAGCGCACGCAGGAAGTCGTGGTTGCCAATCATGGCATCAACGCCTTTACCGGATTTCTCGGCAATACGTTTCACGACAGGATAAGCCTCAGGGTGAACGGAAGAACCATCCAGCGGGTTTTTCCCCTTCATGACACGAAGGAAGCCCGCACACTGTTCAAAGGCTTTCGGGCCAAGACGCGGCACTTTCAGCAGGGTTTTGCGATCTTCAAAGCGGCCATTTTCGTCGCGGAAGGCCACAATGTTGGCTGCCATGGTGGTAGAAAGGCCAGCGACGCGGGTCAGCAGTGCTGCAGAGGCACTGTTTACGTCCACACCGACGGCGTTTACACAGTCTTCCACGACGGCGTCCAGACGCTTAGCTAGCTGGCTTTGGCTAACATCATGCTGGTATTGGCCCACACCGATAGATTTTGGATCGATTTTCACCAGTTCAGCGAGTGGGTCTTGCAGACGACGGGCGATAGAAACAGCACCACGAAGTGACACATCAAGGCCCGGGAACTCGGTCGCGGCAAGCTCAGAGGCGGAGTAAACCGACGCACCTGCTTCACTGACCATTACGGTTTGGATTTTCTCACCCGCATCTTTCAGCATGCCAGCCACAAAGGCGTCGGTTTCACGGGAAGCTGTGCCGTTACCAATCGCAATCAAATCCACATCGTGCTTTTTCACCAGTGCCATCACCACGCGTGCAGATTCTGCAATTTTGTTTTGTGGCGGTGTTGGATAGATGGTGGCGGTATCCAAAAGCTTACCGGTGTTGTCGATCACCGCGACTTTACAACCGGTGCGAAGGCCAGGGTCGATACCCAAGGTGCAACGAGGGCCAGCAGGTGCGGCCATCAGCAAGTCTTTCAGGTTATCGGCGAAGACCTTAATCGCGTCGGTTTCTGCCATTTCGCGAAGGTTACCCATCAACTCGGTTTCCATGTGCATCAAAATCTTGATACGCCATGCAAAGCTCACGACCTGCTTACGCCAGCGGTCAGCGGCTGCAGCGCCAATGGTCACGCCATAGTGGTCACTGATGATGGTTTCACAATATGAGCCAGTGGATTTTTCATCCTGACCCGGATCGGCATTCAGTGACAGTTGCAAAATCCCTTCATTGCGGCCGCGGAACATGGCGAGCGCGCGGTGCGAAGGCACCTTGCTGAGCAATTCATCATGGGCGAAGTAGTCTTTAAACTTCGCGCCTTCTTCCTCTTTACCTGCCACCACGCGGGCTTGAATTTCCGCGCTTTGGTTCAGATGACGGCGGATTTTATCCAGCAGCGCGGCATCTTCGGCAAATTGCTCCATCAAAATCGCACGGGCGCCATCGAGTACAGCTTTGTTGTCAGCAAAGCCAGCGTCAGCGTTGAGATATTTTGCTGCTTCAGTTTCTGGGTCTTGGTCTGGTTGCTCCCACAGCAGGGTTGCCAGTGGCTCGATACCGGCTTCAATTGCGATTTGACCTTTAGTACGGCGCTTGGGTTTATAAGGCAGGTACAAATCTTCCAGGCGGTTTTTGCTGTCTGCATCCAGAATGTCTTTTCTTAGTGCGTCGGACAGTTTGCCTTGCTCATCTATCGATTTCAGGATCACCTGGCGGCGCTCTTCCAGCTCGCGCAGGTAACCCAAACGGGATTCAAGGTTACGCAACTGGGTGTCGTCGAGGCCGTTGGTCACTTCTTTACGGTAACGGGCAATAAAGGGGACGGTATTGCCGTCATCCAGCAGGTTCACTGCTGCGATAACCTGTGCATCGCGTACATTCAGTTCCGTCGCGATCTGTTGATAGATTGAAGTTGTCATGGTGTTCCTTTGATTCATTGTCACGCCGCTGCGTAACCTTACTGTTCGTCTTACTGGTAGCGGATGCTGTTGACGTACCAGACTTTCGGCCCTTCCGGCGTGGTCACGATGGCTTCATCATCCACTTCTTTTTTGATCAATGCGCGAGCCATGGGGCTGTCGATAGAAATGTAGTCCTTGCGGCCGTAAATTTCGTCGGGACCGACTATACGGAAGGAGAGGGTGTCGCCATTTTCGTTCTCTATATCGACCCAGGCACCAAAAAATACCTTGCCGTCCTGTTGGGGGCTATAATCGACCACACGCAGGATTTCGAGGCGTTTTCTGAGGTAACGGACACGACGATCTATTTCTCGCAGCATACGCTTGTTGTATGTGTAGTCTGCATTCTCAGAGCGGTCGCCAAGGCTGGCGGCCCAAGAGACAATCTTGGTGATTTCCGGGCGGCGCTCTTTCCAGAGATAATCTAGCTCTTGCTTGAGTTTGTTGTAGCCTTCCCGGGTGACCAAATCGGTTTTTTTCATTCTGTTTTCCGAGCGATTGTTTCGTTTCACGGCAAGAGTTATAACCGCTTTGAAGCCATGATTAAAGCGACGCAGTGCGGCAACGTTAAGCTGAGGCACGAATTTCGCGCTGAATTTTCTGGGACAGGGTTACAACTGGTAACAGTTTTTCTTCCCGTTGAGCCCTGCTCTGATGTTTTATAACCGTGTCAGACTTTATTATTGGTGGTATTTCCACCGTCCGGAGAGAAAGGTAAGTCATGCAAGATAATCATAAGATCCTGGTTGTTGACGATGATATGCGTCTACGCTCGTTGCTTGAGCGCTATTTGTCTGAGCAAGGTTTTCAGGTACGCAGCGTGGCGAATGCTGAGCAAATGGACCGTTTGCTTTCGCGTGAGAATTTCCACCTGATGGTGCTGGATTTGATGCTGCCGGGTGAAGATGGTCTGTCTATTTGTCGGCGCCTGCGCCAAGCAAATAATCAATTGCCAATTCTGATGTTGACGGCAAAAGGCGATGAAATTGACCGCATCGTGGGTTTAGAGGTAGGAGCGGATGATTACTTGCCCAAGCCTTTTAACCCGCGTGAATTGCTGGCCCGTATTCGTGCTGTGCTTCGTCGTCAAACGGTTGAAGCACCGGGCGCGCCATCAAGTGAAGAGAAAGTGGTAGAATTTGGCCAATTCCGCCTAAACCTCGGTACACGTGAAATGTTCCGTAATGATGAGCCATTAACACTCACATCAGGCGAATTTGCAGTACTGAAGGCGCTGGTGACTAATGCTCGCGAGCCGATGTCCCGTGACAAGCTGATGAACATGGCGCGCGGTCGAGAGTATTCTGCGATGGAGCGTTCTATTGATGTTCAAATCTCGCGACTTCGCCGCATGATTGAAGAAGATCCAAGCAAGCCACGTTATATCCAGACTGTTTGGGGTTTGGGATATGTGTTCGTACCGGACGGAGAAGCCTAATTAATGCGCTTCTCTCCACGCAGTAACTTTGCTCGTACGCTCGTGGTGCTGGCTGGCCTTCTTATTGCCAGCCAGATCTTCTCTTACCTCACTGTCCTCAATTACGCCCTGCTACCGAGCATCAAACAGTTCAACAAAATCCTCGCCCATGAGATTGAAGTCATGTTGGATGACGATTTGTTGTTGTCGAACGGTAAGGTTTATCACATGGATGAGCTGTTGCGCCGTCAGCTGCTTGAGAAGCTCGGTGTCACCATGCACGAAGCAGACGAGCAGACGATGATGGAGGAGTTCGACAATGCTGCTTCTGTGGATTACCTCAGTGTAGATATGTCGGAAAAGCTTGGCGCCCCAACAGAAGCGCGTATCAGCCTGGAGTCTAAGAACTATGTGCTCTGGCTGGAAAGCGAGGCTTTCCCTGGCTATGTGATGCGTATACCGCTGTCAGAGCTGCATCAGGATGATTTCCAACCTCTATTCTTCTACTCCATGTTTATCGCTTTACTCGTAATTAGTGGAGGGTGGTTATTTATCAAGGTGCAAAACCGGCCACTGGCGACGTTAGAGAAAGCGGCTCTCGAAGTCGGGCATGGAAAATTTCCTGAGCCCTTGCCTGAGCGTGGTGCGTCTGATATCCGCGCCGTGACCAAAGCATTCAATCAGATGAGCGAAGGCATTCGTAAACTGGAAGAAGACAGGGCGTTGCTGATGGCGGGTGTCAGTCATGATCTCCGTACACCGCTGACCCGAATTCGTCTGGCCACTGAAATGATGTCGCCCAAAGACAGCTATCTCGCCGAGAGCATGATTAAGGACACTGAAGAGTGCAATGAAATCATCAATCAGTTTATGGACTACTTGCGCTCCGTGCAGTTGCAGGACATGACGGAGGTTGATCTCAATATTGTGGCGGAAGATGTGTCTGTAGCTGATGGCGCGACGGGGCATGAGCTTGAAGTGTCTAAAGGTGAACTGGTCGGTAAGCTTGATGCCAATGAAGTGGCTATTCGCAGGGCGGTGACCAATCTTGTGGTTAATGCGGTGCGCTACGGTGGTGGCTGGGTAAAAATCAGTACCGGTACTTCGGCAGACCGCCGTCATCAGTGGATTGCAGTGGAAGACAATGGTCCGGGCATAGCAGCAGATCAGATTGAAACTGTGATGCAGCCATTTACCCGCGGTGACACCGCACGTGGCAGTGAAGGCACCGGGCTTGGACTTGCCATCGTCAAACGTATCGTTGAGCAGCACGACGGTGCGCTGAAACTCAGTCAGCGCTCGCAAGGTGGACTGCAGGCTCAGATAGTTTTGCCGGTGATCAAGCGCCAGTCCAGAAAGCGTCGCCAATGCTAAAACGAAAAAACGTGATTACCTCATCCATGTTTTTTGTTGTCTTTATATGAAATTAAACCCATAAAACTGTCTCATAATTGAATCATCTGCTAATACTGTAATAAAATGCCGATACAGCAGAGATGAAATATGAAGATAGTCATCGACCCTCAGGATCCGTCCCCTAAATTCAAACAATTGATGACGCAAATACAGCGTAAGATTGTTGCCGGGACACTGATACCCGGGGAAAAGCTGACTTCGGTCAGAAAGTTAGCCGTAGAGCTGAATATCAACCCGATGACCATTTCCCGTTGCTACCAGAGCATGGAAGAAGATGGCTGGCTGGAGCGCAAACGGGGTGTGGGTATGATTGTCGCGCGGCAAGGACTGCAAGGTAGGATGGAAAACCGCTTTGAGTTTATCGAACCCAGACTGAAAGCCCTGATTGATGACGCCCGTGAAGTGGGTTACAGCAAGTCAGAAGTGATGGCGTTGGTAATGCAGTATTGGGAAGACTGACTAACAACATTGGTTGAATGGAGAAAGGGCGGATATCCGCCCTTTTTTATGCGTTGCTGTACTTGTCGTTGTTACCAAGCCAGCGGGTGATAATGGCCTTGGCGTTGTCCGGATAGTTCTGGTATAGATACAACGCGAGCTTCTGCACTTCAGGGATGAGTTTTTGATCGCGAACCAAATCGGCAATCTTAAACTCTGCCATCCCAGTTTGTTTGGTGCCCAATAGCTCACCTGGGCCACGAATTTCCAAGTCGCGCTGAGCAATCACAAAACCATCACTGCTTTCACGCAATACACCTAAGCGTTGGGTTGCGGTCTTTGATAGCGGTGCGTGATACAAAAGTACACAGTGGCTGGCGACGGAACCACGCCCGACACGGCCACGAAGCTGGTGAAGTTGCGCCAGACCGAGACGCTCTGGGTTTTCAATAATCATCAGGCTGGCGTTTGGCACATCCACGCCGACTTCGATCACGGTAGTGGCAACCAAAAGATGAAGCTCACCGGACTTAAACGCCTGCATCACTTCCTGCTTTTCTGCCGCTTTCATCCTGCCATGTACCAGACCGATTTTTAGATCAGGCAGGGCGCGCGCCAAATCATCTGCCGTTTCTGCAGCAGCTTGTGCTTCTAACACCTCAGACTCATCAATTAGGGTACACACCCAATAAGCCTGGCGTCTTTCTTCCAAGCAGGACGCATGGACACGGTTAATGATGTCAATACGTCGGGTATCCGGCACGGCAACGGTTTGAATTGGTGTTCGTCCCGGCGGCAGTTCGTCGATGATGGAGGTGTCGAGATCGGCATAGGCAGTCATCGCCAGCGTACGTGGAATAGGTGTAGCAGTCATGATGAGCTGGTGAGGATGAATACCTTGCTTCATCCCTTTCTCGCGAAGCTCAAGGCGCTGGTGGACGCCAAAGCGATGCTGCTCATCGATGATCACGAGCGCAAGCTTGTCGAACTCGACATGCTTTTGGAAAAGGGCGTGGGTGCCCACCACCATTTTGGCTTCGCCGCTGGCGATTTTGGCAAGCTCTGCTTCTTTGGCTTTGCCTGTCAGTTTGCCTGCGAGCCAACCAACAGAAATGCCCAGAGGATCCAGCCAATTGGCAAAGTTAATCGAATGCTGCTCAGCAAGAAGTTCCGTCGGTGCCATCAAAGCAACCTGATAGCCTTGCTCAATCACCTGCAAAGCGGCGAGAGCGGCCACCAATGTTTTGCCTGAGCCCACGTCACCCTGTACCAGACGCATCATGGGCTTTTCCAGCCCCATGTCACGTTCAATATCGGCCACCACGCGGGACTGTGCGCCCGTTGGTGTAAATGGCAAGGATTCCAAGAGCTTTGGTTTTAACTCGGTTGAAGGCGGCAGCGAAAATGTCGGATCTTGCTGCAACTTGCTGCGAACCGCGAGCATCGAGAGATTTTGCGCTAACAGTTCTTCAAGGATGAGGCGCTTCTGGGCAGGATGTTCACCCGTCTCCAGCTGAGTCACCGAAATATCCGGCGTCGGGCGATGCAGGATTTTCAGGGCGTCACGCAGGGTGATTTGTCTGTCGTATAAGCCTTCCGGTAAGAGCTCCTGCACGGCAGCACTTTCGAGCAATTCAAGCGCCTGATCGGTCAGGTTTCTCAGTGTCAGCTGACGAAGGCCTTCTGTGGTCGGGTAAACCGGTGTCAGGGTTTCTTCCAGTGAAAGCTCAGTGGGTTCGGAGAAGACTTTGTATTCAGGGTGAATGATCTCTAGGCCACCCTGGCCGCGTTTGATTTCGCCATAAGCTTTGACGCGCTTGCCCTGTTCAAGGCTGTTTTTCATTGCGGCGTTGAAGTTGAAAAAACGCAGCGTGAGCGAGCCATTGCCATCAGTGATTTTCACCGTCAGCATGCGACGGCGACCAAATACCGTGTTGTTGCTAACCACTTCACCTTCAACGGTGGCATGCTGGCCCGGCATCAGACTCATGATAGGCCAGATACGGGTGCGGTCTTCATAGCGGTAGGGGAGATGAAACAGCAGATCCTGCACCGTGAAAAGCCCCAGCTTTTCCAGCTTCTCTGCCATCTTGCCGCCGACTCCAGTCAGCGAGGTAACGGGAACGGCATCCAACATTGACGCGCGCATGGTGTGTTTGTCTCTCCTAAATCAATACGGCTGCAGGGTTATTTCGCTGCCTGCATCTTCGCCCACCAGGCTTCATCGGCAACGATTTGGCCTTCTTCGTCCAAGTCTGGGTAAGGTAGGCCTTTACGTTTTGCGACTTTTGCCAACACCGGATGACCACGCTCGAAAATGATGCGGTCAACTTCCGCTTGTGGGATCAAAGTGCGTGTACGCTGGTACATGCCTGCGTTTTGGCGTTGGCGTTGCGCTTCATACAAGATCAATGCGCTGGCGACCGACACATTCAGTGACTGTACCATACCTATCATGGGAATGATGATGTCTTGATCAGCCAATTCAAGCGCTTGCTTACTGATTCCGGTCTTTTCCTGACCCATCACGATAGCGGTCGGTTTAGTGTAATCAATCTCGCGGAAGTCGACGGCGGTATCAGATAGGTTGGTCACCAGTATTTGCATCCCTTTGGCTTTCAGGGTTTCAAATGCATCCGGCGTGTTGTCATGGGTAACAACATCCACCCAGTTTCTTGCGCCTGCAGAAGTGCCTCCCAGTGCGCGCATTTTACTGACTTTCGGCCATACAGCATGAACTTGATGGACGCCCACGGCATCGGCTGTGCGGATGATGGCGGAGATGTTATTGGGTTTATGGACTTCCTCCATGCACACAGTAAGGTCTGGCTGGCGGGTGGCCAACACTTCATGGATGCGTGCAAAGCGTTCTGGTGTCATGGTGTTTTTTCTCGTTTATAAAAACGCCCGCAAAGGGCGGGCGTTTGTGTTTGGTGCCTGGGTTTTAAATCAGTTTTTCTGACGGCTGACTTTTACCACATTCGGCATGATGCGGATGCGGCGCATGATATTGGCCAGATGCACACGGTTATGGGTCGTGAGTTTCACGTAAATCGTGTACAGACGGCCATCGCGCTCTTCCGTCGTCAAACCCTGAATGTTAGAGCCTGTTGCAGCAATGGTATTGGTCAAATCTGCCAGTGCGCCCTGGTGGTTGAGCATGTCAACGCGAAGTGCAGTCGCAAAGTCCTGATCAATGTCATCACCCCATTCGACAGACATGTATTTGTCCGGCTCTTGGCTGTAACCGCGGATGTTGGCACATTCTTCACGGTGGATGACCAAACCTTTACCAGGGCTGACATGACCGACGATGTGATCGCCCGGAATAGGACGACAACAATTCGCATAGGTCAGAAGAATACCTTCAGCGCCACGGATTGGCAGGCTGCCGCCTTGCTCTTCCAAGCTGTCAGCATCTCCGAGCAGACGTTTGGCAATCACCACGCTCATCAGCTCACCGGCACCAATGTCTGCCAGCAGATCTTCTTTGCTTTCAAGCTTGAGGTCTTGCAGCACCTTGTCGATGTTTTCCTGCTCTATGTCCTGAACATTCATCTCGCCAAGGGCGTGGTTCAGAAGACGGCGACCCAAAATCACAGACTCTTCACGACGCTTGGTTTTCAGTACCTGACGAATCTTGGTACGCGCGCGGGACGTCACCACATAGTTGAGCCACGCAGCGTTTGGACGCGCGCCAGGGGCGGTGATGATCTCAATCGTCTGGCCGTTTCTCAGTGGTTGGCTAAGCGGGTAAGACTGACGGTTCACTCTCGCGCCGACACAAGAGTTACCGACGTCAGTATGAACGGCATAAGCGAAGTCGACTGCGGTCGCGCCAACAGGCAATTCAACGATACGGCCTTTCGGCGTAAACACGAACAGCTCGTCCGGGAACAAGTCTGATTTCACGCTTTCGATAAACTCAAACGAGCTACCGGCGCTTTGCTGAAGTTCCAACAGGCTTTGCATCCAACGCTGTGCTCGCACCTGTGCGGTTGTGCCACCGCCGCCCGCACGGTCTGCGCCGTCTTTGTATGCCCAATGTGCCGCCACACCTTTATCCGCCATCTGATCCATGTCTTCGGTACGGATTTGTACTTCAACAGGAACACCGTGAGGGCCAATCATGGAGGTATGCAGCGACTGGTAGCCGTTCGCTTTCGGTACCGCGATGTAGTCTTTCATGCGGCCCGGGCGTGGCTTATACAGATTGTGCATTTGCCCCAGCACGCGATAACAGGTATCCACTGAATCGACGATTACACGGAAAGCATAGAGGTCCATGATGGTGTGGAAGCGCTGCTCTTTGTTCTTCATCTTGTTGTAGATGGAGTAGAGGTTCTTCTCACGACCCAACACCTTGGCATTGATACCCGCATCCTGAAGGCGGCCTTCAATTTCGGCGTGGATTTTCTGGATCATCTCTTTGCGATTGCCGCGCGCATGTATCACCACTTCGCGCAATACGCGGTAGCGGGTTGGATAGAGGGCTTCAAAGCCAAGCTCTTCCAGTTCCACTTTGATGTTGTGAATACCCAGACGGTGCGCCAGTGGTGAGAAAATCTCGAGGGTTTCACGGGCAATGCGGCGACGTTTGTCCGGACGCAATGCTCCGAGCGTTCGCATATTGTGCGTGCGGTCAGCGAGTTTGATGAGGATAACGCGGATGTCATGGGCCATGGCCATGATCATTTTGCGGAAGTTCTCCGCCTGCGCTTCCTGACGGTCGCGGAATTTGAGCTTATCCAGCTTGGAGACACCATCTACCAGATCGGCGACGGTATCGCCAAAACGTTGTTGAAGGTCTTCTTTGGTGACGTCAGTATCTTCAATCACATCATGCAGCAGCGCTGCCATCAAGGTTTCGTGATCGAGGCGCATCTCCGCAAGAATACGGGCAACGGCGATAGGGTGGATGATGTATGGTTCCCCGCTTGAGCGGGTTTGCCCTTCGTGGGCATCTCGCGCGACCAAATACGCTTGCCGGAGTGCCTCTAAGTGCGACTCCGGCAAGTATTGTGCTGCGACTTCTTTCAGGCTATCGAAGAGATACAATCTGCCTGTTTCCCTGAAGTTAGATTAGCGAAGAGTACCTGTGATGGTGCTTACAGCAGCCATTTCTGCAGCTTCTTGTTCTTGCTGCTCTTGGCGCTCACGTGCATCCAGGATCTCTTTAGTGATCAGGCCTTCCTCAATTTCACGCAGAGCGATAACAGTTTGCTTATCGTTCTCTTCCTGAACCAGTGAGTCTTTACCACCAGTTTGCATTTGGCGTGCGCGACGAGCTGCTACCAATACTAGATCGAAGCGGTTGCCAATTTTTTCAACAGCGTCTTGAACGGTTACGCGTGCCATGAAGAACTCCAGTAAGTAATAAAATCAAAATGACCGAAAATTATACAAAAGCGAACTGACCTAAACAACAAACATCTTTCGTTGTCAGAGTGCTTATTAGTCCAACAGCCTGTCAATCATGTCGTGGTGACGGCTGTATTGCTTGTCTAGCTTCATTCGCTCGGCGCGAAGGATGGCTTTGATATCCATCAGAGCCACATCGAAATCATCGTTCACGATAACGTAATCATACTCGTTATGGTGAGAGATCTCAGAACGGGCCTCTTCCATGCGTTTTGCGATGACCTCATCAGAGTCCTGACCGCGCGCATTCAGGCGGCGCTCAAGCTCTTCACGGCTTGGCGGCAGAATGAAGATGCTTTTTGCGTTCGGCATTTTCTCGCGAATTTGCTGAGCGCCCTGCCAGTCGATGTCGAGGAAAATATCGACGCCTTTTGACAGCATTTCTTCAATCCACAGGCGTGATGTGCCATAGAAATTACCGAATACTTCGGCGTATTCCAGGAAGGCTTTTTGTTCGATCAGCGCTTTAAAGTCCTCAACTGACACGAAATGATAGTGAACACCGTTCTCTTCGCCCGGACGAGATGCACGGGTGGTGTGAGAAACAGACACTTTCATGTCATAACGAGGATTGTCTTTAAGTAATGCGGCAATCAGGCTTGATTTACCGGCACCACTTGGCGCTGAAACGATGTAAAGCGTACCTTGGCTCATGGTCTTGATCACTGTGAGGTTAAAGGTCGCAAAGGGTACCATGACCCGCGTAAAATTTGAATTCCACTTTTAGGATAACCCATTAATGGCAGCAACCTAAAGCAGGAACAAAAAGCCCGGCACAAAGACCGGGCTCTTCAGCTTTTCGTATTGATTACTCTATGTTCTGGATCTGCTCGCGCATTTGCTCGATCAGCACTTTTAGCTCAACGCCAGAAGCGGTAATATCCGTACTGATGGATTTTGAAGCCAGCGTGTTCGACTCGCGGTTGAATTCCTGCATCATGAAGTCCAGGCGACGACCACAAGCGCCACCTTTTTTCAGGATCTTCTTGGTTTCTGATACGTGGGAGTCAAGGCGGTCCAACTCTTCCGCGACATCAGATTTCTGAGCCACCAAGATGATTTCCTGCTCTACGCGGTTGGCGTCCAGTTCGACTTTTGCTTCTTCCAGCTTGGTCAGCAGTCGCTCACGTTGCCACTGCAGGATTGCCGGCATTTTCGCACGTACTTTCGCCGCTTCAGCAGCAATGCCTTCCAGACGCTGTTCAATCAGCGCTTTCATGTTGTCGCCTTCGCTGGCGCGGGCAGCGATAAAGTCATCAACGGTTTTGTCGAAACCTTCCAGCAAGGCTTTGTTGATCACATCCATGTCCTGCTCTGGGGTTTCCATCACACCCGGCCACTGCAGTACCTGAAAAGGACCAATATTGCCCTCGCCGGACATTTCTTTGATCCACTTAGCCGCGTGAATCACTTGTTTTGCCAGTTCTTCATTGATTTTGAGCTCAGTGTTAGCTGATTTATTGGCTTCAAAGCGCAGGTTACATTCCACCTTGCCGCGTGCAAGGCGGGAGCGGAATCGCTCACGAATAATAGGTTCAAGGCCACGGAACTGCTCTGGCATGCGGATATAGGTTTCGAGGTAACGTTGGTTAACCGAGCGGATTTCCCAAACGGCTGTGCCCCATGTGCCCTTGATTTCCCGACGGGCGTAGGCAGTCATACTGTGGATCATTGAAGTTCACTCATTGCTGAAAGTTGCGATGATTATACGCAGTCGCTGCCTTTTATGTCAGCAGCATGACGGGAAACAGAAGAAAAAAGCTGACAAGATCGCATTGTATTAGCGTGTA
The DNA here is from genome assembly GCF_900060185.1 of Grimontia marina. Classification (GTDB taxonomy): domain Bacteria; phylum Pseudomonadota; class Gammaproteobacteria; order Enterobacterales; family Vibrionaceae; genus Enterovibrio; species Enterovibrio marinus. The sequence continues at coordinate 18,016 of NZ_FIZY01000020.1, read as the reverse complement.
AAAGGTGAAGCCGTTATAATCGCCGGTTAACGAAATTCAGCATTTATAAACAAGGTGAATCCTATGCGTCCTAGCGGCAGAGAAGTTGGTCAAATTCGTCCAGTCACAATTACCCGTCATTTTACCGCCCATGCGGAAGGTTCTGTGCTGGTGGTATTTGGTGATACCAAAGTTATCTGTACCGCAAGTGTTGAAGAAGGCGTGCCGCGTTTTCTGAAAGGGAAAGGACAAGGTTGGGTCACCGCTGAGTACGGCATGCTACCACGTGCGACCCACACTCGTAACCGTCGTGAAGCGGCAAATGGTAAGCAAGGTGGCCGCACCATGGAAATCCAGCGCCTGATCGCCCGCAGCCTGCGCGCTGCCGTGAACCTTGAAAAGCTGGGCGATTTCACCATCACCGTTGACTGTGATGTTATTCAGGCTGACGGCGGTACCCGCACAGCATCCATTACTGGCGCAAGTGTGGCGATGGCCGATGCGCTGAACAAGCTGGTTAGCGAAGGCAAACTGGCAGAGAACCCAATGAAAGGTCATGTTGCCGCTGTTTCTGTGGGTATCTTTGAAGGTACGCCAATCTGCGATTTGGAATACGTAGAAGACTCGGCAGCAGACACGGATATGAACGTGGTGATGCTGGAAGATGGCCGCATGATTGAAGTGCAGGGTACTGCAGAAGCAGAACCGTTTACTGCCGATGAGCTTAATGCCATGTTGTCTTTGGCAACCCAAGGCATTCAGGACATTGTAGCGATTCAGAAAGCAACGTTAATTGATTGATGAGAAAGCGGCTTCTATTGGAGCCGCTTTTTTTAACCTAATTTTGAGTGAGGCGGATGCGCCTCGGGTAAAACCGGCAAGCTAGCCGACTTTTGTTCGACAGGAGAGAAAATGAAAGCCTATCAGCGTCAGTTCATCGAATTCGCATTGGAAAAAGAAGTCTTGAAGTTCGGTGAATTCACTTTGAAGTCGGGTCGTAAGAGCCCTTACTTCTTTAATGCCGGTCTGTTCAACACAGGCAGGGATTTGGCGCGTCTAGGCCGTTTCTATGCCGAAGCGCTGGTTGAGGCAGGTATTGAATACGATCTGCTGTTTGGTCCCGCGTACAAAGGCATTCCCATTGCGACCACCACAGCGGTTGCGCTGGCTGAACACCACGATGTGGACACGCCATACTGTTTTAACCGTAAAGAAGCCAAAGATCACGGTGAAGGTGGCAATCTGGTCGGTAGTGCGCTGGAAGGCCGTGTGATGCTGGTAGATGATGTGATCACTGCAGGTACGGCGATTCGCGAGTCGATGGAAATCATTCAGGCGAACGGTGCTGATTTGGCCGGTGTGTTGGTGGCGATTGACCGTCAAGAGCGCGGTAAAGGTGAGCTTTCTGCTATTCAGGAAGTCGAGCGAGACTTTGGCTGTCAGGTGGTTTCCATTATCAGCCTTGGCGATTTGGTGACGTATCTGGAAGAGCAGGGCGGTAACCCAGAACAATTGGGTGCAGTAAAAGCATATCGCGCGGAATACGGTATCTAACCTGTTCCACAAAAACCTAAAGGCTGCATAATGCAGCCTTTAGGTTTTTAGCGGCTCAATCAGTTCAGTTGAGCACTCAACAGTTGCCAGTATTGATCAAATTCATCGGTTGGCGCGTATTTGAAGTTTGAACGCACGAATCGGTTCAGACTACCTTCCACTTGTCCAAGGAGTTGCGCAGCCAACACGGTCTCATCAACCGTGAAGCCTTTACCCTCACGTAGACGGCGTTCACGAAGTACCTGACGCAGTTGGCTCTCGATTTTTTCGAACAGTTGGTTGATGCGACCTTGCAGTCTGTCCTGCTCAAACATCAAGGCATGTCCAGTCATGATCCGCGTCAGTCCTGGATTGCGCTCACCGAAAACTAACAGTAATTGAAGGATCAAGCGTAGACGTGTCATCGTATCTTTTTCATCGCTTTGGATACGGTTGATGCGGGTGATCAGTGACTCTTCGATAAACTCAATCAAACCTTCAAACATACGCGCTTTGCTTGGGAAGTGGCGGTATAACGCGGCTTCAGAAACGCCTACCTGCGCAGCAAGTTTAGCGGTGGTAATGCGTTGACTGCCCTGATTGGACTCCAGCATTTGAGCCAGGGCCTGGAGGATTTCCTCTCTGCGATTCTGCTTTTTTTGGCCAGCCATGAATAGATGGTTCCTTTATTGTTCTTGGGGTCACTGACCCGAAATCTAGGCTGAAGAGGCGCTATATTAACGATGGCCTCTCTGTATTAAAAGAATAATGCACCTTGATTGCAGGTGAAGCCTACAGTAATTCCCGAAACCGTGAATACGGCATAAAAAACGCCACACTCATGTGGCATTTTTCTGACTTTTCACCGCGTTATCGCTGTTATTTTGTACCTGAGTGTCCAAATCCTCCGGCACCACGTTCTGTGGCATCGAAGTCTTCAACGATATTGAAATCGGCCTGTACAACTGGCACAAAAACCAGTTGCGCAATACGCTCACCTGGTTCAATGGTAAAGGTTGTATTGCCTCTGTTCCAGCATGAAACCATGAGTTGGCCTTGATAATCTGAATCGATGAGGCCAACCAAGTTACCCAGCACGATGCCGTGTTTATGGCCTAGACCTGAGCGAGGGAGGATAGTGGCTGCGAGAGAAGGATCGGCAATGTGGATTGCGAGGCCAGTTGGCAGAAGCTCAGTTTGGCCTGGCTCCAGTGTCAGCGGAGCGTCCAGTGCGGCGCGAAGATCCAAACCTGCGGAGCCTTCTGTGGCGTAAGCTGGCAGTGGAAATTCGTTGCCGACGCGTGGGTCGAGGATTTTCAAATCGATTTTTTTCATAACCTAGTTCCGCTGTGTACTTATTTGATGTTGTAGAGTGCTGTAATTTCGCTGACAAGCTGGTTGCCAATGTCTGATTTGCTTGCCAGTGGGAGTGCTTTGTCGCCTTTCGACCAATAAAGGTGAAGTGCGTTCTGGTCGCTGTTAAAACCTTGTCCTTCCCTGGAGACATCGTTGGCGCAAATCAGATCCAGATTCTTCTTCTGTAGTTTAGCGCGTGCGTACTGCGCCACATCCTGGGTTTCAGCAGCAAAGCCGACGGTAAAAGGACGATTCTCTTTCATGGATGCAACGGAAGCGACGATATCAGGATTTTTGACCAGCGAGATTGTCATATCATCTTCACCGTCTTTCTTCTTCATCTTCTGGTCGGCCACATTGGCTGGTCTGAAATCGGCGACTGCCGCGCAGGCGATGAATATTTGATGGCTGGAAGCGTGGACATGGACAGCGTCATGCATTTCTTGGGCACTTTCCACGTTTACACGGTTAACGCCATCAGGAGTGGGTAGATTCACAGGGCCACTGACCAGAGTGACGTTCGCTCCTCGCTTTGCAGCAGCAGCAGCAATGGCATAACCCATTTTGCCTGAGCTGTGGTTGGTGAGGTAGCGAACCGGGTCGATGGCTTCGCGGGTTGGCCCTGCAGTAATAAGAAATGAAGTGCCTGTGAGTTCGTCCTCAGTGAAGTGGTCTTCAACCAAACCGACCAACTGCATAGGCTCCAGCATACGTCCTGGGCCAACATCGCCACAGGCTTGTTCACCGCTTGCTGGTCCCCAGATTGGGTAGCCGCGACGCTTGAGGGTCGCTAGGTTTTCCTGTGTGGCAACCGCGCGATACATTTGCTGGTTCATGGCTGGCGCAATCGCAACTGGCGCATCTGTCGCCAAACATAGTGTGGTGAGAAGATCGTTGCCCATACCCGCAGACACGCGAGCAATTAGGTCAGCAGTGGCGGGTGCTAGTAAAACTAAATCCGCCCATTTTGCGATTTCGATATGCCCCATTGAGGCTTCAGCGGCAGGGTCAAGCAGACTGTCAGACACAGGGTGGCCCGAAACCGCCTGCATAGTTAGCGGCGTGATAAACTCTTTTGCCGCGTGGGTCATTACGATACGAACTTCTGCGCCACGTTCAATCAGGCGGCGTGTCAGATCCGCACATTTATAAGCAGCAATACCGCCGCCGATACCTAACACAATCCGTTTGCCCGACAGGGTCTGAGTGATTTTCTGAACCATAACTTAACTAGCCGATGCATAATTAATCGAAAGATAACACAAAAGACTAGGTAAGCGCCTCTTACGCTCCGATGAATGTGAAAGTAGATGTATAACAAGTCGAAATGTAATTGTGCGTCCAAATACTGAAGGCGGAGAGATGCTTTGGTCGCATGTTGATATTCCTTCAGTTGACGATTTTTTAAGGGCAGCTGACGCTTGTGGCTTTTCCCAGAATAGAGAGTGTCATGTCTTTAAAAAATATGCCGGAAGAATGTCGGCCTCGGGAGAAGTTACTGGCGAGAGGTTCTGAATCTCTGACCAATGCTGAGCTTCTGGCTATCTTCCTTCGAACTGGTGTGAAGGGCATGAATGCGATTGAACTGGCCAGCTACCTTTTGGAAGACTTTGGCTCACTGCGGGGATTGATGCAGGCTGAATTAAAGCAGTTTAGCGAACGCAAAGGGTTAGGGTCTGCAAAATATGCACAGCTTCAGGCTGTTCTTGAACTCAGCAAGCGTCATCTTGGCGAGACACTGGCAAGGGAAGATGCACTTTCTAGCCCGGCACACACAGCAAGGTATCTCTCTGTTAAATTGCGCGATCGTCCGCGTGAAGCCTTTTTGGTGTTATACCTTGATAATCAAAACCGTCCGATAAAGGACGAAATTTTATTTGAAGGCACGATCAATGCGGCGGGTGTTTACCCAAGAGAAGTGGTAAGGCGGTGCCTGGATTTAGGCGCCAATGCAGTGATTCTGGCCCATAACCACCCGTCAGGGGTTGCTGAACCCAGTGCTGCGGACCGTCACATTACGAACAGAATCGGCGATGCATTAGCTTTAATGGACATTCGATTGCTCGACCATATGGTGATTGGGGACGGGGATGTGGTATCTTTCGCCGAGCGTGGTTGGATTTAAGAGTATTCACTTACTCTGGTCGTCTTTAACACCTTCTCTCTAAATCGGTAGAAAGCTGCTTACATGGCGTTTTTTCTGGGGACGAGTGAGGTTTACCTCAGGTCAACGCCACCTAGGTTGCTAAAAAACGATCAAAAACTGTCAAAAGGATCTGCTCGGGACTTGAGCAATGGAAAGACAGTTAGTATAATGCGCCACCTTTGATAGCCTTGACGTAGAGCCTGACCTTGTTTGCAGGACTGGCGGACAAGGTTGATATCGAGCTGAAACGATTTGGAGAGACATTCATGTCACGAGTATGCCAAGTAACTGGCAAGCGTCCTGTAGTTGGTAACAACCGCTCTCACGCTAATAACGCCACCAAGCGTCGTTTTCTGCCGAACCTGCAAACTCATCGTTTCTGGGTAGAAAGCGAAAACCGCTTCGTTAAACTGCGTCTTACCCCTAAAGGTATGCGCATCATCGACAAGAAAGGTATTGATTCTGTTCTGGCAGATATCCGTGCCCGTGGTGAGAACGTTTAAGAGGACTTAAAGAATGGCTAAAGGCATTCGTGAGAAGATCCGCCTGGTATCATCTGCTGGTACTGGTCACTTCTACACTACTGATAAAAACAAACGTAACATGCCGGGCAAGTTCGAGATCAAGAAATTTGATCCAGTTGTTCGTCAACACGTTATGTACAAAGAAGCAAAAATCAAGTAATTGGTTTTCGCCTCTGATAAAGAACCCGGCTTTGGCTGGGTTTTTTTATATCTGTAAATCAGTGGCTTCGACAGACATCCAAACAGCTTGATGACTTTTGAATGCGAGTATTTTTAGTCTGTTTAGGTGTACACTGAGAATGACGATTGAAGATACTAAGAGTGAGTGATGGCTACACCGTCCCGCAGAACATTCAACAACTTCCTTATCTTGGGGATTTTGGCGTTTATTACACTGATAAACCTGCCAACCTATCTCAGAAGCCAACTGGCAGAAAGTGAGGCTGAACAACCGGTTGAACAAGTCCTTCCTGATGGGATTATTGCTTTGATGCCATCCGATGTGGAAGTCAAAGCGCTGCGCTTTCCAAAATTTACCCTCACCAATGCCATGCCATGGCAAACCGATACAAAGCTCTCTATCTCAGCCACTGAGTTAGCAAACCGATGGATTAACCTGTCTGGCACAGAAATCGACACGGACACCTACGACAAGTTAAAACCTAGTCTTCGTGAGCCGGCGACTTTGGTGGTGGATAGAGGTGAAGCTGTTGAGCCCTTACGTCTGACCTATTATCAATTGCCTCAATTCTGGCTCATCCAAAACTGGGAAAACCGTTGGCTTGCGGTCTCAGTTGATCCAAACTACCTGTTCCCATTTGCCAACCAGAATTAGCAGGATGCCAGAATTACCGGAAGTTGAAGTGAGCCGTATGGGTATTAAGCCCCATGCGACGGATCAGGTGGTCACCAAATTGGAGGTCAGACAGCCCAAGTTGCGTTGGCCTGTTCCGGACACCTTATTTGACATCGAAGGTCAAACAATTCGTGCAGTGAAACGCCGCGCAAAGTACTTGCTACTGGAAACCGATATTGGCTATGCGCTGGTGCATTTGGGGATGTCCGGCAGTTTACGAGTATTGCCAAAGGCGACAGCGCCGGATAAGCACGATCATGTCGATTTACACCTCTCCAATGGAAAAGTGATTCGCTACAACGATCCGCGTCGATTTGGCGCGTGGCTTTGGCAGGAAAAGGGCGGTGATCATCCAGCTTTAGAGAAACTCGGTCCCGAGCCACTCACTGACGCGTTTACTGGTGAATATCTGTTTGAAAGGGCGCAGGGGAAACGTACGGCTATTAAGCAATTTATTATGGATAACGCCGTCGTCGTCGGGGTGGGGAACATCTACGCCAATGAATCTCTGTTCACCTCTAGAATCCACCCAAAGCGTCCAGCAGGACAGCTTAGCCTCGAAGAAGCCAATATGTTGGCGGCAGACATCAAAGGCGTTTTGGTGACTGCCATCAAACAAGGTGGCACGACGCTGAAAGATTTCACTCAAGCTGATGGCAAGCCTGGCTACTTTGCGCAAGAGTTGTTGGTGTATGGCAGGCAAGGTAAGCCGTGCCCAGAGTGTGGCACTGAGCTTGAGAGCGTGAAGATTGGGCAGCGAAATACGGTGTTTTGTCCCGAGTGCCAAAAATAACTAAGCCCGCTTGAGCGGGCTTTGTCGTTGTTATTTCTTCAGTTGAGATTTCAATGCTTTGAGCACTTTAGGATGAACAAAACCACTGGTGTCACCGCCATGAAGGGCTACCTCTTTCACCAGCGTGGAAGAGATAAACGAGTTTTCTTCAGACGGCGTGAGAAAGACGCTTTCAAGTTCCGGCATCAAACGGCGATTCATGTTCGCCAACTGGAACTCATACTCAAAATCGGAGACTGCACGAAGTCCGCGTACAAGGATATTTGCCTGATACTGTTTGGCAAAGTCCACCAAAAGGCCTGAAAAACCCACCACGCTGACATTGTCGAGATGTTCGGTTACCGCTTTTGCCAATTGGACACGCTCTTCAAGGTCAAACAAGGGCTTTTTGCTTGGGCTGGCAGCGATACCCACGACGACTTCATCAAACATCGAAGCCGCACGCTCAACCAAATCAACGTGGCCATTGGTAATCGGATCAAAAGTACCCGGATAGATCACGCGGGTAATGGCTTTCTTGCTCACAGTCGTATCCTGCAATTTTCTAAACTGGCGACATGCTATCAAAAACTCGTGGAATTTGATTCCCTACTACAACCCAAGATGATGAAAATACCAACAGATCCGACACTTTTTCTTTCCATCCAACGCTTAGCGACAAGCCGTTCATCAGGTATGATCGAGGGAGTCTTGGCGTTAGGTAGCGATAATGAAAAAAATCCTTGTCATCAGAAACGATAAAATTGGCGACTTTATGCTGGCATGGCCGGCATTTGCCATGTTGAAGCAATCTATGCCAGACGCAGAAATTACCGCTTTGGTGCCGTCCTACACCAAAGCGTTAGCTGAGCTTTGTCCTTCGATTGACAAGGTACTGGTAGATTGTGGCAAGAAAGCGGATAAGCTGAATAAGAAAGAGCTTGTCAGCCAAATTAAAGCCGAGCAGTTTGATGCTTCAATTTGTCTGTTTTCAGACAGCTACAACGCTTTGCTGGTCTGGAGAGCTGGCATTCCTTTCCGATTGGCACCAGCCACGAAAATCTCCCAGTTTCTCTACAATCACCGCGTGACGCAGCGTCGTTCACAATCGGCTAAGCCTGAGTTTGAATACAACCTCGATCTCGTGCGTGCTTTCCTCGCGAAGCTGGGCGTGGAGGCGAAAGAAGTTAGTGCGCCTTACCTGTCTTTTTCGCACGAAACACTGTTAACGCAAAAGCAGAAACTCTCAGCGGCATTAGGACTCAGCGCCGATAAACCTTGGCTTTATGTACATGCAGGGAGTGGCGGCTCAGCGAACAACCTGTCACTGACACAGTACACAGATTTGGTCGTTGGTATTGCCTCAGATAAAGAAATTGAAGTGGTACTTACCGCGGGTCCAGGGGAAGAAAAGAAAGCTGCGGAACTGCAATCCCTGCTAGCGGAAAAGTCGGTTCACGCTGTCGTCTATGACAAGAACGACGGCTTGCAGGATTTCACCCAATCCATCGCATGCGCAAATGCATTTATTGCAGGTTCCACAGGGCCTTTGCACATAGCAGCCACGGTTGATGTGCCAACCATCGGCTTTTTCCCTGCCAAACGCAGCGCCACACCACTTCGCTGGAAACCGATCAATAGTGAAGGGCGCCATATTGCGTTTGCGCCGCCAGCAGCGAAAGACAAGGAAGAGGCGGCAGACATGTCTAAGGTTGCAATCGAAGCCATTCTGCCAGACGTGAAGAATTTCCTGGGGCGCGTTATTTAGCGGCGCGACTGTCGTTAGCCCGGATCCATAAATCAGCGTATTTCACAAAAGTGGAGTGCGCTGAAAGCACCGCAATTAAAAATCCCTGCTTGCCATCCAAGAAACCACGTTTCAGCAAATACATCTTAAGAAAACACCCCAATGCATGAAGAATTCCTTGGCTGATACTGCTTTTCTTTCCCCGAGCCTGACGTCCGTCTGCCCATGACTTGGCATAGAATGCAGACTTCACCAGATACTGGTGAAGATCCCGATAAGAATAATGCAGCATATCGCCATTAAGCGTTTGCTTGGTAGAGCCTTCCGGCTCAATGATTTTCTCGTGCACCAGTGCGTCGTTGTAGCCAGTTAGCTCGCGAGGATACAGGCGCACGATTTTGTCGTACCAACCCGAGTGTTTGAGGAATCGGCCAAAGACCCACGTCGTACGGCGAAGAATAAATAGCGTGTTTTGCGGAGGGTTAGCAAGTACGTCAAGAATACTTCTTTTAAGCTCGTCAGTGATCACTTCGTCCGCATCAATCGCCAGCACCCAATCTTTGGTGGCGTGGCTCTGTGCAAGCTGCTTTTGCTTACCAAATCCGGGCCATTCTGCGTTTACATGGACCTTAGCACCCGCGGCTTCAGCAATAGCTATGGTGTTATCTGTGCTGCCAGAATCGACAACAATGATTTCGTCTACCCAATCCAGAGAAGCGAAGCATTCAGGCAATATCTGCTCTTCATTTTTGGTGATGATAATCGCGCTGATGGTAGCGCGTTGAGCCTGACTCATAACAGTTCCTCTTTTTCGGTGACTTCATCGAATCGAGCTATAACCGACTCAAACGTAATGCGTTTCATGGCGTTTTCATCTTTCACTCTGGTGCGCCAAGAGACCTCTTCGACTGTTTTACCCGTCTCCGCTTTTATCGCTTCGGCATAAGCACTTACCACATAGTGTCGCCAGTTATAAGGGCCAGTTCGTGCTGGATTGTGATGAGCATAGAGTCCAATCACGGGTGTACCTACGGCATTGGCAAGGTGAGCCGGGCCGCTGTCGGGTGCCAGTACCAAAGAAGCGTGTTTTTCCAATGCCAATAATTGAAGAAGGGTGGTTTTGCCAATCAGGTTTTTAACGGGTTGCGATAGCTGGCGTTCAATCGTCTGGCCCAACTCGACCTCAATTTTTCCGGGACCACCTGCGAGGATAACGTCAAAACCTTTACGTAATGCATGCTCGATGACCCCCGCGTAGCCTTCTGCGGTCCAGTTTTTAAATGCTTTGCTGGCTGCTGGCGCAACCACAAGGGTAGGCTTCCCATTCATTTGGCCTTCTGCCCAAGTGAGGTTCTCATCCGCAATGGGTAATGACCATGTTGGCGTTTGGGGCTGGATCCCCAGTGCTTCAGTGAACGCCATAAAGCCGTCAAGAACATGAAGTGATTGGGGGGATGGCACTTTGACATTGGTAAATAAGGATTGAAGGTCGCTAGCTCTTACTTTGTCGAAACCGAGTCGGTATTTGGCTTTGATGCCGACTGAAAGCAAGCTGGCACGAATGGCGCTTTGCATGTGCAGAAGCGCATCAAATTTTTGCCCTTTCAGTGATTGCCACACCGCTTTCATTCCCTTGAATCCCTGCTTCTTATCAAAGGCAATGATAGTGACATTGGGTAAAAGAGGCGTCAGCAAAGCGGCCTCTCCTTTGCCAGCTATCCAGGTGATTTTGGTATAGGGCCATTGAGATTGAATGGCCTGAACGGCAGCCATTGCGTTGCATACATCACCAATCGCTGAAAGACGAAGGACACAAAGGGACTGAGGTGCGGTGGAAAAAAGGTCCATGATGCTGCTTATGTGGTTATCTTGCCTGAAATTATGCAGTTGCCGATCTGCAATGTAAAATGCCTTCGATGAGAATAGGCCGATTAATGGGAGTGCCTGTGGAATTGCTGGCTGATAACAATGTCCGTGTTTGGTTCGACGAGGCTTTGCTGCAAGAAGATGCATTGAAAAGTTTCGACATTGCTTTTTGGCAAGATAAAGGCGCGGTGATCGGGTCAGCTACAGGTCGTGGCACTACCTGGTTTGTGAAAACGGAAACCGTTCCTGCCGCCCTGCGTCATTATCGCCGAGGTGGATTATTTGGCAAATTGGTTAGCGACAGTTATTTCTTTACCGGGTGGGAAAGTACTCGCTCTGCCGCGGAATTTAACCTGCTCCATTACCTGCGTGAACAGGGCATTCCTGTGCCACGCCCTTTGGCAGCAAGAGCGATGAAAGACGGGCTGACCTATCAAGCCGATATTCTGGTCGAAAAGATTGATGGTGCGAAAGACTTGGTTGATGTGCTGAGTGCCTCTCCGCTCACTGAAGACAAGTATCGCGACATGGGAAAGCTGGTTCGAAAGCTCCATGATGCAGGCGTTTGTCACACTGATCTGAACATTCACAATATCCTGCACGACGACAAAGACGCTTTTTGGCTTATTGACTTTGATAAGTGCGACCGTCGCTCAGGTGAGGGTTGGAAAGCCGCAAACTTGAGCCGTTTGCAGCGATCGTTTCGTAAAGAGGTGGGCAAACGCCAAATCCAATGGCAGGAGTCAGACTGGCAGTTTTTGCTTCAAGGCTACGGCCATTAACTTTCAATCCACTGGCTAACAGTGTCGAGCGTTTTCGAGACAGCGCCTTTGTTCTTCTCCATCACTGATAATGCAGCTTTGCCGGCTTTTTCACGCTGTTCACTGTTATTTAGCAGCGAGACAATCTGAGCGGCTATCTCTGCTGAGTTTTCTTTTACCGTGCATGCACCGACATCGATAAGCTGCTCAGCAATCACTTGAAAGTTGAAGTAGCTTGGGCCAGTTACCAGTGGCTTGGACAGCGAAGCCGGTTCCAAAAGGTTATGTCCGCCAACTTTATCGCCAATAAGACTCCCCGCCATAAAGCTCATATCGCTTGCTGCAAAGAGGTTCATCATTTCGCCCATGGTATCGCCAAGGTAAACCTGAATATCTGGGCTGACTACCTGCCCTAAGCTACGTCTTGCCAGCGAAAACCCATGAGATTCGACGAGGGTCGATACATCACTAAAGCGCTCAGGATGCCTTGGAACCAATATCATCAGAGCGTCAGGCTGGCTTTCAAGCACTAACTTGTGCGCGTGCAGCAATATTTCATCCTCGCCGGGATGTGTACTCGCGGCTATCCAAACGGGTCTTTGGGCAAGCTGTGACTTCAGCTCAGTTACTGCAGGTGAGTGGATGTCAAAGTCTGGCAAATCGAATTTGACCGAACCGGAAACAGAAACATTATCTTTGCTGACACCAAGCTCGACAAAACGTCGGGCATCATCGTCGAATTGGCAGAGAATATGATTAATACTGTCAGAAAGTATTCTAAATAGCGCTTTGATTCGTTGGTAACCGCGTTTTGATTTTTCAGAAAGGCGCGCGTTCATCACAACAACGGGAATACCCGCCTTTTTTACTGTGGTCAGAGTATTAGGCCACAGCTCGGTTTCCATAATCAGCATGATTTTTGGGTCAACACACTTGATAAAGCCCTTAACCGCAATGCTAAAATCGATGGGCATGTACCTATGCTCTATACCTTCAATCTTCGAGGCAATTTCTGCACCTGTCGCAGTGGTAGTAGTCACCAGAATGGCTTCATTGGGATAGCGTTTTTGTAGTGCTTGAATGACGGGTTTAGCGGCAATCACTTCACCGACAGAGACAGCATGGATCCAAATGGGCTTCTCCCCGTTTAAAGGTGGCGTGCGTCCAAAATGCTCAACCCAACGTTTGCCAACTTTGGGTTTTCCATCTTTGGCGCGGTATAGGCCAAAGAGCAGAAACGGAGCGGCGATAAGCAATAAAAAAGTATAGAGAAAGCGCACGGCTGAGCCTTTTTTGAAAATTGAAAGGCTAGTGTACAAAGGGCTCTCTTAAGAGAGAACCCCTTCTCGAAAACTATCGTTGTCTTGTTAAACCTTCCTGGGTGAGAAGCACTTCGACCTGTTCGGCATAATCGACTTTGTGGGTGTACTTTTCGCTGTCGCATGCGGCCACAAGATTTACAACAATGAAAAAAGCAGCCAGCCAAAGAATCTCTTTGATGAGGCGATCTGGCATTTCAACGCGCCATTGCTTTGCTGCAACCAAGATCGGAATTAACGCGATTGTTTACTCCCCTTATGTTGAGACAGTCTGTCTAAACTGGAGTTTTCTGCCACATAAAAGCAAGAGCACCATGAAAAAATCACGCTTCACCGAATCTCAGATCGTCTCCATCCTCAAAGAGGCTGATGCAGGCGTGAAAGTGGATAATATTTGCCGCTGGCATGGCATCAGCAATGCGACCTATTGCAACTGGAAAGGCAAATATGGTGGCTTGGCTGCTTCAGAGCTCAAGCGCATTAAAGAGCTTGAAGCAGAGAATGCCAAGCTGAAGACGATGTCAGTCTCGAAAACCATGCCATGAAGGACTTGCGTGTTCACGATGTTGAAGTTACTGATGCAATTAATGCGGTATTGGAAAAAGCGCCCAATGCCAGATTTTGGAAATGTTTTTGGCTAATAAAGCGAAAGCACAAGCGGTTCAATCATAAATGCGTGTACCGTGTTTACTGTCGCATGGGTCTCAACCTACAACACCGTCAAAAGCGTGTGTTGCCTCGTTAAAGGGTAAGTGGACAGCAGTGAGCGCAGCTTCCTTTCCAAAGTTTCTGGAAAGGTTCAGCAATTTAACGCGCTTATCCAAGAGAGCCATATCTTTGAGTACGGCTAGTGTGTTGTCTTTACTGCCATGATTTACAAATACCAACTCATAGGTAAAGCTGGTCGGTTCTAGTATTTCAGTGATTTGCTTGTGAAAGGTTTATAGCAATTTCTGTTCGTTATAGCACGGGCAAATAATTGAGATATTGGGTTGGTCCATTTTAGCTCCAGTAGATGCACTCAAGGAAAGGAGGTTATGAAAAGTTACCAATATTGCGTGATTGGAACAGGCTCTTATTTCCAATGATTGCTGTCCCTGTGATCACGATATTGTATTCGGTGGAACGATATTCAATACTGTGCCAATTTGGTTGTTGAGCTGATGAATGCTAATGAGCACTAAGATCCAAGATGAAGACATTACCTTTGTTGTCCAAGGCCCAGTTCAAGGCAGTGATATCCGTTCTCAGATCCCGGGGATAACCCAGCGATGCTTGGAGAGTGTAAGACGTTATTTTCCAGGTGCGACGATTGTTTTATCAACTTGGAAAAATCAAAAGTTTGATAACCTCGATTACGATGTGTTGCTTGAACTTGACGACCCTGGGCAAAACACTGTTTTCAATAACGATGTGGAACAACGCCTCAACAACAACAGACAGTTGTACTGTACCCACCAAGGCTTGAAAGCCGTGAAAACTCGCTATGCGGTGAAACTGCGTAGCGATAACCTTCTTTCTGGGCGGCGGTTTGTGACGCTTTTTGAGCAATACCACAATGCTAATAGAAGAGCTGAAGATGCTTTGTTTAAATCTCGTGTTTTAACAAGCAGTGCCTTTTTCATCTCCCATCATCGCGGTGCACCGAATTACTTCTGCAAGAGTGATTTGTTCGACTTTGGCCTTACTTCCGATCTGTTAAAAATATGGTCAGGCAAGCTGTTGGATGACCAGTACTTTTACCCTGTGCCAGGTTATAAAAGTCGCCCTCCAGCGACAGAGCAATTTTTATGCTTGAAATGGATTTCTGAACTTAAGGGTTTAGATTTAAAAATTAATACCCGGGTGAATGATGATGCGGGATTGGGAAGCGATTTTTGGGGGCGTTGCATTGCTGCAAACTTGATTGTGGCAAAACCGGAAGAAATTGGACTGGATACAACGAAGCGTTTTTACAATCGCGGAAATCTGGTATTCGAATACGATTTGGCTGACTGGAAAGAGCTGGCAGGCATTGAACCTCAGCCGTTTAATGTAAAAAAAGCGGTAAGGTGTTTTCGAAACACTGTCGAAAACACATACCGCTTTTTTTATCAGACCTTTAAGCGTTAATCGTTTTAAACGCTTCATACTCATCGGGTACGCCACAGAAAATGACGTCCTCTCTAGGAATGAGATGATAATGGACTGACTTGCCCTGCTGAATGAGGTAATTGTATAGCGGGGCGACATACAGCTCACCTTTTTCCCAAAGGCCTTCTCTTTCTAAGTAGAAATTATACGCTTCAAGAAAATCTGCTGTTGATGCAAAGTGGTAAAGACCCGTACAGCAAAGATCTGAAATTGGACGCTTTTCTGCTGTTTCGGTAACTTCCGTTGAGGCGTTACATTTTGGAAGTACGAAAGACCAATTGTCACCGCTTCCTTGAAATACCTCAAGATAACTGTCTTTACTTGGTAGTAAAGCAGCAGGGAACTCGAACCCGGGGCGGAAGGTATCTATGTTAAAAATAGTGATTGGCTCTGCGGCATCGCTGCAGCCCTTCAATCCTTGGAAAACGGTTTCTGCTTGTCCGCGTGTCTCGCTTTCCAGTGCAACCACATGACATGTTTTGATACCCAACGACTTTGCCTTCTCTGAGACAAACTTAGGCGTGTCGAAAACATCTCTAACAATAAAGAGAAATGGCTCTGACTTGAAATAGCGCTCGAAACTTTTTACGGCATGTTCGAATACAGTAATGCCTTTCGCCTCGAGCATATATTTAGGCTCTTTATAACCTGCTTTAAAAAAGCGTGAGCTGAGGCCTGCCATTGGTATAACAATCACGATTGAGACTCCTCGAGTAGATTGGCTATTCTGAAAGCATTGGCAAACAACGCAAACTGCCTTGCTTCATCATCGCTGTGCAGCGGTAGCATTGATAAGAAAAGATGCAACTGCATGGCAAGTAACTCTGTATAACTGACACCATATTTTTGCTCGATCTTTTCCACAAACATGGCTTGAATTTCATGCAGTGTACCGCTTGAAGAAAGCTCGAAAGAAATGCTGTAATCTTCGCGGGTCAGTGTGTAGTAGCCTGCAATAATCCAATCATATTCACCAATAATTGAATGGCTCAACTTGGCGATGTCATACCGTATATCGCCATAAACTGAAAATTCACCATTGGACGTCAAGCCGCGAGGGTCGATGGTTTTAACATTCGATGTTCTAAAATCGAACAGAATATTGCTAAAACAAAAATCGCCGTGAATGACACTGATTGCCCCTGGAGCTTTTGGCAAGCGCTTATTCGCCAGAGCCAATAGACTATCGATAGAGTGTTTGGATTGCCCGTTTACGTGCCAAACCGCGTTGCTATCAATGGAAAAAGACTCACAAAATGAAGCCAGCCTTTCCTTGGTTTTATCTTTAAATAGGCGATCAAGTGTGTCAGAGGAGTCGTCAGTGTTTGTATAAAGCTGACACGTATCCAGAAAATCAAAGCACCCAGCAAGAATACGCTTCCATGTCATGACTGGCAGGCGACCAAAAACAAACAGCTCGTTCAGTGCAGTATGATGGAGGTACTCCAACTCGTACGACACATTTTCACTGCTCAGTTCAACGCCCAACAATTGAGGGAGAAATTTTCGTAGTTTTGGCGGCACATTCTGGAACCAAAGGGCTTCCGCTTGAATTTTGTTGTTATTACTGCTCGATTTTTTTACGCAATCAGCAGAGATTATAAGCTCATTGAAACTGCGTTGTGTGGTAAACGCAGCTTTGGAGTGAAAATAGGTGTGAATGTGACCGTAATCCAGCCAATCTTCAACATACAGTGGTTTCATGGGGTGCTTAGCATGGTAGTCATTCACACCTTCTAGAAAATGCCATCGTTTAGCTATGAGGGACTTAATAAGTGCTGAAGGGTTTTCAAACTGAAAGTAGCCGTTTACCACTGAATGGGTATTTTCAGTTTGGAGGTTTGAGCCCTCTTGCAGCCAAGGCTCATCACCACTATTGATGTATGCCCACTGATAGTTATCTTCTACATGGCTCACAGCAATGCAATTTTCTTGCTCGGGGTAATTGAGAAAAAGTGTGTCACCGTAAAGAAGACTCAGGCTTTCTTCTGTGCGATAGTCGATGAGATTAAGCGCTGCGACGATAGATTCACCCAAACTAAGATCTTCTGGCAAAAATAAAATGTTGACCTTGTTCGAAGCCAGCCAATTGAGATCGTGTTTATCGACGTTGAAACTCTCGGGCAGTGTCATATAGACACTTTTGCCTTTGGGGATGCGAGCAATTTGATGCTGAAAGAGACGCTTATTTCCGAGAGGTAAAAAGGCTGGCGGAAGCGCGCCAAACTCCGACTGGAGCTCAGCCGTGCAATATGCCCCTGATGCGATCAAGAACATAGCTTTTGGATCTCCACCTTTTCTTGCTCTAAAAGCGCTGTGATTTCGTCAAAGTTTTTAGAGGTAAACTCACTTGGACGAATTGCGCGATCGTCGATGTAGAAACCTTCTTTTCCACACCAAGGTTTACCGACTAATACTTCATCGTATGGGACATTATGCCTGTCCAGCCAAGCGGTGATGATTGGTAGGGTATGTATATTGATTTTACCCACATTACCTTCGTAGGTACGCATATTACGTGCTGTACTAATTACAATGCTAAACCCTTGGTTTTTGTAGTTGCGAAGTTGCTCAATAACAGGAAGATTTGGAGATACTCTCTCGTAGTCGTTTGTATCACCGAGTGTGATAGTATGATCTAGGTCCACAATTAACTTTTTCATTACAGGCTCAGGTAATTTGACATTTGAGTTCTACTCCGAAACCACTTTAGTTTCAGAAAAGCGTTTTTGCTGAACAGCTAGGGGCAGTGTAGCCCAAACCCAGTCTCTACTTCATATTGGATATAGCGAAGTGTCTCACACCACATTTGTCCGGAGTAGGCTTTTAAGATAGCGAAGAGTGGATAATTTATTTTGTGTCACTATTCTGAAGTTAGGAATAAACGAGCTAATTTCGTCGGCCCTGAAAAAGCCGTTTTTGCCATTAAGAAATCAAGCAAAAAATAGGGAAGCTGAAATACCAGCTTCCCTATTTTTTAGACAACTGCGCCTGCTTAGTCGCAATAGCATCCTTGTTCATTGT
>NZ_FIZY01000019.1 GCF_900060185.1 Grimontia marina | reverse complement strand
TGCAGTTCTGTCCCGGTGTGACCACTTTTTTCTGCTGGCCTTTTACCGTCCAGTCAGCCCCAATTTTGGGGTTAAGGTCGATATCAACTTCGTCTTCATAAAACACCGGATGGTCAACACTGCATTTGTCCAGCGCCTCACTTATCTGAGCGAGCTTTTCTTCCTTGTCAGGGTCTCGAATATTGAGGGTAGGTGCCGCCCTACGCCAGACGATCCCGATTTTCGGTAACCAACGCCTGACCGTAGAAGCCGCCACTGTACTTTGGAATACATCATTGAGCTGCATCGTTAAAAGCTCTGTACTCCAGCGGCTTCGCTGATAACCGAAATCCTGCGGGGAAAACTGAACCAGAATAGTCAGCATCGCACACATTTCGCTAACGGGAAGCGTTGGCGGTCTGCCAACAGGCAAAGCGTGCAGGGCATCCATACCACCTTGAGTAAACCAGTCAATCCACCTACCCACTGAGGAGCGGGCTGCACTGATAATACGGCAGACATCGACAATCGTTTTGCCTTCGTGGAGTTGCATGAGAGCAATAAGTCTGCGGGCATAATCCTTGTCCTTGGTAGTCTGTATCGCTTTTTTCATCCTACGACGTTCGCCACGAGGTATCGGTGCTATGATGGCCATCACTCAGTCCTTTTGTCGGTATGTTTCGGTTTGGCGATTGATCAGATCGCACAAAGCGGACTGAGTTTCTCTTATCTTTGAGATCTACTATTAGGAACAGCTATTTAGTGGGTCAGCAGGGGCTTGGATTGGGTTCGCCAGTGCTCTTCTGGGTGCGGTTATAGCGGGCATATTCTCTGTATTAGTAGCCGTCATGAATTAAGCTAACAATGGGCTCCAAGGGACGTCAAAAAGCTATACTCGTTCCTCGCTCCGCTTTTTGTCGCCCCTGAGCTTAGGCGTTATGCACATGAATATATGAAAATCGAAAATGGCGAAAATTTTATAGAACTTGAAGTTCAATTAGAGACCGATACCGCATTGCCGAGTTATGGCGATGCTCTCATTGGTATTGTAGTTTCCAGTAATGGCTACATCGGCAAGAATCAGGTTTGGGTTGCTAAAGAGGAACTTGAACTGTTTTCTGCATCTCTCCGTGAGCTTGAGAAACACCGGAAAGGTGAAGCTGTCTTAAATTCAATGTCACCAGATGAGCTAAATCTCAGGATTTACGCTTACGATGGCGTTGGGCATTTGGCAATTGAAGGTACAACAGGTCACCAAGTTGCTGGCTCAGTAAGTTTCAATCATTCGATTCAGTTTGGTTTTATTGTAGAAGCTGAGCAAATTGTAAGGATGGCTAGTTCTGCGTGGAGCCATCGCTTTTAATCTACGAATTTGCATAAAACCATTTTGTTTTTCGTAACAGTCTATAAAGAAAATCGTCCCTGACTACTAGAAATAATAGTGCTTATTATTGTAACTCTTTTAAAAAAAATTCATTTTATTCATGGTGTATCAAGGAGAAGATAATGTCTGATACAAATGTTCAAGTTCAAAACCTTTTGGTAATAAATCAGTACTTCACGAGCTTGGCGCAGGGAGATATGGGCGCGTTTGCCAGCTTGTTTTCAGAGAGCGTGGTATGGCATCAACCGGGAGGTAATAAGTTTTCCGGATCAAAAAACGGTTTTGCAGCAGTGGGCGAAATGGTCGGTGGAATGATGGCAGACAGTCAGGGTTCTCTTGTTGTTAAGCCTGATGGTGCCCCAATGGCCAATGATGATCTGGTTTCAGCTCCGATTCTCTTCAGTGCGACTAAGAACTTTGATGGTACTGAGAAAAAAGTCGAAATGACAGGCTCAGATTTATTCAAAATCAAAAATGGAAAAATTGTTGAAGTTTGGCTGTTCTCATCTGATCAAGACGCAGAAGATGCGTTCTGGGGCTTGTAACCGTGTATTGGTAGCAGAGTCAAGAGAATACTGTTTCCATTAACAGATAAAGAAATTTGTAAGAAGTTTCTTTATCTGGAAACGGCAAGGACGTCCACATCAACAAATCGACTTGACTAATCCAGCTGTAAGCAACTGAATTTTATTACATCAATGACTATGCTCTGGTCAGCAATAGCCTTCTTTTGGCTGCGTCAGCAGCCAATCCTCTCTAACAAAACCATCTGCTTCATAGTGTCCTCTTGCCACTAAGCCGCAACCTAACCTTCACACCCATCGTGACTTTGGAAAATTATCAGTTTTGATTCGAAACAAAGGTCGTAAGGTGTGTATTATGTGTTTTTTATGTTGTTACCAAGGAAGGCCATCATGATTTTGTATTTGCTTAAGCGAGACTTTAACGACGGTGGAAAAAAGTACTTCTGTCCCTACTGCATGCGGGTTGAAGGATTGATGGCGATGTTTCCAGAGATCCGCCATAACGTAGAAGTCAGGTATGTCGATTTTCAGAAACCACGCGGTGATCTTCCCGAGCATCTGGGAGAGGCTAATCAAGTTTGCCCAAATCTGGTCTTAATTGAGGGCGATCAGTTTGGTTCGGAAAAGTTCTCTGTGTCAGCTTCAACTGGTATGCGTCATATTAATAAGACCGATGACATCATCCAGTACTTTATCGAACGTTTTGACCTGCCTGAAAAGCACTAATGGTTCAACAACAAGAGCCGCCTTATTATCCGGCGGCTCTTCGGTTTCCTACTGCGTCCAACCAAGCTCTTTCAGCGCCCATCCATCGTTCCATACCTTGGTCATATGTGTGACTTTGCCTTCTCCCGATAATTGCATCACATACACATAGTGACTTGCGCACTTTTTTCCAGTGGCCGGCACTGGTCCACCTTCCCCGCTGTGGATACCGAAAAAGGTGCCAAAGAAAATCGCGGTGTTTTTGTCATGGTCAAAAGCAGAGGTGGTGAGTTCATAATGGCTGCCTGCCATAGAACCGTTGGTGATACCGTGCATCCAATGGGTGTAGGCTTCCAGTGTTTGAATGTCAGTGAGTGCGAAAGCTTGGGAATCAAACCCGGCGTTGGGTTCAGCGAAGCCTTTGCAGGCCTCCCAACCTTTGCCTGATTCACAAGCATGAAAGAACTCGGTTGCGTTTTCAAAAGCAGACATGATTTCTCCTTCAGTTAAATACCACCTGAATATCGGTGTATTCGGCTAATCCTTCTTCTCCAAATTCGACACCCAGACCTGAGCTTTTGACTCCGCCAAACGGTGCGTTGGGCTGGATCATTCCGTGGCGGTTTATCCAGACTGAGCCACATTCGAGGCGCTTAGCCACACTTGCTGCTGCTTGCGTGTCTGACGACCAAACAGAACCGCCTAAGCCTGAACTGCTGTCATTCGCGGCTTGAATCGCATCTTCAATATCGGTGTAACGGATGATGGGGAGAGCGGGACCAAACTGCTCTTCATCGACCAGTGAGTCGCCATTTTTTAACCCAGAGATAATGGTGGGTGGGAAAAACTGACCATTTGCGGCTGTACCACCGAGGTGCACAGTGCCTTTGATTGCCGCTTCCGAGACGAGGCGACTGACTTTTTCAAACTGAAAAGGGGTGCAAAGGGGGCCAAGTATGGAACCTTCATCCATGCCATCGCCATACGGAACCTGCTTAGCGAATTCCACCAATGCGTCGCAAACCTCGTCATGGATGCTGTCATGCACGTAAAGGCGCTTAAGCGCGGCGCAGGTTTGCCCATTGTTGATGAAGGCTCCCCAGAAAAGCCCTTCAGCGATGGTGTTTGGATCGGCATCAGGTAGGACGATGCCTGCGTCGTTTCCGCCCAATTCGAGGGTGAGCCTTTTCATGGAATCCGCGGCGCTGCGCATGATGGACTTGCCTGTTGCTGTCGAACCGGTGAACACCACCTTACGGACATCAGGGTGTGATGATAGCAATTGTCCAACGCTGTTTTCGTTAGTGTCTTCACCCGCAACGGCATTCACGACGCCGGGTGGCAATACCTGATTCATCAACTCAACGAGCTTTAAAGTGGAAAGTGGGGTGTAGGGGGAGGGTTTGATAACCACGGTATTACCCGTCACAAGCGCTGGCATGATGTGCCAAATCGCGATGAGTACCGGGAAATTCCAAGGTGTGATGGAGGCGACAACACCCAAAGGCTTACGGTGCAACTCAAGCCGGCCTTCTTCGTTATCTTGAAGGACCTTCACGCCCAGATTCAGGCTAGTGGTGTATTCGGCCCACGCGCAAGCGCCACCGATTTCCCAACGGGAGCCCAAGCCATTCAGCGGCTTGCCTTGTTCTTGGGTGATCAGTGTGGCTAAGGCCTCACTGTTGTTTTTGATTAGGGTGACGATTTGCTGGCAAAGTGCGACTCGCTCTTCGTGTGGAGTTGATGACCACGTTGGGAAGGCGTTTTTTGCGGCGGCGACTGCAGCGTCGACATCTTTTTGATTTGATTGTGGTGCCAGTCCAACGATAGCCTGCGTGGAAGGGTTTAACACCTTAAAGTAGGTATCAGCACTTCTGCCTTGCCCATTAACTGTCATTAAATATGGCTTTGTTGGGTTCTCTGTTTCCGTACTCATGTTTCCAATCCTCGTTGATGAGTATGATTACCCCACCTTAGGATGTGTTAACTTGAGTGACTTGGAACAAACCGCCAAACTCATTGGCTATTGGCGACAGTTCACCATCGCGCCTGGTGCCATATCAAAACGCTTGTGGAACTCCTTGTAGAAGTAGGAGAGATCGCTGAAGCCGCAGTGGTAGGCCACGTTGGTCACTGAGCTGTGATCGTCGCTTTGAGACATGCCCATTAACAGCGCTTTTGCGTTATCAAGTCGGGTATTGATGAGTTTTCGGGTAGGTGACTCCCCAAGGGATTGAAACTGGCGTTGAAGGGTCCGACTGGATATCCCTAGCTTATCGGCGAGTTGGCAGGCGTCGAATGCCGGGTCGTTAAAGTTTCGGTCGATCAGAGAGAGTGCCCGTCCAAGTACTCCCTGCTTTTCACGCTCGCTTTGGCTTTTCTGTTTTTCCTTCCCGTCGATGTAAATTCCTAAAAGGTCAAAAGTGGAATCCATCAATCGGGCGCAGGAGTCTGGCATGCCTTCTTCCATTGATTTTGCTACCACAGCAATAAGTGCGGTTCGCAAAGGATCGTCATGCTCAACCATCACGCCACCAGTAATGGCTTTTCCGTATCGGTGGAGCATCTCTTCCCGTGGAAGGTGAATAGAGATTTGTCTGGAGGCATTACCATTCAATATAAAGCGGCTTGGTTGGGTAGAATCGACGACATATATGTCGCCGGGCAACAAGGTGTGTTGCTTGTGATTTTGCTCGACGACGCAGCGACCTTCATCCTGTACCAGCATATAAAGATGATCACCAGGATCTTGTTTAATCATGCGTTCTGACCGTGTTACCTGACCCACATTCATGCAAACACTAATGGCTTCGTAGCGGGACAGCATGAAGGGCTCGAGCGCGCCTTGGAGAGAGGGGGTGTCGGTTTGTTTTGGCTCAAGTGCGTACTGCCCGCATGATGCGGTGATCATGGTTTGTAGCTCGTCGAGGTGCACGAGGCTTGGCTTGGTTTGGCTCAATCTAAGATGGGATAACACGACAGCCCTCCTTGGTTGCGCGGTTACTCAGATTTTTCTGGTTCGAAATTTGGGTCTATTGAAAAAATTCGAGTCATTAAGGCTAAAGTGCAAAAAGCCGCCATGCTATTTGCCTTCGTTATTTATCACAAAAAGTTTACATCCTGTCGGCTGTCTAGCTGTTTCAGTACTGTGCTTCTCAATCACTCTTCTGCCTTTTATTCGTCTACCACTAACATCTTTTGTCTCTAACTTGATGTTTTTAAATGCGTTGTATGCGGGGCTGTTTCAATAACGAGAATCAACGCATTTATCGTAATGTTAGTTTGTTGTTATGACATGTTACGTTATATGTTAAATATTGTCATTATGTGTATCGTAACGGATTGTGAGGTTGTAATGAAACGAGTGTTTTGGCGAGTAGCAGTAGGTTTGCTTTTCCTGCCTATGAGTGTGATGGCAGAGGTCGAACTTAAGATTGCCACATGGCTTTCCCCAGCAGCGGCGATGAATAAAACCGTATTGCCAACATGGGGGAAATGGATTGAAGAAGCGACTGAAGGGCGCGTTAAGATTACTTTGGTCTATGACCTTGGAAGTCCCAACAGTCTGATTGACTTGGTGGAAGATGGCGCAGTAGATGGTGCCTGGACTTACCACGGTTATTTCCCTGGTCAGTTTAAACTGACGAGCCTCGCGGAATTACCAAACCACAATGCCGGATCAGAAGCGGTATCTGTCGCCCATTGGCGGATTCATGAGGATTACCTTGCTGAGGCAGGGGAACATGATGGCGTTGAATTAGTGGGCGTTTTTACTCATGGCCCCGGCCAGATCCATATGCGTGAACCTTTGGAGAGCCTTGAGGATATTAAAGGCAAAAAAATCCGTGTGGGTGGCGGCATTCAGTCTGCAATCGGTGAGCGCCTCGGTGTCACTGGTGTCGCAGCGCCTGCTAACAAAATCTATGAAATGCTGACGCAAGGTGTTGTAGATGGTGTGTTTAACCCGATGTCGACTAAAACGACACTGAAACTCCATGAAGTTGCACCTTATACACTGAAGCTGCCTCATGGCATGTATTTGGGCAGTTTCGGTATTTTTCTGAGCGAAGATACGCTTGATGGGCTGTCTGAAAAAGACAGAGACGCCATTATGGCGGTATCCGGCGAGAAACTGTCCGCAATGGCGGCGAAAGCATGGGCTGATGCTGACGACTATGCAGAAGGTGTCGCCCGCGAAAAAGGGAACCAGATTGTTGATGCATCTGACCAGGATTTGGCGTATTTCGCTGCGGCCACCGGCGACTTAGATCAGGCTTGGGTTGAGTCAGTCAAAGATCGTGATGTGGATGCCAAAGCTGCTTTGAGAGCATTCCGCGAAGAGGCTCAAGCATATGAGGTCGCAAATGGTCAGTAATAAAACAGGCATTGGCCAGCACTACTGGTCATTGTTCCAACAAGGATGTTGTTACCTGTTTCCCTTGATGCGTTGGACAAGTGCTGTGGCACTGATAGGCATGATGTTGTTAACCGTCCTTGATGTGTTGGGCAGATACCTTCTCGGCACTCCTATCTTGGGTGGCAGCGAATTGACCGGCTTCATGCTGTTGGTATTGGTCATGCTGATGTTGCCATTACTTGTTTTTAAAGATGATCAAATCCGGGTGGATTTACTGACGGATGCCATCAGTCCGGCGTTTGCCAAGTGGGTTGAGAGGATTTATTCCCTTGGACTCAGTGTTGGCTGCATCTATCTGGCGATGAGCGTCCATAAATTGGCAGCACGTGCTGACAGAAAGCAATTGGTAACAGAGTACCTAGAAATTCCGGCCTCTTGGGCGATGTATGCGATTGCTTTCTGCTTGCTGCTGAGTGCTTTTGCCTTTTTGTTCAGAGGGATCTGCTCAACGGCGACCTTAGATAGCCATGTTGAGTCCTTGGAGGGTGAGCGTCATGATTAGTGCCCTGATTGGACTCACGATTGTTTTGCTGCTGTGTGTCCTGCGAATGCCTTTGGCTTACGCCATGACACTGGTAGGCGTCGTAGGATATGCCTCTTTACTGGATTTCAATTTCACTGCTGCCTTGACGATCAGTGCCCGCCGAATTGTCGATACCCTACAAGACCCAGCGTTGAGCGTGATCCCCTTGTTTATTTTGATGGGTAACTTAATCAGCCGATCAGGGATGTCTGTTGAATTGTTTCGGGCTTCCAATGCGCTGGTGGGACACCACCGCGGTGGTATGGCCATGGCGACCATCACGGCGTGCGGCGGTTTTTCCGCGATTTGTGGATCTAGTCTGGCGACGGCAGCAACGATGGGTCAGGTGGCTATCCCTTCTATGCGTCGGTTCGGTTATGCCGACAGCCTGGCGTCTGCCTGTATTGCCGCTGGGGGGACGCTTGGCATCCTTATTCCTCCCAGCGTGGCGTTGATCATTTACGGCATTTTGACGGAACAAAGTATCCGTGAGTTGTTTGCGGCAGGTTTTGTGCCGGGGGTGATGGGGATTCTGTTGTATCTGGCTGCGGTGAAGTACGTAGTGTGGCGCTCGCCAGAAGCTGGACCCCGTGGGCATGAAATGACGTCTCAGCAGAAGCGGGAGGCCTACAAAGGTATTGCCGGTATTGCCTCTTTGTTCACCATCATTATGGGTGGGATATATCTGGGGATTTTTACGCCCACCGAAGCCGCAGGTATCGGGAGTTTTGGTGCCTTGGTGATCGTTTATCTGCGTGACCTGCTTACCAAAAAGCTGCTGAAGGAAGTCCTTTTTGAAACGGCGGTGATGAGCGCAAAGATATTCTTTGTCGTGCTGGGCGCGTTGATATTCTCAAACTTTATCAACCGTGCGGGTCTTCCTGAAGGATTGGTGCATTTCCTGACCAATCAGGATCTTCAGCCCATGCTAGTGTTTTTGATGATCGTCGTGATTTACCTGATGCTTGGCACTGTGCTCGAAAGTATGTCGATGATGCTGTTGACCGTTCCTGTGTTTTACCCTGTGGTTCAAAGCATGGGATTTGACCTGATTTGGTTCGGCATTGTGGTCGTGGTGGTCACGGAGATCAGCTTAATTACGCCGCCGGTTGGCATGAACGTTTTTGTGCTGAGCGGCATGTTCAAGGACCTTGATAATCGCACGGTATTTCGCGGTGTGATGCCATTTTGGGTTGCAGATATGGTGAGGCTTTTCGCCATTATTTTCATCCCCGCTTTGGCGCTGGGTTTACCTAATTTTCTTTATGGATAAATTTGTGTAACAGGGGGACGTTGTGAACCTGTCTATGCGAGAAACTCATGCAGTATTCCAGATTGCAGAGTGTTTGAATGCGGGCATGGAATGCTCGGAAATGCGCCAGCAAGTGGGTAAATGCTTGCTGGATCTTCTTGATGCTGATTACTTTGCTTCCTATGTATGGGACGGGCCGCGGTGCGGCTTTTCTCATCGCGTGGCGATAAATATGTCTGACGACAATCTTTCCCACTATGAAAGCTATTTTCAGTATCACGATCCTATTACGCCCAAGCTGCAGCAACGTAAACAAGCAACAGCAGTGAGTCAAATCATGCCGCACAGTGCGTTGAAACAGACGGAGTTTTTCAACGACTTCCTGTCTATTGATGGGCTGACGTATGGTCTAAACTTCCATGCCCATGATGGTCGCCAGAACATCGGCGATATCAGGATCTGGAGAAGTCGCAGACGCAATGACTTCACCAAAAGAGATGTGGAAATTGTTAGTGCAATGGGCGCAGCTTTTACCAATGCCATGAAGCAAGCAAGACCTGGTGCTTTTTCTAAAGAAGATGTCAGACCCGATGTGATCCCGGACATCAATGCGTCCTCGGGGATGGATGAAGACTTTCTGGTGGAAGAGTATCACCTGACCGCGCGTGAAGTGGACGTGTGTTTGGCAGTGATACAAGGGCTGTCTGATAAGGAAATAGCCCGACGATATAATGTCTCATTCACGACGGTACGGACTCACATGAAGCATCTTTTTGAAAAGCTCAATGTGAGGGGGAGAACGCAGCTGATTCATAAAGTTCTGACCCACTGATGAGAGAGGGATATACCCAAACAACCTGATCTTTCTCCTCAGGTTGTTTGGGTATAAGGCGTATCTGAAATAAGCCGGCAGAGTGAGTTATTGGTTTGCAGCCACGATGGCTTGTTCCAGAATTTCTTGTTCGCCGATATGGTTGGCGAGAAGCAACACCAACTTGGCGTTTACCGTCATGACCTCTTCTGGAGGAAGAGAGTTATAAATGTTGGCGAGTGCTGCATAGAATGCATCTCCATCGGTGAAATTCGGCTCGATATTCAATTTCATTGTGCTTCATCCAGTTGGTGACCAAGTGCGCGCTGCATGGCTTCTGTTATGTCGTTAATTGCCGGCTGTCGCCAGCGTGCGGTGATCACTTGATCAGGGCGAAAGAGATAAGCCGTACCTTCAGATAAGTCATATCTCTGGTGGAGCAATCCCTGTGTGTCTGTCAGTTGAGTGATTCCTCGGAGGTTTGCAGATTGCTGATCGTGGCTGATTAGCAGTACTTCCAAGTCGCTTATCTTTGCCAGTTCAGCCAGAAGCTTATCCTGTTCTGTACTACTTTCTGCAATCATGATTACGAAATGATTGCCCACCCAATTGAGCAGCCAGGAAGCCATTTCATGTTGGTTTACAGGCGCATCCAGAATAGGACTACCCGGAATCAACACATTATTGAACGTGTCCCTGTCAGGCGTATTTAACGTTGAATTGCGGTATGTGCAGGGTGTCGATAATCTGCCGCTGTTAATCAGTGGACGCGCAAAAGGGTAGTTTTTTGCCAGTTCCAGTGTCGCATTCCTCAGCACCTTGCTCATGGTACTTTTGGGGGTGATGAAGTCGGTCGCGCGGGTCGAATTCAGGATGTTTTCTTCTGCCGCGAACTGTCGCTCATCATTATAGGTACGAAGCAACAATGGAGAGGCCGTTTGGTTCAGTACCCGGCATAGCTTCCAAGCTAAATTTTCAACAGATTGGACTGCACCGTTTGCGCCGCGTGCACCAAAAGGGCTGACTTGATGTGCTGCATCACCGACAAAAATCACCCGTTTATGGATGAAGTCATCCATCTTCCGACACTGGAAGGTATACACACTAGCCCACTCCAGGTCGAAGTGTTTGTCTGGCCCCAACATGGCTTCGATACGGGGACGAATGTTCTCTTCCCTTTTTTCCCATTCGGGGTCTGCATCCCACCCGAGCTGCAGGTCGATGCGCCAAACGTTGTCGGCCTGACGATGTAATAATGCGGACTGCTCAGGGTGGAAGGGTGGTTCAAACCAAAACCAGCGCTCAGTAGGAAAATCGGCTTTCATGACCACATCAGCGATCAGGAATCTGTCCTGAAAAACCTGTCCTTTACTTTCCAAACCCAGCTTGGTGCGAATAGGGCTGTTTGCGCCGTCCGCAACAATAAGATAATCACAGGAAATCTGATAAGTGCCGTCGGGTGTGTCGACGGTTAGCAGGTTGATGTCTGTTTGCGCATCAACAACCTGAACGTTGTTTTTCCAGCGAAGATCGACCTCCGATAGCGTCTCAATCACATCGACCAGATATTCCTCAAAGTAATATTGTTGAAGGTTGATAAAGGCTGGGAGCTTATGGTGTTTTTCAGGTAGTAGGTCGAACTCATAGACCTTTTCGTCACCAAAAAAAACCTTGCCTCGTTTCCATGTGATGCCTTTTGAAACCATCCGCTCTGCGCAACCATACCGATTCATGATTTCGAGCGTTCGTTTGGCGAAGCAAATGGCCCGCGACCCTACGCTGACAGTGTTGTTGTCATCGAGTATGACGGACTCGACGCCTTGCTTTGCAAGATCAATAGCCATGGATAAGCCCGCTGGCCCGCCACCGATAATCACGACCTTGTGATGGGTCACTGTGCCTGAGTGTTGGTCTTTACTCCTCGAATAGGAATAAACCGGATTGGTATAAGTTGATAACATAAAAATCCATCTACAAATGCTCTCATGCAAGAGTAAATTTAGAGGCGATTAAACGATAGAATCAAGAAAATGTTGTTTCAATTTTGGGAGGATCTAGCTCTTTATTAATAAGCCTGCTTTGTTTTAAACTATTAATGCATTGTAAATTAAAGATTAAATATTGTGTTTTTATCTCTCACATTGATATGTGAGAACCTTAGTGTCTTATGTTTGATATGATGATGGATATTTATAAATCTCGCATGAGAGTATTTGCTATCTTGGTTTTAGGAAGTCAATCATGCTAAAGGAACCAACATGGCAACGAAACCATTCGCATCATCCGCCGATTTAGGTGAAAAACAGGAAACACTTGAGGTATTAGCCGAAGGCGTTTACGCGTTAACGGCAGAGGGTGATCCCAATGTAGGCGCGATAGAAGCAGAAGATTTCATTATCGCCTTTGAAGCAAGAGCCACACCCAAAGCTGCTCAGGACTGGCTGACGATGCTGAGAGAGCATACGGACAAGCCCGTGAAATACTTGGTCTTGTCTCATTACCATGCGGTGAGGGTATTAGGTGCATCAGCTTTTAACGCGGAAACCATCATTGCGCACGAAAGCACGAAAATGCTTATTGAAGAACGTGGCCAGCAGGATTGGGAAAGTGAATTCGGGCGTATGCCGCGCTTGTTCAGAGAACCTGAGGGCATTCCGGGTTTAACGCACCCGGACGTTGTATTTGACAGCCGCATTGAAATCCCGCTCGGTGGTGATCGCGGAAGCTTGATACTTGAACATTGTGGCCGAGGGCATACTGCAGGAGACATTGTTGCTTGGTTGCCTAAGCAAAAAATACTGTTTGCAGGGGACTTGGTTGAGGCCCAGGCAGCACTTTACACTGGGGATGCCTTCCACTTTGACTGGTCATCTCAAACTCTGGATAAAGTGAAGTCATATCAAGCTGATATATTAGTCGGAGGGCGTGGCGCGGTGGCACGGGGTAACGATGCTGTCAATGCTGCGATTGAGCAAACCCGCGGCTTCTTAACGGGTATGTTGGACACCGTCGGAGCAGTGCATAAGCGCGGTGGAACCCTGAAAGAAGCATTCGAGGAAACCCACACATTGCTCGCTCCTAAGTTTGGCGCATGGCCGATATTTGAGCATTGCTTACCGTTTGATGTAAAACGATTATGGGACGAATTTGAAGGTAAGGACTGGCCCGAGATCTGGACCGCAGAGAAAGATAGGGAAGTCTGGGACGCTTTACAGGATTAGGAATGACACAGAAAAAACATCGCACATTAATGCTCAACCAATTTCTTCCTTATCGGATGGTGAATTTGGCTGATGGTATCAGTAACGCCTGCTCGAAAATCTATCGGGAAGAGTTTGATGTTTCTATTCCCGAATGGCGGATTCTTGCTCGGTTGGCTGAGCACGAAAAACTGAACGCCAAAGACATCGGTGATCTCACTTTTATGGATAAATCCCGGGTCTCCCGCGCGGTCAAACTGCTTGAAGAAAAAGGCCTTTTGCTGAAGGTAAAAGACAGCACAGACAACCGTGCGTCATTCCTTTCGCTCAGTGAGTCAGGCCGTGATCTCTATGCGAAAATCGCTCCCAAAGCGCTGGATTGGGAAGCTGAGCTTATTGATGTACTTGATACCGTTGAGTACCGCGACTTCCTTCGTGTGATGGAAAAGTTGGATGCCCGATTGGAGCAAATGAAAGGCTAGGGTCAGCAGACTCTAGTCCTGCTTATCCTGACTTGTTAACTCTCCACCTTCTGCCGCTTCCTACATAATCCGTTGGTTTGGATATAAGCTTTTAAAGCGAATCGAATGGCCATGGAGTAACGGCTGATGAAGGGTAAAAGCGTTTCAACGACCGAAGATATATTGCAGTTTGTCGCACTGCTTTATCAGGCATCCAGCCATATGCAGCCTGGTGATTTCAAGCAATGGACCATTACGCAGCTTCGTCAGCTTATTCATTTTGACAGCGCATGGTGGGGACGCGCTCTTTTTCCCGATCTCTCTGATACGCCTGAAGTACACGGCAATTCACTGTTTCAATTACCAGAAGATTACTTTGAGCAATGGCAGAAAATTGCTGACTGCGACACCATTGCAGAAAGTCTCTACAACGATGCCACCAAGCCTTTTATGTCAGAGGTTCAGCTCGAAACAATGAGCGGGGCATTGTGTGATTTTCTTTGGCAGCACGACATTCACCAAGTGCTCTCGTTCATGAAAGTCGATCCTGAACTCTTGCTGGATGCGAAAGGGAACATGGGAGAGAGTTTGCTGGTGGATTTTCTCTCGCTGTATCGAAATAGGGAAGTTGCAGCGTTTGAACCACAAGACGGAAATTGCCTTCGCCTTGTCATGCCCCACATTGTACTTAGCCTCAATCACTGCCTTGAATTCTCGGTGTTGACCAACCAAAGTGCGCAGGCAAACAGCGTGTTGGAAGCAGCGATGTTTGACAGTGGGTTTATGCTGAATACACCGTCGATTGGCTTTATTGAACTGCTCAAACGAGACTACCCAGACTGGGATGGATGCGTTTTACCGGAAGAGATTCAAGAAAGTGTGCTTGGGAATATCTCGTCATGGAAAGGAAGACATTTCACCCTGACATTTGAATCGATAGACAGTTACTGGTTTTTGCGGGCTTACCCTTCATCTTTGCTATCTGAATTGACCGAAAGGGAAGCACAGGTTGCCGAGCTGTTTGCAAAAGGGAAAACCTATATGGAAATTGCCCAGGAGATTAACCGGGCACCCACGACGGTGCGCAATCACCTGCAGTCCATATACCTGAAACTTGGCATCCGAAACAAAGTTGAGTTGGTGGAAAAATACCGTTCCCTTATTTGATACACCATCAAGGAAATCCTCTGAAAAAATGTAAAACAATGCATTTGCATCATTCAAGGTTCTGCTTCTAGCTCCTAGCTTGTTGGTTAATCACCTGATTCAAATGACTGATCAGGTTATCCAAGGAGGAGCAAGATGAGAAAGACTGGATTGGTGACACACGAACTCTACTTCTGGCATAACACCGGAGAAGCCGCTGCTTTTCTGCCACCTGGACTCACTATTCAACCCGATAAGCATGCGGAGAATGCGGAAACGAAGCGACGCTTGCTTAATCTTCTGAATGTGGCAGGCCTTGCTGATTCTCTAACCACTATTCCCCCGCGACTAGCTAGTAATAACGACTTGCTAAGTTTTCACACTCAAGCCTACATCGATAGCATTCGCGAAATGAGTGATGCCAATGGCGGTGATGCTGGCGAGCTTACTCCCTTTGGTCCAGGTAGTTATGAAATAGCCCTGATGAGCTTGGGAGGTTGTTTAGAGGCGGTGGACAGGATGATGGAAGGTCAGGTCGACAATGCGTATTGCTTAGTGCGTCCGCCCGGTCATCATGCTGAATCTGAAATGGGACGCGGGTTTTGTATTTTTGGCAATGGCGTTATCACGGCGAATTACGCCTTGGATGTCCATGGTATGGAGCGTATAGCAATCGTTGACTGGGATGTTCACCATGGAAATAGCCAGCAAGGTGCTTTCTATCAAAACTCTGGTGTACTCACGATCTCCATACATCAGGATAACTTTTACCCACCCATGTCCGGTGCATTGGAAGAACGCGGTGAGGGTGAGGGTGAAGGCTACAACATCAACGTTCCTTTACCTCCGGGCTCTGGTGATGGGGCTTATCGCAAGGCCTTTGAAGATGTTGTACTTCCTGCACTGGAAGCTTATCAACCTGACTTGATCATTGTGTCATCCGGTTTTGATGGCAGTGCGATTGACCCGCTTGGCCGCAATATGGCGACGAGCGAAACCTACAGATACATGACCGAGTCTTTGGTGGATGCCGCGGAGAAACTTTGTCACGGTCACTTGATATGTATCCATGAAGGCGGTTACTCCACAGCCTATGTGCCTTACTGTGGTCTGGCAGTCATGGAGGCGTTAAGTGGCTTGAAAACAGAGCTTGAAGACCCCTTCTTACCGATTGTTGGAGGAATGGGTGGTCAGGAATGCCAACCCCATCAAGCAGCATTAATTGCTTTGGTCGCCGAGTCCGCTCCATTACTGAAAAAGTAACTTCCCGACAGCGGATTGTCTGCAATCCGCTGTCCTCCTGTCGTTGACCTCCAATGGGTCTGACGCCAATTACCAAGAATAGAAACCCTTCAGCCTATAAGGTAAAGGCAAGCTGAAAGTGAAAAAATGAAAGGAAGGAGATAAGAGATGGCGCTAAAAAGGATTGTTTTTCTACCTCTTGCTTTAGTGGCGTTGCTATCGACGCCATTGAGTGCCCACCCGCTGGATGGTCTGACGGCCAAAGAATATAAATCAATACAAAGCATTTTACGTGGTTCCAATCTGGCCGACGAGAGTACGCTGTTTCCTCTCATTGATTTAAAAGAGCCGCCAAAAGAGAAAGTTCTGGCGTGGAAAAAAGGCCAACCGTTGGATAGACGTGCCACAGTGGTGATGACGGGACCTGAGGGTTTTTATGAAGCGGTGGTGAACATCACTCAGAAGAAAGTAGAGTCTAATCAACTTATCAAGGGCAGCGGTCAACCCATGATCCTGTTTGAAGAGTTTATTGGTGCATTGACCGGCGCGACTTCCCATCCAGACATGGAAAAAGGGTTAGCCAAACGTGGCTTGAA
The DNA here is from genome assembly GCF_900060185.1 of Grimontia marina. GTDB lineage: Bacteria > Pseudomonadota > Gammaproteobacteria > Enterobacterales > Vibrionaceae > Enterovibrio > Enterovibrio marinus. The sequence goes on along the minus strand of NZ_FIZY01000019.1, from coordinate 74,667 downwards.
ACCTGACGATGTCTTTTGTCTTCCTCTAACCGCAGGTAATTTCTTCACAGAAGCCTTTGAAAATTCGCGCCTGATGAAGGTGCCATGTTATGTCCTCCCTACAGGGTCAAATTATTACGCGAAGCCTATTGAGGGCTTATTTGCCACCTATGACATTGGCAAAAAAGAAGTCGTAGAAATCATTGATACTGGCGCAGTGCCGCTTCCCGCTGACGACTGGGGTTACACCGAGGAAGAAGTGGCGAAAAGGGTTCCACTGAGACCCAAAACGAATCCGGCGGTTGTGACTCAGACGGGTAAACCGAACTACACTCTCGATGGCAGTCATCTTGAATGGGACATCTGGCGTTTGAATTTCCGTACCGAGAAACGCGCGGGTCTCGTGGTGTCGAATATCGACGTGAACGACCAAGGCATGTGGCGGCCCATTATCTATCAAGCGCATTTGTCAGAAGTGTTTGTACCCTATATGGACCCGACAGAAGGCTGGTACTGGCGTACCTATATGGACAGCGGTGAGTACGGGTTTGGGCTGTTTATGACACCACTTGAGGCTGGCATTGATTGCCCGGTTTATGCGACTTTCTTACCCGCAATGATTGCGGATGACCAAGGTAATCCACTCGAAATTCCTAACGCGATTTGTATTTTTGAGCGCAATATTGGCGATCCTGCATGGCGTCATTACGAAGTCTTTGAGCAAGGTCCAGATAAGTTTGTCCCTGCCGAAGGGCGTCCTGAAACGGAATTGGTGATTCGCACTGCATCTGAAGTGGGTAACTACGACTACCTGATTGATTACCGTCTGAAGCAAGATGGCCAACTGTATGTCAAAGTCGGTGCATCCGGTCTTGATGCGGTGAAAGGGGTAGCTTCGGTGAACACTAACAGCGAAACCTACAAGGAAGATACCCGCTACGGTACCCTGATTGCCCCAAATTTAGTCGCGGCGAATCATGATCATTACTTCAATTTCCGGATTGACTTCGATATCGATCAACCAGTGAACCATGCGGCAACTATGGATATTGTTCCTGCCTCTGTTGATCCTGCTGTTCCGCGACGCTCAATGTGGGAAGTGAAACACACCATGCTCGACTCTGAGCTGGATGCGAGATACAAAACCTCAACAGCTAAGCCAAGATACTTGCATATCAGTAATGCAAAACGCGACGGGTATCTGGGGCATAAACCAGGCTACATGCTACACCATGGTTCGGTGGCTTATGGGCCATTCGATTTTGAAAATGATCCGCCGATGAGGCGAAATGCCTACATCCAATATGCCGTTTGGAACACGGTTTATGATCCGGACCAGCGCTACGCCGGAGGCAAATATGCTGTGCAAAGTGATGGCTCGGACACGTTGGCAGAGTGGGTGAAAGAAGACCGCTCCCTGATGAATGCAGATATCGTTACTTGGTTTACGGCTGGCTTTCATCACATCCCAAGAATGGAGGATTGGCCTGTGATGTCCACGGAGTGGAAAACGGTACACATCATGCCACACAACTTCTTTGCCCATAATCCAGCGCTGACAATCCGCAATGCAGAAACCCCTTCTGAGAAGTAATTGAGTTCACGTCTTTGCCGCCATCCTCATTGTTGAGGATGGCGGTTTTTTCGTGCTCGTCTCATGCTGAGAGGGAAAGGAAGCATAATTCTCAGGAGCAAGAGATGACGGATAAGAGAGATGTACCGTTTACGTTAGAAAAGCTGCAGGCAGCATTTAAATCGGGTGAGTTAACCTGCGAATCCTACATCGACGCGGTTATCGAGCGCGCGGAAAGTCTGAAACACCTTAACGCTTTTATTACGGTTGACTGGGAGATGCTTCGAAAGGCAGCGAGAGAAGTTGACCAGAGTGGAAAAGCAGGTGAAGGGCTCAATGGCATCCCTCTTTGCTTCAAGGATAACATTCAGACTGGTGTTCTTGCTGCGTCTGCTGCGACTAAAGCATTAGCGGGAAATATCAGCAGTGCTTCCGTCGTGGCTGAGCGGCTGTTGAACAGTGGTGCCTTAGTGGGTGGCATGGGAAACATGCACGAGCTGGCCTTTGGTATTACGACTAACAATGGATATAGCGGCGCGTCAAAAAACCCGTGGAATACCGAGCGGATCCCTGGCGGCTCCAGCGGTGGTGTCGCTGTGGCGATTGCAGCTGGCATTATGCCAGCAGGCATTGGAACGGACACAGGAGGCTCCGTAAGGTTACCTTCTGCACTCTGTGGGATCGTTGGCTTTAGACCTTCAATGATGCGCTATCCATCAAAAGGGCTGGTACCTGTCAGCCATACCCGGGATACGGCGGGTCCAATGGCGAATACTGTCAAGGATTGCCGAATGTTGGATGCCATCATGGCGGGTAAAAACGATTCCGCCATTGATGAAGTAGCGAGTTTTTCTTCTATCAAGCTGGGTGTTCCCCGAGCCTATTTCTTTGACAATCTAGACCCTGAAGTCGGCAGATTATCTGAAGATGCCTTAAAGAAACTTTCTGATGCGGGCGTGACTTTGGTTGAGGCGGATATTCCCAATGTTGGTGAACTTGATGAAGCCTGCAGTTTCCCTATTGCGCTTTATGAATTTATGCAGGACTTACCTGCCTATCTTGCCGCTCACGCATCACATATCAGTATTAAAGACGTCGCTGATCATGCTTTAAGCCCTGACGTGAGTGGATTGATGGCTTCGCTGATGTCTGATGGCGCAATGCCAGAATCCGTGTATCGAGAAGCTGTTGATGTGGTTCGTCCTAAACTCCAACAAACCTACGCAGACTATTTCTCGAAGCAAGGCGTGGATGCTGTCATCTTCCCAACCACTGTGCTGCCTGCTGCGCCTATTGGTGATGATGAAACCGTTGAGCTTAATGGCGAACGCCTACCTACCTTTCCAACCTTCATTCACAACACCGATCCGGGCAGCAATGCAGGCATTCCAGGCATAAGCCTGCCCATTGGCCTAACCTATGACGGTTTGCCTGTTGGTATCGAAATTGATGGGCCTTTCAACAGCGATGAGCGGTTGCTATCGATCGCGGAAGCGCTGGAGTCAGTCTTCAACTTTACGCAACGCCCCTGATCCACTCTTCATAGATGTAAGGAACACAACAATGAAAAGACGCGAATTTTTAACTTCGTCGATGAGTGCTGCGCTGCTGGCAGCGATTGCACCGACTTTTGTCTCAACCCGGGCTCTCGCTGCGGAGACAGTTAAACTCGGTGTGATGATTCCCCAATCAGGCCCCGCGGGTCTGTTTGGCCCCTCCTGTAAAAACTGCACAGAAATGGCGGTCGAAGAAATCAATAAGTCGGGTGGCATTTTAGGCAAGCAGGTTGAAGTGTTCTATGCCGATGCTGGCGGTTCTCCTTCCGATGCGCTGAAAAATGCGGTGCGCCTGTACAAAGGCGAAAAAGTGGATGCGTTTATTGGCATGCATGACAGTGCTGTGCGAGGTGCACTCACCAACTTGTTCAAAGGCGAGGTGCCTTACATCTATACGCCAATCTATGAAGGTGGTGAATGTGCAGAGGGAACTTATGTACTCGGTGAGACCCCGGCGCAGCAATTGGCGCCGGTCATTCCTTGGTTAGCAAAAAACAACAAGGTCAGTAAATGGTATTTGATTGGTAATGATTACAACTGGCCACGTGACTCGAATGTTGCGGCGAAAGATTACATTAAAGCAGCAGGTGGTGAGGTAGTCGGTGAGGAATACCTGCCATTTTCAGCCGATAACTTCGACTCCAGCTTGGCAAAAATCAAAGCCAGTGGCGCTGATGCAGTACTGATCACTTTGGTTGGTGGTGCATCAGTGAGCTTTAACCGCGCATTTGCAAACTTCGGTTTGGACAAGCAAGCCCTGCGATTGGGCACCTTGATAGAAGAAAATACCCTAGCAGGTATTGGGGCAGAAAATGCTGCAAGACTTTACTCTTCATCAGGTTATTTTCAGAACATTAACTCGCCAAAAGCCGCCGCATTTGCTGAGCGCTACTACGAAAAGTTTGGCAGTGATGCACCAGCACTTAATGCATTAGGTGAGTCCTGCTATGACGGTGTCTATCTCTTCAAAGCCTTGGCAAACGAAGCAAAAGGCGTAGCGGCTGAAAAAATTGCCAGCGCTTCTGAGGGTGCGTCATTTTCTTCACCTCGCGGGAACATGACGTTGACGAAGGGACATGTTGATAAAGATATCTATCTTGCGGAAGCCGTAGACGGCAGATTCCGCGTTGTTGAAACCTTTGAAAACGTGCCTAGCGGCAGTACCTGCAGTTAAAGGAGAGAGTGACGCACATGGATGTGTTGACCTTGTATATTTTGAACGTCATCTACAGCCTCTCAGTGTTGGCGTTAGTTGCAACAGGCCTTGCCGCTGTGTTCGGACTACTAGGTGTGATGAACATGGCGCATGGTGAGTTTGTCATGCTTGGCGCTTATAGCGCGCTGCTCGCAAGTCAATGGTCACTGCCTTGGCCTGCGGGCCTTTTTTTGGCTGTCATTGTGAGTGCTTTAGTCGGTGCACTCATGGAAAAGGGCCTCATCAGGCACCTTTATCAGCGGCCGTTTGACACCTTGTTGGCAACCTGGGGTGTAGCCATGCTCATCCGAAAAGGGATTGAGGCTCTTTTTGGTAGGGAGTACCAAAACGTTTCTCAATACTTGCCAGGCACCGTCGATGTTGTTGGTGTTGATTACCCCGTTTATCGATTGCTCTTGGTGGTGTTGATTGCCGCCTTGATGACAGGCATCTACCTGTGGTTCAGAAAAAGCCCTGCCAGCCTCAAAATTCGTGCGATGGTAGACAACCCTGCACTGGCGCAGGCGGTGGGAATAAACACTGAACGCGTTGCCTTTTACACGTTTGTTTTCGGTGTCAGTACGGCAGGACTCGCCGGTGCATTGATTGCACCTCTGGTGAGGGTCGACCCCTACATGGGGCTGGATTACTTGCTCTCCTCATTCTTCGCCCTTGTGATTGGCGGCCTCGGCAGCGTTGAAGGCTTGATTCTGGGAAGCAGCATGATTGGCGGCTTAGATCAGTCCCTCTCTAACCTGTTCGACAAGGTCGTCGGCTATACAGGTGTGCTTCTGCTGTCGATTTTCTTTTTATGGTGGAAACCCAATGGCATCATTTCACAACGTTAACTTTTACGCGCTCGCGTTTATCTTCGCACTGCCTCTGTTTATCGATAGCTTTACTGCATATGAGGTTGGTCTCTATTTAATCTTCGGACTCGCAGCACTGAGCGTTGCGTCTTGTTGGGGGCAGGCAGGTTTTTTACCGCTTGGCCAAGCCGCTTTCTTTGGATTGGGCGCGTATCTTTATGGTTATGTGAATGTTGAGCAAGCATCGGTGTTCAGTGTCGTAGAAGGACTGTTTTTGGCACTTCTGGTACCGGCGCTGTTATCTTTCGCGTTGGGAAAGCTGGTGTTCTCACGTACTTCGAGTTCCGGCCCGTATTTTTCGTTGATCACACTGGCGGTTGCCATGTTGGCAACGCAATTAGCATTGGTTTTTGATGGTGTCACAGGCGGGTTTAACGGCCTTAATGGCATTAATGACATTCCAGGAACAGATCGTTACGAAAACCTGTATTGGGTGATTGCAGGCGCAGTGGCAGTTGTGCTTTTGTCCCTTCAGTATTTAGAAAACACGCCATTCGGTCTTTTGCTTAATGCCATCCGTGATAATGAACAGCGTGTTGACTTGCTGGGTTACAAAAGTGACCAACTGAAAAGTATTGTCTTTGCCATAAGCGCAGCGGTTTCTGGGTTGGCGGGCGCATTGTACAGTGTCCATCAGGGCATCGTTACGCCACAGGCTCTGGGCTTTTTCCTTTCGGCAGAGTTTGTTATCTGGGCGGCAGTGGGAGGACGTTTTACGTTAGTTGGTCCTATTGCTGGTGCTTTGGTGATGGGAATGGTGTCCAGTGAGTTAAAAGCATCGTTCCCTTACTGGGAAGTGATAGTCGCGTCTATTTTCATCGTTGTGGTGCTCTTTTTACCAAAGGGTTTGCTAGGTTGGTTACCTTCAACCAAAACGCGTATCGAGGATGACAAGATAGAAGAAGACACGGGTTCTTGCCCGCTAGAAAGACGGGTGTCGCTAACGGTTAACGATGTGTCAGTGTCTATCGGGGCGGTGAATATCCTCACTTCATTGGAGATGCGCTTAGGCGGCCAAGGTATTCAGTGTTTAATAGGCCCCAATGGCGCTGGGAAAACATCAGCATTCAACACCATGACAGGTGCGCTACCTCTTTCGTCTGGAAATCTCCTATGGAATGGGGAGCGTTTTCATCCCCGAAAACCCTACGATGCTGCGCGTCAGGGGATTGGTCGGAAATTGCAAATTCCTTGTGTGTTCTCATCGTTAAGTGTTGAAGAGAATATTCATTTGGCGATGTGGGCAAGCCGTTCGAATAAGAAATCATTATTCCGAGTCGCCAAATACGGAAAACGTTCGGCATCTTTAAACGCGCTTTACGAAGCGATGCCATTTCTTGAACAGGGTGAAGTCTTGGCCGGATCGCTATCGGTAGGGCAACGTCAAATGCTGGACTTTACGATGACCTGTCTTGCTGAACCTGACTTGTTATTGCTGGATGAACCCTGTGCGGGACTCTCACCTGTCGAGACAAAAACGCTCATCGACATCATCAAAAATTACATCGCCAGAGAGAGAAAACCCTGTGTGATTATTGAGCATGACATGCAAGTGGTGGAGAAATTGGCTGACGAAGTGCTTGTGATGAATCAAGGTTCTATGTTGTGTTTTGGCAGCTTTGATTTTGTTCGTGAGAACGAGGAAGTACGAGCCATTTACGCAGGAGGAACCAAGTAATGTCAGACAAAATTCTGGATGTGAAAGGTCTTTCTGGTGGGTATGGCGATATTACGATCGTTAGGGATGTGAACTTTTCAATCGGGAAAGGAGAGGTTGTGTGCCTTGCTGGTCGCAATGGTGTGGGGAAAACGACCCTGATGAAGCTGTTATCTGGTTCTTTGCCCCCTGTTACTGGCCAAATATCTCTGAACGAGAACGATGTGTCGGGCTTGAATGCTTTTGAGCGACAGCAAAAGCAAATTAGCCATGGATTACAAGAACAGTCAGTTTTTGGGGGATTGACCGTTCGGGATAACCTTTCTTTGACAGGAAAATGGGGTAAAAGCCCACTCGTAGACCGCCTTCTTGAGGCTTTTCCGATCATCGAAAAACGTTATGACGTGCAGGCTGGGAAATTGTCAGGTGGGGAACGGAAGTTAGTTTCCTTCTGCAGAGCCTTAGCAGAAAACGGACTGATAACCTTGCTTGACGAGCCAACAGAAGGTGTTCAACCTGAAAACATCGAGCGAATGGGGGAGGTGATCCTCGAACAAGCTAAACAAGGACGAAGCTTCATCGTAGCCGAGCAAAACCTCTCATTAATAGAGCAAATCGCTCACGCCTGTTGGGTGATGGATCATGGTGAGCTTAAGTCTCTTTATCCAAGTTCTCCTGACTTAAGAGGTTATGTGGTAAAAGACCTATTGATTTAAATAGTGAGAATGAATTTAAGAGCTTGGCATTGCTTTGCGTGCCAGGCTTTTTTGCTATGTATCCCCTAAAGATGACGCTTGCATTATTTTCTTGATTGTGTCGACTGAGTCATTGCTGATTCATACCTTCATTTGGTGACGTATCACTGTTGAACCGTGTCTATACTCCTGAATTAGTTAATTAAGCATATTAAGTGTGATATGCACCAGGGAGTATTGATGAGATCTTTTTCTTTGACATTAGGCCTTGTAACGGGCTGCGGCATGATGCTTTTTCCCTTACTTGCTGCTCCGGCCGAAGGGTTGTCTGCCCATAAAGATAACTATTTACTCCCTTTTTATAAGGAACGTCACGTTAATCAAGAGCGGTTTGAACCATTAAACCCAAATGACACAGAAGCGAAAGACACCTTTGTACAGTTTCAGTTCAGTGTTAAATATCGGTTGCTTGAAGTACGAAAAGATGGGCTCTACCTTGCGTATACACAGCGCTCAAACTGGGAGGCATACGACACTTCTGCGTACTTTAGAGATAGTACCTATAACCCTGAACTCTTCTATCGGCTTAATTTGGAAAGTTGGCAAGTTAATATTGGTGCAGAGCATGAGTCTAACGGTGCAGGCGGTGACAATGAGGTGAGCTGGAACCGCGCCTATATCGATGCTCGACGTTATTGGGATTGGGGCTATGTCAGCTTTAAGCCCTGGCTCAGGGTCGGAGATGTGACTTACAATCCCGATATTTCTGATTTTCTAGGTTACGGGCGACTGGAGGTTATGTGGCAACCAGCAGATTCACAAGACATCAAGTTGACCATCAGTAACCTGTTTGCCGATGACTTAGATTATCTGTACTACGGAATTAGCTGGAACTTTCCAATCTACCAAGGTTTGAGAGGCTATATGAAGACTGAAACCGGGCATGGACTGACTATCTCTAACTACAATTTTGATGATACTGCTTATGGTTTAGGTGTTGCTTTTAACTTCTGAGCCGCTTTTAACCCCTGAACTACATACCCAATACTCTGGTATGACATGTTAGGCGTCATTTAATTTTACGCCGTAAAATATGTACACTCAGAATACTGGTTCTTTTATCACACTTAAGCATTAGTAGAGATCCGCTGTCGTTAGCATAATTAGACATCAAGTTGAGGGCAAAAAATGACCAGCTTGGCAAATACTTACCCATGATTCAGGCAATAAGTTGCCCTAACTGGTAAGGGGGAGTGTCTAACTTATTGAATACTTTGAATGGTAATTTTGGTCTGCAATTTGCCTTTATCATATGAGATTTAATTTTGTCGCTGACGGAGTGGTGTAATCGGTTACATTGTGGGGAGGGGTAACATCTGAACAGTTCACGACGACCCCTTCCTTGTCCTCTAACATATGCCTCAATTAATGAGACTGTGGAAGGTATCCCGTTAGCGTGTCACGGGAATGCGCTAACGGCCTATGGCAAACCCAGATTTCCAACCAGCCGATGAATTATCTGAGGAGATTAGACCAATATGTAAACAAACGGCAAAACCCTTGTCACAACTGGATATGATGTTGATTTTAACGATGCTGTTATTGGTGTTAGATGGGGGAATGTCGGCTAGCTTCTCGACCAGTCGAGTAGCTTTGCCTAATAGCAATTTAAATTATAAACATCCTACGCTATAAATGAATTTGTAATTAAACCCGTGTCCATTTTCCAGGATTTAATGAAGTGGGTGTTTTGCACTAGCCTCACATCTAATACCTTTCTAATGCCCCCTATTGAGTTGATTGTCTTATAAATGAGAAATCGCGACCAATGTCTAGTTTTATTATTTCATGGCTGTAAATTAGTAATTTATACCTTGTTTATGCTCGTACTAATGAATAATCATAAGTATAAAATTTTGTCGCTTATATAGTCTCCTCATTGAGAAGCAATTATATGGGTGCTTTAGTGAAAAATTGATACGGTTCTGTGATTGGGAGGTGAGATAACCTCTCGATGGAACTCTAAAAATACTAATAAAAACATAGCGTTGGTTGGCAAGGTTCTAAGGTGGTACAAGCTTAACAAGTGAATCATAGTTGGGTGCTATGCATTCTGCTTCATACATTTATGGCAGATCTATTTTTGCATCTCATCAAGCTTTACTTGTTCTCTTCTTTTTCCCTCCAAAGTTCTTTTTGCTGTAAATCTAGACTAATTAGTAATGTCTAACTTAGCCGTTTCTTGATGATGGAAATTCGGCGTTGATGTGTTTTTTCTTGATTTCTTCTGTTTTGTATTTTTAGAAGAATTTGTCCACTTGTTAGTGTTTTTCTTGAAATGGAATAGCACTTTTGTGCGGCATAAAATCGATGCTTCACCATGTTTAATCCGTAAAGTCTCTATAGCGAAAGGAGAGCGTAAAATGGCGAAAGAGGGAAGTGTTGCTCCAAAAGAACGTATTAATATTAAATACGTTCCAGCAACCGGCGATGCTCAAGCGGAGATTGAACTCCCGCTGAAAATGGTCGTTTTGGGCGACTTCAAAGGTCACCCAGAAGACACCTCAATCGAAGAACGCGAAGCCGTTTCTGTCGATAAAAACAACTTCACCTCAGTCATGCGAGAGAGCAATCTTTCCGTGACTACTTCAGTGCCAAATGTAATGACAGAGGAGGAAGGTCAAGATCTTCCTGTTGAATTGTCATTCAAGTCTTTGGCGGATTTCTCTCCAGATTCAGTAGCAAACCAGGTCCCAGAGCTGAAGAAGCTTGTTGAGCTTCGTGAAGCACTGGTTGCCCTCAAAGGCCCGTTAGGGAATATCCCTGCTTTCCGAGCCCGTCTTCAAGAGCTGCTGGCATCTGAAGATTCCCGCGAGAAATTACTCGCTGAACTGGAGTTGGTAGGTGCTGAAGAGCAACCGGCCGACGAACAGTAATCAACGCAGAAGAGAAAAGGATTTTGTTAATGTCCGTACAAGAGAAAACGCTTGAGAGTTCTGCCTATGAATCTGGCAGTCTGCTCGACGACATCATGGCTCAAACCCGTATGGCACCTAGCGAAGAAGGCTATGATGTCGCCAAAAAAGGTGTAGCTGCATTCATTGAAAACCTTATTGGCTCTGATCAGCAGGAAGAACCAGTTAACAAAGCGCTGGTAGACCAGATGTTGGTTGAACTGGATAAGAAAATCAGCGCTCAAATGGATGAGATCCTCCACTGCGAGCCTGTTCAGCAAATGGAATCTTCATGGCGTGGCCTGAAGTTGCTGGTTGACCGCACTGATTTTCGTGAAAACATCAAAATTGAAGTGCTACATGCAACGAAGCAAGAGCTGCTGGACGACTTCGAATTTGCGCCTGAGACAACGCAATCTGGTCTCTACAAGCATGTCTACTCAGCAGGTTACGGCCAGTTTGGTGGTGAACCAGTAGGCGCACTTGTCGGCAACTATGCATTCACACCAAGCACGCCAGACATGAAATTGCTTCAGTATGTTGGCTCAGTAGGTGCAATGGCGCATGCGCCATTCATCTCTTCAGTGGCACCTGAATTCTTCGGTATCGACTCTTTCGAAGAACTGCCAAACCTAAAAGATCTCTCCGCAACGTTCGAAAGCCCCCGTTATACCAAGTGGCGTTCACTACGTGAATCAGAAGATGCTCGCTACCTGGGCTTAACTGCACCACGCTTCCTGTTGCGTGTTCCTTACGATCCGGTTGAAAATCCAGTTACGTCTTTCAACTACCGCGAAAACGTATCGGATTCACACGAAAGTTACCTATGGGGTAATACTGCGTTCGCACTGGCTTCACGTCTGACTGACAGCTTCGCGAAATACCGTTGGTGTCCAAATATCATTGGTCCGCAAAGTGGCGGTGCAGTGGAAGATCTGCCCGTTCACCTGTTTGAATCTCTGGGGGCGCTTCAGGCAAAAATTCCTACCGAAGTGCTTATCACTGACCGCAAAGAATTTGAGTTAGCCGAGGAAGGCTTCATCTCACTGACGATGCGCAAAGGCAGTGATAACGCCGCGTTCTTCTCTGCAAACTCTATCCAGAAGCCTAAAGTGTTCCCGAACACCAAAGAAGGCAAAGAAGCAGAGACCAACTACAAGCTGGGTACTCAGCTGCCATACATGATGATCATCAACCGTTTAGCGCACTACATCAAGGTGCTGCAACGCGAACAGATCGGCTCTTGGAAAGAGCGTCAGGATCTAGAACGCGAGCTAAACACCTGGGTTCGTCAGTATGTGGCAGATCAGGAAAACCCACCGGCAGAAGTTCGCAGCCGTCGTCCACTTCGTGCAGCGAAAGTGGAAGTGATGGATGTGGAAGGCGATCCGGGTTGGTACCAGGTTTCTCTGGCTGTTCGCCCTCACTTCAAGTACATGGGTGCGAACTTCGAACTGTCACTGGTAGGTCGCCTGGATCAGTAATCCATGGCTTTACCAGACGCAGAGGACTCCGCGTATGGCGTCAGCTTCTTTCAACGGTTAGAAGCTGACTCACCAAAGCGGTCGGTGACTCAGGGTCCAGATTCCGATGAGGTTCTGCAGTCGTTAAAGAGAAATGTCACCAATCTTCTGAACGCACGTATGGGCGAGTCCCTGAGCGCGCCAGAACTTGGTCTGATTGATTTCAACGACGCGTCCCTGAGTTCCCATGACCTGGCTTTGCAGATACGCCGAGCCATTCGACGATGCATTGAAACCTATGAGCCACGGATAAAGAAGATGGATATCCACGTACTACCGGATAACGGATCACCGCTGAACCTAAGGTTTCAAATCACTGCATCAATCAATGCAGGAGCCTTGCATAAGAATGTGCAGATGGACCTTCTGTTGGATAGCAACCGTAAGTACAGAGTAGTCTAAGTGTCACGGAATCGATTTTTCAGGGATGAGCTGGCGTTTTTGCGCGAGCAGGGCGTGGAGTTTACAGAAGTTTACCCTCAGCTTGCCCGCTTTCTGAACAGCAGAAACACCGACCCAGATGTCGAGCGTTTGCTTGAGGGGTTCGCGTTTCTCACGGGAAGATTACGTGAAAAAGTTGAAGATGAATTTCCTGAGCTGACACACTCGATTATCAATATGCTGTGGCCGAACTATCTTCGTCCGGTCCCTAGCATCAGCATTGTGCAGTTCTCCCCAGACGAAAAAGCGTTGACTTACGCCCAACAAATTGAGAAAGGCACACAACTTGATGCTAATCCCGTGTTTGGCACTGTCTGTCATTTCAGAACCTGCCGCAAAGTCGACATATACCCATTACGTCGTGACAAGGTCTCTACCATCAACACCAGAGATGCGTCACTGGTAGATGTTGAGTTGACGATACTCGGCGATCAAATGGCGGGACAGTTGGGTTTGGACTCACTGCGTTTTTTCCTCGGAGGGGAAACCTACAGTGCGGAAATGCTTTATCTTTGGCTCAGCCATTATCTCGATAAAGTAGAAGTGGTTTCTGGCGATAAAGTTGTCACCTTACCTAAAAACAGCTTCAGAGCTGTCGGCTTTGACAGTGATGATGCCATTTTGCCGTACCCGAAAAATGTCTATGAAGGCTACCGTATTTTGCAGGAATATCTCTCATTTCCTGAAGCCTATCTATTTTTCGATGTGCCGGATATTGGCAAGTTTGTTCCTGAGGAAGCACAGGGGAAAATCTCACTACGATTCAGCTTTTCTAAAACGCTTCCACCAGATGTCCGTGTGAAAGAGGAGAGCTTTGAGCTTTACTGCACGCCAATCATCAACCTCTTTTCTCATGACGCTGATCCGATTGATCTCAATGGGAAAAGTACTGAATACAAAATTACCCCTTCCAGCCGCTATGCCTCGCACTACGAAATATTCAGTGTGGATTTAGTACAGGGCTGGCAGGAAAACAATGTTGGACGCATTCGCGGTCAGGTTCGTACCTATACGCCATTTGAAAGTTTTCAGCATGAAATCGAACGTGCGCGAGATAGAAAAGCGCTCTACTACCGTGTTCGGGTCAAAGACAGTGTTCATACCGATGGCTTTGACCACCATATATCTTTTGTCCGAAGCGATGAAACAGAATGCGTGGACTTCAGTGAAGCGATTTCGCTGGCTCTGACGTGTACAAACCGTCAACTGCCACTGGAGCTAGGAAAAGGTGATATTAGTATCCCGACGGATTCGTCTCCTGCATATGCAAAGTTCAGCAACCTGACTGAACCGACTGCGCCAATGCGTCCGATGCTTGATGGAACCCTGCTCTGGACACTGATTTCAAATCTGTCGCTCAACTACCTCTCGTTACTTTCCAAGGACGCCCTCACTTCAGTCTTGCGAGCGTATGACTTCCGCGCCTTGGTTGACCGTCAGGCAGAGCGTGTGTCGCGCCAGCGTCTGGACGGTATTGTTGATATTCAGTCAAAGCCGATTGAAAAACTTATTCGCGGTTTGCCGGTGCGTGGGTTGCGTTCAGAAATAACCTTAACTCAGAGTGCGTTTGGCTCTGAGGGCGAGCTATATATTTTCGGCACTGTGTTAAGCCGATTTTTTTCACTTTACGCCAGCATCAACTCCTTCCACGAGTTGGTGGTCATTAATGCTGATAATAAGGAAAGGTATACATGGGGCATTCAGAACGGACAGCAACCTCTGATATAGAGGAAACTGTTGCCCCTGACTTTCATGAAAAGGGTGGGGGCGATAACAAGGGATCGGGCCTGCCTAAAAATGTCAGAGCCTACAACTTCTATCAATTGGTGGAGCTTATGCACCACCTCAATGACTTGGATCCGGAAAGTGAAAAATCGACCTCCAGCAAGTTGCTATTTGGCAACCATCCAGGTCTTGGTTTTGCCGCGAGTGATGTTACCGCTCTGGAAGAAGTAGACGGTAATCGATATCGCCTTGAAACCACATTCCTTGGGATGAGCGGCGCGCAGTCACCACTGCCGGGTTTTTTCCTCGAAGAAATCCTGACGGAAAACGAAGAAACGGGCCTCAGGAAACCGTTTCTGGACTTCTTTAATCACAGAATTATCACGCTGGTTTACCAAATCTGGCGCAAATATCGCTACTACATCCGCTTCCGCGAAGATGCGTCAGATGCCTTTTCTGCCCAGCTTTTCGCTCTGGTAGGGCTGGCAGACAGCGACCTTCGCGGCGATACCCCAATTAACTGGTGCAAGATGTTGTCTTACGCTGGCACATTGGCCGGGCGCAGCCGTTCCCCCCAGGTGGTCTCAGGCATAATCTCGCATTGTTTTGACTTGGAAGACGTCACCATCCGTCAGTGGGAATTACGCCACGTCAAAATTCCTGAGGAACAGAAAATGAGTCTGGGAATGGCCAACGCGGCTTTGGGTATGGACACGGTAATCGGTGACAAAGTCGGCGATCGAAGCGGCAAGTTTGTCATCTGTATTAACGGACTTACACAAGCGCGTTTTCTCGATTTTCTCCCTTCCGGCAAGGAGTATATGCCTTTGCTTACGTTAGTGGAGTTCGTGCTGCGTGAGCAAATGGCTTTCGATTTGGAACTTGGCTTGAAGCCTGACCAGGCACCACCGATGCGCCTTTCAGCGCAGAATCCAGTATCGCTCGGGTGGTCATCTTTCACCGGTGAGCTAGATAGGCCGCGTATGGTGCGCATTCAGGCTAGGCAGTAGAGGGAAATATGTCTCAACACTATCCGAAGATAGAACAGGAATCTCAGTTGCAGCAGGCAACACTTACTGTGACCAACACCCAGCATTTAGAGGCTGGCTTGTCCGCCACTCATGTGTTTACCAATGAGGGAGGCTCGATTGGTTCGAGTGGTGCAGATGAGTGGAACCTGATTGATCGCGAAGGACGGGTGTTCCCACATCACGCAGAAATTGTCGAGATAGATGGCGAACTTTGTCTGCTTGATGTTCGCGGCGCGAGCTACATGAATGGTGCAACGATTCCTGTTGGAGCAGGAAAGTCAGCGCGCCTCAAAGACAACGACATGGTGCTGATTGGCCCTTACCAAATTCGCATTCACTTGAGCGCTTTAGGATCTGACAGTTCAGGCAATCAACATGGCTTGGAAAATGTCTTCCTGACAGAAAAAGACGCAACGCAGATTGGTGCTGAGAGTGATGAGACTGACGTGGACAACCCTGATGATGCTGTCGTTGATGATCCCTTAGCTGCGTTAGAAGCAGCCACTCCCCAAACATCGTCTGGTGACGATCCATTGACCGAGCACCAGGAAATGTCTGCCGAGCAGTTGAAGGAAAGCTATCTGCTCGCCAAAGACACCGAATGGCACGGCGCGGAGAAAACCGTACATGCAGACAGCGAATACGAAATGAGTTCAGCGATCACGCTGAAACGGACTTTACCCTATGAGGATGCCCTGATGGATGACAAAACCCTTGAACGCCTGGAACAAGAAGTTGGGCGCGACTACGCAAATGCTGACAAGTCAGAAAACGCTTATGGCGAAAACGGATTCAGTGGTTATGCATCGGGCGAATATGGGAGTGAGGCACCTGCGGAAGATGGCAATCACTTGGTAACAGGCCCTATTTTCCGTGGCCTTGGTGTTCAAGCGGGTAATAGCAGCAACATGGCTGAAATGCAGGCACTGTCAGAAGAGATGGGCGCTTCACTGCAATCTGCCATCCGTGGCCTTTTGGCGCTGCATCAGCAGGTTGAAGAAAGCCGTTTTGGCATGATGAACAAGAACCTTCAACCGATTGAAGATAACCCGCTTCGTCTTGGTCTGCCCTATGAAGAAACAGTTGAAACCATGTTCGATCGTGACCGCAGTATGGTCCACTTGTCTGCCCCTTCTGCGATTAGCGAAAGCCTGACTAACATCCAACACCACAATGAAGCGGTGCAAAGCGCCACCGTGGAAGCACTAGGCCAAATTCTCCGCGCATTCTCGCCAGAAGTGCTGATGCGTCGATTCAGCGCCTATCGCCGTCCTGGTGAAGTGTCACCAGAGTCCGCAGATGCCTGGGCATGGAACATGTACAAAAGCTACTACAAGGAATTGACCTCAGACCGTCAGCGTGGCTTCGAAAAGTTGTTCTGGGAAATCTTTGATCAGGCTTACGACAGGAAGATTCGTGAGAAACAACTGGAGGTATAAGGCGATGAAACGTCTCCTAGGTTGCTTTTTGTTGCTCACGCTTTTTGGTTGTTCGAGCAGTGATGAAGCGCTGCCAAAAGATCAAGCAACAACGGTGACGTTCAGTTTGGTGGCTACGCAAAAGGTTAACCCTAACATCAGTGGCGACGCGACACCGATTGAAGTGCAGGTCTTTGAACTGGAAGACGACTCCATGTTTCTGGCGTCCGGCTTTGACCAACTGGCAGGCGATGCTGAAGCAGCGCTTAAAAGCAATTATATCGACCACCGGGATTTCTCACTGATCCCCGGACAATTCAAATTTATTGACCATTTCGAAATTGATGAAAGCACGCGCTACATCTCCGTGATGGCGCGCTTCTCTGACCCAGATGTCAGTGATTGGAAAAAAGTCGTCAAGGTTCTTCCGGTCGGTCGGGTTTACCACCTGCTTATGTACTTCGATGGTACGGAAGTGGTTCTGGATAAAGTGGAGTAAAGATGTCAGCGAGAAACCGGGTTGTCTGGAACGAAGGGCTTTTTGTTAAGCCACAGCATTTTCAACAGCAACAGCGCAATTTGGAATATCAGCTAGATGAGCGTGTAGGCTCTGTCAGCCGCTATCTCTATGGCCTAACTGAAATGACGCTGAATGCGGAGTATCTGAGCTTTGGCCGTATTGCACTCGATAGTGCATCAGGCGTGATGCCTGATGGAACTGTCTTTCGCATTCCTCAGGAAGACATGCAACCAGAAGCGCTGGAAGTGGCTGACAGTTCACTGGCGAATCAGATTGTCTATCTTGCCATTCCGCTTCGCAGTGATTCGATCACCGAAGTGACTTGGCCGGAAGGAGCAGGCTCAGGCCGATACACTTCTGTCAGTCAGGAAGTACGTGATATTCACACTTACCAAGGCGACATGGCACCGATTGATGTGAGTCCGGTTTGCCTGCGCTTGATGTTGGAAAAAGAAGACCGCAGTGCTTACGCCTCCATTGCGATTGCTCGTATTTTTGAAAAGCGCCCTGACGGCAGTGTGCTGTTAGATGACAGCTTTGTACCATGTCACCTGAACGTTGGCGCAGTGTCAGTCCTGCATCGCTTTATTGGTGAAATGGCAGGTTTGATGCGTGAGCGTGCTAAAAATATCTCCCAACGCATAGGGGCTCCAAGCCAAGGCGGTGTGGCGGATGTTTCCGACTTTATGCTGCTCCAATCACTGAATCGAATGCAACCGCAGCTTCAACATCTTTCGCGACTGCGTAGTTTACATCCAGAAAGGCTCTATGAAGCTTTGTCTTCCATGTGTGGTGAACTGGCAACATTCACCGATGAAAGCCGTATGGCACCAGAGTTTGGCAGTTACCAACACGACATGCCGGTTTCATCATTCCAGCCAGTTATGACTAGACTTCGCCAGTCTCTCAGCATTGTGCTGGAGCCGCGCGCAGTCTCAATTCAACTTCATCAACGCAAATACGGTCTCATGGTGGCACCGCTTCAGGATCCTTCGCTGGTTCGCGATGCCGACTTCATTCTGGCAGTACGCGCTCGCATGCCAATGGAAGAGCTTCGCAAGCTGTTCGTACAGCAAACCAAAGTGGCTTCCGTGGAGAAAATTCGCGAACTTATTTCACTGCAATTGCCTGGCATCCCGGTTTCTCCGTTGCCGGTTGCGCCGCGTCAGTTGCCGTACCACGCGGGATACACCTATTACCAACTGGATAAAACCAGTGCTGCTTGGGCGATGTTGGCCAATGCCAGCGGTTTCGCCTTCCACGTCGCTGGTAACTTCCCGGATCTCGACCTGCAATTCTGGGCAATAAGGAGCTAAGCCATGGCAGAAATGTATATCGATGCGCCGGATAAAGAGCGCCATTACGACCACCTTTTGTTTGACGAAGCGACCAATATCGACGCGGATCAGGATTACTGGTTTAAGCTGCGCGGTGACAATATCAACCCACTGATTGATGCGGCGACCCCCCTGCTGGGAATGGCGCTTCGAGTGAGAAAGCTCACCGAGTGCCACAATGTGGAAACCATCTACAAGCAGGCAGTAGAAGAAGTCAAAGCTATCGAGGTGGAACTTACCGAAAAGGGTTATGACCACGCAGTGATTCTGGCTTATCGCTACGTGCTTTGTTCTTTCGTGGATGAAGCCATTATGAGTACGCCTTGGGGCGCAGACAGTGTGTGGGCAGAGCATTCTTTGTTGACGCGCTTTCACAACGAAACCTGGGGCGGTGAGAAAGTCTTCACCATCCTGTCCCGTCTGGAGAGCGAGCCAGAGCGCTACAAGTCGCTGCTGGAATTCATCTTTCTTTGCCTGACGCTTGGGTTTGAAGGGCGTTACAAGGTGATGGAAAAAGGACGCGAAGAATATGAAAAGGTGATCACAAAGCTTCACCAACTGTTGCGTCAACTGGATGACAACGAACAAGTCTCGCTGACAAGTGCCGCGAATAACGTGGTTTCTACCAAATACCGCCTGAGTAAGCAGGTACCGGTGTGGACGATCTTCGCAGGCTTTATCACTTTGCTTGCGGTGGTGTTTACGGGGTACTCCATCGCACTCAGCAATAAAACATCCAGCGTGCTTGAACAGCTTAATCAACTTCTTCAGTAACAGGTGAACCCGTGATCCGAATAGAACTACATACGTTAATTGGCAAACTTAACCAGCAGACCAAACTGGCGCTGGAGCAAGCGGGCGCGCTGAGTATAGAGCGACAAAATCCGGAAGTGACGGTAGAGCATCTGCTTTTCACTTTGTTGGATAATCCGTTGTGCGATGTACGCGTGTTGCTGAAAAGCGCGGAAGTAGACCATACGCACATTCGTCAACTGACTGGCGATGCGCTCAGCCGTGAAATTGTGCCTGAAAACACACCTTCTTTTTCTCCGTTGCTGGTTGAGCTTCTTCAGGATGCGTGGCTTCTGGGCTCGACTGATCTGGGTCATTCAGAAATCCGCTCGGGTGTTATTTTCCTCGCGGCACTTATCCGCCCGGATCGTTACTTGCCGCTGAATCTTATCCGTCAGCTTGAAAGCGTCAATCGCGAAACGATGAAGAAGCATTTCGCGCGACTGACAGAAGACTCCGCTGAAACAGCGGTTAAGGCTGATTCGGCCAAAGGAAAACAAGCGGTACCAGCTGAAGCTGAAACCGCACTGGCGAGATTCTGTACCAACTTCTCAGCAATGGCCAAGCAAGGTGAACTTGACCCTGTGCTTTGCCGTGATGACGAAATTAATCTGATGATCGACATTCTATGTCGTCGCCGCAAAAACAACCCGATTGTCGTTGGTGATGCCGGTGTCGGTAAAAGTGCCGTTGTAGAGGGCCTCGCGCAGCGCATCGTTGATGGCAATGTGCCGGACTCACTGAAAGGCATTGATCTGATGTCTCTGGACTTGGGTTTGCTGCAGGCGGGTGCTTCTGTAAAAGGTGAATTCGAAAAACGCCTGAAAGCCATCATTGATGAGGTAAAAACCTCTCCGGTTCCTATCATTCTTTTCATCGACGAAGCCCACACCATGATTGGTGCAGGTGCACAGGAAGGTGGTGGTGATGCGGCGAACCTGTTGAAGCCAGCTCTGGCCCGTGGTGAGCTACGCACCGTCGCGGCAACCACATGGAAAGAATACAAAAAGTACTTTGAAAAAGACCCAGCATTGAGCCGTCGCTTCCAACTGGTGAAGCTGGACGAGCCAAATGTCGAACAAGCAGTGGATATCATGCGCGGTCTGCATGGCGTTTACGAAAAATCTCACCAAGTGCTGATCAGTGATGACGCGCTGGTGGCAGCGGCGGAGCTTTCCGAGCGTTACGTCTCTGGCCGTCAATTGCCGGACAAAGCTATCGACGTACTCGACACTGCCTGTGCGCGAATTGCGATTAACCTGAGTTCACCACCGCGTCGTCTGGCAGAGCTCGAAACCCGCACCATTCAGCGTCAACGTCAAATTGATATGTTGAACCGTCAGGCCGAGCTTGGCTATGACGTTGACGAAGCGTTGCTTGCATCACTCGAAGCTGACGAAGCAAAAGACCTTGAAGAGCAAGCGTCTTTGCGTGAGGCATGGCGTGTACAGAAAGATCTGGTTGCTGATGTGATTGAGAAGCGCCAGCAAATTCTTGCTGTGCCGTCGGAAGATGAAGAGCCACTGAGCGATGAGGATCGCGAAACCATTCGCAATGAATTGCGCGGATTTTATGCCGAGCTTGACGCCATTCCACACACTGAGCGTTTGGTTCACCCACATGTGGATGCGCAGCAAATCGCCGAAGTGATTGGTGATTGGACGGGTGTTCCCGTTGATAAGATGAACACCGATGAGCTGAGCCGCATTACCCACCTTCCAGAACTGCTGGGTAATGAAATCAAAGGACAGGATGTCGCGCTGGAAGTGATTCACCGTCACTTGCTGACAGCGCGTGCTGACTTGCGTCGACCGGGCCGTCCGAAAGGGGCTTTTTTGCTGGCTGGGCCAAGTGGTGTCGGTAAAACCGAAACCGTGGTGCAACTTGCCGAACTTCTCTATGGCGGCAAGCAATTTCTGACCACCATTAATATGTCTGAATATCAGGAGAAACATACCGTTTCACGTTTGATTGGTTCGCCTCCAGGTTATGTTGGCTATGGCGAAGGCGGCATCCTGACCGAAGCTATCCGCAAAATGCCATACTCTATCGTGCTGCTTGATGAAGTCGAAAAGGCGCACCCGGAAGTGTTGAACCTCTTCTATCAAGCGTTTGATAAAGGTGAGCTGGCAGACGGCGAAGGCCGTGTGATTGATTGCCAGAATGTGGTGTTTTTCCTCACTTCGAATCTGGGTTATCAGACCATCGTCGATTACGCAGAACAACCGCAACTGCTGGAAGAAATGCTGTATCCAGAGTTAGCCGCTTTTTTCAAACCAGCACTGTTGGCGCGGATGGAAATTGTGCCTTATCTGCCACTTAGCGGCGATACGCTCAATGCCATTATCAAAGGCAAGCTAAGCCGCTTAGTGAAAGTGTTTGCCCAGCGTTATGACGCGGAAACCGAAATTGATGATGCGCTGGTGGGCGAAATTCAACGCCGTGCTACGCGCTCGGAAAATGGCGCCCGCATGCTTGAAGCGATCATCGAAGGTCAATTGCTGCCGCCAGTATCGCTGGCTTTGCTCAATAAGCTTGCAGCAAGAGAGTCTGTTAAGCGCGTTTACCTCACCGCAGAAGACGGCGAGTTTGTCAGCGAGGTGGAATAAGCGATGGCAGATTGGCTTTCACTGGCAGCAACACTTTCCGGTATCCGTGATCAGCAAACGCTCACGGACACCTTTGTTGATGCGTTGAAATCAAACCTGCAGATCAGCAACGTGTGGGTTATGCTTCCTTGCCAGCAAGGCAGAAAGCTATGTGCAAAAGACAATGACCAGCATTTTGAGTGGGAAGTAGATGACTTCGGCCATCCGTTTGCGCATGTTTTCCAATCCTCGTCAGCCATGCTGCTGGATCCAACCAAGTTAAATTACTGGCAGGAAAATACGGTTTTCGTTGAGCTCATGAATCATCGCAAGCGCGGTGAAAGTGTCTTGGTGATGCCGCTTCCGCCGGGCGCGAGAAAAACCAAAGCGATTCTGACCATCACAGGTTCTTCTCATCAGCTGAGCAGTTTGTTGGCTGATCCTCAGTGGCAAAGCATTTGCGAGATCTTCATTAACCAAAGTCAGATTATTCAGGATTTAGGTGAGGAGCATCGCCAGATTTCAGCGCTCAGTTCGTCCATCAAGCGTATTCGCAACGATGAGCAGAAGCGAGAACAAGCTTATGAGCTGAAAAACGTCCTAATTGGCGGAAGCCGATTGATGCAAGAAATGCGCGAAAAGGTTGTCACTGTGGCGCAATCTTCGCTGAATGTACTGATTTGTGGTGACACGGGAACGGGTAAAGAACTGGTTGCCCGCGCAGTACATGAACTTTCAGACCGCAGTGAAAGACCGTTTATCGCCATCAACTGTGCGGCGATTCCTGAAAATCTGCTGGAAAGTGAGTTGTTTGGTCATGCAAAAGGCGCATTCTCCGGTGCTGACCGAGCGAAACAGGGGCTAATTGCTGATGCGCAAGGCGGAACATTGTTCCTTGATGAAATTGGTGACATGCCGTTGGCACTGCAAGCCAAACTACTGCGTGTGCTGGAAACCCGCACCTACCGTCCAGTAGGTGCTTCCAGCGAAGTGAATGCAGATTTCAGATTAGTTGCGGCGACACATGTGGCGATGGAACAAAAAGCTGAAGAGGGTAGTTTCCGCCGAGACCTTTACTACCGTCTGAATCAGTTCCCGGTTTTTATGCCGGAGCTAAAAATCCGCAAAGAAGACATCCCAGAGCTTTGTAAACACTTCATTGCTGAATACAACAACCAAGAAGGCGTGCACATCGCCGGTATTCGCTATGCCGCTTTGGATTTACTGAATCGGCATAACTTCCCGGGGAATGTGCGTGAATTGAGAAATCTTATTGAATACGCCTGTGCGCTGACAGCGAATGGAGAAGAAATTACACCTTCTAGCTTCAGCGGTCGTGTACTGCAGCAAACCAGCCCAGTCGCTGCGAATTCTGACGATGTGAATTCTGAGAGTTATATCGGTGTGGATATTGACGACATTAATAACCTCAAGGCGGCAGTGCAGAATTTCGAAAGCAGTGTGATTCGCTATCGCTTATCCAGTTATGGCGGTGACCGCTCAAAAGCGGCTGAAAGCCTTGGTTTACCGAAACGTACTCTGGCCCATAAGTGCCTGAAAATGGAGATTGACTGATATGACGTACCGACCAATCTCTTTATGCCTAATGATGGCTGGGCTGACGCTTTCCAGCTTCAACGCCCCGGCAAGTGACACGGACAATACGACACTGTTTGAAAGTGCTTGGGCATGTACATTGATTTCCGCAAGATTAGATCGATTGGCTTGTTTTGATGAGGTGTTCAAAACACCAGTTTCGGGTCATTCCAACGCAGCAACCATCGTGCAAAAACCAGAGGCTTGGGAACGCGCAAAACAGAGCGAATCTGAGAAAAGTGAAGAGGAAACAGGCTTTACTCTTAGCTATGCTAATCTGGCTGAACCCAAATCAGGCATTTGGATGACAGCGACGGCGCTACCTGACAGAAACCAGAAAAAAAATGAAATGCCAATCCTGATGTTCAGTTGCATTGACAACATCAGCCGGGTTGAGCTGATTTTGCCGAATGCAACGTCAGAAGGCAAAGCAGAAGTCATTGCTTCTGGAAGTTACAATGTCACTCAGCGTTGGTTGAGCGATGATACAGGCAACATCATGCGCGCTGGTCGTGGTATTCCGGCTATCGATGTGATGAAGGTCTTGATGTCTGGTCAGCGTGCGGTACTTCGCTCTGATTTGGGAGCGATCGGTAACCTGACGTTTGATACTGCCGACTTGCGTGAGAGCATCAAACCCATGCGCCAGACATGTCGTTGGTAGGGGAGCAAATCATGGATATGCAAACCTACCGAGAAAGAGTCGCTAAACCGATTGCCGGAGAAAATCCGGTCGGCGAACGTTTGCTCGACGATGCATTGTTGGATTTTGTCGAAACCCAAATGATGAAAGTCGGCTCCCTTTCTCACGCAGAAGTGCAGTGGGGGGAAGCTGAACAAAGCGCGATGAAGCTGATTGAGACTCAAACCAAAGATCTCAAGTTGCTGACTCATCTTCTCCAGTGCTTGCAGTATCAGTCTTCACCAGAGCGTTTCACACTTTCATTATTCATTCTGGCCGATTTCATCGCTGCATATTGGGAAACCTGTTATCCCGCTCCGGGCCCTCGTGGTGTATTACCACGCCGTAAATTTTTCTCCCAGATTATTCAGCGAACCGAGAAAGCGGCCGAGAAGCTCGATTTCTCCATGTTCGATGTGGATCAGAAAGAAGAAGCGGAAAAAGCACTGACGGAACTCGAAGCTGCGGCGGAAGAGAAAGATCTGCCTACAGAAGGTGTGTCAGATATCGCTTCCTTGCTTAAACGAAAACTGGCAAACCCTGAGCCACAAGTTCAGCAGGCACCTTCATCGGTACCTTCTGAAACCGTATCGTCTTCAACCATTGCACCTCCTCCAAAACTTGAAATTGATGGCTGCTCTGACCGCGCTATTAAGCAAACACTGCTTAAAGTGGCTGAGTTTGTCTCCGAGTTGGATGGCGGCATTGCATTGGCGTTGCGCCTCCGTCGCTTTGCGGTCTGGTTCTCTATCACCTCTGCACCGGATGCAGAAGCCAATGGTGAAACACAACTCATGCCAGTTTCTGCAGACCGTATCTCAGAATATGAGGACCAACTTAGCCGAGGTGCGGATCATGCGCTTTGGCGGAAGGTAGAGCAAAGTCTGACGGTAGCTCCTTACTGGATTGACGGTCATTTCCTAAGCTATCGCATCGCGCTAAAGCTCGGAAATACAGAGTGGGCAGATACCATTGCTTCGGAAGTTCGTAGTTTTGTGAAACGCGTACCTGCGGTTGCGGAACTTAGCTTCAAAGGAGGTATGCCTTACGTTGGAGCAGAAACACGCCGCTGGCTAGATGAAGGCGACACCACAAGCACGGGTTCAGCTGCTACTTCTGATTGGGATGGAAAGCGAAAGGAGGCTTTCACTCTTGCAGATGAGGGTGGAATTTCAGTGGCGTTGGCCATGCTCAACGATGGTTTATCGACGTCCAAAGAACCAAGAGACCAGTTTTACTGGCGCATGCTCTCAGCAGATGTCATGAAGCGCCATAAGCTATCAGCCATGGCAGATCAGCAGTACCACCAACTTTTAGAGCAGGCTAATCAAACCTCGCTCACCGATTGGGAACCCGCGTTGATTCAACGTTTAGAAAACATTGCGAAGTCATAATTTAAGCAGGGATCGAAAGAAATGTTCAGCAAGTTAAAATCGCTTCTTCTGAAAATGTTACCCGCCATTAAATCGGCGTTGCCTATATTGCTGGTGACCATTTTTGTCTTGATCAATGTCGCGATATGGTGGGCAGGTCCATGGCTTAAAATTGACGAAAGCCACCCGCTCGAACCTATCACAGCGCGCCTCATTACCAGCGTGATTTTCTCCCTATTCTGGTTGGCAGCTTGGGGCTTTCTGCAGTGGCGAAAACTCAAAAGTTACCATGCAGATCAAGCTCGTGAACGTCAGCTTCAGGAAGACCCTATCCAACGTTATGAAGAGCGTCAGGAAGCAGAACTCAATCAGGTCATGACGGCACTACATAAAAGCCTGAACAAGCGAAACTACCTCTATGCGTTGCCATGGTATTTAGTTCTGGGGCCGGAAAACGCGGGTAAAACCAGCCTAATCAACCGTTCAGGTCAAAACTTTGTTTTCTCATCTGTCATGCGGGCATCGGGCAAGAAAAGTGAAAATCCGTTTTCTTTCGACTGGTGGATTGGTGATGACTCGGTCCTCATTGACCCGGATGGTGAGTTGCTAACCCAACGTGCAACCAGCAGTGATGGTGAAGGGGAGATGGAGCGCCGTCTCTGGATCCACTTTATAAAGTGGCTTGAGAAAACCCGAAGCCGACGCCCCTTGAATGGTGTGGTGATTGCGCTGGATGTGGCGAAGCTTGCAACTGCAACGACAACAGAGCGTCTCGCACATGCAAACCTGATCCGTGCACGTTTGCGTGAGTTGATGGAAACCCTCTCTACCCGTTTGCCAGTGTATGTATCACTGACCAAGCTCGACTTGCTTCATGGCTTCGAACCTTTCTTTCGCAACTACTCGAAAGCTGAGCGTGAAGAAGTCATGGGATTCACTTTTACACTGGATTCCGTGGATGATCTTGATAGCTGGTTAAATGAGTTTGATAAAGACTTCGGGCAGTTTGTCGAGCGCGTTAACAAGATGCTGCCAACAGCCTTGATGCAGTGTTTTGATGGTGAAGACCGTACCGCAATCTACAGCTTCAGTCGCCAGATGGCAGGGCTGCATGATGTGTTAAAACAGTTCCTGCAAGATGCGTTCGGAAGTGATCAATTTTCTACATCTGCATTGGTGCGTGGGGTGTATTTCACCTCTGTGTATCAACAGGGCGTGCCAACCAATGCCTTTATAGATTCTGCTTCCCGTCGCTATGGTATTTCCCATGCGGTGAACACCGCGCAGAACGCTGCAAACTCGACAACCTACTTTACTCAGAACCTGTTCAATAAGGTGATATATCCCGAAGCGGGTTTAGCGTCGGATAACTTCCGTGTGGCTAAAACCAAGCGTCGGGTGATCATGTTGTCAGCGGTCGCCTGCGGTATCGCGTCAATACTGTTGATTGGTTCCTGGCACAAGTACTACCTGAAAAACGTTAAACAGGCGGATGCAGTATTAGCCAAGGTTAACGAATACGAAAACAACTATGCGTCTGAGGCGATTATCGACAATGGCGTCGATATCCTCGCGCCGTTGGATACGATTCGTCAGGCCACACTGGAGTTTGGTTTCTTCCGTGAAAAACCGAAGTTCATTTCAGATTTAGGTTTGTACCAAGGCCATGTCATTGGGCCTCAAGTCGAAAGCACGTATCTCAGTCTGCTTGAAAACCGTTACCTACCAGCATTGATGAAAGTGGCGGCAGCAGATGTAGTCGGTGCTAATGATGACGAGAACAAACTGGGTTCGCTGCGCGTTTTCCGCATGATGACGGACGACGATGGCCGTTATCAAAGCATGGTGCAGAATTACTTTGCCAGTAAATGGCAAGAGCAGTACGAGGGTGACCGTGAAACGCAAGAACGCCTCATGCAGCATCTAGACTACGCGATGGAACACACTGATCTGGTGGGTGATCGCGTTGAAGGTCAGGAGGATGCTGAGAGGGTTCTAGCGCCTTATGATGGTCTTATTTACACCGCCCAGCGCGAGTTAAGTCGCATGCCAATCGAGCAGCGTGTCTATCGTAACCTTAAGCAGGCATCAACGGCGATTTTGGGTTCGCCAATCAACTTGGCGACCTCTATCGGACCCGTGTTTGATGTGGTCTTTACCGAGCGCGTTTCCGATGCAAACAATCTTGATATTCCTCGTATCCTGACCAAGAAAGGTTTCGAAACTTACTTCATTCCTGAATCGGATTCTGTCTCTGAACTGGCACTCGTTGACAGCTGGGTGTTGGGCCAGGTCGAATCGATAGACTTCTCTGACGAAGACAAACGCGTGCTGAGAGATAAGATACGCGGCTTGTATGTGGCGGATTATTCTGATACCTGGCGTCGTGCGACCAACGATATCGACGTGAAATCTTTCCCGGATATCTATAACGCAGTACTCGTGTTGGAAAGTATTACGGGTAACAATCAGCCGCTGCACCGTTTGCTCGAAGAGGTGACGGATAACACAGACTTGTTCCCAGCCTTGCCTGAAGGTGATGCAGCAAAAGAAGAATTGCTTAAGTCTCCACGCTATCGCGTTGCTGCAATGGTAGACAACCAATTCTCCTCACTGAATGGTTTATCTGAAACAGAGCCGGGTAAGCCTATTTACCTTGATGAAGTGATGGATGCAGTTACCCAACTGACTGCCTACATGAAGTCGATCAACGATGCGCCTGATGTGGGTAAAGCCGCGTTGGACGCGACCAAAGCGCGTCTTTCATTGAACAACGCAGATCCAATTTACGTGTTGCAGCGCATCGCGTCTGGCATGCCACAGCCTTACGACATCATGCTGAAGAAACTGGCTGATGAGAGCTGGTATGTGATTCGTCAGGAAGCGATTCGTTATTTAGAAGTACGCTGGGCGGCAGATGTATTTAATCCGTTCCAAAGTAAACTCGCCTCCCGTTATCCGTTCAATGTCCGTTCGTCGAAAGATGTGGCGCTGGAAGACTTCGAGGCTTTCTTCGCACCAAACGGTATTTTGAATAACTTCTATGAAAGCAACTTACGCATGTTCCTTGAGGATACGGGAGAGTTCACATCAGAAGAAGAGGGTAAAACCCTCATCCGCCAGGATGTGCTGAACCAAATTGACCGCGCCCGCGCCATTCAAAGTGCCTTTTTCAATCGCAAGGGTATCTTGGATGTTGAGTTTACGCTTGAGCCAATTGAGCTTAGCGCGAACAAACGGCGCTCCGTCATCAACATTGATGGCCAGTACGTTGAATACAGTCACGGGCCGCGTAAAAACGTGGGGTTGGTATGGCCCAACACATTGCGTGACGCGGCGGTAAGCAAAATAACACTGATCCCAGTGGCGGCAAATGCTTCGCCAAGAGGGATCAGTATTCGGGGACCTTGGGCATTCTTCCGTTTGTTGGAACAGGCCGAGGTTGTAGGGTCAAGCTCAACCAGTGTCGATTACCGCTTTAATATTGATGGTGGAAACGTGATGTACCGTCTGCATTCTGAGGCAGACAGCAATCCGTTTACGGCGTCGATATTCAGAGGATTCAACCTGTCGCGAACCCTTTACTAAAGACAACAAAATCAAGCCACCAAAGGTCAACAGACCCTATTGTCAATAGATCTTCGGCGGCTTGAATATAAAAACAAGGACAAACACAGTGTCGCAGTGGATGTTGACGGACATCGATGGCGTAAAACTGGCAGAAAACAGCGCAAAACTGCGGGACTCTTCTGACTACCAGAAAATACGCAGCGAGATAAACCGACGCTTTAACCCGCTTGCTGGCTCGACGGACTGGACAAAGGTTCGTGAGCTTTGCGAAAAAGTGGCGACGGAAGAAGGGGCGGATCTTCTTGTTGCTATCTACTTCACCGTCGCTTCGATGAAAACGCAGGGCCTATCCGGTTTTGCCAACGGTCTAGAGCTTCAGGTCGCTGTATTGCGCGCACCTGAGGATGAGAACATGCCTCATGCAAAACGCGCTGAGCTCTATCGTTGGATGCTGGGTCGCATTGGCGAAGAAGTTCGCGCGATTCACCCCAGCATTGGCCAACTTCGCGATTTATACCGTTGCGAGCGCGCACTAGAAGCTATCGATAGAAACCTTTCTAAGAACGGTGGGCATAAAGTTGATGATTTAGACGTGCTTGGATTTAGTATTTTTGAGCATATCGATCGTTTAGAGAGTCAAAGCAAAGGGATTGCAATCGCGCCTCCTCCCGTTGAGGCAGAAGTGAAAAAACAAAATATCAGCGCACTGATTTTTATCGGTGGTCTGTTTGTTGGTGCTGCTTCACTATATGGACTATTAGAAGTGCAGGGCAGCGCTGAAACGCCGCTCACAGACCTTACCACAGCCGGAGTTGAGCCCAAGGTGATTTCCTTGGAAGAAGCTCAGTCCGTCCGCGAGAAATACGGTTCTCAGGCATTAAAGGAATATCAGGCACAGTTGCTTCCAAGCTACGCAGATAAAGTCTCGATACTGACAGCATCGAAGATTGGCGATAACTATGCTTCGGGTATGGAGTATGCAGATAGTCTTCAATACCTTTTCCCTGATACACCGGAAGCGGCACAAGTTGCCAAGTCTCTTCAACAATGGCAGTCTGGATTGGTTGCAGAATTTGATACGATGAATGAGAAGTTCGAAACCGCTCGGACCCGTGCTGCAAATATCAGCTTGTATGCCAAGAGTGGTCGCGCCGATCAGGTTCAAGCATTGGCCAGAGGCCTGGAAAACTACGCGATTAGTTTGTCTCCGCTGGTAGCCCGTATTTCTTTTGCTGAAAAACTGATCAGTGATGGTGACGTTGAAAAGGCAAAACAGGAGCTAGATGTCTTAGATAAGCAACTGAAAGCATTAGTGATGAAAAAGATGTTAGTGGGAGAGACGTTGTCTGAGAGTGAGCAATTAGAAGTTAAGCAAGAATAGGGAGCCATTTGGCTCCCTATTTTGTGTAGGTGTGAGTTGGATTTAAAAACTCAGCGACGCACCAAATACGAAAGCATCGTTGCTGTTGTCGGCTTGTATGAGGAGGATTTAGTAGTTGCTCCAACTGACTTTTACACCGTCGTCGCTTGGCCTGCGACGCGCATCATTGGATTTGCGATTATTCGGCTTAGCCTTGTTTGAATTTGGTTGGTTTGGATTGCCACTGCCAGCGCGGCGCGGTTTACCTTCACCGTTGTTCGTGCGATTGCCAGTATTGTTACCC
Source organism: Grimontia marina (assembly GCF_900060185.1). Classification (GTDB taxonomy): domain Bacteria; phylum Pseudomonadota; class Gammaproteobacteria; order Enterobacterales; family Vibrionaceae; genus Enterovibrio; species Enterovibrio marinus. Next base: position 43,929 of record NZ_FIZY01000019.1, on the reverse strand, counting down.
GCTGGCTTTTTTCCCTGCTGTGCGCCGTTACGCGGCTTGCCCTTGAACGGTTTTTTCTTCTGAGACGCTTTATCAGTTCTTGGCTGACCATCGTTAGCTTTTGCTGTGCCGGATTTTGGTGCTGCTTTCGCTTCACCATTTTGTGCTTTTGGCTTCTTAGGCTTTTTCGGTTTCTTTGGTTTGATAGGACGTGTTTCCAGTGCTTTCTCCGGTACTACATTGGTTGGCTTGAAGCCTTCCAGTTCTTCGCGGCGCAGCAGCTGTTGAATTAAACGCTCGATGCCAAACAGATCGTCCGCTTCATCTGCACATACTAGAGAAACCGCTTTGCCAGATTCACCTGCACGACCCGTACGGCCAATGCGGTGAACATAGTCTTCAGCCACATGTGGAATTTCAAAGTTCACCACTTGTGGGAGCTGAGGGATATCAATACCACGGGCAGCAATGTCGGTCGCAACCAACACACGAACATCTCCAGATTTAAAATCAGCCAATGCTTTGGTGCGTGCACCTTGGCTTTTATTACCGTGAATGGGAGCAGCGGTGATGCCTTCATCGTTCAGGAAGTGGGAAAGCTTGTTGGCGCCGTGTTTGGTGCGGGTAAACACCAATACTTGTTTCCAGTCGCCGTCTTTGATCAGCTTTGCCAGCATCGCCGGTTTCTTTTTCTTGTCCGCAGGGTAAATCCACTGCTCTACAGTGCGCGCTGTTGAGTTTGCTGGCGTCACTGAAATCTCGACAGGGTTGTTCACCAGACCTTTTGCCAAGCCGCGGATTTCCTCTGAGAAAGTGGCAGAGAACAGCAGGTTCTGGCGGTTCTTCGGCAATAGGTCGAGGATCTTCTTGATGTCGCGGAAGAAGCCCATATCCAGCATGCGGTCGGCTTCGTCCAACACCAGAACTTCAAGCTGTGAGAATTTCACTGCGTTTTGCTGGTAAAGATCCAACAGACGACCCGGCGTTGCCACCAGAATATCTGTGCCTTTGCGTAGGTTCATCATTTGCGGGTTAATCTTCACGCCGCCGAAAACCACGCTGGAACGAAGACGCAGGTGACGGCTGTAAACCACCGCGTTTTCGTGGATCTGTGCTGCCAGCTCGCGGGTTGGCGTCAGGATCAGCGCACGAATATGGTTCGGACGCGCACGTGAACCTTCGCTCAAACGCTCAAGGATCGGTAGAACGAAGCCCGCAGTTTTACCTGTACCTGTCTGCGCAGCGGCCATGACATCCTTTCCCTCCAGGACAGCAGGGATTGCCTGAGCCTGAATCGGAGAGGGAGTATCATAACCTTTTTCCTGAATAGCACGGAGGATTGGCGCAGAAAGACCTAGATCGGTAAAACCCATAAATTAACTTCTCGGTAAGTGAATGCCCAAAAGCAGGCTTGGTCGGCAAGTGTGCCGAAGACTGGGACAAAGGGGCGTTATTCTGCGCTTTTCGGCTAGCTAGAGCAATGAATATCTAATAATGAATGAATAAATGCCATGTGTGTGACTACCGGCGGCGTCTGAAGATACTAAATATAAAACTGGTTCAAGGATAAGACGTTAATGATCAGGGGAATAGGTATACTGATTTGTATATGCAACTAGAGTCTTTGGTATGCAGAAAACACCTCATTTGCTTATAGCTTGTCATGAGTGCGGATTGGTTTCTGCGATTCCGCCTTTTAATGGGAGTGGTAAAGCGAGTTGTCCAAGGTGTGGGCATACATTAATCAGAAAGGTAATCAATAGTGCGGCAAAAGTGCACGCCTATGGCATTACTTGCCTCATCATGTTGCTGCTTAGTTGTGTTTTTCCTTTTATGTCGTTCAGCGCGAAAGGTGTCAGCAACAGCATTTCATTGATGGATGCAGTTAGGGTTTTCCATCATTTTGACAACAACGCACTCGCTGCCGTTTTGCTCACGACCATCATTGTACTTCCAGCGATTTATATCATATTGGTGATGTATCTATTCCACGTTGCAAATAAATTGGCCAAAGGGCAGGCAGTGATCAGTCCTCCCTCTTTGTTAAAGCAACTGAGCCGGATGGTGTTCCGGGTGGAAATCTGGTTGTTAGTTGATATTTTTTTGGTTGGTGTCATTGTCAGTTTAGTGAAGATTGCAGCGCTGGCTGATGTTGAACTGGGCTCTGCTTTCTGGTCTTACTGTGCCTACAGCGTGCTTGTTGTGGTGTTTTCCCGTTCCATTGATAAAGAGTGGCTTTGGGAAAATCTATTCCCGTCTTATTCAACAGGTGAGGTAAAAGCCGGGGATACACACCTATCTGGGAATCATGTTGCCTGTAGGGTATGCCATCAAATCAATGAACCCCACCACAAACACTGCCAGCGATGTGATAGTCGTCTTCGTCCCTACAACCCAGCTAAGAACACTGCTTGGGCATGGTCTTTTCTCATCAGTGCAGTGATTTTCTATATCCCCGCTAACCTTTATCCCATGATGTATACCGTTAGCCTCGGGAGTACAGAGCGATCAACTATCATGGATGGCGTTATATTGCTTTGGAATCTTGGCTCATACCCGATTGCTGCCATCATCTTTATCGCCAGTGTGTTTGTGCCGATGACCAAGATGTTGATTATTGGTTGGCTTCTTCAGGCGACAAAAGAAGGCATTACAGACGACAGAGATGCTTTAAAGAAGCTTAAATATTACCGCTTTACTGAGTTGGTAGGGCGCTGGTCGATGATTGATGTTTTTGTGGTTGCCATATTATCCGCTTTGGTCAATCTCAAAGGACTCATGAGCATCAGCCCCGGCCCTGCAGCGCTTTATTTCGCACTGGTCGTATTTCTCACCATTTCCTCTGCGTTGATTTTTGACCCCAGAGTGTTCTGGGGCCCCCTCAGTTTGCGTGAAACTTCGTTCAATTCTGAAGTTTCGGGTGAACTAACATAATGAGAAATATAAGAGACGAAGATCCTATGAGTAATGAAGAACAAGTCACTGCAACGGTAAAAAGTGGACGCTCATTCTCTGCTGTTTGGATCCTGCCTTTGATCTCGCTGGCTGTCGGTATTTGGATGTTTTATCAGTACGAAAGCAATCAAGGCACCTTGATCACTTTGCATGTTCAAACAGCAGATGGCCTTGAAGCAGGGAAAACAGAAATCAGGGCACGTGATGTGAAAGTCGGCGTGGTCACAGATGTGCAGCTCAACAAAGATTACTCCGCTATCGTTGTTAAAGCGCGGATGGATAAAAGTGCCGATCGAATGCTTAAGGAAGATGCGACATTCTGGGTGGTGAAACCCCGTATTGGTCGAGAGGGCGTTACTGGACTTGGTACGTTACTTTCAGGTGCTTACATTGCGTTGCGGCCCGGTGAATCAGATAAATCCCAGAACACCTTCAATGTATTGGATGTCCCACCTATAGCGCCACCCGATGCAAAAGGGCTTAGGGTTGTTCTCACCTCTAAAAAAGCGGGCGCATTATCAGTTGGTGATCCGGTTTTGTTTGAAGGTTATACCGTAGGGCGAGTAGAGAAGGTGGGCTTTGATTTACAGAAAGAAAAGGCAAGTTATCAATTATTTATTTTTAGGCCTTATGATGCCTTGGTCACTACTGAGTCTCGGTTCTTGCTAACTTCGGGGGTACACATCCAGATGAATGCGCAAGGGATCAATGTGGATATCGCTTCACTCGAATCTTTAGTCAGCGGTGGTGTGAGCTTTATGGTTCCAGAGGGTCAGCCAAAAGGTTATCCAGTTACTGAACAAATGACGGCGTTCGAGTTGTATGACGACCTGAAGCAGGTTCGGGAGCAGATTTACCATAAAGTGATTGAATACGCCTTATTGTTTGGTGAGTCTGTTCGTGGGTTGAACCCCGGAGCGCCGGTTGAATACCGTGGTATCCGTATCGGCACAGTGGAAAAAGTGCCACTTCACCTCACTGACAAAAAACAAGGTTTCGCGTCCAAGCAAATCCCCGTGCTGATCCATATTGAAGTTGAACGAATTATGGATCCCGACGTGTCTATCACTGCCGAAGAGCTGAAAACTGCACTGAGTAATGAATTTGAACATGGGCTCCGTGCCACTCTCAAAACAGGAAACCTTCTCACTGGCGCTTTGTTCATTGATACTGATTTCTATCCAGATGAGGTGGGCAAGGAGTTTCTTTCGACTTATCGTGGCTATGATCACTTCCCCACTGTGTCTGGCGAGTTCGTCCAATTTCAGCGCCAGATTGGAGGTATCCTAAACAAGCTTAATAGGCTGCCAGTTGAAGGTGTGCTGACCTCTCTTGAAGAAACGTTGGATGCTTCACAGGAAACCATGGCGACCTTGAATTCAGCGGGTAAAGAGTTAGATGGTCTGATTCAGCGTCTCGATGGCTTGCTTGCACAGGATGGTGCACAAAACCTTCCTCAGGAATTGAGGGATACTTTGGAAGAGCTTCAGCGAACTTTGCGGGGTTTCAACCCAGACTCAGAGTTATACCAAAAACTGCAAGAAGCACTGTCGGGTTTCAACGATGCAATGGATGGATTCAGTCCACTTATGAAGAAACTAAACCAGAAGCCAAATTCTCTTATTTTCGGTGAAAGCCAGTTATCAGATCCAATTCCAGTGAAGGGAGAACCTTAATGAAGCGGTCAATGTTCGGGGTGCTTTTCATTGCAGCATTGGTGGGCTGCAGCAGCACGCCTGATTCTGTCACTAAAACCTATCTTCTCCCACAGGCAGAGACGAGAGATACTTCGGAATTCAAGGAGCAACCCATTCTACTGGTTCAGCCTGTGAAGGTGGCAGGTTATTTAGCGGGAGAGGGCATCGCGTACCAAACTTCGGAAACCGAGGTTGTTATTGCCCAAAGCAACCTATGGGGAGAAAACCTTTCCCAGCAAGTGGCGGAACGTTTGGTAACTCAATTGCGAAGAGGCAAAACCAGATACTGGGCGATGTTCCCCAACAGTTCTCTGAATGGCCTGAAAATGCCAAGGCTACAGGTGAACATCAGCCGTTTTGAAGGAGACTACCGGGGTGCAGCAACAGTGGCCGGTGAGTGGGTGTTGGTAGATGGCAATGGTGATGTTATTGGGTCCAACACTTTCTATGCACAAGAGTCCCTTGAAAAGGAGGGCTATCAGGCCTTGGTGCTTGCGCTTTCAATCGCTCTGGACACCGCTATAGATGATATGACGCTTGATCTTAACCGAGTAGGAGTAGCCCGTTAGCTGGGCTGTCATCTAATTGTCATAATTCATCTCCAAGATCCTGCATCGTAATAGAATTAGGGAGATTCGGATGACACATCCAACTTGGGAATTGCCAGTGGAATCTGGCGCTTTGATTTTGACCCCTTGCCCGGGGACTAAAGAGTTGTCGCTGTTGGAAAGCCTTCAGCAGCTTAAAGCGCAAGGTGCGGTTGCTATTGTGACCGCTATCAACGAAGAAGAAATGGCGTCAAAAGGCGTCGAGCAACTGGGTGAACTGGTTCAGGAACTTGGCATGAAATGGTTCCACATCGTTATCGAAGACGACGAAGCACCAGACTCAACCTTCATGGCGAAATGGCAAGCCAGCCAATCAGAATTACATGAAGCCATCGCAAATGGCGACAAGGTCGTCATGCACTGCATGGGTGGTTCAGGCCGCACCGGTTTATTGTCAGCACACCTTCTGCTTGAGCGTGGGTGGGAGCTGCAAGACATTATTCACGATATTCAGGCGCTACGCCCGGGTGCCTTTACCAAGCAGCCACAAATCGACTATATCCACTCCTTTATCGCACAATAATCCAACCGGATTACTTCAAGCTTGTTTTTTATCTAATGCCCATGCGAGCCATTTTCAGTTCATTTGGCGGCTTGGGCATTATTCCTCTAAGACTTTTTTCAGTCTGGTTTATTTTCTTACGTGTATTAAATTCCGTACTCATCAAGGTTTGGATATATACTTTTTGGTAAAAATGAGGTTCAGAAGTAAGAACGATTACATTTGGATTAACTGCCTGAAAAACCGTATTTAGACCAATCGTGCTTTTTCTTCACCAAGCCCTCTAAGTCTCACATTATCTTGCCTATGCGACACATGGAAATGCAAGATTTAGCCATCATCCTTTGTGTATTGCAGCACTGATACTGGTCTGTGGTGGCATATTCTGCGCATGGCGATTTAGTCAAAATGCGATAGGGTATTGTCAGACCGCTGTGCCGCTCCCAACGCCAATTTATACGAGTTCTGCCATGGTTGAGGAGGTCACTCATGCCCGTTGCACTGACATATCCCGGCGTTTACATCCAGGAAATTCCCAGCGGCAGCCGCTCCATCAGTGGTGCTGCCACATCTATCGCTGCGTTTGTTGGTGGCTTTTCACGAGGTCCGATAAACACGCCTGTACGCATGTTCCATGTCGGAGATTTTGACACCCATATGGGCGGTGTTCATACCAGCAGTGAAACCAGCTATGCAGTGTCGCAATTTTTTACAAATGGGGGCGGTGAATCCTATGCTGTCCGTGTTGGAGGAGGAACCAATGGCAGCGTGTCGGTCGATAGTTGGAACGGCCTCACAACGACCACACTGGTTTTTAACGCCGGGCGTCAGTTTCAAGGTGAGCCGGTTGAAGATCCCGGCGCATGGAACAATCATATCCGCATTGATGTCGACTACCTGACCACAGATCCCACATCACTGTTCAATCTTTCAGTAACCGAAATCAGGCATGTAGATGGTCTCGAAGTGCCCGTGCGAAACGAGACTTACCGCAATGTTTCTATGGGCGCGGCCCATCCTAGATTTGTTCAAAGCGTTGTCAATGACAACTCGATGATGGTTCAAATTGCGGACTTTGTTGGCACAGATATGCCCGCACCAACAGGTTATTATTCCGGTTCACAGACAGTCGCAAATTACGCCGCAATGGCTGACAACAACACCATGGATATCGATCTAGGCGATGGCACTGCGCGCTCTGTCGTTGTTGACGCGACGACGAAACCAACAACCAGCGCTGGTGCTGCGCTCATGCTGCAAAACGCGATTAGAGATACCCATCCAGCAGATCCGCTGTGGGCGCAATGTCAGGTCGTTGCTCGGGGTGACCGAATTGCCGTTTACACCGGGCGCAACAGCACCGCTTATCGAGCTGGTCACATGGTGTCAATTACCGATACGGCAGGGGACTTTGCAGTGACGACCGCTTTGGAAGGCAGTACAGAGGCCAACGTACAGCAATACGCGATGAACACGGCTGCAGCAGCAGGATTTCAGACCGCACAAACTGCGGGCGCTGATGGTGGTGCACCAACTGCGGCGCAATTGCGGGGTAACCGAAATGCCCGAACAGGTATATACGCGCTGGAAGATGTTGATATTTTCAACCTTCTGCTGATACCGGAAGCGTCAGATCTGAACAACGGTAACGTCGCTGACATGTCGAGCGTGATTAGCCCTGCGATTGCTTACTGTGAAGAACAGCGGGCATTCATGCTGATTGATCCGCCAGAGAACTTGAACAGTGCGGAAGAAGCGATTGAATGGTTGGATGAAGTGGCAGGAGCAGGCCTTCGCCACCGTAACACAGCCGCCTACTATCCCCGCGTTCGGGTGCCGGATCCCAATAACGACAACCGTTTACGGACGATCGCGCCAAGCGGAACTGTCGCCGGCGTCTATGCCCGTCGCGATTCGGAAGCGGGAATTTGGACAGCAGCAGCTGGTATTACTGCCAGCCTTCGTAATGTGATTAGCTTTAATCACAATCTCACTAACAACGAGATTGGTCTGCTCAACCCCATTGGTTTGAACTGCCTTAGAAACGGTGGCGTCAGTGGCAACATCGTCTGGGGAGCAAGAACGTTGCGTGGCGCAAATGAACTTGCCTCTGAATGGACATACGTCCCCGTTCGACGCACGGCGCTTTTCATCGAAGAGTCCCTGTTCCGCGGTTTGCAATGGACCCTGTTTATGCCGAATGACGAACCGCTTTGGTCTGAAATCCGCATCGCGGTGACCAGCTTCATGCAAGGACTTTTCCGACAAGGTGCATTTCAGGGAAGCTCACCGGATCAAGCCTTTTTCGTGAAATGCGATGCGGAGACGACCACTCAGGCGGATATCGACGCCGGCGTCGTCAACATACTGGTGGGCATGGCGCCCCTTAAACCTGCGGAATTTGTTGTTGTCAGTTTCCAACTGATGAACAACAGCGGCAGTTAATCTCTCAGCCGATGGCGTTGGCAGTCAGCACTTCAATGTATGACTCGATAGGTAGCGAGGGGGCTTTATGTCTCAGCTCAATGTGAATGGTCAGCGGGTGGTCCCGTATCCTGGGTACAAATTCATCATCAAAGAAGCCGGCGGTGATGTGTTGGCGGCGGTGCAGAAGGTTTCAGGTCTCAGCCGCACGGTGGAAGTGAATGAATACCGCGCAGGTGGCGACCCATCCCACACCCGTAAGTCTCCAGGGCAGGTGAAATTCGAAGCCATCACCCTTGAACGCGGTGTAACGGAAAATCTGCAGTTCGAACAGTGGGCGAATAAGGTTTGGCGAATTGGGACTGAGCCTGGCGGTGAAGTATCTCTGGCAGATCTCCACAAAGACCTGATTCTGGAAGTCCTGAATGAGGCGGGGCAGAAAGTGTTGAGTTACAGCATTTACCGCTGTTGGGTATCGGAATACAAAGCGCTGCCGGGATTAGACGCATCAAGTTCTGCGTTCATGATTCAGTCCATCAAACTCGAAAACGAAGGCTGGGAGCGCATGGCGGTGACCACACCGAAAGAACCCAGTTTTGTTCATCCTGAGCAGTGAGTAGACGCTGATGGCTATGGTGTTGCAAGCATTGAACGATAACCGCCAGGTGGAAGTTTGGGAAGCTGCTTCTGCACGTCACGCGCAAGAGCGGGCGGCAATACTGGCGGGCGCGTTTGTTCCGGATTCGTTGAAACCAACACTGCCAGACTGGACAGTGGCAGGTCGTGATCATTTGTTGATGCTTGCTTACCAGCGCCAGTTTGGAGATGCCATTGAAGTTGAAGCCAAATGCGGTGAATGCGGAGAGAAAACGCAGCTTTCGTTTACCGTTTCGCAAGTGTTAGGTACCGCGTCCCCTGAACTCTCCAAAGCCTGGGACGCGGTGCACGCTTCACTGGATACGGATGCGTATCTCCCCGTTTATCACGATGTGATTCTCGATGGGATCCCATGTCGATTTCGTTTACCCCGCATTTCGGATCTCAATATTCTGGATAACGGCGAAGACATGCTCTTTCAGTTTACACAGCGGGTTATTGAACCCGAGGACTTCCCTCAAATCTGTTCTGCGCTGGCTGAAAAAGGGAATACGCAAGATGCGTGGGAAATGCTGTTCGAACAGCTCGAACAACGGATGCTGGCTTCTGAACCTCTTTCCATCGTGTCTCTGAATTCAGTCTGTCCGGATTGCGGTGCCGAAACGCTGCACCAGTTTGATATTGCCAACCAGTTTTGGGCGCAACTCTCTGCCAGTGTTGAGAAGCAGCTTTGGGATGTGCATTTACTGGCAATGGCCTATGGCTGGTCGAGTCAGGATATTCTCACCATGAGTCCTGCCCGCCGTCGTCGTCATATTGCGATGATTATTGAGTGAGGAGGGGAAGAAGATGAGTCGAGGTCTCAGCCAATTTCTTCGCCGAAATATCTCGGGTGAACAATCGCTCAAACCTGTGGTGCGTTCTTATTATTCCCACGTGAGTGAGGCCACTTCGCCTGCAGTATCTCACCCATTGAGTGACGCTGTTACTGAATGGTTGGAGCCAGAAAAGACGAAAACTAATCCCGAACCTACTCAAAGTGAGCGGAGCGAAGCATCATCAGCAGTGCGAGAGGAAAACATATCCCACTCTGACCGGAATCTTGAATATGGTTTTAACAGGGAACTTGCTCCCTCATCCTCCTCAGTTTCTCAAAAGAACGTTGGGAATCGCTCACCCCAAAAGGACTATTCGTCAGATATAGAGGCTGTATTTCCTGACCATAATGCAGAGTCTGGGAGCCAAGAACGGCAGAGAGAAACGGAAAACAAATCGATGGTTTCCGCTAGACCAGATGTACCATCAAACGATGTAAGCCAGCATTCTGCAAGTGCTATGGCTCTCGCCGAGCTGAGAGATTTAGAGCAGGAACCTCCCTCTGTTGTGCCTGAAAATCTTCAGAAACCTACGAAACGCCGTGACTTCACCAAGCAGGTTGCTGCATCGATATTAGGTGATGAACTAGGTTCTACCCAAGCCGACAACAAGGTATCGGCTTCCCACATTGAATCAGCGTTTTCTCCAGAAAATGAAGGGAGCCTACAAGACCATCTCGAAGTGTCTGTGACCATCGGCCATGTTTCTATCGTGCCGGCTCCCAAAGCACCAGAGAAAAAAACACCAAGCTGGAAACCACCGGTAAGCCTGACTGATTACCTTCGTGGCCGTCAGGAGAGCAAACGATGAGCAGCGCGCTGGCGATTGCAGGTATCACTCAACTTCTCCGTGATTTGTTGAATGATGGCTTGGTCGATCACGATGTGGCAACCGTGGTGAATACCAATGTGCCTGTTCACGCGCTTCCACCCGACCAAATGCTGGCGCAGGAAGAAGATAATGCACCTGCGCTGAATGTGTTTCTCTACCACACCGAAGTCAACGCTGCCTGGGCAAACCAATGTTTGCCAACCCGAAACAACGACGGCGATAGAATCAATAACACACCGCTGCCGCTGGATTTGTATTACATCGTGAGTGTCTATAGCACCGCGGATTTGCACAACGATGTATTGCTTGGCTATGCCATGCAAATTCTTCACGAACATCCGGGGTTTACCCGCGCAGAAATTCAAACTGCGCTAAACCCTTCACCCGCGATTGCTGCTGGCCTTCCTCCGCTTCTCCAAGCGCTGGCAGACACAGGTTTGGCTGATCAGGCTGAGGCGATTCGTATCGCGCCCCATCCAATGCCTGTGTCGGAAAAATCCGCGTTATGGAGCGCATTGCAAAGTCAGTACCGCCCCTCCGCGACTTACCGCGTATCAACCGTGTTGATGCAAGTTGAACAGGGCACGCGGGAAGCGCTTCCGGTATTGACCATTGGCCCCGGAAATACAGGGCCCGATGTCCAGCCAAGTCTGGTCCCGTCAGTTCCCCAACTGGCGCGCATTATCCCTCCCGCCTTACAGCCTAGTGCAAGGTTGGGAGATACCCTGGACACCGAAGGTCTTGCGCTGGATGGCGCGAATCCTCGATTTACGCTCTCTCATATCTCGCAGGAGGTGGAACATACAATCAATGCAGAGGCGGGCGGAACAGCACGCGCGCAGTCAGTGACACTGCCGAATGCTGCAGCCAATTGGGCAGCAGGTATCTATTCACTTTTCTTTACTGCTGACGTTGGTGGTCAACCATTACAATCTAATCAACTTTCCGCCCAAATCGCCCCAGCCATGACCTTACCACCCACCAGTGTGGTGCGAAATGGTCAAACTGTGGTTGTCACATTAAGCGTTACCCCGCATGTTCATCCCGGGCAACAAGTCATGATGTGGCTCGGTTCAGAGGGGGCGACGGCGGAATCTGTCGCAGTGGCGACAAACACCCTCGTTTTTATCTTCGGGCCGCTGGTTGCAGGCAGTTACCCAGCCAGATTGCGTGTTGATGGTGTCGATAGCTGGTTTATCCTTCGAGACCGACCACCTGTTGCTCCGGACTTCACCCAAAGAGCACCGATTTTCGACCCGACTCAGGTAGTGGGGGTGCCATGATGTCTGAGTCCATCCAATTTTCTACTTCTGAGCAGCAACAAGCCAAAGAGCTGCAATGTCTTGAGCGTTGGCAGGCGTTGAACAACGCTCATTTAGCCGCCTTGGTAGATTGGGCGCTCAAATTGCTGTCAGACGAAGACAGCACCACATCGTCGGAATCGGTTTCATCCGTAAATGCTCGATTTCGTTCTGAAACTAAAGTGGGCAACCCGAGTTCAATCAATGTCTTGAATGACCAGTTTGGACTGAATGAAAGCGACCAGAGCGTATTGGCTTTGGTGGTTGCCGCAGCGCTTGAACCATTGGTGGGAGAGCGATGCTCCGCTCTTTCTAACAAGCACTCAAATACATTTCCGACTGCGATGCTTTGTGTGTCACGCATTCCGCAATGCGATTGGAGCAGCTTTTCACCGCATTCCCCACTTCGTTATTGGTTGCTGGTGGAATGGCAGCCATTAGGTTCTGGTGACGGAATATTGAGTGCTGATGAGCGGGTGGTGAATTTTGCCCGTGGTCTGAGTTACATCGATGAACGTCTTTCCGTATTGCTTGAACCTGCCAATGTGGAATCAGCCGTTTCTCTCATGCCATCCCAGCGCCAAAAGTCGGATGCCGCATTAAATTACCTTTCTCAAAGCCAGCCCTTCGAAATGAACAACACGCCGACCGTGTTTGAGCTTTTTGGAGATGATGCCTTCGCTAAGCGCACAATGGCGGTCTCTATTTCGACCGAATTAAATATCGGTTTACAACGCATCAATGCATCTAATCTACCTTCCCGCGCGAACGATTTAGATGCCCTTGCAAGGCTCTGGCTGCGTGAGGCGAGCCTTTTACCCATGCTGTTATTGGTCGAAGAGGCGGACGATGCGCCAAAACAAAAATTGGCTGAGCAGTTTCTTGCTAGAATGCGCGGACTGGTATTGATTGACACAGGGAACTCTCCTGCAGCCCTTTCGACCAGAAGTTTCCCGCTTGAAGTGAAACGACCAACGGTGCAAGAGCAGGAGTCGATTTGGTCAAAATTGCTTCCGGTTGAAGACAAACAGCTTCCTGCAAGGTTGGCCGAACAATTTTCGATGAGTGAGCCAGACATTTGCCGTTCTGCTTCAGTGGCCGCTGCACAAAGTGGCGTAAATAATGACTCAGATTTTGAAAAAGCACTCTGGCAAATCTGCCAACGTGGGGCGTCAACAGAGCTTTCAAAACTCGCCCAACGTATCGAGTGCAAAGCCTGCTGGGAGAATCTGGTGTTGCCGGAATCTCAAACCAAGATGTTGGAGCAGCTTGCTTCTCAGGTTGCTCTTCGCAGCCGTGTTTATCAGTCCTGGGGATTCCGTGAACGCATGAGTCGGGGCATGGGCATTAGCGCCATGTTCAGCGGTGAAAGCGGGACAGGGAAAACCATGGCAGCAGAGGTGATTGCCAATACCCTGAACCTCGATCTTTACCGTATCGACCTTGCCAGTGTGATCAGCAAATACATTGGCGAAAGCGAGAAGCAAATGCGCGCCTTATTTCAGGCGGCTGAGCGCTGTGGAGCCATACTCTTCTTCGATGAAGCTGACGCATTGTTTGGCAAGCGAAGCGAAGTGAAAAACAGCAACGATAGATTCGCCAATATCGGTATCGATGACTTGCTGCAACGGATCGAAATGTTCAACGGATTGGCGATTCTCGCCACCAATCTAAAATCCCAGATCGACAAAGCTTTCATGCGCCGCCTGCGCTTCGTGGTCGATTTCCCTTTCCCTGCGTCAGCGGAAAGAGAGCGGATCTGGCGCTCTGTATTCCCGACCCAAACACCATTGGCTTCCGACGTTAACCCAGCTCGGCTTGCGAAGCTGAATCTTACTGGCGGCAGCATTCACAACGTTGCACTGAATGGTGCGTTTCTCGCTGCGCAGCATAATGAAGCCGTGTCGATGCGCTGGTTGATGGAAGCAGCGGCGGCGGAGCTTCAAAAACTCGAACGTCCCATCAAAGCGGGGGATTTGAATTATGGCTGAATTCACTCCGCTGACACCGCAAAAATCCAATGCCGAGAAAGCGGTCAATACTCCGCAAAACGGCTTTGTGATTCAGAAAAAATGTGGCTGTGGGAATGCAGCACCGAGAGGAGGCACTTGTTCTGCTTGCGCCGCTAAGGCGGCTGCGAATAGCCCAGTTTTGAAAAATCCTGCATCCAGCTCGAGCGCAACCCAGCCAGATGGTGCGATTCCGCAATCGTTAAGAGAGCGTGCGGAACAAACCTTCGGTACAACGCTGCCAGATGTGAATTTCTATACCGGCGGCATGGCACAAAACTACGCCCGACAACTTCAGGCCAAAGCCTTTACTGCGGGTAACGATGTGTTTTTCGGAAGCGGATTCTATCGTCCAGACACGCCAGAAGGCTTGCGTTTGATCGGGCATGAGTTGACGCATGTAGTGCAGCAGCGCCGCGGGCTCGCGTTTTCGAAGCTTCAGGGCGCGGGTGACACTTACGAGCAAGAGGCTGATCGGGGCGGGGATGCATTTGCTGCGGGTAAGCGCTTCAGTGTGTCGTCACCGCAAGGCTTGATCGGACGTTTCCCACAAAGGATGGGTGCGGCAGAATCTGCGGAAGTCGTGGGCTCGGAATCACCTTCCCACGACCTTGAATTTCTCGGCGAGATGATGGAACAGTCTGAGGTTGAAAGCCTGTTTACTGATTTGCAGTCGCTGGAGACTCCTGAGAGCAAGCTCTATTTGATCCCAGAATCTGCGGTGGAATCCTTTGGCGATAACCGACCGCAGCCTTCAGCACCTATTCCTCAAGCTAAGTTGCTGGATGGCGTATCTCGACATGGAAGACTTCCAGTAATCCAGCGGGCAATCGTAGCGGGTTGTGACGTGCCGACCATGACAATGGGTCAGATTGGTGTCGCTGCACACCGCCAGATTGGCGGTTTCTGTGGCGCACTTCACCAAGCGATTTCTCCTACGACACCTTGTTTGGGAAATGGTCACCCCGGTTTTCAGATTCCCGGTTCAACGCGACCTGATATGGTCAAGCAATGGCCTCAAGGGCCTTATATTGATGAAGTTGGGGAAATCAAGCCTGCTTCTTGGTTAAACAGTCGTCGGGCTGATGCCGAAGCTCAGTTGAACCGGGATATAGCCAATTACCAGCGGATCATTGGCCCTGCCACGACCATGTGGTCTTACGCCTTTCCGACCATGCCCTTCGTAGCGAACCCTTTGCAGAATATTGATGTTTGGCCTGCCATAGGCGGTTCTGCTTCCAATGGTGTGTATTACTATCGCTGCCGGAACACGCGCAGAAGAAGGGCACCGCGCAGCGTGCGAATCCGTGTTCGTTTGCCTGTTCCGGTATTGCTACCTCACACTGTGCCCAGGGTTGTCCCGCAGCCGAATCCACAGCCTGTGGAGCCGCCTTCAGAGCCTTGGCGTATGCCAGAGCTTCCTGAAATTCCGGATTTGCGTCCAGCCGTTAAACCTGTCGTTGCAGGGGCTGCTGCCGTTGGCATTGGTTATCTCATTTATCGCGGTGTTCGGATGATCCCATCATTAGCGCCACCGCTTTGGTGGACCATTCCGGGCAACCTCGCGGTGCCGTAGGAGGATGAATGAAAATCACGATTAGGTTCGATCAAATCGATATCGCTGAAAACGCCTCCTATCGCGAAATTTATCGCGTGATGTCCGATGCCGTCCGGGAAAACTGGCCGGGTATGACCTCCGTTTCATCAGAGCATCAAAGGCTGGCACAGCAGCAAGCGGCGGCTTCAGCGACAAGGCAACTAGCCCGGACTGTTGCAGCCAGGAGGGCGCGCTAAATGCTGTCTTCCAAACCTAACTACCTCAAAGCCGGAATTGTGCTATTGGATCCACAAAGCGCGGAGCCAATGAGCGCCATTCCTTTGCTGATTAATCCAGACTCACTCAATACCCAGTTTGAGGTGAAATCACCATCGACCTCTGAAACCCGCAGTGAACAACTGCGCCTCAATGGTCCGCCAAAAGAAACCATTACGTTTGATGCGATTCTCGATGCGACAGATGCCATGTCACGGGGTGACGAGGACGCAGTGAAATACGGAATAGGGCATTACATCGCTGCGCTTCGTAGCCTGATTTCGCCAACCAAACGCCAGCTTTTAGACAATGACACGCTGGCGCGACAAGGCAAGCTCACCATTATTCCGATGACCCAACCTTTGCCTGTTTTCAGCTGGGGATTGCGTCGAAGAATGCCTGTGAAAGTCGGTAGTCTTTCTGTGGCAGAAGAGTTTTTCAGCGCGCAGTTAAATCCTATCCGTGCCAAAGCCAGCCTGTCACTGCAAGTGTTGTCGGTCGATGATTTAGGCTTTGACCATCCTGCTTCGTCGCTCTTCCTGCATTACCTAGATGGCATCGAGAAGCAGGCAGCGAAAGTCATTAAACCCGCGGTTGATGGATGATTGGGGGCGAATAGCATGACTGATCTTACCCAGTACCTTCTCAGCAATACCGACGAGACCGCAGACTTTGCGCCAAGTAGTCGTTATGCGGGTGCGCCTTTAAAAGTGATGATGGACAGCAATGGCACCGAGAGAGTCTTTGTCAGTCGCCGATTTGTTCCAGAGCCCGCGGCGGAAGGTACCGCACCCATGCTTTTGGTCAGAGAAGGAGACAGGTTGGATCTGCTGGGGGCGGCTTATTACGCGGAGCCATCGCGGTGGTGGCACATTGCGGATGCCAACCTCGAATACTACCCCGGTGATTTGGTGGCAATACCAGGCCGGAAAATTGCTCTTTCTTCGGGTGATGGGGAGGGCTGATGTCTGATGTCGTCATGAGCCTCTACATTGGCCCTGTTGCGCCGGTTCCGGTTTCAAAAGCGGTTATTAACGCCTTTGTTTCCTGTGAGGTGCAATCCAAAACCGAGGGGCCTTCTGGTTTTCAGTTGGTGTTTGAAATTGACGACAATTCGCCGCTGCACACGATCTTTATGCTTGCCAGCAATAATCCCATCCCTCTGGTGCGCACCGTGATTACGGTAGAAATGCACGGCAAGCAGAGTGTGTTGATGGACGGTGTGATCACCCAACACAATGTCAGCCCTGCCAGCGCTCCGGGTGTATCTCGGATCACGGTGACCGGAAGTGATTTGACTCATGTGCTCAGCTATCTCGATTTCAGCTTTATGCGCTTTCCCGCCATGCAGGACTTTGCCCGAATCAACTTGGTGTTGGCGAAGTATGCGTTCCTCGGGCTTGTCCCAAAAGTTATCCCGTCTGTGTTGATTGATGTGCCAGTACCGACAGACCGCATACCCACTCAGCAGGGAACCGATCTCGCCTATATCCAATCGCTGGCCGATCGCGTGGGGTATGTGTTCTATACAGAAACCACGGACACCGTTGGTGTGTCTGTCGCGTATTGGGGGCCGGATGTTCGTATTGGGAAAGTGCAGAAACCGCTCAATGATGACTTGGATGCCAACCGTAATGTGACCTCGCTGTCTGGCTCATATGACGCACAGGAAGCCTACATTCCGCTGATCACCATTCAGAATCCTCAGACCAAAATGCCACTGACGATTCCAGTGCCAGATTTCAATCCACTCAATCCGCCACTGGGCTTGATTCGCCCCATCACTTTAAAGACCAAAAACATCTATGAAACCGCTAAATACTCGCCGGTTCAGGCAGCCCTGATCGGCATGGCGAAAGCGGCACAATCTGCGGTTCGCGTGTTGAAGATGACAGGCTCGTTGGACGTGCTGGCTTACGGTTCTTTGCTGATGGCAAGGCGCTTGGTGTATGTGCGAGGGTCGAGCCCAGCGTTCAATGGCATTCACTATGTGGAATCTGTTACCACCACCTTTAAGGAAGGCGAATTGAAGCAGGATTTTCAACTGAGTAGGGACGGTTTGCTGTCGACCGTTAACAGGGTGTCCGCATGACAACACCTCTTTACGGTAAATTCCGCGGCACCGTGGTCAACAATGTCGACCCAATGCAGCAAGGGCGGATCCTCGCCACGGTTCCCAGCGTGTCGGGCATGGTTCCCGGAAGCTGGTGTATGCCTTGTCTGCCTGTTTTGGGTTTGAACTCAGGGATTTTCTCGGTACCACCGATTGGTGCAGGCGTGTGGATCGAGTTTGAACAAGGGGACGTGGATTACCCCATCTGGACGGGATGTTTTGCAGGTTCGCCTTCGGATATACCAACGCTGGCGAGAACCGCAGTGCCACCCATTTCAGCCATCACGCTGCAAACCATGGCGAAGAACGGCATTGTGATTTGCGATATTGGCGGACCAATGGGCATGGGCGGCATCACGCTGCAAACGGCAACAGGGGCAACGCTGTCAGTGACTGACGCGGGCATTTTCATCAACAACGGCAAAGGGGCGCAGATATCTATGGTGGGACCAACCGTGGATATCAATAACGGCGCGCTAACCATCACCTAAGAGGAATGTAGCAATGCCAGGAGCGATTCTTCATGTTGGTGCCACAATCACCTGCGCCCATGGTGGGCAGGCGACACCTACTGTGCCAAATCCAAGGGTCATGGTGTCGGGCCAACCTACAGTACTGCAAACCTCGCCTTATGCCGTCGCCGGTTGTGCTATGCCGCCGCCGAACGCTGGTAATGGTCCTTGTGTGACGGGGCAGTGGCTATCAGGCTCAGTACGCGTGTTGTCATTGGGGCAGCCTTTCGCGTTGCAAACGGGACAATCTGTTTGCGCCCCCACTGGCACGCCTTTGCTCCCATCCGTGGTTCAGCCGCGTGTACTGGCGACCTAAGTGAGTGAATCCTTATGGCATATCCCGATTTTCCTTATCGCATTGATACCCAAGGCCGGACAGCGACCACGACGCGGCTGGATGTCATTCGCGATCGTATCGAGCAGGTGCTTTTCACCGAGCCGGGCGAGCGGGTGATGATGCCAACATTCGGGTGCGGGCTGAACCGTCTTCTTTTCGCGGGAGTCAGCGAAGCAGTGATTGAGAACACACGGAGTCTGGTGGCGACCTCGCTGCAAACCTGGATGCAGGACGATATCGATCTTTCTGAGGTAGACGTCTATTTTGACAATGGCGCGCTTTTCATCAATGTCGCCTACATTGTTCTGCCTACCGGAGAATCGCAACAGGCGACGTTTGAGCGGGAGGTGTCAGCATGATCTATTTTTGCTGCGACCAACGCAGACGTGAAGCAGTGCGCCAGTCCGATTTGAACGGCATCGATTTCGCTGAAGTCATCGATCGTGAAGCGGCGGTGGAAACTGATCGTCAACGGTTTCTTCACTTACATCTAGTCAATGATCCCGGTGCGTTTGTTTACACCATCGATAACATTCGCATAGAAGGGCCGAACGCCATTGAAATAGTCAATGTTACGATGGGACTGGACGGACAAACCAATGTATTGGTGATTGAAGTCGCCGAGCCCGGTGATTTCTCGCCTTACACCATCAACATTGTCACCAGTTCATTAAATCCGTTGCCACCACCAGAGATAGATCCGGCGCTGGCATCTGTTGGCTTCTCTTTCAAAGTAGAATGCCCTTCGCCATTCGACTGTCAAAGCAGTTGCGATTGCCCTAAACCAGAAACTGTTGATACAGAGATAGATTACACGGCGAGAGATTTCTATTCCTTCCGCCGCATGATGCTCGACAGGCTTTCCGTGACGGCGCCAGCCGCGGCGACCGGACACCCCGCAGACCTTTCTACTGCGCTGGTGGAAGTGCTCGCCTATACCGCTGACCAACTGGCTTACCAACAGGATGCCGCCACCACGGAAGCCTATATTAATAAAGCTCGCTCGCGGATTTCGCTCAAACGCATGACAAGGCTGGTGGATTACAGCGTGGATGAAGGCTGCAATGCCCGCTGTTTTTGCCACTTTGCCGTGTCCGCAGATGTACATCCTATTGCCCCCGCCACCTTGGTCATTCCCCAAGGCAGTGCGGTGTGTACCCAGTTGAGTGAGCAACCCAGAACTTTCGCGAGAGACGACGCCTTACTGGCGCAAAGTGGTGCAGTGTATGAAACCTGCCATGATGTATCAGCGCTTTTTAACCTCCACAACGAAATCACTTTTTATACCTGGAGTGATGCACGTTGCTACCTGCCAAAAGGTGCTGTAAGTGCCACTTTAGATGGCCATTTTCCTGACTTGGAAGCGGGCATGTATCTGGCGTTTGAGCAAGTGTTGGGGGCACGAAGTGGCAGTCAGGCTGACCGACAACTGTCGCAACGTCAGGTGGTTCTCCTCACACAAGTGCAGGCATTTGATGCAGATGGTGAACCGCTCCTCGATCCGGTAACGGAATTGCCAATCACAGAGATCTTATGGCATGGCGCAGATGCCTTGCGTTTCCCAATGTGTATCTCGTCAGAAACATCCATTGAGGAAGGACGCCGATACCTTGAACCTGTCTCCGTTGCCCGGGGCAATATGGTGCTGGTGGATCATGGTCAAACGATCTCTGGCGAGCGTTTGCCAGAAGTGCCACTGCCAACGCTGAGTTGGGCACCGGGGCATGGCATGCAAGTTGATAGTGCGAAAGGAGCAAGCTGCGCAGAAGCGAATTGCGAGCAGGAACAGGCTGAAAGCATCACCCTAAGATACCAGCCGACTCTCGCCAATCGTCCACTGACGTTTTCCCCTGACTATACGCTAGGTGCGCCTGCAACGGAGCTTTTGAAAACACCTTCACCGAGCGAAACATTTGCCAGTGCCTCTCTAGATGCTGATGATGGCGTTGAAGTGCGTCCTTATCACGTCGTCAGGGATATGCTCGTGGCAGACGACTCGTCCTTGGTATTTACCACGGAAATCGAGCGGGATGGTGCGGTTTCACTGCGCTTCGGTGACAACGTCTACGGTCGTCGCCCGTTGCCCGAAACCCAGTTTACAGCCACCTATCGGGTAGGAGTGGGGTCAGCAGGTCACATCGGTGCGGACAAGCTCTATCATCTCGCATTACCTATTCCTGAGATAACGGAAGTGCGGAATATTACGCCCGGTGAAGGAGGGCGAAACCCAGAAACCAATGCGGAAATCAGAAAACGTGCACCATTCCTGTTCAAAACACAAGAGCGGGCAGTCACGCGGGAAGATTATCAAACGCTGGGTCGACGGGTGGCAGGTATTCAGGACGTCAGTTGTGCCTACATCCATACGGGCAGTTGGATGACGACCTTTGCCTTGCTCGACCCGGACGACAGGGTAGAAGTGTCAGACACATTGCGAACCACGCTTCGTGACCATTACGAAAAATTCCGCCTCGCTGCCCATGATGTCGAGGTGTCTTCTCCGGTTTATGTTCCCCTTGAAGTGACGCTTCATGTTTGTGTTGCGCCGAATGCGTCGAAATCCCATGTTCGCCAGCGCCTGTTGAAACTGTTCTCGCCAAACCGTTTGCCTGATGGCGCTTTGGGTTTGCTACACCCCAATCGGTTCCGTGCTGGAGAAACGCTCCATCTCTCACCGTGGTTGGCTGCTGCTCAAAATGTGGAAGGAGTGATAGCAGCCAAAGTGACACGATTCCGTCGTTTTGGGGACCCAAGAACCAGTGGATTGATAGACAGAAAGCTCGAATTCGGCCGCACTGAAATCGCGCGGATCGACAACGACATCAGTCATCCGGGCAATGGCGTATTCCTTCTCGATATGGATGGAGGGCGTTGATATGGCAAACCATGAATCACATTGTGGCGCTTGTACTGGCATCGAGGTGCTGACACCGAAAGCGCCACAAAATACCCAAGGCTTATCCCGAATCGGTTATCGAAGCGGCGAATACCACGATTTTTACGCCAGCATGACCGCGAGACTCTCTTCTGCCAAATATGGCGCTTTGGGTGTTCTGACTTCCCGCGATTCTGATGATTTTTCGTTGGCGCTTATTGATGCCTGGGCCGCCAGTTGTGATGTGCTGACTTTCTACAACGAAATGTGGCTCAACGAAGCCTATGTTAACACCGCGATGGAAACCGGCTCACTGCATGAAATGGCGATGCTGATTGATTATGCGCCTCATCCGGGCGCAGCAGCGACAGCAGATCTGGCTTTCACCATCGCTGCGGGTGAAGGAATACCGGAAGAAATCACAGTGCCTGCAGGTACCAAAGTTCAGAGTACGCCTGGGCAGGACGAGAAGCCTGTTATCTACGAAACGCTGGAAGACCTGACAGCGCGCGCAGCTTGGAATGCGATGCGCCCGAAACTCACTGCGCCATATCCATTGACGGCAAGTACGACCCTTATTCCATTGCCGGGCACCAATCTCAACTTGAAATCGGGCGACGCCGTATTTTTTGTTTCTGACGATGAGCAACAGGTTTTTGCCACCATCAACGCGGTGACGCCTGTGTTGGCCGACATTGCAACAGACCCGGAATCGAAAGATCTTACTTGGCTGGACATATCGCCAGTCGGTGAGGGGCCATTAGTCGCCACCCATTCCGGTGCGACGGGGTCAATTACCACAGTATTTGCTGCCGAAGCGGGAGGGTATGTCGATAAAGCCATCAAGGGGAAAGAACTTCGCACCGTACTGATGGAAGAAAAAACCAGTGAAAAAGCCTTCTTTTCTGCGTTGGCTGCGCAATCTAAAACCGTCAGACAGGTTCAGGTATTCCGGACCAAAGCGGCGATTTTCGGCCACGCTGCGCCACCGCTCGATACGCTCCACTATTCATTGACGGGGACATCGCCTGTCTTTGTCCTGAATGGGGATGAAGCAGTTGTTGACGATGTCGTTCTTGGTCCTTACGCCGGGTTGGAAGATGCTCAGTGGGCAGATGGCAAACTGGAGGTGATGGATGAAAACGCCAATCGCGTTTATCTGGAACGTGCGGTGTCTGAAATCAGCAAAGGCAGCACAGTGGTGCTGAAAGACGGCAGGAAATGGTCGCGTTATAACGTGACAGATACCGCGGAAACCTCTGCTTCATTCTTTTCTGTCACAGGTAAAAGCTCGCGTTTAACCCTAAACGATGATGATCACTTTGATGATCTGTCCATCCGTGGCACCACGTGTTTTGGTGCCAGCGAATGGATTGATATTGCTGATCCGCCTATCACTGAGCCATTGGATGAAAACAGTATCTCGTTGGAGCTGAACAGTCTGTTTACCGCAGAAGAAGGGCGCAAAGTGATTCTGAAGGGCCAAGCGGATGGGTTTGGGGAAGAGCCTGTGGTGACAACACAGATAATCCAATCTATCACGCATGAAAACAGCACATCTACACTAACGTTCTCCGCGCCGATTGGCGTTGCCTATTTGCCACAAAGCTTGCGCATCCACGCTAACGTCGCCGATGCAACACAAGGAGAGTCAGTGGCAGAAGTGCTGGGCGATGGCAGTGCGACGCCGCATCTTGCCTTCACTGCCAAACAAACGCCCCAAACCTTTGTGCCAGCAGCAACGGCGACAGGCGTGAAGCCAACGATGGAAATCCGCGTTAACAAGATCCTGTGGAAGCAGGTGCCGCACTTCGTCGATGCTTCACCAACCGATCGGGTTTACACGTTACGCATCGATGAAAACGGCTACAGCCATGTGGCGTTTGGTGATGGCGTGATGGGGGCAATGCCGGGCAAAGGGCAACAAAATATCCGAGCCAGCTACCGTAAAACCTTGGGGTTTGAAGGACGGGTGAAAGCAGGGCAACTTAATTTACTCATGTCCCAGCCTTTGGGTTTGCAGGGCGTAAACAATTTACTTGATGCGGAAGGTGGGGCAGACCCAGAAAGCTTCGACGAAATCCGCGTCAGTGCGCCGCTTTCCTGTCGAACCTTAGGACGGGTGGTTTCCCTGACAGACTACACCGATTTTTCCCGTGCTTATGGCGGCATTGCCAAGGCGACATCGCAATGGCTGCACCTGAGTAGTGGGCCTCAAGTTGTGGTCACTGTGGCAGCAGAAGCAGGCGCTCAAGTACCAGAAGGTGGCGATTTAAACGATGCCTTGACGGAAGCCTTGGTGGCGGCGGGTGATCCATTTGCCCGTTTCGTTTTGCGCAGTTTCAGGCAAACGTTTTTCCGTCTAGGCATCAAAATCAAAGTCAACGAAGACTATCTTGCTGATGATGTGATTTCCCGGGCGGAAAGCCAGCTTCGGGACTCGCTTTCCTTTGAAGCCCGCGATTTCGGCCAACCGGTTTTTGCCAGTGAAGTGATTGCTTTGCTCCACAAAGTAGATGGCATAGATGCGGTGGTGGTTGACAGGCTCTACACCGGAAACACGCCGACACGTCATGACGCTGTTGCCGCTCCCGTTGCCGAAATCGTCTCGGGGGAAGTCGTAGGTGCCACGATATTAAGTTTGCACCCTGAAGCGCTTGATTTTATGGAGGCCAGCTTATGAGTAGCTTGTCACCGGAATCCTTATATAACCTCTTGCCCGAGGTTTACCGTCGGCGTGATGAAGAGCAGGGCTTCCCGCTCAGAGCGCTGATGGAAATATTGGCTGAGCAGGCAGCGATCGTGAAGCATGATATCGATCGGCTTTACGACAACCAGTTTATTGAAACCTGTGACGAATGGGCGGCACCGTATTTGGGCGAGTTGGTGGGTTATCGGTATGGTCCCGAAATCCCGGGCGTGAGCCAACGCGCGTCTGCTGCCAATCAGATTCGTATCACCCGCCGTCGCGGTGTTGCCTTAGCCTTAGAGCAACTGGCGACAGACACCACACGCTATCCCGCCAGAGTGGTGGAATTTTTCCGCTTGCTTTCGAGACCTGAGCATTTGGCAGCACTTCGTCCAAATAATCACTACACCTTGGATGTGAGAAACAGCGCTAAGTGTGAATCTATTGGCACAGCCTTTGATTCTGCCAGCTATAGCACCGCAGTAGGGCGAATCAGTCAGGGTGAAGGGCAACATCATTTCCGGAATGTCGGTGTATTCATGTGGCGTCTCGCTCATCATCGTCAATCCATTGTGCCTGCTTATCAGGTGGATGCGCGGCGCTACCTGTTTAATCCGCTGGGGTGCAATACTCAGTTGTTCAATCAGCCAATCCCAGAGCCAAATATCAATCATCTCGCCGAAGAAGGGAACCTGCCTGTGGCGCTAAAACGAACAAGCATTGCAGGTTCGCGTTTGGCAACTTTTTATCCTCATGCTTTTGCGGTGGTGATTGACGGAATTTTGCAGACGGCTGATCAACTCCAAATCTGCAATTTGAGTGATGACGGCGCAGGCTGGGCGCACTCACCTGTCGCCCGTATTTCCGTTGATCCTGAGTTAGGCAGGCTATCACTTCCGACCTCAATACCCGTGCCGGATACCGTCGAAGTGACCTATCACTATGGCGCAGCCGCCGATATTGGTGGAGGGGCTTACCCTCGCGGTGAAGGCTTTATTGTCTTCAATACGCCATCCCAAGAGATTGGTGAAGGCGAAGCCATTCAGCCTGCGCTGGATCTGATTCAAAACGGTGGTGTTGCCGAGATTGGTGTTTCTCATGTGTTCACCGAAGCGCTTAATGTATCGGTCAATGCTGACCAAACATTGTCGTTGCGTGCTGCTGATGGGCATCGCGCTTTTGTTGATCTTGATGGCGATGACATGACGCTGATTGGCGGTGAAGAAGCAGAGATCGTCCTTGATGGATTGATAGTGACAGGTGGTCGTTTGCTGATCCCCAATACTGGCGACAACTCACTTCGCCGTTTGGTGTTGCGCAATGTCACGCTTGTGCCGGGGCTTTCGCTGGACATTAATGGAGAGCCGACATCGCCAGAGCAGCCTTCGCTAGCGGTTGAAATTCCCAATGTGACTGTTGAAATTGAACGTTCCATTCTCGGCGGAATTCGAACTGTCGAAGGCACGTCAGTCACGATAAAAGACAGCATTCTGGATGCCACATCCAATACACGAACAGCTTTCGCTTCTCTTGATGGTACGAGCCATGGCGGTGTGCTGACACTTTGTGAAACCACAGTGATTGGCAAAATAGGTGCCCGCTCATTCCCCCTGATTTCCAACAGTATTCTGGATGCTTCGTTAGCAGAAGGTGACGATTGGACTGCGCCAGTCTGGGCGCTTCAACGACAGACGGGCTGTGCGAGATTTTCCTTTATTCCGCCAGATTCGAGAGTGCCACGTCAGCATCGTTGCCAGCCACAGTTTGCGGCATCAAAAGCAGTGGAAGCAGCAGAAGCCAGAAATCCTGCGCTTTCCGACTCCGCGCGCTCCCATATTATTCGCGGTGTTCGCGCACGCGTTGTGCCTGCGTTTTCGTCAACCCGATACAACGACCCTGCCTATGGTCAACTGTTGCTTTCCGCCCCTGAGGAAATTCGGCGCGGTGCGGACAGTGGCAGTGAAATGGGCGTTTATCACCACCTCTATCACCCGCAGCGGCACGATGCTTTGCTGTTTCGTCTCAATGAATTTCTACCCATCGGCCTTGATGCGGGCTTGATCTATGTGACCTGAGGAGGAACTCATGGCTATAGATATTTCAGGAAAAACGTTTGACCCACGCCATAACTACTCCGAACTGGTGTCAATGCAGGGAAGGGTGGTGTCGGATACGCCACTCAATGAAGGCGCGGCGATTGTGGATCGACGCTTTCGTGCAGAAATAATCGATTTAGCCGGATTCAGCGGATATCCGGCTCATCTGCCGGACAGTTTCCGGGTTGAAATCTCTGGTGGAGAATTGCTGATCCACCCCGGCCGCTATTATGTCGATGGCTTAATGGCGGAAAATTTCGGTCACGGGGAACACGACTTCTATCTGCCATTGGAAGAGTTGAGGAGCTCAGAACCTGTCCCTTTTGATGCGCAGCCGTATCTTCCAATCATGGAACCGCTTGAACTGGAAGATGGTCGCTATTTGGCTTTTCTGGATGTTTGGAAACGTCCGGTCACGTTTCTTGAAGACCCAGAACTCATCGACCCTGCCATTGGCGTAGATACCAGCGCCCGGGTACAAACCGTTTGGCAGGTAAAACTCTTCGCTGTGGATGACGGTGTCACCTGCAATACCGATGATGAGGATATTGAAGGATGGGAAGCGTTTACTGAACCTTCTTCTGCCCGCCTTTCTACTCGTGCCAACCCAGCATCAGCGGTCGATGACCCTTGCTTACTACCACCAGAAGGCGGTTATCGAGGTCTGGAAAACCGCACCTACATGGTGGCGGTGCATGACACTAATGAAGATGAAGTACCACTGCTGAAATGGTCCCGTGTTAATGGTGCGTTTGCCGGACGGATCCTCGCACAACCTGCGAACAATACCCTGACGTTAGAGCAGGTAGCGAAAGATGATTACCTTAGATTCAACGCGGGAGATTGGGCCGAAGTAACGGATGATGTGCGAGTGCTGGAAGGTAACTCTGGCACCATGGTGCAAATCCTTTCTGTTAATGATGCGACCAATACCGTTGTACTGGCAAACCCCCTAGGCGTTGGCGAAATTATGCTGATGCCCGCATCGAATGCCGCTAATCAGTCTATTCATCCAATACTGCGCCGCTGGGATCAATCTGGCGTGGTTTTGGACACTGACGGTAATGAAATCGTTAATCTCGATGCGCCGGGAAGTGATGGTTTAATCCCAGCACCAGAAGGCACATTCATTGCACTTGAAGATGGCGTGGAAGTGGCTATCTCGCTGGAAGGTGACGCCGGAGAATACCACGTCAGCGACAACTGGAGCTTCATTACTCGCTATGCAGACAGCTCGGTAGAAACGCTGACAGAAGCGCCTCCACAGGCCTTCCATCACCACTACTGCCGACTGGCGGTTCTGGATGTACTGGGAGGAGAGTTTGTTGAGCCGATTTTTCAGGACTGCCGTGACCCGATTGGCACAGCCGGCTGCTGCACCGTCGTGGTTCGTCCGGGCGAAGATATTCAAGCCGCGTTAGATAGCCTCTCCCCAGAGTTTGGTGGTTGCGTGTGCCTGAAAGTGGGTGTTCATACCATTCGTCGAGCACTCCGAATCCGCTATCCGAACGTGACGTTGCATGGGGAAAGCCATGGCGCACAAATCAGAAACCTTTCCGGTGAATCTGCTATTGCTGTCCGTTCGGACGATGGAAGTGTGCTCACTGGTATTCATCTCTCTACCGTCTCTTTCTTGAATCGCGGCGCGACGGAGAAGCCAGAAGGCATCATCTCACTAAGAACGGTTCAGGACAGCTTGGTAGAAGATTGCCGGGTGCTGACGCTCGACGGTAGCGTCCAGTCGATCAATAACCCCGCCGTCGGCTTGTTTGATTGCCAGCGGGTGAGGGTCAGCCATTGTCAGTTCGAAGGCTCTCCCATTGGCGTTTGGATTGGTGATGGCGGAGAAGATCTGACCATCAACAACAATCTTGTCCGTTTCAATGCGGAGCAATTGCCCGGTTTGATTGGTGTTGCCGTCACCCGAATCTCGGGCAGGGCGAGGATTATTGAAAACGACATTGACGGCTTCGCTCAAGGGGTGGTGATCAACAATCAACCCGCTGGCGCTTCGTTCTCAACGGCTTCACACAGTGAAGTCAAAGGAAATCGAATCACACTGAGTCGAATGGCTGGTGAGCTTGATGCGATTGCTGTGGAATCTAACTGTGCTTACGGCACGGTGTCTGAAAATCAGATCCTTCTGTTAGCGGAAGAGAGCACTGGCATCATGGTTCGTGGTGTTGGCACCTTGATTGAGCGCAACCGCATCCAAACCGAAGAACAGGTTGAAACCCAAGTCGCAATAATGATCGGCAGTGACGACGGTGAACTCTTTACTGGCGGTATCACCGCTGCGCAAAACTGGATTAGCGGATGTAGTGGTGGTGTGATTGCAGAGCAGGTCGTTGGGCTTCGTATAGACAACAATGACATTTCAGGCGACAGAGGCACTGAACTCGCGGTATCGGCAACGCAATGTACCTTGGTCAGTATCGAAAACAACACCATGGTGACCGTTACATTGGCAGTGTTTGCCAGTGAGTGTGAAGACGTTCAAATCAACAGCAATCAAATCCGTGATGATGGTGCCGCGATTTTCTGTGAGCGCTGTGTTCGCATCGATATCACTAACAATCAAATTGCCAACTGTACCCACGGCGGGATAGTCGTTCTTCTGTGTATTGCGCGAGCTAGCATTATTGGAAATCGCCTCAACTACGTGGGTGTATCAGGCGCAAATATTTTTGCTTCTTCCATCATGAACGTATTCCACCTCGGCGAGTGTCACATTGAATCCAATGAAGTGTTGAACACGGGTGTGGGTCAAGACGACGTGGTGAATCAGCAAAGAACCGTCGGCATCGGCGCGCTGTATGTGCTTGAAGCCCGCGTGGAAAGCAATCTGGTTTCCTATTCTGATTTGCTGACACGGGAACGTGTTTTGGAAGACCGCGCCTTGTTAATGCAAGGATTAATGGAAATTTCATTCCCTTTTGGCGACAGACGCGTGGTGTTTCTCGGTTATGCCTGCCAGGTAGCCAATAATAAATTTCTCGGTCGTGGTGCTGACACCTTGGTGGAAATCCTTTCAACCAGGCTGAATGACATGATTCGTGTTCGTTTTGAACGTGTCCTATTCAACAACAACTTCATTGAGCACGTCGGAAACAACGACGACAACATCGCGAATGGTGCGACGGTCATTCTCAATGGCAGCCAAGCATCAGTGATGGGTAATCACGTCAAATCCGGCACTTTTTTTCTTCCCTCGTTCGACTTCAACGGCATGGAAGGGCCTTTTATCGGCAACGTCGTCCGCGGCTCAATCATCAATCACCCTGAATTCCCTGCGCCTGAGTCTGGCTTCAATACTCAGGCATAACCAAGGAGCGAAATCATGGCAAAGGCAAGCACAGTATTGAAAAAACACCTTTCGCTCATCAGCGAAATAGAAAAAGCGAGTCAACCGAACAACGTGAAGAATCCGGTAGTGAAAACCCGAACTGCCGCTGCGGCCAAAAAGGCAAAGGTGGAAAGTCGTATCAAAGATCTGGAAGAGCAACGTGCAGCGTTCAATAAGAAAATGGACGAAGCGATAGCACAAGAGAAAAAACAGCTCATTGAGATAGAGCGGTTCGAAAAGATGGTCGCGGAGCCAGAACAACCCAAAACCGAAGAAAAGCCGAAACCAAAACCTCGCACACCAAGAACACCCAAGGTAAATACCGAGGCGGTGCTAAAGGCAACAACGAAGAGAAAGGTTTCACCGACTACGCCAAAAAGAAGGCCGATGAAGAAGTAGGAATAATAGAAACAGATGTGAGTAAACATTATTTTAAAAAAACTTATTCTTTTAATTGATACATATTAATGACAGTGTTCTTATAAAATTTAATGTAGGTATTTTAAGTAGGGGCTGTGTTGTGAGTGTAAATAGTATATGTGAAGTCATAAATCTAGATCTTCTTACATTTGAAGACGAGTCGGAGTTTTCTTAGCGTGAAGGTGATGTGTTAAAGGTGTTCAAGTTTTTTTTAAATAACATTGAAGTACCCAATGGAGATAGTGCGATTGACTTTTTTAAGATGTATGAGGTTGAGCCTGAAAAACATCATTCGAAAGTAGCATATGCAGAAAATAACTATGGCATATGTTTTTGACAAAAAATATGATGAATGAAGTTGTAATATGCTTCCATCGATGGGACTGATTTTTAGGGTGTGGAATCAGTATGTGGAAATAACATATGGAGTTTGAAATGACTAGTATGAAGGAAAAGCTATTAAACTCTTCTGTGGAAATTGAAGGTGTGAAATTTGACTTGAAGAATGGGGCTGGTTCTTCTGACGATTATTCTGTTTTAATGGAGGAGGATAGTATTTATATAGGAGAGATTAATCAGGGGGATGTAGAGGGTTCAATATCTCTAGTAGCCTTTAATAGTGGCGGTTCTGGTACATTTTACTACCTAGTGGTTCATAGATTTGAAAGTGGAGAGTTTAGGCAGCTACTTTCCACTTCCGTAGAAACAAATTATGAAGAGAGAGAGTTTCGCGTACTAGATGATAAAAGTATATTAGTTGAGATCAGATATCGAGAAGGCTACCAGACAAGATTTATTATTAAAATATCCAATTTTTAATGAGTGTTGGAGTATGTCATGAAAAATGAAAACATAGTTATTGGTGTTTCTAAGGAACTTTCAATAGATAAAGCTATTGAAAATGCGATGGAAAGTATTCCATTCAGTGCCCCGGCGGATGGATACGTAGTTTCGAAGATATTGGAAATTAAGATAGTTACTGGAACAAATTTGGCGGGAGTAAATAAAAAGGAGTTAATGGTTACTATTTCCTGGGGATATAACATTGATATTTGACTTGTAACTTACTGTTATAAAAAAGAGGTTAATATGACTAATTTAGTATCATCTGATCGTGGTTGGAATGCATGGTATGACAATATGCCTGGGCTTGGAAATAAGGCTATTTATGTAACTGGAGGTATTGATATTCCGGACTTTAGCGTTTCTGCTGTTATTGAAAAAGAGCCATCTATGGATGAGGCTGGGGATTATTTGAGGTTGGTTGTTGTTATTACAACGATAATTGACTCTTCGGTAAGAGATAAGTCGTTTGTTGAATTGCAATATAAAGAAGAAATTGAAAATGAAAAATATGTTAAAGTTTTTGTACGATTGCCTGATGGTTCTGTGGTTACAATCGAAGAAGTTACTAGTGTTGACTAATTTTCAATGAAAAGTAAAACTCTCAATCCAAATATTTAGCTGGTGTATTATGAAAGATGATGTGGATTTAAATGAATTTCTAAATCTTGATGCTATTGAATCTATTTCTGATTCCAATATTTCAGAGCACTCAGGTGTTGATGTCGAAGAACTTTGTGCTCGAATTGATTACATCGGTAATTGTGGGTTTAATAATACTGGGAGAAAGGCTTATTGTGTCAATAAACTAAATAACCGCACTGTGAGGGCGACAGTTTTAGTTAAATCCACGTATAAAGGTTCGACAAATGAGAGGTTCGCAGTTTCCGTGGTTCCACCAGGCGCGAGAGTATTTCTAGGTTGCACAAATGGTGGCTCTGTATTCGGACTTTCTGTGTCTTATAGTGTAGTTGGTTGCGAGTGATATGATGAAGAAGATGATTTTTAATTCGAAAGTGCTTTGTTTTCATTATTTTAAAAGAATTATTAGTATTAGTTTTATGTTAGTAATATTTAACTCAATACTGGCATGTGCGGATACGAGCATAATTAGTCCGAAAGAAGTTAAGTCTAAGATTGTAGATAAAGAATCATTTTGTGAAGACTCATCTTTAATGCTTAGTCCAGCTTCTGTTTTGGTTGTTGGCGTTATAACTGAAGAGGTTTCAAAATATTTAGTTAAAGAGTTAACTAAGGTAGTAAAAGATGAGCTTGACTCGAAGGTTTCTGTCTTCAAAGGTAAGAATCACTTGGGTTGCGATATTGCTGACAACAGAGTGGAGAGTGATAATATTAAGTTTGAGTTGGAGTTCTTTAAAAGAGAGAAAGTGGAACAGATTCCAAATGACACAATAAAAGAAAAACTTGTTGTTCCATTTGAGCTTACAACAAGTACATATTTTTATGATTTAACTTTCGCACCAAGTCAAGAATTTGTAGATGGGTGGTTTGTTGGTAGGGAACTATTTAATATTGGTGAGAGTTTTAATGGTCGAGTTTTTATTTACATAAAATGGGTTACTTACTCGAGAGATAATGAGAAGACAATTTCAAACTCTGTTTTTAATGGAGCCGTTGCGGAATTCAAAGTAAAGGATGGCAAAATAGACTTAGATTGGCTTAAAAACAATGATGAATTTAAACGTGAAATAACTAAAGAGGAAGATTATAAAAGTAAAGTAACCACAGGGATTAGACCGCCACGGAGTCAATCTTCAAATAAAGCTCATCCGCAACTTCATCTTATAGATTGGTCGTTAGTCTTTGTAGATGAATCTATATCCTCTAAGGCTCTGCGTAAAGTTCATGAAGTCCTGACATCAAAGAAAGATAAAATTACAGAGAGTGTGGTGGAAGAAATCGATGATGCGCTGGGTTTAGGGGAGAATTGAAAACCGTTCCTTTTCCGAAGTAGTTGTTGCCCATAAAATGTCATATTTAGTAGATTTGAAGTGTGATTTTTCTATTTATAGGTTATCTTTTAACTTTAATATTCTCTTGGTGATGTGATGAACAATCATTGATGTGTTTGTTTTTCCTCATCCCCTCCGAAATAGAATAAATCGCCCTCGACAACACATCATCGGGCTCTCTATAAAACAGCCGGACTTCAAATGGGATATTCCATTTCTCATCGCCTGCCAGTGCAAGCTCTCCGCGCATCAGCTCATCCTTCACGAATGAATGGGGGAGCCAGGCCAAGCCATAGCCGCCCAACACCATAGATTTAAGCGTGTGGGCGAAAGGATTTTCATAACGCCTGCTGAGATAACAACCTTCTTTTTCTAATAACTGGTCAATGGCTTTTCCAAATAAGGATTGATGAGTGTAAGCGACCAATGGAATGGGATCGCTTGCTTCACCGGGAAGGCTGAATATGGCTTTTTTGTCTGTAGCCAAAGCGACGGGTACCAAGGTTTCTTTTCCGATGACTGTGCTTTGAAAACGATTGTCATCTATGGCGTTGCCCAGCCCGTTATGTGTGTAGCAGAGGAGGTAATCCACCGAGCCATTTCTGAACATTTCGACGCAATCTGCCAAACGATCGGAAGAAAGTTTGACGTAAACGGGGCCAACTTCTTTTTCGATTTCATGCATCCATGACATGAAGACGGTTTGGACAATAGAATTCTGTGCAGCCACTGAAATCTCATTACCTTTGGTTTTCTTCAGCGCACGGGCTGACTCTCTGGCGAGGTGAAGGTGATTAAGGATTTCCTCGGCTTCAATGACAAATGCCTTACCTTGTTCTGTCAGTTCAAGTTGTGGCGAGTCCCGGTTAACCAGGTCTGTACCTATCCACTGTTCTAGCGCTTTGATTCGACGGCTGAATGCAGGTTGGGTAACAAAACGTTCCCTCGCGGCAGAAGTAAAACTGCTGGAATTTGCCAGACAGACAAAATCTTCTAATAACTTAAAGTCCAATACTCCCTCCGAGCCAAATACTTCGTGGCTTGGTGCCAGTTCCGTTTGTGATATTCATTGCTTTTATTTAATAAAACTAACAGAACGCACCCTTTTCGTAGGCTTAAAGATAAGAAAACAGCCTATTCACCATTCAATTTGTGGATAAGTGGGAAAAGTTTTTATTTTCTTTCCCAGGTGATGTTTTAGCATTTAATTTATTGAAAATAAATAGGTTATAAGGTGGCATAACTTTTTGGTATGTAGGGCAACCGAATTGGCATGATGCAAAAATGACGCTTATGACCATGCTTAATTGAGTGTTTTCAGCCGCACGCTATCTCAGCAGCCGAAAACTAACTTGGATGAATCGCAGCGGATGCTCAGCGCTGCAAATACGGAAAACCAGACTAGGGAGAAGTCTCATGAAGTACCGCAACAACGTTAGTTCTTTTCTGAAAAGTGCGTTAAGCGTCGCCATTGTCGGTGCATTACCTTTCACTGCACAAGCTGCCGAAACCATTCGCCTGTCTACTTATGTCAACGAGTCCGACATTCGTTATCAAGGCTTTCAGAAATTTGCAGAACTTGCGGCTGAGAAAAGTAATGGTGACCTGAAAGTCCAGGTTTTCCCATCCGGCACTCTGCATGGTTGGAGTGA
This sequence comes from Grimontia marina, assembly GCF_900060185.1. Classification (GTDB taxonomy): domain Bacteria; phylum Pseudomonadota; class Gammaproteobacteria; order Enterobacterales; family Vibrionaceae; genus Enterovibrio; species Enterovibrio marinus. The sequence continues at coordinate 9,481 of NZ_FIZY01000019.1, read as the reverse complement.
AGGTGTGGATGCGGTTCAAGGCGGTGTGTCTGATATCAGCTGGATCCCTGCCGACAAACGCTTGCCATGTTATCGCGTCACCTCGCTGTATCCAGTCGCCATTAGTCTTGAAAAACAAATTGAGCTTGATGCCGATTACGCAGCATTAATTGAGGCGGAAGCGGCAAAAGCTGATCTGATCCCGCTGATCAATTCCAACTATTCGTATGACCAGGAATGGTGGTTTGAAGAACCAGTGTCAGACATCGGTAAGTTGAACGGCAAACTGGTTCGTTCGATTGGCCCTCTGGTGAGCCTGATGATCGAAACATGGGGCGGTAAGCCGGTATTCGTTGCACCGAAAGAGGTTTTCCAGTCTGCAGAGCGTGGCGTGGTTGATGGAATCAACATGGGCGTCGCGACATACAGTTCATGGAAGCTTTGGTCGGTCATGCCGTACATGGTTAACGCCAACATGTTCTACGGCAACATCATTTACATGATGAACAAAGATAAGTTTGATGGACTGAGCGCAGACAACCAGAAAGCGTTAAAAGAAGCGGCAAAAGAAGCAGAAGCATGGCTGAAACCACGTTACGAAACTTGGGTAGACGAACGTGTCGGTAATGCAGTGATGGCAAACGGCGGTTCTGCGGTTTCCATGTCTGAAGAACGTACTGGAGAGCTTCTCGCAGGTATTCAGGAAAAATGGACACCAGAAGTAAACGGCGCCTGTGGTGTGCCACTGGCTGATAAAGTCCGGAGCCTGTTTGCAGCGCACAGCGAATAATTGAAGAGGTGCGCAGTATGAAATCAAACCTGTTAAAGGCTTTGAACTGGCTATCTTTAGCGTTGCTCTACTGCGGTGCCGTCATCGTGCTGATCCAGGCAATCTGGATCAGCTACGGTGTTGGGGTACGTTATATTCTCGATTCACCTGATGGCATGGTGACAGAGGCCACTGCTCTGCTACTGGTGCCTGTCGCGTTTCTCGGTATCTCATACGCACTGCTAAATGATGCCTACCCTAAAGTGGGAATAGTCCGTGACAAGCTACCAGAAACCCTGCAGTTTTGGGTCGATAAGCTGAATATGTTGGTGATGTTGCTGATTGGAGCGTTTTTCTTCACGGCATCAGCCAAAGCCATGTTCAAGTCGCTTGATTCTGGTGCGGCGTCTGAAATCCTTCTTTGGCCGCGATTTTATTTCTGGATCCCTGTGGTGCTTTCCCTTTTAGTCTTCTGTCTCACCGCAGTCTATCTGCTGTTGGCGGGCAGACCACCACGTAAGCCGCAAGGAAGTGCGGCGACGGATAACGCTGGACTCAGCCAAAACCAACAATAACAAGGATGTGTTATGGAATGGTACGTTGTCGGGCTAGGTATGCTGGGCTTGTTGATGGGATTCATCATCATTGGCTTGCCTATCCCATTTGCGCTTGCCGCAGCATCTATCCCGTTTTTGCTCGATATTCTGAGTGTGAAATCTTCGCTGGTGACGGTGGAACTGAAACTGTGGGGGGTGTGGTTTGACTACATTCTCCTCGCCGTTCCGTTGTTCGTTTTTCTTGGCGAATTGATTGGGCGCTCTTCCATTGGCCCCAACCTTTACTGGTTTATGCATAGCAAGTTGCCACTACGTGGTGCTGCGGCTTACGGCAGTATCGGCGCTTGTGCAGGGTTTGGTGCCGTGTGTGGTTCCAGCATGGTGGGTTCACTGACTATCGGCGGTGTGGCCTTGCCTCAGATGCTGAAACTGGGTTACGGAAAACGTCTGTCGAGTGGTGTATTGGCTGCTGGCGGTACGTTGAGTGTTCTGCTACCGCCAAGCTTGATCTTGCTGTTTTATGGCATCGTGACAGACCAATCCATCGGTGCACTATTTATCGCTGGTGTCATACCTGGACTGGTACTGGTAACCATGTTCTTCATCATCGTCGCGGTGTGGGGAAAGGTTGCACCTCAAGATATTCCGGGGCAGGAGAGTATCCAACCGATCCCTTGGCTGGTGGCGCTGTCCGCACTCACGCCGGTGATGATCATTGGCTTGGTGATTACCATCTCTATCTATGCGGGAATCGCGACACCAACTGAAGCGGCGGCGGTGTCGTCGGTTATCACGCTTATCATGGCATTTTGCTTTGGTGGGCTGCGTTGGGATGGCTTGCTCGAGTCACTTAAGTCGACAATGCAGACCATGGGTTACTTGGGCTTATTGCTGTCGTCAGGGGTACTATTCGGCTTTGTGATGACCTATCACCAAATTCCGCAACAGTTTACCCAACTGTTCGTTGAAATGGACTTATCGCCCTACGCTGTGCTGGCAATGATTGTGGTGTTCTACATCATCCTCGGCATGTTCTTAGAGCCTGTCTCTATGACTTTTATCACCTTACCAACCCTGTTCCCTCTGGTGCATGCGGCGGGCTTTGACCTGATTTGGTTTGGGGTGGTTTACACCATCACTATGGAAATAGCCGTACTGACACCGCCTGTCGGGCTCAACCTCTTTGTTATTCAGAGTCTCGCGAGAGATGACGTGACTATTGGGGATGTGATCGTTGGCTGTGTTCCCTTTATTTTCGCGCTTGTGATTTTGCTGCTGTTGTTGGTCGGACTGCCTGACACAGCGCTTTGGCTCCCTGAGTTAATGGAATAATAACGATGAATTGTATACGTGTAGGAACCGGACCCACGTTGGTACTGGTTCATGGGTTTCTCAGCAGTTTGACCTATTGGGAAAAACAGATTGAGTTGTTTTCAACGCGCTTCGACGTTGTCGCGTTCGATTTGCCAGGTTATGGAGGAAAGGCAAAGGAAACAGGCTTGGATAGCATTGAAGGGTTTGCCGATTTCGTGTTGGGAAAACTGGATGAACTCGGTATCGACTGTTTTCACCTGATGGGGCATTCGATGGGGGGGATGATTGCTCAGGAAATTGCAATCAAAGCAAAAGACAGAGTGATGGGGTTGGTGCTCTACGCAACCGGACCAAATGGCCGTTTGCCGGGGCGTTTTGAATCGCTTGAAGACAGCATGGCACGTGCTGAAAAAGAGGGCACAGAGCAAGTCGCACGGGATACTGTCCGAACCTGGTTTTCAGAAGGGGAAGAGGATCCTGATTTTGTTGGGGGAATGGCGCTTGCTGAACGTGTGTCCACGCAAACCTATATTAACGGACTTCGTGCTATGGGAGGGTGGCGCTCTATTGAACGCCTGGGCGATATTGAGGCAAAAACACTGGTTCTCTGGCCAGACAGTGATCGATCCTATATGTGGGATCAGGTCGAAATACTCTGGAGAAGAATAAAAGACACGAACTTGGCCGTGATGCCTCTGGCCGCTCACAATGCTCACCTCGAGAAAGCGCGCATCTTCAATCTACTGGTGATTGAGTTCCTGCAAAGCGATAAGGTGAAACAACGTCAGTTGGCGACGACGACTTAGGGGCTGTTGACCTTTGGTGATGACTTTTGCAGCAGTTTGTGGGGATTTTATGCAAGGCAGAAGTTTCGATGTGTATCGCCTACATGAGAAGCAGATAACGCAGCAGAAATTCCCCACAAACGCTGCCCGGAGGGTTCGACTGCGCGTCCCGTACCCTAAGCGTTTTATGTTTTGTTGAGGTGTATTTGCTTAGAATGGCTAGGCCGCACATACCCCGCCGCGCCTAAAACGCTTATAGCGAGAACAAAATTTAACCACCAAAGATCAACAGCCCCTAGTTATTTTTCTTCGTTACTCTTACGGAGTGCATCAAGATAGTCGATGTGCTCTGGAAAAATTGCACAGCATCCTCCTACGATATTCGACCCCGCATCCAGCCAGGCACGCACAAACGCTGCGTATTCATCAGCGGGTAAATCACGAACCGTCGTCAGTGAATCATTGGCTTCATGGTCTTGATGGATGACCGTAAACCCATTGGCATAAGCGCCTAGGGAAATCTGCTTGCCGCTATCATCAATGATGGCTTTTGCTAAAGCAATGGCGTCCAACATTACCTCGGGTTGTGAACAGTTAAACAGCACGCCATCGACGCTTTTTTCACAGACAACGCGAATTGCATCCGCCACAGATTCACCAGAGCGTAATCGAGGTTGATCGATTTCAGTGTCCATTAAGCTGAAGGCAAAGTAGGCAGGTTGATTTGTGCTTTTGAGTACGTCGAAAATCGTTTCGAATTCTTCAATCAAGCTAATCGTTTCAGCTATCCAAATATCTGAGTAGCCTGCTTGTGCATCAACCAGTGTTTGAATGATTGAGCGGGCTTTTTCTGCTGAGAAAAGATCAGGGCGGTAGGAACCCAAAACTGGAGGAATACAGCCCGCAACTTTGACTTTCCTCTCGCTGTCATCAGCAGCACGACGGGCAATTTGCGCTGCGGACTCAGCCAGTTCAAAGCCTTGTTCCTGATATCGCTGCTCGCCCAAGTGGAAAGGGACGCAGGCATAGCTGTTGACCGTGATGACATCGCATCCCGCATCAATAAAATTCTGGTGCGCCTGATAAACACAATCTGGCGCTTCAATCAGCGCTTGAGCGCTCCATAAAGGCTGGGAAAATGGGGCGCCGATACGTTGAAGCTCTCGCCCCATGCCGCCATCTAATAAAACAAACATCCGTGATCGCTCTTTCTTGTTGTAACCCAAATTATATTTGGGTATTTCAAAACTTTTGCGAAAGGTCTCACAAAATATTTGTGATGTCTAGAAGGGTTAAACGGCTGCTTTGCGGGTGTCTTTTTTACCTTGCAGCATAAGAAGACCAAATACGCCCAGCGCATATAGCATCGACCAACCAAGACAGACGAAAACAATCACACAAAGTGCCAGTGCGATGCCCGCCAACCATCTGGCTGCGCCTTGAAGCAGTTTCAATGCTGCGAGCATCGCCATCAGATAAACCAACACGAACACACTGTTGGCGAGCTTAAGGAAAAACTCCAAATCCAAGCCTGACCAATATCCTATGATGCAGGAAGCCGCCAGGACGCCACCGACACTCAAGGTCGCATTCTGGGGGACGCCACGGCTCGAAACCTGAGCCATTTTTCCTTCTGGCTTGTTCTCGCGCGCTTGCGCCCAAACCATACGTGAAAGGCTTTGGGTGTAAAGATTGACACTCGCGAAGCAGGCGGAGAAGCCAATCACACTGATCAGCATTTTAAAGTTCGGGCCAAACAAGTTCTCACTCAACCAGGGGATTGAGGCGCTATCAAACTGTGGGGTGCCGTAAGCGCCGAATTTCAGGATGACGACTGACATGGCCCAGTAGGTCGCACCAGCTATAAAACAGCCCGCGATAATGGCGATAGGGAAATCTCTTTCCGGATTTTTAAACTCTTCCCCCATATGGGCGAAGGCTTCAATGCCAACAAAGCACCAGAACATCACACCAAGCGCAGCGCCAATGGGCCATAAGGAATCCTCACTAATGGTCGGCATGGTCAGATCGGTGACACCTACGCCGCCTTTCCACAGAAAAGCGCCAACCAAAAGAAAAATGCTAATCGCGATAAGGGTTTGCAGCTGACCCGAAGATTTAGCACCCATCAAATTGACACCCACCAAGAGCGCGACGGTAAGAAGTTGAGCCGTCAGAGAGCCATTAATCGGCTCAGGCAAAAGTTGTTGCAGAAAGCCAGCGGCAAGAGCAACGGCCGCTGGAACACCAACGGGAATCACGCTGACAAAGAGCCAGGCGACGCTCCGCTCTAACCTTTTATCGAAAGCTTTGCGGACGAAATAAGCGGTACCGCCTGCATTCGGGTAGCGCTTACCTAATTGGGCGAATGTCAGGGCTATCGGGCAAATAGCGACAAACAGGAAGAGCCATGCCCAGAGGGAAAACTCACCGGCGATGCCCGCTGCAATAGCAGGGATCATGAATAGTCCGGTACCCAAAAGGGTGGTAGAAAGTTGGCCGATACCGGACAGCAATGTGATTTCTTTTTTGAGTTGATTCATGGGGCGTCCCAGCCAGTATCTGTGTGTTGATGACTGTTGCCAGATTAAAGCTGATTGATTGAAAAAGCATCGCGCAAAGTGTCTTTGTTCATCGTCAGATTGACGGTTTTTATTGCTGAGGCTGACAAAGTGACAGTTTTCGCGCAATATTCTGCGAGAGAAGTGATTTACGAAAAGAGAATTGAAAGAAGAACATGGATAAGTTCGACCAACAAATATTGGATATTCTGCGTGTGGATGCACGCCGTTCCGTCAGCGAAATCGCGCGGGATGTCAATTTGTCGCGTTCCGCAGTGACAGCACGAATCAAAAAGCTTGAGCAAGACAAAGTTATTCTTGGCTACCACGCCGATGTAGTGGAGAACAAAAGTGTCGAAATGGTCTGCGCTTACCTTGCATTAAAATATGACACTTCATCCAGCCAATACCACTGTGAGGCTTATGCAGAAACCATTCGCCGGATTGAAGGGGTGAAGTGGTGTCATGCGATCAGCGGCGAAACGGACATGATGCTTTATGTGGAAGTGCCTAGTATGAACCGTATCAATCAAATCCGTGAAGTGATTCAGGCTATTCCTGACATCAAGCAGGTGGTGACCCATATCGTGCTGACAGAGTTCTTCAATACGACTAAGTAAGTTAAGCTTGTTTGCTTATGCGCGTCTTTATACTGCTATCAGATAAAGCCTTAATCATTTTTGAGTATCTCTTCTTAATGTAACTTTGGTCACAAAACGTGCTGCTGCTGTTTTCGAAAAACGTTCAATATTACTAGACGGTAGAGAGTCGTGAAGTCAATTTAATTACAAATAATCAATGCATTAGATAATTCATGCTCTCGTTATGCCGAAAAGTAACCGCAGCCCCTTCAATATAGGTATTGGCGTAAGTCAAAAAAGTTTCTCAGTCTGAAATAGCAATTACTTTTTTCTACTTCTTAACTGTTAGGGACAACGACATGCACCTTTCTCGCTTTCCACGTTTGCGCTTTGCTCATTTACCTACACCGCTTGAGCCAATGCAGCGTCTTTCTGAAGCCTTGGGCGGGCCTACAATCTGGATTAAACGCGACGATTGTACTGGTCTGGCTGGTGGTGGTAACAAAACTCGCAAACTTGAGTTCCTGATGGCAGACGCACTTGAACAAGGCGCTGACACCATTATCACCCAAGGTGCGACCCAAACTAACCATGGTCGTCAGACAGCGGCAATTGCGGCGAAATGTGGATTGGAGTGCCACATTTTGTTGGAAGACCGAACCGCTTCAGAAGATCCAGATTATGTGCTCAATGGCAACGTCATGCTTGAGCAACTGTTTGGGGCTTCACTCAGTAAATATCCGGGCGGCACAGATATGAATGCCGCGATGGAAGATGTTGCAGCAACACTGCGCGCCGAGGGTAAGAAGCCCTACATCATTCCAGGTGGTGGTTCCAATGCGATTGGTGCGTTGGGTTATGCTAACTGTGCCTTGGAGCTGGTCAACCAAGCCAATGAAATGGGGTTGAAAATTGACCACCTTGTTCATGCGACAGGGTCAGCTGGTACGCAGGCGGGCTTGGTTACTGGCCTTGTTGCCACCAACAGTCTAATTCCTCTGCTTGGCGTAGGTGTTCGTGTTCCCCAGCCGCAGCAGGAAGGTAATGTCTACACACTTGCTGAAAAGACTTGCGATCTATTGGGCATTCCAGGAGCAGTGAAACGCGAAGATGTGCGTGCTAACTGTGATTACGTTGGAGACGGCTACGGGATTCCTGCTGAAAGCACCTTAGAAGCGATAGATATGTTTGCCCGCTATGAAGGCATTTTACTGGACCCTGTCTATTCCGGTAAGGGTGCGGCTGGCCTTATCGACCTTATCCGCAAAGGCGAATTTAAAGACTGCGACAACATCGTATTTCTGCACACTGGTGGTGCTCAGGCATTGCCGGGCTATCGCGAAGCCTTTGGTTTCGAAAGTTATAGCTAAGTAACTACTGGTGCGAAGTGCCCTATTATTGCTAGGTGGAAATAATCTGTTCCTGATTTGGTGGATTATCAAAGCTCAGATTGAAATCTATACTCACTTCATCACTGAAAGAGGAGGTGAGTTATGGATGAGCAACGTGCCATCAATCTTTATTATTTCCTCAGATCCCAGAATGCACCGCAGTCTCAGATCAATGAGGTCGTGGAACGAATCAACCAATCTTACGGTATCAACCTGAGAAGTTTAGACACCCAGTACCGTAAGCAAAGAGGTTATTCACCCAATCGATATGATATCAACACCTATGGAACGGCGGGTTCGAGAACCATGAACCAAACCCGCCAAATGCAAAAGCCAGCACATTAGTGCTGGCTTGATACGCGCAAACTAATGGCTATTTACCTTTGAATTGTCGAATTACTGAGTGAATGGTAGGTGACAAAAAAGCCCGCTTGTTAGCGGGCAAAAAAGGCAGTTACATTTTTATCTTCACCACATAAATCGAGTACCGACAGTGACATAGTCAGTCTCGGTGGCTATTCCAAACACCGGATTTAAATCAAATTCTGAGCGACCAACTTCGGTATAAAGGGCAATGTGGTCGTTATAGTTGTGATAAACACCAAAAACAGTCCCCTTGGCTTTGTGACCAGCAGTCGCGTTGGTGGGATCAATCTTTGTTTCGCCGTAACTCAAACGTAGTAAGGTATCTGTAGTTACATTGACGGTAGTTTGCAGCCAATAGCCACTGCTTTCGCGCTCGCGCCCTGAATCATCGAGTGAGTCAAAGTCGAGTTGTAAAGCCGAGCCCAATCCTTCCCCTTTAAATCCGGATGCAAATAGGCTGAAGCTACCATAGTTCAGGCTTACGCCGGCTGAATAACCGGATGCTTCCACTTTACTTCCAGAAGCGCATGTCACGCCACTGACCGTACAGTTTTCTGCAGATTGGTAAATCATATCTGCATAAAGGAGAAAGTTGCCACCTTCAAAATCCTGACCATATGACAGGTCAGCTTCAAATCGTGGAGACGTCGTTTTTGATGCGACAGGCGTGCTTTTAACACTAGGAAGTATGGATTGAATGGTACTTGGGTCATACAGGCCAACAGAGAATTTTACTGAAGAATCTGTCGGCGAGTTATAACGAATGCCGCTGTTAAAATTCGCGTACAGGTAGCCTGAATGTAATGAACCGGCACCCAGAGCGCCACCATCGTTTGCAATATCGTAGACAAAAAAGCCCCCCGCTAGCACTGAAGCATCCGCAAGAACAGGACGGCCATTAAAAATACTGTATTGCTTACCTATGACGATTTGACCGAAATCGCCATCAAAAGTGGCATAAATTTCCCTAGGGTCGAGCGACTTTGACGCTGTAGAACCGACATTACCTAGATTTTTATAGTTGCCTTCACCAGAGTGAGGGTTAATTCTTAGAAGTGGCCCCCAATTTTCGGACATGACTTTAAGTGATTGATCTGTTTTGATAGTCCCCAGAAAGACTGGAGCAGATGATGACAAGAAAACGTAGAAACCACTCACCCGAATTTAAAGCGAAGGTG